>NZ_JBLUPZ010000003.1:0-636287 GCF_048068255.1 Pseudomonas sp. NY15374
CTCGTTTAGCTTCAAACACTTGACTCGCTGCGATCTCTCGTAGCGGGAGGCGAATCATACAGCACTCGAAGATGCTGTCAACTGCCTTTTTCACCGCTGCCGATCAGGTGACCGAAGCCTTTCACGCCTCACCGAACTCGCTTAACTCGTTGATTAACAAGAAGTTTTGCGTTCCATTTGCTGCGGAAGTGGGGCGCATTATAAGGGGATCTGAGAGGGCGTCAACCTTTTATTTCAAGAATCTTCCGGATCGCTGAAAACACAGCGGGGAGGCCTGTCGGCCTCCCCGCTTATATATAGCTACACCATCAGGCGATCACTCAGCCTTCAGCGTAACCCGTCCAAACGACTTCTTGCCCGCCTGGCACACATGGGTAGCACCCAGCGCAAACATGAAGTCCTTGTCGATGACTGCACCATCAACCTTGACCGCACCACTGCCTAGCAGATCACGTGCCTGTGCCGAGTTCTTCACCAGGCCCGCACGATTGAGCACCGCCGCGATAGGCAGGGCCTCAGCCGCAACCACTTCGATCTCCGGAAGATCTTCCGGCAGCTCGCCATCCTTCATGCGATTGCCCGCAGCACGGTGAGCGTTCGCCGCAGCCTCTTCACCATGGAAACGCGCCACGATCTCTTCGGCCAGCTTGATCTTGATGTCACGAGGGTTCGCGCCCTTCTCGACATCGGCACGAAACTGATCGATTTCCTCCATCGAGCGGAAGCTCAGCAGCTCGAAGTAACGCCACATCAGCGTATCCGGAATCGACACCAACTTGCTGTACATCACCCCAGGCGCTTCCTGGATACCCACATAATTGCCCAGCGACTTGGACATCTTCTTCACGCCATCGAGCCCTTCCAGCAACGGCATGGTCACGATGTTCTGAGCTTCCTGACCATAGGCGCGCTGCAGCTCACGCCCCATCAGCAGGTTGAACTTCTGGTCGGTACCACCCAGTTCGACATCAGCCTTGAGCGCAACCGAGTCGTAACCCTGCACCAGCGGATAGAGGAACTCATGGATGGCGATCGGCTGCTGGCTGGTGTAGCGCTTGTCGAAGTCGTCACGTTCGAGCATGCGCGCGACGGTGTACTGGGACGCCAGGCGAATGAAGTCGGCCGGGGTCAGCGTATCCATCCAGGTGGAGTTGAACGCCACCTCGGTCTTGGCCGGGTCGAGAATCTTGAACACTTGCTGTTTATAGGTTTCGGCGTTGTCCAGAACCTGCTCACGGGTCAGCGGCGGGCGCGTGGCACTTTTGCCGCTCGGGTCACCGATCATGCCGGTGAAGTCACCGATCAGGAAGATCACCTGGTGCCCCAGCTCCTGGAACTGCCGCAGCTTGTTGATCAGTACGGTATGGCCCAGATGCAGATCAGGAGCCGTTGGGTCGAAGCCAGCCTTGATACGCAGCGGCTGGCCGCGCTTGAGCTTCTCCACCAGTTCCGACTCGACCAACACCTCTTCCGCACCGCGCTTGATAAGCGCCAGCTGCTCTTCAACCGACTTCATAGACAGACCCGCAAGGCTCAGATTCAAAGGGGACCAACCATACAAGATCGGCCGTCAAATACAAGTTTCGCAAAGGAATGTGACCCGAGAGGCGCCTTGCGGCGTCTACGCGCCCTTGCGCGAAAATGGATTTGGTTATATTTTATACAGTTATTTCATCTTCATCATGTCATTCATCTTTTTCAGCGTATTCAGTCACCTTTTTCATTCACTTTTTCAAAGTCACCTTATCTATGACCAACGACACGCCTAAAGCGCCCCCGCTTTATCCGAAAAGCCATCTGTTGGCCGCCAGCGGCATCGCCGCCCTGCTCAGCCTGGCCTTGCTGGTATTTCCCTCCAGCGACGTAGAAGCGAAGAAGACCACCCTCAGCCTCGAGCTCGAAACCCCGGCCGAGCAACTCAAGGACGAATCCAAGGCCGCACCGCTGGTGCAGTCCACCGAATCCACCGGCTCGCCCTTCGCCCAGATCGAAGGGGATGAACCCGCTACAGAACAGGCCGCCGAGCAACCGCAACCCGTCGCACAGGAAAAGGCGCAAGACAAGGCTCCCGGCCATCGCGAAGTCGTGGTCGCCCGTGGCGACACCCTCTCCACGCTGTTCGCCAAAGTGGGCCTGCCTGCCAACGTCGTGCATGACGTGCTGGCCAGCGACAAGCAAGCCAAGCAGTTCAGCCAGCTTAAACACGGCCAGGTGCTGCAGTTCGAGCTGGACAAGGACGGCCAACTGGCCAGCTTGCACAGCCAGGTCAGCAACCTCGAAAGCATCCGCCTGAACAAGACCGACAAGGGTTACGCGTTCGAGCGCGAAATCACCAAGCCCCTGGTGCGAACCGCCTACGCCCATGGCGTCATCAAGAGCTCGCTCTCGGCCTCGGCCCAACGTGCCGGCCTTTCCCACAGCCTGACCATGGATATGGCCCGCGTGCTGGGCTACGACATCGACTTCGCCCAGGACATCCGCCCTGGCGACGAATTCGACGTGGTCTACGAACAGAAGGTCATGGATGGCAAGGTGATCGGCACCGGCAACATCCTCTCGGCGCGTTTCACCAATCGCGGCAAGACCTACACCGCCGTGCGCTACACCAACAAACAGGGCAATACCAGCTACTACACCGCTGACGGCAACAGCCTGCGCAAGGCGTTCATCCGCACACCGGTAGACTTCGCCCGCATCAGCTCGCGCTTCTCCGCCGGACGCAAGCACCCGATCCTGAACAAGATTCGCGCCCACAAGGGTGTCGACTATGCAGCGCCTCGCGGCACGCCAATCAAGGCAGCCGGTGATGGCCGCATCGAGCTGGCCGGCCGCCGGGGCGGCTACGGCAACACCGTCATCATCGCCCACGGCAACACCTACAAGACCCTGTATGGCCACATGCAGGGCTTCGCCAAAGGCATCAAGACCGGCAGCAACGTCAAGCAGGGCCAGATCATCGGCTATATCGGCACCACCGGTCTCTCCACTGGCCCACACCTGCACTACGAGTTCCAGGTCAACGGCGTCCATGTCGACCCGCTGAGCCAGAAGGTGCCGATGGCCGATCCGATCGCCAAGGCCGAGCGCCAGCGCTTCATGCAGCAAAGCCAACCCCTGATCGCTCGCATGGATCAGGAAAAGGCCACGCTGCTCGCCGCCAACAAGCGCTGATTCATGGCGTTCTACCTGGGGGTGATGTCCGGCACCAGCCTTGACGGCCTGGACATTGCCCTGATCGAACAAGGCGAGCAGCCCCGGTTGCTCGCCACCCGCTACCTGCCCATGCCCTCCGACCTTCGCCAGGACCTGCTGAGCCTCTGCGCCAGCGGCCCTGACGAGATCGCACGGGCAGCGCTGGCCGAGAACCGCTGGGCTGGCCTTGCTGCAGAAGGCATACAGCAATTGCTGACCGAGCAGAAACTCGAGCCCAGCGCCATCCGCGCCATCGGCAGCCACGGCCAGACCATCCGCCACGAACCGGCCCGAGGCTTCACCGTGCAGATCGGTAATCCGGCCTTGCTCGCCGAGTTGACCGGCATCTGCGTGGTGGGTGATTTCCGTCGCCGCGATGTGGCCGCAGGTGGCCAGGGCGCACCGCTGGTCCCGGCCTTCCACGAAGCCTTGTTCGGCCATCTGGGACAGCGCCTGGCCGTACTCAACGTCGGCGGCTTCAGCAACCTGAGCCTAATTGCCCAGGACACTCCGGTACATGGCTTCGACTGCGGCCCGGGCAATGTGCTGCTGGATGCATGGATCGAGCGCAAGCGCGGCCAGACCTTCGACGCCGATGGCGCATGGGCGGCGAGTGGCAAGGTGCAGGACCAATTGCTGGCGGCACTGCTGAGCGACCCGTTCTTTGCCGGCAACGGCCCCAAGAGCACCGGGCGCGAGGTATTCAACCTGCCCTGGCTCGATGCCCACCTGGCAACGTTGCCGCACTACCGCGACGAAGACGTTCAGGCCACGCTGCTGGAGCTGACTGCACGCAGCATCACCGATGCCTTGCGCAATGCCCAGCAGGATACCGAGGCCCTGATGGTCTGCGGCGGTGGCGCGCGCAATGGCACCCTGATGAATCGGCTGGCCGCCTTGCTGCCTGCCGCGAAAGTGACCAGCACCAGCGCCAAAGGTATCGATCCGGACTGGGTCGAGGCAATGGCATTCGCATGGCTGGCTCATTGCTGCCTCGAAGGCATCCCGGCTAACCGCCCAAGTGTCACGGCTGCCAGAGGGCTACGAGTACTGGGCGCGATCTACCCAGCCTGAAAGACAGAAACGAAAACGCCGCGCAATTGCGCAGCGTTTTCGTTCAAGCGCGACTCAGATCGAAAACGACGAACCGCACCCGCAGGTGGTAGCGGCGTTCGGGTTCTTGATCACGAAGCGCGAGCCTTCCAGGCCTTCCTGGTAGTCCACTTCGGCGCCCGCCAGATACTGGAAGCTCATTGGGTCAACGACCAGCGAAACGCCTTCGCGCTCGACAATGGTGTCGTCCTCGGCCACGTCTTCATCGAAGGTGAAGCCGTACTGGAAACCCGAGCAGCCGCCGCCTGTGACGAACACACGCAGCTTGAGGCGATCATTGCCTTCTTCGGATACCAGGGTCTTCACCTTGTGCGCAGCCCCTTGGGTAAACTCCAAAGCGGTGGGGGTGAAGGTTTCAACGCTCATGTTGGTTCTCCCGGCGTAAGCCGCCATAAAACTCGATGACGCGCATTATCCGCTTCTCCGAGAAAATTGGTCAAGAATTGTGCGGCTTTGGTCGACACAAACGAAAAGGCCCGCACGAGGCGGGCCTATTCACCTGCTTGACGATTAAGGCAGCAGGCCAGCGTGGGACAGGCCCATGCGCTCATCCAGCCCGAACAGGATGTTCAGGTTCTGCACCGCCTGGCCGGACGCGCCCTTGACCAAGTTGTCGATCACCGACAGCACCACCACCAGATCACCACCCTGCGGGCGATGGACGGCGATACGGCAGACGTTGGCGCCACGCACGCTGCGGGTCTCAGGGTGACTACCGGCCGGCATCACGTCGACGAACGGCTCGTTCGCATAGCGCTTCTCGAACAGCGCCTGCAGGTCGACCGAGGTGTCGACAACATTTGCGTAGAGGGTGGCATGAATACCGCGAATCATCGGAGTCAGGTGAGGCACGAAGGTCAGACCGATATCCTTGCCCGCTGCCAGGCGCAGGCCCTGGCTGATTTCCGGCAGGTGGCGGTGCCCTTTGACTGCATAGGCCTTCATGCTTTCGCCGGCCTCGCAGAACAGCGAGCCCACTGCAGCACCGCGGCCGGCGCCACTGACACCCGACTTGCAGTCGGCAATCAGGCGCGACGGATCGGCCAGACCCGCTTCGAGCAGTGGCAGGAAACCAAGCTGGGTCGCGGTCGGGTAGCAACCCGGCACGGCGATCAGGCGCGCCTGGCGGATCTTCTCGCGGTTCACTTCAGGCAGGCCGTAGACGGCATCCTTGAGCAGTTCCGGCGCGCCATGCGGCTGGCCGTACCACTTGCCCCACTCGACAGCGTCCTGCAGACGGAAGTCGGCAGACAGGTCGATGACTTTGGTCCCGGCAGCCAGCAACTCGCCGGCCAGGGCATGGGCAACGCCATGCGGTGTGGCGAAGAACACCACGTCACAGGCGCCGAGCGTCTTGCTGTCCGGTACGCTGAACTGCAAACCGTCATAGTGGCCGCGCAGGTTCGGGTACATGTCGGCCACCGCGACACCCGCCTCGGAGCGCGATGTGATGACCGCTACCTCGGCCTGTGGGTGCTGTGCCAGCAGGCGCAACAGTTCGACACCGGTGTAACCCGTGCCGCCGACGATACCGACCTTGATCATAACGCTTGCCCCTCATCAACGAGACCACTGGAAAGCGCACGATAATAGGGTTACGTGACGCCTGTAACAACTCTTGGGTACCCCTTCGCAGCGCCGGACCACTACTATCTGACCACCGTGAAAACCTGAAGGAACTCCCCCATGCTCTATCTCTGGATCAAGGCGCTGCATATCGTCAGCGTGGTCTGCTGGTTCGCAGGTCTGTTCTACCTGCCGCGCCTGTTCGTCTATCACGCCCAGAGCCAGGACAGCATCAGCCAGGAACGCTTCGTCACCATGGAGCGCAAGCTGTACCGCGGCATCATGAACCCGGCGATGATCGCCACCTACGTGTTCGGTATCTGGATGCTCTACCTCACGCCCGGCTGGCTGAGCCAAGGCTGGCTGCATGCCAAGCTGACCCTGGTGATCCTGCTGACCGGCTACCATCACGTATGCGGCGCACAGCGCAAACGCTTCGCCGCCGGGCAGAACACCCGCAGCCATGTGTACTACCGCTGGTTCAACGAAGTACCGGTATTGATCCTGCTGGCTGTCGTAATTCTGGTGGTGGTCAAACCGTTCTGAGCATACCCCCTGAGCAAAGGAGCCTTGCCATGTCCCTGCCCGCAACACTTGAACACCGTCTGCGACTGCCTGTGGTTGCCGCGCCGATGTTCCTGATTTCCAACCCGCAGCTGGTCCTGGCTTGCTGCGCCAACGGTGTGGTGGGCAGTTTTCCGGCGTTGAACCAGCGCGACAGTGCCGGCTTCAAGGCCTGGCTGGAGGAGATCGAGGCAGGGCTCGCGCAGTTGCATGCGCCCGCGCCTTATGCCGTCAACCTCATCGTGCACCCGAGCAACCCGCGCCTGCAGGCCGATCTCGCCCTGTGCGTGGAGCACCAGGTTCCCATCGTGATCACCAGCCTGGGCGCGGTGAAGGAGGTAGTGGACGCAGTGCACGGTTATGGCGGCCTGGTGTTCCACGATGTCACCACCCGTCGTCACGCCGAGAAAGCCGCCGAAGCCGGCGTCGATGGCCTGATCGCCGTGGCTGCGGGCGCCGGCGGTCATGCCGGGACCTGGAGCCCGTTCGCCCTGGTCGCGGAGATCCGCCAATTCTTCGACAAGACCCTGCTGTTGGCCGGTTGCATCAACCACGGTCACGAAATTCTCGCGGCACGTCTGCTGGGCGCCGATCTCGCATACATGGGCACACGCTTCATCGCCACCCGCGAGAGCCAAGCCCAGGACGCCTACAAAAAAATGCTCCTCGATGCCCATGCTGCCGACATCGTCCACACCCCAGCGGTGTCGGGTGTGCCGGCCAGCTTTCTGCGCCAGAGCCTGGAGCAGGCCGGCTACGACATGGCCGCGCTCAAGCACAATCCGGGCGAGGTCAAGCTCAAACCGCTGGATGAAGAAGCCAAGGCCTGGAAAACCGTGTGGTCGGCTGGCCAGGGCGCGGGCGGTATCCATGACCTGCCCGATACGGCAGCGCTGATCGAGCGCCTGCGTGACGAATACCAGGCAGCCCAGCTTCGCAGCGCTGAACTGGCGCGCTGAAGCCCCTGCAAAAGACCACAACCGCCCCGGCCAAGCTGTACACTAGGCGCCCTCTTCCGCCCCCAGGAGCCTTGCATGACCCGTTACGCCATGATCACCGGAGCTTCCAGCGGCCTGGGCCTGGCCCTGGCGGAGGCCCTGGCGCGGCGCGGGCGCAACCTGATCCTGGTGGCACGCCATCGTGAAACCCTCGAACCGATCGCGATCGAGCTGACCCAGCGCTTCGGTGTCGAGGTTCTGCTGCGCGCCTGCGACCTCAGCCAGCCTTTGCGCCTGTCGGGATTCGTACTTGAGCTGGAAGAGGGCGAGCGGCGCATCGACCTGCTGGTCAACTGTGCCGGCCAGCGCACCTACGGGCCCTTCCTGGCCCATGAGTGGGCCGACGAACAAGACCTGCTGGAGGTCAATATCCTCGCCCTGACCCGCCTGTGCCACGCGATCGGCAACCTGATGGCGGTGCATGGTGGCGGCCAGATCCTCAACGTAGCCTCACTGGCCAGCGCCGCGCCAGGTCCGTGGATGGCCTGCTACAGCGCCAGCAAGGCCTATGTACTGAGTTTCTCGGAAGCCCTGCGCGAAGAACTGCGTCGTACCGGGATCAAGGTGTCGGTGTTGTGCCCGGGCCCGATCCGCTCGGCAAAACGACACATCCCGCGACTGGAGGGCAGTTCGCGCTGCCTGAGTGCCGAAGAAGTGGCGCTCTACACAGTGCGCGCGCTGGACAAGAACCACGCCCTGATCATGCCAGGCCGACGCAATCGCTGGCTGGCCTTCGCCCCACGCCTTCTGCCGCGCTGGTTGAGCCGCAAGCTGGCGGGCGTGATCCATCGTCGCTACTGCCCGATCGGCGCCGAATGACCTCTGTCCGAGCAGCGCTTCGCTGAGTACACTGCGCTTCGACCCTCACCAAGGAGCAAATGACGTGGACGATCTATTCCTCAAGATCATCAACCGGGAAATCCCGGCGGATATCATCTACGAAGACGACCAGATCCTGGCCTTCAAGGATATCGCCCCTGCGGCGCCGGTACATTTTCTGGTCATCCCGAAAAAGCACATCCCGACCCTCAACGACCTGACCGAAGAGGACAAGGCACTGGCTGGCCACATCCTGTTCACCGCCCAGCGCCTGGCCGTCGAGCAGGGCTGCGAGGAAGGTTTCCGCGTGGTCATGAATTGCAACCCCAAGGGTGGGCAGACGGTCTATCACATCCACATGCACGTGCTCGGCCAGCGTCAGATGAACTGGCCACCGGGCTGACCCAAGGCAAGCCCATCCGGCATGATTGAGTTAAACTGTCGGGCATCACTTTAGTGGAGGTGCCCGATGGCTACCGAACGTCACTATTCACCGCTCGACCGCTTGTTGCTGCAGGCTGACACCGCCATGCGCACCTTGCTGCCCTTCAGCGGCCAACCTTCCCGTCCCTCGCCCGCGATCATCCAGCCTGACGCCGAGCTGGACGAGTCCCAGACCCGCCATATCGCCGGCCTGATGCGCATCAACCATACCGGTGAAGTCTGCGCCCAGGCGCTCTACCAAGGCCAGGCACTGACCGCCAAGCTGCCGCAGGTACGCAAGGCCATGGAACATGCCGCCGAGGAAGAGATCGACCACCTGGCCTGGTGCGAACAGCGCATCCGCCAACTGGGCAGTCATCCCAGTGTGCTCAACCCGTTGTTCTATGGCATGTCGTTCGGCATCGGTGCCCTCGCCGGCCTGGTCAGCGACAAGGTCAGCCTGGGCTTCGTCGCCGCCACAGAACATCAGGTCTGCAAGCACCTGGACGAGCACCTCGAACAGATCCCCGAGGAAGACGAAAAATCCCGCGCCATTCTCGAGCAGATGCGCGTCGATGAAGAGCAACACGCCGAATCCGCACTGGAAGCAGGCGGCTACCGCTTCCCTGCCCCGGTGCGTTTCGGCATGAGCCTGCTGGCCAAGGTGATGACCAAGAGCACCTACCGAATCTAGGACGAGCCGATGACCGAGCGCTTCGATGCCAAGGACCTGGCCAGCGCCGTAAGCGCCGGCATTCTCCAGCCAGGACAGGATCGGGCGCTGCTCGAGTTCCTGCGTCAGCAACCGCAACAACAGGGCCGGTTCCAGCTGGCCCATGTCGCTTTCTACTTCGGCGCGCTGCTGATCATGGCAGCCATGGGCTGGTTGCTCACCGAAGCCTGGATGCGCATTGGTGATACAGCACTGCTGACCGCCGCCCTCCTCTATATCGCCGCGCTTACCCTGTTCGCCCTGTCACTCCAGCGCCGTGGACAGGTCATTGCTGCTGGCGTTCTCGCTGCGGTGGCCGTAAGCATCGTGCCATTGGCAGTCTTCGCCATCGAGCGCCTGCTCGGCTGGTGGCCGCTGGATGACCTGCAGTTCGACTACCACCAGTACTACACCTACGTGCAGGGCGGTTGGCTGCTGATGGAAGCGGCGACCGTCGTCGCCGGGGTGGCGATGCTGCGCCTGGTGCCTTTCCCCTTCATCGTGATGCCAATTGCCGTGGCCTTGTGGTTCATGTCCATGGACCTCAGCGAATGGTTCTACGGCGAAGTGTTCAGTTGGGAGCAGCGCCAGAAGGTCTCGGTGTGGTTCGGCCTGCTGTTGCTGGCCGTGTTCCTGGCTGCCGATGGTCGCACGCGCCGCGATTACGCCTACTGGGGCTATCTGGCAGGGCTTCTGGCATTCTGGGGCGGGTTGACTTCGATGAACAGCGACAGTGAGCTGGGCAAGGCGCTCTATTGTCTGATCAACCTTGGCCTGATGGGATGTGCAGTGCTGCTGCGCCGACCGATGTTCATGGTATTCGGCGCCATGGGCGTGGCGGCGTACCTGGGCTACCTGTCGTATGACGTGTTCGCCGAGTCGTTGCTGTTCCCGGTAGTAATCACCCTGATCGGGCTTGGCGTTATCGGCCTTGGGTTGGCTTACCAGAAACGCCGCGAGCACCTGAGCCAGTCGTTGCGGGCAAAGCTGCCGCAATGGTTGCTCGACGCGTTACCGGCCCTGCGCGACTGAAAAGGGGCCGCCAGGCGGCCCCACCACTTCAACCCAGCTCTACGATCTCGTAGCCATGGGTGATCTCCACACCCGCACGATCGAGCATGATCGATGCCGAGCAATACTTCTCGGCCGACAGCTCGACCGCTCGCTTGACCTGCGCCTCTTTGAGGCCACGGCCCTTGACCACGAAGTTCAGGTGGATCTTGGTGAATACCTTGGGATCTTCGCTGGCGCGCTCAGCCTCGAGAAAAGCTTCGCAGCTTTCCACCGCCTGTCGGGATTTCTTCAGGATGCTGACCACATCGAAACTGCTGCAGCCACCCAGGCCGAGCAGCAGCATCTCCATCGGGCGTACGCCCAGGTTACGACCGCCAGCCTCGGGAGGACCGTCCATGACCACGACATGCCCACTCCCCGACTCACCGAGGAACATGGCCTCACCGGCCCACTGGATGCGTGCCTTCATCTATCCGGACTCCTGATTTCGTAAAAGGTCGTCAGCTTAGACCTTGTAGCGCTGTCGGAAAAGCTCAAGACGTTGGGGTTTCATGCCGATAAAGCCGAAGTGTCTGATAAGCTGACGCCAAATCACTGGCGCCCGCCGTCAGTAACCTCCTACAAAAATGCCTCTGCGTCGCTCGAACAGGATTTTCGTGATGGTAGCCTCAGCACTCCCTGCCAAGATCAAGAATATCGACAAGCTGCTGGTGCACTGCCAACGCCGCCGCTATGCCGCCAAGAGCAACATCATCTGCGCCGGCGACCGGGCCGAGACGCTGTCGTTCATCGTCAAGGGATCGGTGACCATCCTGATCGAGGACGACGAAGGTCATGAGATGATCATCGCCTACCTCAACAATGGTGACTTCTTCGGTGAACTGGGGTTGTTCGAACCAGCGGGCCCCGAACAGCAGCGCAGCGCCTGGGTACGGGCCAAGACCGAGTGCGAAGTGGCCGAGATCAGCTACGACAAGTTCCGCGAGCTGGCCCGTCACGATCCGGACATTCTCTACGCCCTTGGCAGCCAGATGGCCCAGCGCCTGCGCAACACAACGCGCAAGGTCGGCGACCTGGCCTTCTTCGACGTCACCGGCCGCGTCGCCCGTTGCCTGCTCGACCTGTGCAAGCAGCCGGATGCCATGACCCACCCCGACGGCATGCAGATCAAGATCACCCGTCAGGAGATCGGGCGGATCGTCGGCTGTTCGCGCGAGATGGTCGGCCGGGTGCTCAAGGATCTTGAAGAACGTAGTCTGGTGCAGGTCAAGGGCAAGACCATGGTGGTCTACGGCACCCGTTAATCCTTGGGCAGCGCCGCGATCACCTCGGCGTAGGCCTGGGACAGCCGTTCGAACCAAGGGGCTGCGGGCACCACTTCATGCAAGGCAATATGGCTGTCGGCGCGGCAACGTTGCTCCAGCCCACAGCAGTCGTTGAAGCGGTTGACCGCCGCCACCATCGACTCGCGCTCGTTGTCCAGCAGCAGCGCCCCATGCACCAGCACCACCGGGCGCTTGCCGCCCAGCCCCTGGCGCCAGCGCTGGGCAGTGCCGACCAGCTTGCGGCCGTTGAGATTGACGTTGTAGCGCCCATCGCAGAACGCACCGTCGATCTCCCCGACCGACGCCACACCACCCCATTCGCGCAAGACATCGCACAGCGGCAGGCACAGGCGCTCGTAAGCGTTCTCGATGCGTCCGTGGTCACCTTCGCTGCGCGGTGCGACGTAGACCAGCGCCACGTTCACGGTCGAATGGGACTGCGGCACCGGCTCTCCACCGGTTTCACGCAGCAACACCGGCCAGCCAGCGATCGCCAGCTCGGCACAGGCGGCTTCGAAGTTGTCGAGACGACTCATTCGTCGCGGCATGACCAGAGCATGATCGGTGGGGCGCCAGAACAGCACGCCGGACTCACGCTCGCCACGGCAGACGGCGGCGAGCAGCTCCTGTTCGGCATGCAGGCCCTGCTCGACGGTGAGGGCCAGGGGTTGATCGGTCATTGATCCACCTTGGAAATCCGGTTCACTGGCCCGCGAAAGGGCCAGAACAGTCATACAAAAAAGCCGGCATCAAGCCGGCTTCGTTTTTTGATCAGTCCAGAGGCTGAACAGTCTTCTTCACCTGATCCGGGAAGAACAGCCTCTGCAGCTCCAACCCCGGCTGCTCGGCGCGCATGAAGGCTTCGCCCACCAGGAACGAATACACCTCGTTGATTTCCATCAGCTCCACGTCGGCGCGGTTGAGGACACCGCTCTCGGTGACCGCCAGGCGGTCACGCGGAATGCGCGGCAGCAAGTCGAGGGTGGTGTCCAGGCTGACCTCGAAGGTGTGCAGATTGCGGTTGTTGACCCCCACCAGCGGCGTGTCGAGGGTTTTCAGCGCACGCTCGAGTTCATCGCCATCGTGTACCTCCACCAGCACGTCGAGACCGACATCCTTGGCGGTGGCGGCCAGCTCGGCCATCTTCACATCGTCCAGTGCCGAGACGATCAGCAGCACGCAGTCGGCGCCCAGGGCGCGGGCTTCGACGATCTGGTAGGGATCGACCATGAAGTCCTTGCGGATCACCGGCAACGACACGGCAGCGCGGGCCTGTTGCAGGTACTCGTCTGCGCCCTGGAAGTAATCCACGTCGGTGAGTACCGACAGGCAGGTGGCGCCGCCCTTCTCGTAGCTCACCGCGATTTCCGCAGGCACGAAGTGCTCGCGGATCACGCCCTTGCTCGGCGAGGCCTTCTTGATCTCAGCGATGACGGCAGGCTGCTTGCGCTTGGCCTGTTCGATCAAGGCGTTGGCGAAGCCGCGGGGAGCATCGGCGCCCTTGGCCAGACGCTCCAGTTCGGCGAGGCTCACGCGCGCGCTGCGCTCGGCCACTTCCTGAAACTTGCGGGCGATGATCCTTTCCAGCACCGTCGGTACGCTCATGCTCCGTTCTCCTGCTTGAATACCGCGGTAAAGGCGCCCAGCTCCTGGAGTTTTTCCCAGGCAAGGCCGGTGTGCAGCACATCGTGGGCGAGTTCGACGCCCGACTTCAGGCTCATCGCATGGTCGGCGGCATACAGCGCGGCGCCAGCGTTGAGCACGATCATTTCGGCAGCTTTCTGGCCGTTTTCGGTCTTGCGTCGGCCCAGGGCGTCACGGATCAGCGCCAGCGAAGCCTGTGGGTCCTCGACCGCCAGGCCATGCAGGCTCTGGCTCTTCATGCCAAGGTCTTCCGGTTCGACCCAGTATTCGGTGATCTCACCGTTCTTCAATTCCGCGACGAAAGTCGGCGCGGCCAGGCTGAATTCGTCCAGGCCATCCTTGGAGTGCACCACCAGCACATGCTTGCTGCCCAGGCGCTGCAACACTTCGGCGAGCGGGCGGCACAGGGCCTGGGTGAATACACCAACCACCTGGTGCTTCACACCGGCCGGATTCGTAAGCGGGCCGAGCATGTTGAAGAGCGTGCGCAAGCCCAGGTCGCGGCGCGGGCCAGCAGCATGCTTCATCGCACTGTGGTGAGTCTGGGCGAACATGAAACCGATCCCCAGGCTATCGATGCAGCGGGCCACCTGCACTGGCGTAAGGTTCAGGTAGATACCGGCCGCCTCCAGCAGGTCGGCGCTGCCGCTCTTGCCGGACACCGCGCGGTTGCCGTGCTTGGCCACCGGGCAACCGGCCGCGGCGAGCACGAAGGCCGAAGCCGTGGAAACGTTGAAGATGTTGGCCCCGTCGCCGCCAGTGCCGACGATGTCGACCACGCCGTCGAGGCTCTTGAGCTCGACCTTGTCGGCCAGCTCACGCATGACCGAAACGGCGCCGACGATCTCGTCGATGCTCTCGCTCTTCATGCGCATGCCCATCAGAAAGGCGCCGATCTGCGCCTCGGTGCATTGTCCGGTCATGATCTGACGCATGACATCGCGCATTTCGTCTGTGGACAGGTCCAGGTGGCCGACGATGCGGCTCAGCGCGCTCTTGATATCCATGATCGATCCTTAGCGGCGGCCGCCGGTCTGCTTGAGGAAGTTGGCGAACAGCTCGTGGCCCTGCTCGGTGAGGATGGACTCGGGGTGGAACTGCACCCCTTCGATGTTCAAGGTCTTGTGGCGCAGGCCCATGATCTCGTCGACCGAACCGTCTGCATGGGCAGTCCAGGCGGTGACTTCGAGGCAGTCCGGCAGGGTTTCGCGCTTGACCACCAGCGAATGGTAGCGGGTCACGGTCAACGGGTTGTTCAGGCCGGCGAACACACCCAGGTCGCGGTGGAACACCGGGCTGGTCTTGCCATGCATGACCTGGCGGGCCCGCACCACGTCACCGCCATACGCCTGGCCGATGGACTGGTGGCCCAGGCACACACCGAGGATCGGCAGCTTGCCGGCAAAGTGCAGGATGGCCTCGATGGAAACGCCTGCCTCGCTGGGCGTGCAAGGGCCGGGCGAGACGACGATGCGCTCCGGGTTGAGGGCTTCGATCTGGGCGATGGTCAGTTCGTCGTTGCGAATGACCTTGACCTCGGCACCCAACTCGCCGAGGTACTGGACGACGTTGTAGGTGAAGGAGTCGTAATTGTCGATCATCAGTAACATCTGGGGTCAACCTCTTGAATCTACTGACTGTGCTTTCGAACCTTCCTGCCTCGACATGGGCGCGGCTCTACCGCGACAGCGAAGATGGAACGACAGGAGGGCAAACGGGGGCGGGCCGGACAGGACCGGCAGGAGAAAGAGTCAGGCGCGCCAACGCCAACGGGCGTGAGCCTTGATAACGCGCATCAGGAGTTTGCTGACGATCAACACGGGGTAGTTCTCGCTCATACGTCCCGGCACAGTAGCCTACCGCGACGGCAGGCGCAATACGCCGCAAATACTGGGGAACGAACGGACTGCGTGCTTTTTTGCTAAGGTCTTCGGGCTTGTCTCCATAAAAACAATGAAAAGGAACTTCCACATGCGACAGCCACCTTTCCTGCGCACGGCCCTGTGCCTGCTCACCCTCGCCTGCAGCCAGGCCATGGCGGCGCCCTCGCCGTACTCTTCGCTGATCGTATTCGGCGACAGCCTGAGCGATGCGGGGCAGTTCCCTGACCTCACCGGTGGCACACCGGGCATGCGTTTCACCAATCGCGATGCGAACGGCAACTATGCCCCGGTGTCACCCATGATCCTTGGCGGGAAGCTGGGCTTTTCCGACACGGAACTGGGCCCATCCACCTCGCGGGTCAATCTTGTGCAAGGTCGCCCCGACGGCAACAACTGGGCCGTCGGCGGCTACACGACACAGCAGATCCTCGACTCGATCACCGACACCTCCGAGGCGGTGATTCCACCCGGGCGCCCTGGCGCAGGTCTCGTCCTGCGTGAGCGCCCCGGCTACCTGGCCAACGGGCTGCGAGCCGACCCGAATGCCCTCTACTACATCACCGGTGGCGGTAATGACTTCCTGCAGGGGCAGGTCAACAGCGCCGCCGATGCAGCCGCCGCTGGCGCGCGGCTGGCCGCCAGTGCCCAGGCCCTGCAGCAGGACGGAGCGCGCTACATCATGGTGTGGCTGCTGCCCGACCTGGGGCAGACCCCGAATTTCAGCGGTACGCCGCAACAGGGCCCGCTGTCGCAGCTTTCGGGCGTGTTCAACCAGTCGCTGCTCAACCAGTTGCGCCAGATCGACGCTGAAATCATCCCGCTGAACATCCCCACCCTGCTCGGCGAGGCCCTGCGCAGCCCGGCGGAGTTCGGCCTGGCCGCCGACCAGAACCTGGTCGGTACCTGCTACAGCGGCGACAGCTGCGTGCAAAACCCGGTCTATGGCGCCAACGGCACCAACCCCGACCCAACCCGGCTGCTGTTCAACGACTCGGTACACCCGACCATTGCTGGCCAGCAACTGATCGCCGACTACGCCTATTCCATCCTAGCCGCCCCTTGGGAACTGACGCTGCTTCCGGAAATGGCCCACGCCAGCCTGCGCGCCCATCAGGATGAGCTGCGCAACCAGTGGCAGACGCCCTGGCAGGCAGTTGGTCAGTGGCAAGCCTTCGTCGCCACCGGCGCCCAGGATCTGGACTTCGGCAGCCAGCGCAGTTCGGCAAGTGGCGATGGTCGCGGTTACAACCTGACCCTCGGCGGTAGCTACCGACTCGATGATGCCTGGCGCGTCGGCCTGGCAGCAGGCGTCTACAGACAGAAACTGGAGGCAGGCCAACAGGATTCGGACTACAAGCTCGACAGCTACCTGGCCAGTGCCTTCGCCCAGTTCCGCCAGAACCGCTGGTGGGCCGATGCGACGCTGACTGCCGGGCACCTGGACTACAGCGATCTCAAACGCAGCTTCGCCCTGGGCGCCAGCGAGCGTACCGAAAAAGGCGATACCGATGGCGAGGCCTGGGGCATCAGCGGGCGACTGGGCTACAACCTGGCCGCCGACGCGAGCAGCTGGCAATTGGCGCCGTTCATCAGCGCCGACTATGCGCGAGTCAAGGTCGATGGCTACGACGAGAAGAGCGGACGCTCCACGGCCCTGGCTTTCGACGACCAGGACCGCAAATCCCGCCGCCTGGGTGCAGGACTGCTGGGCAGTGTGCAAGTGCTGCCGAGCACGCGGTTGTTCGCCGAGGTCGCGCGCGAGCACGAGTTCGAGGATGACCGCCAGGACCTGACCATGCACCTGACCACCCTGCCGGGCAACGACTTCACCCTCGCCGGCTACACGCCGCACAGCAACCTGACCCGCGCGAGCCTGGGCCTCAGCCATGAACTGGTGCCGGGGGTGAACCTGCGGGGCAATTACAACTGGCGCAAGAGTGATGAGCTGCGCCAACAGGGGGTAAGCCTGGCGGTGAGCCTGGACTTTTGAGGGTTAACCCGTCGCGGTGCCAGCCCGCTCCTACAGAAATTGCAGTGAACCTGTAGAAGCGGGCTGGCCCCGCGATGGGCTGCGCAGCAGCCCACTCACACCACCAAAAAAAACGGCGCTCATCAGAGCGCCGTTTTTTCATCCATCAGCCGCGCGGCGTCTGCTCGGCCAGCGCCACGGCACGGAACATCGCCCGACGCTTGTTGATGGTCTCTTCCCACTCCAGTGCCGGTACCGAGTCGGCCACGATGCCGCCACCAGCCTGCACGTGCAGTTCGCCGTCCTTGATCACCGCAGTACGGATGGCAATGGCGGTGTCCATGTTGCCGTTCCAGGCAAAGTAACCCACTGCACCACCATAGACACCCCGCTTGACCGGCTCCAGCTCGTCGATGATCTCCATCGCCCGGATCTTCGGCGCGCCCGACAAGGTGCCGGCTGGCAAGATCGCACGCAGTGCGTCCATCGCCGTCAGCCCCTCGGCCAACTCGCCGGTGACGTTCGAGACGATATGCATGACGTTCGAATAACGCTCGATCACCATTTTCTCGGTCAGACGCACGCTGCCCGTGGACGACACACGCCCCACATCGTTGCGCCCCAGGTCGATCAGCATCAGGTGCTCGGCGATTTCCTTGTCGTCCGACAGCAGGTCGTCTTCCAGCGCGCGGTCGGCCTCTTCGTTGGCGCCGCGCGGGCGGGTGCCGGCGATCGGACGTACGGTGACCAGATTATCCTCGACCCGCACCAGCACTTCCGGCGAGCTGCCGACCACATGGAAGTCGCCGAAGTTGAAGAAGTACATGTAGGGGGTCGGGTTGAAGCAGCGCAGCGCCCGGTACAGGTCGATGGGCGCAGCCTTGAAGTCGATGGACATGCGCTGCGACGGCACGACCTGCATGCAGTCGCCAGCGAGGATGTATTCCTTGATCCGCCCGACCGCATTCTCGTAGTCGTCCCGGGTGTAGCTGGAGCGGAATTCAGGCTCGGCGGCCATCGGCCCGCTGAGGTCCAGCCCCCGACGCGGGGTGATTGGCTGGCGCAGCTTGTCGAGCAAGCCATCCAGACGCGCCTTGCCTTGCTCGAACGCCTGCTCCTCAGACGGGTCGACCAGCACGATCGCGTGCATCTTGCCGGCGAGGTTGTCGAACACCACCACGGCGTCGGAGACCATCAGCAGGATGTCCGGCACCCCCAGCGGATCCGGGTTCGGGCAGGCGCCCAGGCGCTTCTCGACATAGCGCACGCAGTCATAGCCGAAATAGCCGACCAGGCCACCATTGAAGCGCGGCAGTCCAGGAATGTCGGCGACCTTGTAGCGGTCCTTGAACGACTCGACGAATGCCAGCGGATCCTCGACCTCGTGGCTCTCTATCTCAACGCCATCGTGCAGGATGCTCACCCGGTAGCCGTGCACGCGCATCACCGTGCGCGAAGGCAAACCGATCATCGAGTAGCGCCCCCACTTCTCCCCGCCCTGCACGGACTCGAGCAGATAAGAGTTGGCCTGGTCGGCAAGCTTCAGGTAGATCGACAGCGGCGTATCGAAGTCGGCCAGGGTTTCACAGGCCAGGGGAATGCGGTTGTAGCCGGCAGCGGCCAGGCGCAGGAATTCTTCGCGGGTCATGGGTAGCCTCGTGGCAAGCAGCAATGGGTTCGGGCAAGCGGACGGGCCGGCAGGCGCCGGCGAGGGGGAGTCAGGCGCGCCAGCGCCAACGGGCCAGGGCCTTGATGACTTTCATCCAGAATTTGCCGGTAGCACCCACAGTGGAGTCTCTGTCTTGGGAGGCTTGAAGGTCCGCCCACGTTATCCCAGTGTCGGTGACTAAGCAACCGGGCAGCAGCAGGCGCAGATCGTCGAGTACCAGGCTCGGTGACTCCTCGTCGATCGGCCGTCCGTGGTTGTAGCCGTAGGTCAGGCCGACGCTCTTGACCCCCGCCGCCCTGGCCGCCTGCACGTCACTGCGCGAATCGCCAACGAACAGCGACTGCTCGGGCGCAATGCCGGCCATCTTCATGACGAACAGCAACGCCGCCGGGTCGGGTTTCTTCTGTGGCAGGGTGTCGCCACCGATGATCCAGCGGAAATAGCGACCGATCTTCATCTGGTCCAGCAACGGCCCGACAAAGCGTTCGGGCTTGTTGGTGATCAGCGCCATCTCCACGCCCTGCTTGCGCAACCAGCGCAAGGTGTCGCGCACGCCTGGGTAGACCACGGTCAGCTCATGGCTTTCGCCATAAGCTTCCATGAACAGTGCCAGCGCACGCTCGGCCAGTTGCGCATCGACGGCATCGTGTTCGATGGCGCCGGCCAGGGCGCGGCGCACCAGCACCTCGGCACCGTTGCCCACCCACTGGCGCACGGCATCCAGCCCTGCGGCCGGGCGCCCCAGTTCGAGCAGCATGCGGTCCACGGCGGCGGCCAGGTCCGGTACCGAATCGATCAACGTACCGTCCAGATCGAACATCACCAGCCTGGGCAGCGTCCCGGGGAACAGCTGCTCGAAGCCACTCATGGGCGGGCCTGGGCCAGTTCGGCGCGCATCTTGGCGATCACTTCCTGGTAGTCCGGGGCGTTGAAGATCGCCGAGCCAGCAACGAAGGTGTCAGCGCCAGCAGCGGCGATTTCACGGATGTTGCCGACGTTGACGCCGCCATCGATCTCCAGGCGGATATCACGCCCGCTGGCATCGATCAGCGCGCGGGCCTCGCGCAGCTTGTCGAGGGTGCCAGGGATGAACTTCTGCCCGCCGAAGCCAGGGTTGACGCTCATCAGCAGGACCATGTCGACCTTGTCCATCACGTATTTCAGTGCGTCCAGGCTGGTGGCCGGGTTGAATACCAGGCCGGCCTTGCAGCCGCCGTCCTTGATCAGTTGCAGCGAACGGTCGATGTGTTGCGACGCTTCCGGGTGGAAGGTGATGTAGGTAGCGCCGGCCTCGATGAAGTCGCCGATGATGCGGTCGACTGGGCTGACCATCAGGTGCACATCGATCGGCGCGGTCACGCCGTACTTGCGCAGTGCCGTGCAGACCATCGGACCGATGGTCAGATTGGGCACGTAGTGGTTGTCCATGACATCGAAGTGGACGATGTCGGCCCCGGCGGCCAGAACCTTGTCGACGTCCTCGCCCAGGCGGGCGAAATCGGCGGAAAGAATGGAGGGGGCAATAGCGTAGGGCTGCATGGCGCACCTATGTGGTGGAAATCACGGTGGCGCGCATTGTAACTCAGGGAAGTGGACGGGGGCTGATTGGTATCAATTGGTGTCGAACGGTGCACGGAACCGGGGTTATCTGTACCGGCCTCATCGCGGGGCAAGCCCGCTCCTACCAGTACAACGCTGCCCTCATGAGCGGCGGGGCAACTGTGGGAGCGGGCTTGCCCCGCGATGAGGCCGGTGCAGCCGCCGCAGGATCAGGCCGGCTGCTGGGTCCGCAACTTCTCGCTGCGCCCGCGCAACCACTCCAGGGTCAGCAGCAGGATCACCGAAAACGCAATCAGCAACGTGGCCGCCGCCGCAATGGTCGGGCTCAGGTTCTCGCGAATGCCACTGAACATCTGCCGCGGCAAGGTGGCCTGCTCTGGGCCAGCGAGGAACAGCGTCACCACCACCTCATCGAAGGACGTGGCAAAGGCGAACAGCGCTCCGGAAATCACGCCCGGCGCAATCAGCGGCAAGGTCACCCGACGGAAGGTCAGCAAGGGCGAGGCGCCGAGGCTGGCCGCGGCGCGCACCAGGTTGTAGTTGAACCCCTGAAGGGTCGCCGACACGGTGATGATCACGAACGGCACGCCCAGCACCGCGTGCACCAGGATCAACGAAATGAAGCTGTTACCCATCCCCAGCGGCGCGAAGAACAAGTAGCTGGCCACACCGATGATCACCACCGGTACCACCATTGGCGAAATCACCAGCGCCATCACCAGCGACTTGCCGGGGAAGTCGCCGCGGGTCAGGCCGATCGCGGCCAGGGTGCCGAACACCATGGCCAGTACCGTGGCCGCCGGAGCGACGATGATGCTGTTCTTCAGCGCGCGCATCCACTCGGCAGAGGCGAAGAAGTCCTGGTACCACTGCAGCGAAAAGCCTTGCAGCGGATACACCAGGAAGCTGCCGCTGTTGAACGACAGCGGAATGATCACCAGCACCGGCAAGACCAGGAACAACAGGATCAGGCCGCAGAGAATGCGCAGGCTGTAGAACCAGACCCGCTCCACGGGCGACATGTAAGGGCTCAGCATGACAAGGCTCCTCAGCTCAGGCGCAGGCGGCTGGCGCCGACCAGCCAGCTATAGATCAGGTACAGCAGCACGGTTGCCAGCAACAGCAACCCGCCCAGGGCCGTGGCCATGCCCCAGTTGATGCTGGTGTTGGTATAGAAGGCGACGAAGTAACTGACCATCTGGTCGTTCGGGCTGCCCAGCAGGGCCGGGGTGATGTAGTAGCCGATGGCAAGGATGAACACCAATAGGCAGCCGGCGCCGACACCGGCGTAAGTCTGCGGGAAGTACACCCGCCAGAAGCTGGCGAACGGATGACAGCCCAGCGAGATCGCCGCACGCATGTAGCTGGGCGAAATACCTTTCATCACGCTGTACAACGGCAGGATCATGAATGGCAGCAGGATGTGCACCATGGAGATGTAGACCCCGGTGCGGTTGAACACCAGCTCCAACGGCTGATCGATGATGCCAATGGCCATCAGCGCGCTGTTGATCAGGCCGCCAGACTGCAACAGCACGATCCACGCCGCCACCCGCACCAGGATCGAAGTCCAGAACGGCAGCAGCACCAGGATCATCAACAGGTTGCTCTGCCGGGTCGGCAGGTTGGCCAGCAGGTAGGCGAGCGGATAGGCCAGCACCAGGCAGATCACGGTGATCACCACCCCCATCCACAGGGTGCGGGCAAAAATGTCCAGATAAATGGCCTGGTCCGGGGTGGTCTTGGCCAGTTCGCCCAGATCATCGATGCGGTGATCCAGCGAGGCCAGCAGGTAGAAAGGTGTCACCTCGCTGGTGTTACGGCGAATTGCCTGCCAGTAGGCCGGGTCGCCCCAGCGCTCATCAAGGGTCTGCAGGGCGTCTTTATAGGAAGCCGGTTCGGTCTTGAACGGCAGTGCACGTGCTGTCTTGGACAGCAGGCTGCGGTAGCCGGCCAGCTCCATGTTCAGGCGCTTGGAAAGCTCGCCCAGGGTCTGGTTCTTGCGCGATTCGGCCAGGTCCTCGCTGAGAGCCTTGTACACCGCCTCGTCGGGCAGGCTCTTGCCGTCCCACTGCAACACGGCTTCGACGGTGCGCGGCAGGCCCGCGACCACCTCGGGGTTTTCGACGCTCTTGTACAACAGTGCGGCGATCGGCACGAGGAACACCAGCAGCAGGAACAGCGCCAGCGGCGCGATCAACGCCTGGGCCTTCCAGCGGTTGACCCGTTCGGCGCGCTTGAGGCGCTGTTTGAGACTTGGACCTGCGCCTTCATTCAGGGGCACTGCAATGGCCATGGCGAACTCCGAAAAACACAGAAAACGAGGGAGCGCCGGTCAAACCCCGGCGCTCCTTTGAGGCGCGTTACTTCTTCGCAGCCCAGGCGTTGAAGCGTTGCTCCAACTGCTCGCTGTTGTCGGCCCAGAAGGCCACGTCGATCTGCACCTGGTTGGCGATGTTCTCAGGCGTGGTCGGCATGTCCTTCTTCACATCGTCCGACAGCAGTTCGATGGCCTTGGAGTTGGCAGGGCCGTAGGCGATGTTCTCGGAGTAGATCTTCTGCTGTGCCGGTTGCACGGTATAGGCGATGAACTTCTTCGCCTCTTCCACGTTCTTCGCACCCTTCGGAATGGCCCAGGCGTCGAAGTCGTAGATCCCGCCGTTCCACACCACCTTCAGGTTGCTGTCCTTCTGTACCGCAGCGATCCGGCCGTTGTAGGCCGAGCTCATGACCACGTCACCCGAGGCCAGGTACTGCGGCGGCTGGGCGCCGGCTTCCCACCACTGGATGTTCGGCTTGAGCTCGTCGAGCTTCTTGAAGGCTCGGTCTACACCGGCTTTGGTCTGCAGCACCGAGTACACATCCTTGGGCGCTACGCCGTCGGCCATCAGGGCGAATTCCAAGGTGTACTTGGCACCCTTGCGCAGGCCACGCTTGCCGGGGAATTTCTTGGTGTCCCAGAAATCGGCCCAACTGGTGGGCGCGGTCTGGAGTTTGTCGGCGTTGTAGGCCAGCACCGTGGACCACACGAAGAAGCCTACGCCGCAGCCCTGGATCGCACCGGGTACGTAGTCGGCCGCGTTGCCGAACGGCGCGGGGTCGAGTTCCTCGAACAGGCCTTCCTGGCAACCGCGCTCCAGCTCTGGCGACTCCACCTCGACCAGGTCCCACGACACGCTCTTGGTATCGACCATGGCTTTGACCTTGGCCATCTCGCCGTTGTACTCCCCGGCGACGATCTTGCCCTTGCCGGCCTTTTCCCACGGCTCGTAGAACGCCTTGACCTGGGCCGCCTTGTTGGCACCGCCGAACGACACCACGGTGAGGTCCGCGGCGAGGGCCTGCCCCGCGGTAAACAGCCCCAGGGCCAGGGCGGTCAGTTTCAACTGCTTGCGCATTATTATTCTCTCCACAGTACAGGGTTGGTGAAGCAATCGATCAGTGGGCTTCGGCAATCGGGTCGAGCGCACGGGCGTGCTCCACCTGCCAGCCAAGCGGTACCACATCGCCCACGGCCAGGGCCGGGTCGAGCTCGGCGATTGGCTGCTTCACGAAGAAGTCGGCCTTGCCGCAGACTTCCAGGCGCACCCGCACGTGGTCGCCCAGATAGATGAACTCGGCCACGCGGCCGGAGAAACGGTTGACGCAATGCTCGCTGTGGCTGTTGAGACGCACGCGCTCCGGGCGGATCGACAGGGTCACCGGCTCGCCGGCCTGGCCGACGTTCACCGCCAGCGCCTCGACCTTCTCGCCACGTGCCAGTTGCACCTGGCAGCGCTCGCCGTTGCGCGCCAGCAGGGTGCCGTTGATGCGGTTGTTCTCGCCGATGAAGTTGGCGACGAAGGTGTTGGCGGGCTCTTCGTAGAGAGTGCGCGGGTCGGCGATCTGCTGGATCTCGCCCTGGTGGAATACCGCCACGCGGTCGGACATGGTCAGCGCCTCGCCCTGGTCGTGGGTGACATAGACCACGGTCACGCCCAGGCGCTGGTGGATATGCTTGATCTCCATCTGCATGTGTTCGCGCAACTGCTTGTCGAGCGCCCCGAGCGGCTCGTCCATCAACACCAGTTGCGGCTCGAACACCAGCGCTCGCGCCAGCGCCACACGCTGCTGCTGACCGCCGGAAAGCTGACCGGGGTAGCGCTTGGCGAAGCTGTCGAGCTGGACCATGTTGAGCACACGCTTGACCCGCTCGCTGATGTCGGTCTTGCTCAGGTTGCGCACACTCAGGGGGAAAGCCAGGTTCTCGGCGACGGTCATGTGCGGGAACAGCGCATAGTTCTGGAACACCATGCCGATGTCGCGCTTGTGCGGTGGCACGTTGTTGATCGAGCGCCCGGCCAGCTGGATCTCACCGGCGGTGGGGGTCTCGAAACCGGCCAGCATCATCAGGCTGGTGGTCTTGCCCGAACCGGAAGGGCCGAGCAGGGTGAGGAACTCGCCCTTGCGGATGTCGAGGTTGAGGTCCTTGACGATCAGCGATTCGCCGTCGTAGCTCTTCTGCACACCACGGAAGCTGACCAGCGTCTCGTTCGAATTCGCCTCGCTCATGCCCTGCACCTTCTTGTTGGAATGACTGCGTAGGCAAAAGACTAGAAGAACGGCAAAGCCCCGGAAATCGGGGGTGCTGAGAGAATGCCATCATCCAGATGGAAGAGTTGTTGTAGGGATTGCCCTACAAGGATGACGCGATTGGAATACTCCTCATCCCGACACCTCCAACCCTGTGGGAGCGGGCTTGCCCGCGAAGAGGTCGACACAGACACAGAGATCGACAGGCAGGGACCTTTCGCGGGCAAGCCCGCTCCCACAGATGCATGTCGCAATCAGACCAGCTTGTGCTCCATGGCGTACTTCACAAGCTCCGCCAGCGAATTGACCTTGAGCTTCTGCATCAACCGCGCCTTGTGGGTACTGATGGTCTTGCTCGACAGCGCCAGCTGCTGGGCGATGTCGTTGACGTTGGCACCCTGGGCCAGGCGTTCGAACACCGAGAACTCACGCTCCGACAGCAGTGTGTGCAGCGGCCGGGTCTCGGTCAGGCCCACCTCGAAGACCATGCGGTCGGCCAGCACCGGGTCGATGTAGCGACCACCACCGGCGACGCGGCGGATCGCGGTCAGCAGCAGCGCCGGGTCGCTATCCTTGGTCGCATAGCCTGCCGCCCCCGCCTTGAGCGCGCGTGCTGCCATCTGCGCTTCGTCGTGCATCGACAGCACCAGGATGGCTGGCGGACTGCTCAGCGCGCGGATCCGCGGAATCGCCTCCAGGCCGTTGACGCCCGGCATCGAGATATCCAGCAGCACCACCTCGCAGGGGGTATGACGCAGGGTTTCGAGCAACTGCTCGCCATTGCCGGCCTCGCCCGCTACCAGCATGTCCTTGGCCAGGCCGATCAATTGCTTGATGCCCTCGCGGACGATGGTGTGGTCTTCGGCCACCAGCACTCGAATCACGGTGTTTCTCCTAATAAAGAGGGATGGCCACGCTCAGGCTGGTGCCCTCGCCCGGCTCGCTTTCCAGGGTCACGCTGCCGCCCAGCATCAGCACCCGCTCACGCACGCCGACCAGGCCGAACGAGGTGGGGCGTGACTGAGCGGGGCTGAAGCCGGCACCGTCGTCGATCACCGTCATGCGTAGCCAGTCATTTTCATGCTTGAGCTCGATTTGCACCGTGTGCGCCCTGGCATGGCGCATGACATTGGTCAGCGCCTCCTGCAGGATGCGGAACAGTCCAGTGGCCTTGGCATCGCTCAATGCTGGCAGATTATCCGGCACCTGCACCAGGCAGGGAATCTGCGTGCGCGCCTCGAAGCGCCGGGCCTGCCATTCGATGGCCGAGGCGATCCCGGCATCGAGGATCGGCGGACGTAACGCCGTGGCCACATCGCGCACCAGCTGGAACAACTGGGCGATCAGTCGCTTCATGCTGGTAAGTCGCTCGTTGAGCCCCGGGTCGAGCTCGGCGAACGCCAGCTCGCACATCGAAACTTCCAACTTGAGCACAGTGAGCATCTGCCCGAGCTCATCGTGCACTTCACGGGCGATCCGCGCCTTCTCCTCCTCACGCACACTCTCCAGGTGTGCCGACAACTCACGCAGTTGCTCCTGGGAGCGCGCCAGTTCCAGCTCGACCCGTTTGCTCTGGGTGATATCCCAGACAATGCCGTCCCACACCACCCGGCCATCGGCCTGACGCCGGGCGCTGGCCTTGATGTCGGCCCAGCGCTGCAGACCTTCGCGGGTGAGAATGCGGCCCTGCCAGGACCAGTCGCGGTCATTGGCCAGCGCCAGGTCCTGGACCCGGTGATAGTCGGCGCGGTCATCGGGGTGGACCAGGTTGCGCAGCCCCATGTCCGCCTGCTGAATCTGGGCGGGGGCATAGCCGACCAGCGCCTCGCTGCCCTCACTGACATAGGGAAACTCCGGCTCACCCTCGGCAGGATCACGCTCCAGGCGAAAGACCAGGCCCGGCACGTTGCCCGCGATACCCTTGAGCCGCGCCTCGCTCTCGCGCAGGGCCGCCAGGGCGCGGCGGCGCTCGGTGACATCGGTGATGAACACCACCAGGTATTCGGCATCACGAAAACGCAGAAAGCTCAGTGACAGCTCCACCGGCAGCAAGCTGCCATCGGCACGACGGCACAGGGTCTCGAACGCTTGTGCCCCACTGTCGCCCGTGCGCGCACGCTTCCACAACTCCAGCCAGCGGTCCATGTGCAGGCTCGGCTCGATATCGATCAGCGGTCGCTCGAGCAGTTCGCCCTCACCATGGCCGAGCATGCGCTCGGCAGCATGATTGGCGTAGCGCACGTGGCTGTCCCAATGCACCCAGAGGATGCCGACGGTGCTCTGATCGATGGAAAACTGGCTGAGCCGCAGTGCCTCTTCACGGGCCTGGCGTTCGAGCAGGCTCTCGCGCACGCTGAGCAGGCTCCGCTCGAGTCGGCGCTGCTGGCGACGCTGCATCGCCAGGGTGGCCAGCGCGCAGAGCAGCAACAAGCCGAACAACAGCGCAAGGTTCTGCCAGAACCCTGCCGACTCGCTCAGGCGCGGGTACTTCGGTTGCAACCAACGCTGGTGCAACTGCTCCAGTTCCTTGGCAGGCATCGCCTGCAGACCGCGCTCCAGCACGTCGGCCAGCAGCGGCCAATCGCGGCGCGAGCCGATACGCAGCAACTGCGGCAGGCCAATGTCGCCCACGACCACCAGGTCACCGAATTCGCTCTCGCGCGACAGGCGACTGAGCTGCGCCTCGTCGAGCACGGCGTAGCTGGCTTGCGCACCCAGCACCAGTTGCAGCGCCTCGCGCTCATTGGGCACGCCCTGCAGGTTGAGATTGGCGAAGTTGCCACGCAGGTAATCGGCCAGGCTGCCAGGCATGCGCACGGCCACCCGGTCGCTGGCGCCAAGCTGCTCCAGGTCGACCGCCAGCGCACCACTGCGCAGGCCGACCAGCAATTGCGGCACACGCATGTAGGGGTCGCTGAACAGCCACAGGCGCAGGCTTGCCGGGGTTTGAGCGAGGCCTGGGGCAAAATCGATCTCGCCTGCCTGCAACGCATGCTCCAAGGCAGCCTGGTCTGGGAAGTTTCGCCAGGTCAGGTCCAGATTCAGAGCCCGCCCCAGCCAGCTCACCAGCTCGACGTTGGCCCCGTACAACTGCTGCAGGCGCCGGTCGAACTGAGCATAGGGTGCTTGCAGCACCAGGCCCACGCGCAGGCTGCGATGGCTGTCGAGCCACTGCTGCTGCGCAGGCTCGAGCACCACCGACGGGGGTGCTGGGGCTTTGGCAAGGGCGATCAAGGGCAGGCACAACCAGCCGATAACCAACAGGCAACGCATTCGCTTCATCGATACGCTCGTCTTGGCAATGACGGCCATCTGCGTGGCCGTCGCGGGCAAATACTATTAGGCTGCCGGTATCATTCTGGCCTTGGGTTGATCCATGTTCATACTTTATCGCACGACGCTGGCCATGTTCTGCCTGGCCTCGGCCCTACCGCTCGCGGCCCATGCCGCCGACCCCGACAAACCTGCCGCGCCGGCCGAAACCACTGCCGTGCGCGCGCCCCTGGCCGAACGCAGCCAGGAAGACGCCCAGGCTCTTGAGCGCCTGGTGCCCAAGGCCGAGCAGAAGACCCTGCAGGCCGACGGCGAAAACTTTCTGGCGCTGTGGAAACCGGCCAACGACAGCGCCCCGAAAGGCGCCGTGATCATTGTGCCCGGTGCCGGCGAAACCGCCGACTGGCCCAACGCCGTCGGCCCGCTGCGCAACAAGTTTCCCGATGTCGGCTGGCACAGCCTGAGCATCAGCTTGCCCGATCTGCTGGCCGACAGCCCGCAGGCACGCGCCGCCAACACACCCGCCGCCCAGCCCGACAAGGTAGAAGGCAAGGGCACCAGCGCCCCGGCCAAGGATACGCCGGACGACGCCAACGCCAATGTCGCCCAGGCCACGGCGGCCGATGCCGATACCGCGCAGGGCACCGACGCCGTGCAGGCCGACGAGCAGAACGACTCCGCCGACGCCACCCGCATCTTCGCCCGCCTCGATGCTGCCGTGGCCTTCGCCCAGCAGCAGAATGCCCACAGCATCGTCTTGATCGGCCATGGCAGCGGGGCGTACTGGGCGGCGCGCTATGTGAGCGAGAAACAGCCACCACAGGTGCAGAAGCTGGCACTGATCTCGGCGCAGACACCGGCACGGGTCGAGCACGACCTGGAAAGCCTGGTGCCGACGCTCAAAGTGCCCACCGCCGACATCTACGTCATGACCCGCACCCGCGATCAGAACGCCGCCAAGCTGCGCCTGCAAGCCAGCAAGCGCGAGAAGGACAGCCAGTATCGGCAGTTGTCGCTGATTGCCATGCCGGGTGCCAGGGCAGCGGAGCAAGAGCAGCTGTTCCGTCGGGTGCGGGGATGGTTGATGCCGCAGGAAGCGCAGTAAGGGGCTGGGTGTGTTGCCCCCTGTGGGAGCAGCGGTTCGCCGCTGCGACTTGCCCGCGACGAATTCACCACCGCACCCTGCCCCTCAAATCCCCCGCCGCTTGCGAATCAGGGCATAAGCCTGATGCAACTCACGCGTGCGCTCGGTCGCTTCACGCACCCGAGCCGCGCTTGCACCACTACCGACCAGCTTGTCCGGGTGATGCCGGCTGACCAGTCGGCGATAGGCCTGCTTGATCCGATCACCGTCGGTATCGGCCTCGACGCCCAGCAGTCGCAGCGCCGCGGCATAGGTCATCACCCCGCCCTCGACCGCAGAACGGTTCGGCTCGTACTCCTGGGACAAGGCCTGCACCTGGTTACGGCTCATGCCCAATTGCTGGCCCCAGTCCAGCAACAGTTCACGCTCGTGCCGCCCCGCCTTGCCATCGGCCCAGACCATGCGCCAGCACGCCCGCAGCGTACCTTCGGCGCCGTGGGGCTGCTGGCCGATACGGCGCAGGTACTGCCCCAGACGGTCCTTGCCCGACTTGCCGCGGTTGAATGCCGCGATCGCCCGCAAGCGGGCGGGCTCCGCAAGGTCCAGGCGGGTCATTTCCTGACGTGCCTGATAGATATGCCCCTCTGCGACTCGCCCATCACTCTTGGCCAGACGCCCCAACAGCACGAACAGCAACTCTTCGTCGCGCAAGGCCGGACGCCCACCTAGGCGCTCGCGCACATCATCCCATCCCTGCAGGCGCAGACGTCGGTCCATGGCCTGTCCCAGCAAGGCGCCCAGCAAGGCGCCAGGAATGCTGGCCACGGCAAAACCGGCTCCGGCACCAATCACTGTGCTCGGCCACCACATGTCAGGCACGCTCGCCGATCAGGCGCTCGACCTCGGCCAGGCGCTCGAGAGTGCCGACGTCGATCCACTGCCCAGGATAATGCTCACCTGTCACCTGCCCGGCCGCCATTGCCTGGCGCAGCAGCGGCGCGAGCTTGAAGGCGCCGGGCTGGCAGCCTTCGAACAACTTCGGGTCGAGTACCGACAGGCCACTGAACGTCAGGGTGCCGGGAGCGTCGTCGCCATCGACGACGTGCGTGCCGTCGAGACGGAAGTCGCCACGCCCGTGATGCCCCGGATTGTCCACCAGCACCAGGTGCGCAAGGCCCTGAAGCGGTTGAAACAGGCGCTTGAAGTCGTAATCGGTCCAGACGTCACCGTTGACCAGCAGGAACGGCGCATCCCCCAGCAGCGGCAGCGCCTTGAAGATGCCGCCGCCGGTCTCCAGCGGCTCGCCCTCGGGCGAATAGCTGATGCTCAGACCGAAGCGGCTGCCATCGCCCAGGTGATCCTCGATCTGCTGCCCGAGCCAGGCATGGTTGATCACCACATCGCTCACCCCCGCCCTGGCCAAGGCTTCGAGGTGGTACTCGATCAGCGGCTTGCCCGCGGCAGGCACCAGGGGCTTGGGGGTATGCAAGGTCAGCGGGCGCATGCGCTCGCCCTTGCCTGCCGCCAGGATCATCGCTTTCATGGGTGTGCCCCAGTCTTGAGTTCGCCGATCAGTTGACCGAGTTCGGCCAGCTCAGGGCGACGGGCGATCACTTCATCTATATAGGCGAAGAAACGCGGCACGTCGGTGAGGTAGCGCGGTTTGCCATCGCGGTGACAGATGCGGGCGAAGATGCCGATCACCTTGAGGTGGCGCTGTACGCCCATCAGGTCGCTGGCACGCTGGAATTCTTCAAACTCAGGCTGCACCGGAATCCCTGCGGCCTGCGCCTTGTCCCAGTAGCTGCGCAACCAGCCATCGACACGTGCTTGCGGCCAACTGAGGAAGGCATCCTTGAACAGGCAAGTGATGTCGTAGGTCACCGGGCCGTAGACGGCGTCCTGAAAGTCCAGCACGCCCGGGTTGGGGGCGCTGTGCATGAGGTTGCGCGGCATGTAGTCGCGGTGCACCAGGACCTTGGGCTGGGCCAGGGCACTGTCGATCAGTTGCTGGCTGACACGCTGCCAGCTGGCTTGCTGCGCTTCGCTGAACGCCAGTTTCAGTTCACGCCCGACATACCACTCGGGGAACAGCTCCAGCTCGCGGCGCAGCAAGGCGGTGTCGTAGCTCGGCAGCGGCGCTTGCATCGGCAGTTGTTGCTGGGCCAGCAGCGCGTCAATGGCATCGGCGAACAGGGCATCGGCATTGTCGTCGCCGATGATTTCCAGATATGTCTTGCGCCCCAGGTCGCTCAACAGCAGGAAGCCACGCTCCAGGTCCTGGGCATGGATCACCGGCACGTTGATACCCGCGCTGGCCAGCAAGTGGTCGATGGCGACGAAAGGTGCGCAATTTTCCTGCGGCGGTGGCGCATCCATGATCACGAAACTGTGTCCGCCGCCCTCCCAGCGGAAGTAGCGACGAAAGCTCGCGTCGCTGCTGGCGGCGGTCAGGCTGCCCGCAGGCACGTCGCCCCAGGCGTTTTCGCGGAAAAGATTCTGAAGCTGTTGTTCGAGCCACACAGTCAGCTGTTGCAGGCGTACATCATGATCAGGCATTACAAGGGTCTCCGACGGCCCCTAGCCGTCAAGCGGGTCATGCTTTATTATCCAGCATCTTTTTCAGACCATCGAGAGGCGTGCGGCCCCACACGCGGGCAGATGGCACGCAGGAAGCCCGGACTAATAAGATGGCATTGAAATCCCCCGCGTTTCGTAGAAAGTTTCCATTGCTGGTGACTGGCGGTCTGCTGGCCCTGCAACCTCTGGCCACATCGTACGTGGTGGCTGCCGAGCAGTTCGACTGCCAAGTGTCCGCCGCCGGTGGTTGGGACTGCAAGCCCAAGACCGCTGCCAGCACTCTGCCGCCGCGCCCTGTGCACGATGGTGCCGCGCTCAGTGGCGGCACCGAGGCCCAGACCGCCGAGGCGGCTGGCAGTGCCGAGCCCAAGCCGGTGCTGGTCACCGAGAGCAAGGGCCGCGCGCTGAAATCGCGCAGCGAAGACTACAGCCATCTGGACTGGGTGCCCCGCGAGAAGCTCACCGCTGCGCAACTGGCCGAGACCGGCCCGTATTGCGGCGGCGCGTACATCGAGCCGATCCGTCCGGGCATGAACGACTCCACGCCCAAGGACGAGTCGCCGACCTACCTCAACGCCAAGGTCTCCAAGTACCAGCAGGAGCAGCAGATCGCTACCCTGGCCGGTGACGTGGTCATGCGCCAGGGCAGCATGCAGGCCGAAGCCGACGAAGCCAACCTCTACCAGACCGAGAACCGCGGCGAGCTCAAGGGCAACGTCAAGATTCGCGACAACGGTACGCTGGTGGTGGGCGACCAGGCCGAAGTCCAGCTCGATACTGGCGAAGCCAAGGTCGACAACGCCGAATACGTGATGCACAAGTCGCACATCCGCGGCTCGGCCCTGTACGCCAAGCGTGCAGAAAACGCCATCATCCGCCTCAAGGACGGTACCTATACCACCTGTGAGCCGGGCAGCAACGCATGGCAGCTCAAGGGCAACAACATCACCCTGAACCCGGCCACCGGCTTCGGTACCGGCACCAACGTCACCCTTCGGGTCAAGGATATTCCGGTGTTCTACACACCGTACATCTACTTCCCGATCGACGACCGTCGCCAGTCCGGTTTCCTGCCGCCGTCGTTCAGCACCAGCAGCGACACCGGCTTCATGCTGGTCACGCCGTACTACTTCAACCTGGCGCCGAACTACGACGCCACCCTGTATCCGCGCTACATGGCCAAGCGCGGCTTGTTGATGGAAGGCGAATTCCGCTACCTGACCAAGTCGAGCGAAGGTCAGTTCGGCGGCGCTTACCTCAACGACGAGGACGACGACCGCAAGCTGCAGACGGACTACAAGAAAGAACGCTGGATGGTCAACTGGCAGCACAAGGGTGGCCTGGACGACCGGATCATGACCGAGGTGGACTACACCGACATCAGCGACCCGTTCTACTTCCAGGACCTTGAGACCGACCAGATCGGCGTGCAGAAGCGCGACTTCGTCAACCAGCAAGGGGCATTGACGTACCGGGGTGACACTTACAATGCGCGGTTGAACGTGCATGCGTACGAAATGGCCACCATTTCGCAGATCACGCCTTATGATCGCCTGCCGCAGATTACCGTTAACGGGATGCTGCCATACCATCCTGCTGGCTTTGATTTCTCTTACGATACCGAGGCTGTGCGCTTTGATCGTAATCTCAAGAATGATTTCATTCGTAACAAAGACGGGCTCCCGGATGACAGCACCGGATTTCCTGGACGTCGCCTGGACGAAAACGTATCTGGCATCGCTCGAGCCAACGGCACCCGCCTGAATATCGCCCCAGCGATGAGCCTGCCGATGGAAGCGAGCTATGGCTACATTACGCCTAAACTCAAGTACGCTTACACCAGCTACGATCTGGATCTGGACGGCAAAGGCAAAAGCGAAGCTATCAGGGACGCTGGAAAACCAGGTTATGGCAGCTACCACAGCTCGCTGAACCGCGACATTCCGATCTTCAGCGTCGACAGCGGTCTGTATTTCGACCGCAACACCTCGCTGTTCGGCACCAACTATCGCCAGACCCTCGAACCACGCCTGTTCTACCTCTATGTCCCGAACAAGGACCAGAAGGACATCCCGCTGTTCGACTCCGGCGAAACCCTGTTCAGCTACGACTCGCTGTTCCGCGACAACCGCTTCAGCGGCATCGACCGCATCGGCGACGAGAACAAGCTGTCGCTGGGCGTGACCACCCGCTGGATCGAGGAAAACGGTTTCGAGCGCCAGCGCCTCAGTGTTGGCCAGGCCTACTACTTCGAAGACCGCAAGGTGCAACTGCCGGGTATCGACTACCGTACCCGCGACGACGCCAAATCCAATGTTTCGCCGTACGCCCTGGTGTACCAGTACGCCTTCAACCGCGACTGGCGCTTCAATTCGGACTTCAACTGGGATCCGGACAGCCGCAGCACCCGTTCGGGCAGCGCGATGTTCCACTACCAGCCTGAAGACAACCCGAACAAAGTGATCAACGCCGGCTATCGCTACCGTAACGACACCATTACCTACGACTCCCTGACCGGTCTGTGGAAAGTCGGCGGCGGTGACTACGGCACACCTGGCCAGCCGGGCTACATCAAGGATTACTACAAGATCCAGCAGCACGACTTCTCGGTCATCTGGCCGATCGTGCCGCAATGGAGCGTCATTGCCCGCTGGCAGCACGACTACAATCGCAACCGCACCCTCGAAGCGATGGGCGGTTTCGAGTACGACAGCTGCTGCTGGAAGCTGCGCCTGATCAACCGCTACTGGCTCGACACCGACGACTTCAGTCAGGCCCTGCCGCAGAACGAGAAAGGCGACCACGGCGTATTCCTGCAGATCGTCCTCAAAGGCCTCGGCGGCGTCGTGGGCAACAAGGTCGAATCGTTCCTGGACCAAGGCATTCAAGGTTACCGTACCCGTGAAGAGCAAGCTTATTGATCGTCTGCGCCCGCTGATGCTGGGCGCCGTAATGCTGAGCGGTGCGGTGCATGCCGCGCCGCAACCTCTGGACCGTGTGGTGGCCATCGTCGATAACGACGTGGTCATGCAAAGCCAGCTGGACCAGCGCGTACACGAAGTGCAGCAGACCATCGCCAAGCGCGGCGGTGGTGTGCCGCCTGCCGGCGCCCTGGAACAGCAGGTGCTGGAACGTCTGATCGTCGAGAACCTGCAACTGCAGATCGGCGAGCGCTCGGGCATTCGTATCACCGACGAAGAACTCAACCAGGCCATCGGCACCATCGCCCAGCGCAACGGCATGTCGCTGGATCAGTTCCGTGCTGCCCTCGCTCACGATGGTCTGTCGTTCGAGGACGCCCGTGATCAGGTCAAGCGCGAGATGATCATCAGCCGCGTTCGCCAGCGTCGCGTGGCCGAGCGCATCCAGGTGTCCGAGCAGGAAGTGAAGAACTTCCTCAACTCCGACCTGGGCAAGATGCAGATGTCGGAAGAATACCGCCTGGCCAACATCCTGATTCCGACCCCGGAAAGCGCCAATTCGGACGCTATCCAGGCCGCGGCACGCCAGGCTGGCGAGGTCTACCAGCAACTGCGCCAGGGCGCCGACTTCGGCCAGTTGGCCATCGCCCGCTCGGCCAGCGAAAACGCCCTGGAAGGCGGCGAGATGGGCTGGCGCAAGGCCGGCCAACTGCCACCTGACTTCGCCAAGATGCTCAGCAGCATGTCCATCGGTGACATCACCCAGCCGATTCGCATCCCCAACGGCTTCATCATCCTCAAGCTCGAGGAGAAGCGCGGTGGCAGCGAAAGCGTACTGCGCGACGAAGTCCATGTACGTCATATCCTGATCAAGCCCAGCGAGATCCGCAGCGATGCGGCGACCGAGCAACTGGCCGAACGCCTGTACGATCGCATCAAGAATGGCGAAGACTTCGCCCAACTGGCGAAAAGCTTCTCGGAAGATCCAGGTTCCGCACTCAACGGCGGCGACCTGAACTGGGTCGACCCGAACAGCCTGGTACCGGAATTCCGCGAGCAGATGGCCAACGCCGAGCAAGGCGTCGTGACCAAGCCGTTCCGCACCCAGTACGGCTGGCATGTGCTGGAAGTACTCGGTCGTCGCGCTACCGACAGCACCGAACAGGCCCGCGAGCAGCAGGCGCTGAACGTACTGCGCAACCGTAAATACGACGAAGAGCTGCAGACCTGGCTGCGCCAGATCCGCGACGAAGCCTACGTTGAGATCAAGCTGCCTGGCGCCGACCAGGCGACCCAGTGAAGCCCCTGCGCTTCGCCGTCACCCCCGGCGAGCCGGCCGGCATAGGTCCAGACCTGTGCCTGCTGCTCGCCGCAGAGCCTCAGCCGCACCCCCTGATCGCCATCACCAGCCGTGACCTGCTCGCCGAGCGGGCCGCGCAGCTGGGGCTGGCGGTTACGCTGCTGTCGGTGTCGCCGGATGCCTGGCCAGACCAACCGGCACCCGCAGGCAGCCTCTACGTGTGGGACACGCCGCTGGCAACGCCTGTAGCTGCCGGCCAACTGGACTCACGCAACGCGGCCTTCGTCCTGCAGACCTTGACCCGCGCGGGCCAAGGCTGCCTGAAAGGTGACTTCGCCGGGATGATCACCGCCCCGGTGCACAAGGGCGTGATCAACGAGAGCGGTATCGCCTTCTCCGGGCATACCGAGTTCCTCGCCGACCTCACCCAGACGGCCCAGGTGGTGATGATGCTCGCCACCCACGGTCTGCGTGTGGCGCTGGTCACCACGCACCTGCCGCTGCGCGACATCGCCGACGCCATCACCGCCGAACGCCTGGAACGCGTCACGCGCATCCTGCATGCCGACCTGCGCGACAAGTTCGGCATCAGCAAACCACGCATCCTGGTCTGCGGCCTCAACCCGCATGCCGGCGAAGGCGGCCACCTTGGCCGCGAAGAAATCGACATCATCGAGCCCGCGCTCGAGCGCCTGCGCACCGAGGGCATGGACCTGCGCGGTCCGTTGCCGGCCGATACCCTGTTTACCCCCAAATATCTGGAGCACTGCGACGCAGTGCTGGCGATGTACCACGACCAAGGCCTGCCCGTACTCAAGTACAAGGGCTTCGGCGCCGCAGTCAACGTGACGCTGGGCCTGCCGATCATCCGTACCTCGGTCGATCATGGCACTGCCCTGGACCTGGCTGGTAGCGGCAAGGTCGACACCGGCAGCCTGCGCGTCGCCCTGGAAACCGCCTACCAGATGGCCGAGAACCGACCATGAACGAGCACTACCAACACCGGGCGCGCAAGCGCTTCGGCCAGAACTTCCTGCACGACGCCGGCATCATCGACCGCATCCTGCGGGCGATCAACGCCAAGGCCGGCGAGCACCTGCTGGAAATCGGCCCGGGCCAGGGCGCCCTGACCGAGGGCCTGCTGGGCAGCGGCGCACAACTCGACGTGGTCGAGCTGGACAAGGACCTGGTGCCCATCCTCCAGCACAAGTTCGCCGACCGCGACAATTTCCGCCTGCACCAGGGCGATGCCCTCAAGTTCGATTTCAATACCCTGGGCGTGCCGCCGCGCAGCCTGAAAGTCGTCGGCAACCTGCCCTACAACATCTCCACGCCACTGATCTTCCACCTGCTGGCTCACGCCGGACTGATCCGCGACATGCATTTCATGCTGCAGAAAGAAGTGGTCGAGCGCATGGCCGCAGGTCCGGGCGGCGGGGACTGGGGACGCCTGTCGATCATGGTGCAGTACCACTGCCGCGTGGAACACCTGTTCAACGTCGGCCCTGGCGCGTTCAATCCACCACCAAAAGTGGATTCGGCCATCGTCCGCCTGGTGCCGCACGAAGTGCTGCCGCACCCGGCAAAGGACCCGGCACTGCTCGAGCGCGTGGTGCGCGAAGCGTTCAACCAGCGCCGCAAGACCCTGCGCAACACACTCAAGGGGCTGCTCGACAGCCAGGCCATCGAGGCGGCTGGCGTCGATGGCAGCCTGCGCCCTGAACAGCTGGACCTGGCGGCCTTCGTGCGCCTGGCTGATCAACTGGCACTGCAGCAAGGCTGACTCGGCCCTTCCTGCCCCTTCGCCGGCAACCCGCACCTATTCTGGGAGCGGGTTTACCCGCGAAGTACCCCACACCGATGACAGCGCCCACCGCTGGCCCTTCCCCCTCTCAATGGCCTAGACTGCGACAATCGCGTTAATGCTCCCGTTCGCCCAAGGCCCTTGCATGTCCGACCCCCGCTACCAGATCGACGTCAGCGTCGTGACCCGCTTCCTCAAAGAGCAATCCGACCCCGAGAACAACCGCTTCGCCTTCGCCTACACCATCACGGTGTCGAACAATGGCACGCTCAAGGCCAAGCTGAGGGGGCGCCACTGGCTGATCACCAACGGCGACGGCAAGGTCGAGGAAGTGCGCGGCGATGGCGTCATTGGCCAACAACCGACCATCGACCCCGGGCAGAGCTATACCTACAGCAGTGGCGCAGTTATCGCCACCCGCGTCGGTACCATGCAAGGCAGCTATCAGATGTTCGCCGAAGACGGTACACGCTTCGACGCCGAGATCGCGCCGTTCCGTCTGGCTGTGCCTGGAGCTCTGCACTGATGGCCACCTACGCCGTCGGCGATCTGCAAGGCTGCCTGCAACCGCTCAAGTGCTTGCTCGAACGCGTCAACTTCGATCCCAAGGTCGATCGCCTGTGGCTGGTGGGCGACCTGGTCAACCGTGGCCCGGAATCGCTCGAAACCCTGCGCTACCTGTATGCGATGCGCGAGTCGCTGGTCTGCGTGCTCGGCAACCATGACCTGCACCTGCTCGCAGCCTGGCATAACATCGAGCGCCTGAAGAAAAGTGACACCCTGCGCGAGATCATCGAGGCACCAGACGCCGATCAGTTGCTCGACTGGCTGCGCCGCCAGAAGCTGCTGCACTATGACGAGGCCCGGGGTATCGCCATGGCTCACGCCGGCATCCCGCCCCAGTGGACGCTGGGCAAGGCCCTGGAGCTGGCAGCAGAGGTGGAGGAGGTGCTGCGCGACGACAACCGCCTCAAGCTCTACCTCGACGGCATGTATGGCAATGAACCGAACAAGTGGAGCAAGAACCTCAGCGGCGTCGAGCGCCTGCGGGTCATCACCAACTATTTCACCCGCATGCGTTTCTGCACCACCGACGGCAAGCTCGACCTCAAGAGCAAGGAAGGCCTGGACAGCGCCCCCAAGGGCTACAAGCCCTGGTACGCCCACAAGGACCGTCGCTCGCGCCACGTGAAGATCATTTTCGGCCATTGGGCCGCCCTCGAAGGCAACGTCGAAGAGCCGAGCGTCATCGCCCTGGACACCGGTTGCGTATGGGGCGGCGCCATGACCCTGTACAACCTGGACAGCGGCCAATACCACCGCTGCGACTGCACCGACGAAGGCACCGTACGTACGGCACCGGAACCCACTAGAATCAACGACCGAACCTGAAGGAAAACGTACCCATGAGCGAATTCAAGCGCATCCCTCCGGAACAGGCCCTGGCCTTGCGTGCCCAAGGTGCGGTGGTGGTCGACATTCGCGATCCCCAGGCCTTCGCTGCCGGCCATATCACCGGCGCCCGCCATCTGGATAACCATTCGGTGGCCGACTTCATCCGCAACGCCGACCTCGACGCGCCGACGCTGGTGGTCTGCTATCACGGTAACTCCAGCCAGAGTGCCGCCGCCTACCTGGTGGGCCAGGGCTTCTCTGAGGTCTACAGCGTCGACGGCGGCTTCGAGCTGTGGCGCGCTACCTATCCGGCCGAAACCGCCCAGAGCGACGCCGAATAATTTTTTTCATTTCCCCTCAAGCCCGCGTCACCTGCGGGCTTGCGCCTTACCTGACGAACGGTCGGAAGCAACTTCTCCGCCCCTCGCCCTTGACCTTGCGTATTACCAACTATCCTTAAGCGCAGGCCATCCAAAAAAGGGGAGAGCCGGTACACCGGCGTGCGGGTCATCGGTAGCGTTCCAAGGTGTTCTGGGGGGTAAACAGCAATCGGTGAAAGCCGCTTGCATGCCAGCATCAGCTGACTGATCCGGCGTCGTCTCCACGTATCGAGCGAGGTGACGTCATGAGCATTTTTAGCCACTTCCAACAACGTTTCGAGTCAACGCGCCAGGAAGAACTCTCGCTGCAGGAGTACCTCGAGCTGTGCAAAGAGGATCGCAGTGCCTACGCATCGGCCGCTGAACGGCTGTTGCTGGCCATCGGTGAGCCGGAACTGATCGACACCTCGAGCAACTCCAGACTGTCGCGGATCTTCTCCAACAAGGTGATCCGCCGGTATCCGGCCTTTGCCGACTTCCACGGCATGGAAGAGTGCATCGACCAGATCGTTTCATACTTCCGCCACGCCGCCCAAGGTCTGGAAGAGAAGAAGCAAATCCTCTATCTGCTGGGCCCGGTAGGCGGCGGCAAATCGTCCCTGGCCGAGAAACTCAAGCAGCTGATGGAGAAAGTGCCGTTCTACGCCATCAAGGATTCGCCCGTATTCGAGTCGCCACTGGGCCTGTTCAACGCCACCGAAGACGGCGCCATCCTCGAAGAGGAGTACGGCATCTCGCGGCGCTACCTGAACACCATCATGTCGCCCTGGGCGACCAAGCGTCTTCAGGAATATGGCGGCGATATCAGCAAGTTCCGCGTGGTCAAGCTGTACCCTTCGATCCTCAACCAGATCGCTATCGCCAAGACCGAACCCGGCGACGAGAACAACCAGGACATTTCCGCACTGGTCGGCAAGGTGGATATCCGCAAGCTCGAGGAATTCCCGCAGAACGACGCCGACGCCTACAGCTACTCGGGCGCCCTGTGCCGGGCCAACCAGGGCCTGATGGAGTTCGTGGAGATGTTCAAGGCACCGATCAAGGTCCTGCACCCCTTGCTCACCGCCACCCAGGAAGGCAACTACAACAGCACCGAGGGCCTGGGGGCAATTCCCTATTCGGGCATCCTGCTGGCCCACTCCAACGAGTCTGAGTGGCACACCTTCCGCAACAACAAGAACAACGAGGCGTTCATCGACCGGATCTATATCGTCAAGGTGCCCTACTGCCTGCGGGTCAGCGACGAAATCAAGATCTACGACAAGCTGTTGGTTAACAGCTCGCTGTCCAAGGCCCATTGCGCGCCCGACACCCTCAAGATGCTCGCCCAGTTCACCGTGCTCTCACGCCTGAAAGAGCCGGAAAACTCGAACATCTACTCGAAAATGCGGGTATATGACGGCGAAAACCTCAAGGATACCGATCCAAAGGCCAAGTCGATCCAGGAGTATCGTGATGCCGCTGGCGTCGACGAAGGCATGAACGGCCTGTCGACCCGCTTCGCCTTCAAGATCCTCTCCAAAGTGTTCAACTTCGACCCGCACGAAGTCGCGGCCAACCCGGTGCACCTGCTTTATGTGCTCGAACAGCAGATCGAACAGGAGCAATTCCCGGCCGAGGTGCGCGAACGCTACCTGCGCTACCTCAAGGAATACCTGGCACCGCGCTACATCGAGTTCATCGGCAAGGAGATCCAGACCGCCTACCTGGAGTCCTACAGCGAATACGGCCAGAACATCTTCGACCGTTATGTGCTGTACGCAGACTTCTGGATTCAGGACCAGGAATACCGCGACCCGGAAACCGGCGAAATCCTCAACCGGATCGCCCTCAACGAAGAACTGGAGAAAATCGAGAAACCGGCCGGCATCAGCAATCCGAAGGACTTCCGCAACGAAATCGTCAACTTCGTGCTGCGTGCCCGCGCCAACAACAACGGCAAGAACCCAAGCTGGCTGAGCTACGAGAAGCTGCGGGTGGTGATCGAGAAGAAAATGTTCTCCAACACCGAAGACCTGCTGCCAGTCATCAGTTTCAACGCCAAGGCAAGCAAGGAAGACCAACAGAAACACAACGACTTCGTCACGCGGATGGTGGAACGTGGCTACACCGACAAACAGGTGCGCCTGCTGTCGGAATGGTACCTGCGGGTCAGGAAATCGCAATAAAGCGACAAGCTGTCAGCCACAGGCTGCAAGCTGTACGGCGCGACCGTCAGGTCTGCGCCTCGGCTTGCAGTGCTGGTGGCTGCTGTGTCTCGCAGCTTGACGCTTGCAGCTGCTCTTAGCGGAGGCCCCATGAGCTACGTAATCGACCGACGCCTGAACGGCAAGAACAAGAGCACGGTCAACCGCCAGCGTTTTCTGCGCCGGTACCGTGAGCACATCAAGAAGGCCGTCGAAGAGGCGGTCAGCCGCCGCTCCATCATGGATATGGAGCATGGTGAGCAGATCAGCATCCCCGGGCGCGATATCGACGAACCGGTGCTGCACCACGGCCGTGGCGGCAAGCAGACTATCGTTCATCCGGGCAACAAGGAATTCACCGCAGGCGAACATATCGCCCGTCCGCAAGGCGGTGGTGGCGGTGGCGGACGCGGCAAGGCCGGTAATTCCGGCGAGGGCATGGACGAATTCGTCTTCCAGATCACTCAGGAAGAATTCCTCGAGTTCATGTTCGAGGACCTGGAGCTGCCCAACCTGGTCAAGCGTCACCTGACCGGTGCCGACACCTTCAAGACCGTACGCGCTGGTATCGCCAACGAGGGCAATCCGTCGCGCATCAACATCGTGCGTACACTGCGCTCGGCCCATGCCCGGCGCATCGCCCTGACCGGCAGCAGCCGCGGCCTGCTGCGCGCAGCGCAAAAGGAACTGGAGCGGCTGAAAGTCGAGGAACCCGATAACTTCACCGACATCCAGGAAGTCGAAGCCGAGATCGTGCGTCTCAAGGCACGCATCAACCGCCTGCCCTTCCTCGACACCTTCGACCTGAAGTACAACCTGCTGGTCAAGCAGCCCAACCCCAGTTCCAAGGCGGTGATGTTCTGCCTGATGGACGTCTCCGGCTCCATGACCCAGGCCACCAAGGATATCGCCAAGCGCTTCTTCATCCTGCTGTACCTGTTCCTCAAGCGTAACTACGAACGCATCGAGGTGGTATTCATCCGCCATCACACCAGCGCCCGCGAAGTGGATGAAGAAGAGTTCTTCTACTCGCGCGAGACCGGCGGCACCATCGTCTCCAGCGCCCTGAAAATGATGCAGGAGATCATGGCCGAGCGTTATCCGGCCAGCGACTGGAACATCTATGCGGCCCAGGCGTCGGATGGCGACAACTGGAACGACGACTCCCCTATCTGCCGCGATATCCTGACCAAGCAGATCATGCCGCACGTGCAGTACTACACTTACGTCGAGATCACCCCCCGCGAGCATCAGGCACTGTGGTACGAGTACGAACGTATCGGCGAGGCGTTTCCCGACACCTTCGCCCAGCAACAGTTGGTCTCGGCCGGTGACATCTACCCGGTCTTCCGTGAACTCTTCCAGCGCAGGTTAGCCACATGACCGCCAGAGCACAGAGACGCCAACCCATTTCCACCGGCTCGGAATGGACCTTCGAGCTGATCCAGACCTACGACCGGGAAATCAGCCGCCTGGCCGCGCGCTATGCGCTGGACACCTACCCCAACCAGATCGAGGTGATCACTGCCGAGCAGATGATGGATGCCTACGCCTCCGTGGGCATGCCGCTGGGCTATCACCACTGGTCCTACGGCAAACAATTCCTCAGCACCGAGAAGTCCTACAGCCGCGGGCAGATGGGCCTGGCCTACGAGATCGTCATCAACTCCGACCCCTGCATCGCCTACCTGATGGAAGAAAACACCATCTGCATGCAGGCGCTGGTGATCGCCCACGCCTGCTACGGGCACAACAGCTTCTTCAAGGGCAACTACCTGTTCCGCACCTGGACCGACGCCAGCTCGATCATCGATTACCTGGTATTCGCCAAGCAGTACATCGCCCAGTGCGAGGAACGCCATGGCATCGATGCGGTGGAGGACCTCATCGACTCCTGCCATGCCCTGATGAACTACGGCGTCGACCGCTACAAGCGGCCATACCCCATCTCCGCCGAGGAAGAGCGCCGGCGCCAGAAGGAGCGCGAGGAACACCTGCAGCGGCAGATCAACGACCTGTGGCGCACCATCCCGAAGGGCGCCGACAAGGGCAGCGACAAGGACGACGCGCGCTTCCCTGCCGAACCCCAGGAAAACATCCTGTACTTCATCGAAAAACACGCCCCGCTGCTCGAACCCTGGCAGCGTGAGGTGGTAAGGATAGTGCGCAAGATCGCGCAGTACTTCTATCCGCAACGCCAGACCCAGGTGATGAACGAAGGCTGGGCAACCTTCTGGCACTACACCCTGATGAACGACCTGTATGACGAAGGCCTGGTCACCGACGGCTTCATGATGGAGTTCCTGCAATCGCACACCAGCGTGGTGTTCCAGCCCGGCTTCGACAGCCCCTACTACAGCGGCATCAACCCCTATGCCCTGGGCTTTGCCATGTACACGGATATCCGCCGGATGTGCGAGCACCCAACGGAAGAGGATCGCCGCTGGTTCCCGGAAATCGCCGGCAGCGACTGGCTGTCGACCATCAAGTTCGCCATGAGCAGCTTCAAGGACGAGAGCTTCATCCTTCAGTACCTTTCCCCCAAGGTGATCCGCGACCTCAAACTGTTCAGCATCCTCGACGACGACCAACGCGACGACCTGCTGGTACCGGCCATCCACGACGAGGCGGGTTATCGCGTCATCCGCGAACAACTGGCGGCGCAGTACAACCTGGGGAACCGCGAGCCCAACGTGCAGATCTGGAGCATCGACCGCCGCGGCGACCGCTCGCTCACCCTGCGCCACCAGCAGCACAACCGCAAACCGCTGGGCGACTCCACCGAGGAAGTGCTCAAGCATCTGCACCGCTTGTGGGGCTTCGACATACACCTGGAGACCGTACAGGGTGACCAGGTGGTGAAAACCCACCATATGCCGCCCCGTGGCGAGCATGGGGAACCAGGCGACTACGGCCGCATGGATCTCGCCGTCATCCACCACCTCTGAGACCTCGTGACTGCCGACAAGGTATGCTGTCGGCAGTCACGGAGGTTGTACATGCACATCTATAAAGTTGGCGGCGCGGTTCGCGACCGCCTGCTCGGGCGCCCGGTCAGCGATATCGACTGGTTGGTAGTCGGCGCCACGGTCGAAGAAATGCAGGCCCTGGGCTTTCGCCCGGTAGGCGCGGATTTCCCCGTCTTCATCCACCCGAAAACCGGCGAGGAATACGCCCTGGCGCGCACCGAGCGCAAGAGCGGTCGCGGCTATGGCGGATTCACCTTTCACGCCAGCCCCGAAGTCACACTCGAGGAAGATCTGATACGCCGCGATCTGACCATCAATGCGATGGCCGAGGACGACCAAGGCAATCTGCACGACCCCTACCATGGCAAAGTTGATCTGGATAGACGCATTCTTCGCCATGTTTCCCCGGCATTCGCCGAAGATCCTTTGCGAGTGCTGCGGGTTGCCCGCTTTGCCGCGCGCTATGCGCCGCTGGGCTTTCACGTCGCCGATGAAACCCTTGAACTCATGCGCCAGATCAGCACCAGCGGCGAACTGCAGGCACTGACTGCCGAACGGAGCTGGAAAGAGATCGAACGTGCGCTGATGGAAGCGCAGCCACAGGTGTTCATCGAAGTGCTGCGCGACTGCGGCGCGCTGCAACAACTGATGCCGGAGCTCGACCCCAGCCCGCAGGCACTCGCCCCGCTGCAACAGGCGGCAGAGCATCGGCAGCCACTGCACGTGCGCTGGGCCTGCCTGCTGCAAGGCGTTCGGGACACCTCACAACTGAAAGCTGTAAACCAGCGCTTCAAGGCGCCACGTGAATGCCAGGAACTGGCACTGCTGGTTGGTGAGTGCCTGCCTCTGGCGCATCGCGCAATGGAGCTGGAAGCAGCGGCATTGCTGGAGCTTCTGCAGAAGTTCGACGTGTATCGCAGGCCGCAGCGTTTCGAAGACTTCATCGCCGCCTGCGAGATGGAGGCACTTGCGCGGCAAGCAGAGCGTTATCCACAGGCCGCCTACCTGCGAGGCGCGGCGTCGGCGGCACGAGACGTCGATGTGAAACCCTTGGTTGCACAAGGTTTGACCGGACAGGCATTGGGAGAGGCACTTAAGGCAGAGCGCTTGCAGGCGTTGACACGCTACAAAGGCTGACCTTGCGCAGCGAGCCCGATCCTTGTGGAGCTGCGGTGGATGGCACCGGCTTTGCCGGCGATCGCGGCGCAAGTCGCAGCGGCAAACCGCCACCGCCAGGTGAGAAAAGGCCGCGACATTGAAACGGCCTTCAGATTCTGGATAACGCAGTCGTGGCTAAAATGGCTGCGTCAGTTGCAACCCACGCCACTCGAACGGCACGGGCGCCAGCTCCTGCTGGATATTCGCCTGCTGCCACAACTCGGCCATGGATTGACCTGCTCCAGGATGCACCAGCTCGGGCGCGAGCAACGACAACGGCCATAGCACGAACGCGTTTTTCAGGATTTCGGCGCGCGGCAGTACAAGGCCGTCGAAAGTACCGTGCAGTTGATCGAACATCAGCACATCGATATCCAGCGGCAAACCCTTGCGATCCGGGGCATAGCGGCCGTTTTCCGCCTCGATGAACTTGAGCCGGCGATCCAGTTCCAGTAGCGGCAGCGCGGTCTGCCCGCTCACCACCAGGTTGAAGAAAGGCCCGCTCTTGATCCCTACCGCCTGGCTCTCGAACACCGCCGAACAGCGCATGTCCTGGAGGATGCCGGCCAGCGCATCAAGCCCGGCGCACAGGTGGCGCTCGCGGTCGATATTGCTGCCCAGTCCCAGGTAAACCGTGCTCAGAGACATCCGCGCTCGATCTCCACGCCCACGCCACCCCGGGCCGCAGGAACGGCACCGGGCTTGGTCAGCTTCAGCCGCATCCACGCAATGCCGAACTCTTCCATCAAGGTCGCCGCCAGACGCTCGGCGAAGGTTTCCACCAGCTCGAAGCGCGACTGCTCGGCAAAGGCCTGGATACGGGCCGAGACACTGGCGTAGTCCAACGCCAGGTCGAGGTCGTCACCGGCCGCCGCCGGGCGGTTGTCCCAGGCGAAACTCAGGTCCAGGCGCAGGCACTGGCGAATATCCCGCTCCCAGTCATAGGCACCGATGACGGTATCGACTTCCAGTCCCTCGATGAACACTCTGTCCAAGCACTTCTCTCCACAGACGACAAGGGCGACTGGCGCCGTTAGAATCAGGGCGTCCCCGCCCGGAATAGTTAGCATGTTTTGGTTATTGGCGCTGCTCGCCTACCTGCTCGGCTCGCTGTCCTTCGCCATTGTCCTGAGCCGCCTCAGTGGCAACCCCGACCCTCGCTCCAGTGGTTCGGGCAACGCCGGCGCGACCAACATGCTGCGCCTGGCAGGCCGCAAGCTGGCCATCCTCACCCTGCTCGGCGACCTGTGCAAGGGTTTGCTGCCAGTGCTGCTGGCCGGACTTGCTGGCCTGAGCCTGCAGGCCCAAGCCTGGATAGGCCTGTGCGCGGTGATCGGCCACCTGTTTCCGCTGTACTTCCGTTTCCAGGGCGGCAAGGGCGTAGCCACTGCGGCGGGCATGCTCATGGGGCTGTACTTTCCCGCCGCGCTGCTGGCGATCGGCGCCTGGTTGCTGACCTTCTACCTCACCCGTACCAGCTCGCTGGCGGCCTTGATCGCCACACCTCTGACCCTGCCGCTGCTGGCCTGGCGCGAGCCGGCCGCGCTGCTGCCAATGACGGTGCTGACAGTACTTATAGTCTGGCGACACCGCAGCAATCTGCGCGACCTGTTTGCCGGCCGCGAACGACATTTCTGAATCACTCGCGGGGAAAACGCCGCCTCACAGCGGCGGCAATTGCTCCATCGGCCAACGCGCCTGCACGCTGATCGCCAGATCCTGCTGCTGTCCGGCCAACAGGCGCTGGCAGCCGGCGTAGGCGATCATCGCGCCGTTGTCGGTGCAGAACTTCGGACGTGCGTAGTACACATTGCCCTTGATGCTCGCGAGCATGTCCTCGAGCGATGCCCGCAGCGCCTTGTTGGCGCTCACGCCTCCGGCGATGACCAGGCGCTTGAGACCGGTCTGCTTGAGGGCACGCTTGCACTTAATGGTCAGAGTCTCCACCACCGCCTGCTGGAATGCCAGCGACAGGTCGCAACGGGTTTGCTCGCTGTCGTCACCCGCATTGCGGCACTGCTGCCAGGTATTCAGGGCGAAGGTCTTGAGACCGCTGAAGCTGAACTCGAGCCCCGGACGGTCGGTCATCGGCCGCGGGAACACGAAGCGCCCGGGCGTACCCTGTTCGGCCAGACGCGCGATCTCGGGACCGCCGGGATAATTCAGACCAATCAGCTTGGCCGTCTTGTCGAAGGCCTCGCCCGCCGCGTCATCCAGGCTCTCGCCCAGAAGCGCGTACTGGCCGATGCCATCGACCTGCACCAATTGAGTGTGACCACCGGATACCAGCAAGGCGACGAACGGGAACTGCGGCGGCTGCTCCTCGAGCATCGGCGCCAGCAGGTGGCCTTCCATGTGGTGAACGCCGATTGCCGGAATATCCCAGGCGAACGCCAGCGCCTGTGCACAGGAGGCGCCAACCAGCAGCGCACCGACCAGACCAGGGCCGGCGGTATAGGCGATGGCATCGATGTCGGCAGCGACGCAGCCGGCTTCATCCAGCACTTCGCGGATCAGCGGCAGCATGCGCTTGACGTGATCGCGCGAGGCGAGCTCGGGCACGACGCCGCCGTAAACGCGGTGCAGGTCGATCTGGCTGAACAGCGCATCGGCCAGCAGGCCGCGCTCACTGTCGTATAATGCGACGCCGGTTTCGTCGCAGGATGTTTCCAATCCCAGTACTAGCATGGGTCCGTGCCTTGTGGAGGCTGAATTCGAAGCCGCGCATTCTAGTCCCCGTACAGAGTGCCGACCAGCGGTTTTCGATCAGAGGCTTTGCATTCCTCCCCGCTAAGGGTTAACATCCGCAACCCTTGAAAACCGACGTTCTCCAGCACACCTTTGTTTTGCCAGGAGCACGTCTACCCCGGTAATGAATTAAGGTAGCCCTGGATGCCAGCCGTCAAAGTTAAAGAGAACGAACCCTTCGACGTAGCTCTGCGTCGTTTCAAGCGCTCCTGCGAAAAAGCCGGTGTACTGGCTGAAGTTCGTAGCCGCGAGTTTTACGAGAAGCCGACCGCTGAGCGTAAGCGCAAAGCTGCTGCCGCTGTTAAGCGTCACGCCAAGAAAGTTCAGCGCGAACAGCGCCGCGCCGTTCGTCTGTACTAATACAGACGTTCTACGCAAAGCTTCTGCCCAGCCCGGCCTCGTGCCGGGCTAATGGCAGTTGTCGCTTCACACCCTTGGCCATGTGCCTTGGAGGCCCCGGCACTCGCCCATGGGCAGAATTCATACGCCTCACCAGAATGCCCGATGCGGCAGGTGATAGGCCGACACGCATCTCCCTTGTTGCTCTCTCCAGCGATTAGACTTGCCAGTAGCCAGATAACGAGACTGCCATGGCCGGGCTGATTCCCCAGAGTTTCATCGACGACCTCCTCAACCGCACCGACATTGTCGACGTGGTGAGTTCGCGCATCCAGCTGAAGAAGACCGGCAAGAACCATTCGGCCTGCTGCCCGTTCCACAAGGAAAAGACGCCGTCCTTCACTGTCAGCCCCGACAAGCAGTTCTACTACTGCTTCGGCTGTGGCGCCGGGGGCAACGCCCTGGGCTTCATCATGGACCACGACAACCTGGATTTCCCCCAGGCAGTCGAGGAACTGGCCCGCGCCGCAGGCATGGAAGTGCCGCGCGAAGAGGGACGACGCGGACAAAAGCCGCGCCAGCCCACCGACTCTCCGCTGTACCCGCTGCTCGAAGCAGCTGCCGAGTTCTATCGCCAGGCGCTGCGCAACCATCCAACACGCAAGGCAGCGGTCGAATACCTGAAGGGCCGCGGCCTGTCCGGCGAAATTGCCCGTGATTTCGGCCTGGGTTTCGCCCCGCCGGGCTGGGACAACCTGTTCAAGCACCTGGGCGCCGACACCCTGCAACAGAAGGTGATGATCGACGCCGGCCTGCTGATCGAGAACGCCGAGACCGGCAAGCGCTACGATCGCTTCCGCGACCGGGTCATGTTCCCGATCCGCGACAGCCGTGGCCGGGTGATCGCCTTCGGCGGGCGCGTGCTGGGCGATGACAAGCCCAAGTACCTGAACTCCCCGGAAACCCCGGTATTCCACAAGGGCCAGGAGCTGTACGGGCTGTTCGAGGCACGCAAGCACAACCGCAACCTCGACGAAATCATCGTGGTCGAGGGCTACATGGATGTGATCGCCCTCGCCCAGCAAGGCCTGCGCAATGCTGTGGCTACGCTAGGCACCGCGACCAGCGAAGAGCACCTCAAGCGCCTGTTCCGCGTGGTGCCCCATGTGCTGTTCTGCTTCGACGGCGACCAGGCCGGGCGCAAGGCGGCCTGGCGTGCACTGGAGGCCACGCTGCCGAACCTGCAGGATGGCAGGCGTGCGCGCTTCCTGTTCCTGCCCGAAGGGGAAGATCCGGATACGCTGGTCCGCGCAGAAGGCACCGACGCTTTTCAGGCCCGCATCCATCAGCACGCCCAACCGCTCGCCGACTATTTCTTCGAGCAATTGGGCAGCGAAGCCGACCCTCGCTCGCTGGAAGGCAAGGCCCACATGGCGACCTTGGCTGCACCGTTGATCGAAAAGATTCCGGGCGCCAATCTGCGTCAGTTAATGCGAAATCGCTTGAAGGAAATTACTGGTCTTGATGTCCAGCAAATGGAGCAGTTGGCACAGAAAGCGCCCGCGCCCAGCGTACCGGACTACGATCCAAGCTATGACTACGATGCCATGGCCAGCTACACGCCGGACTTCAGCGAACAGCACCACGACTACGCTCCCGCCCAGCAGGAGCAACGCCCCTGGACGCCCAACAAAGGGGGTGGCAAGAAGCCCTGGGATGGCAGTGGCAAGCCCTGGGACAAGAACCGCAAGGGCGGCAAGGGCTGGCAGCGCGACGAAGCGCCTCCACGCACGCCGGCACCGGTCGAACCCCCGGCGCTCGCGGCCTTGCGCACATTGCTGCACCATCCGCTGCTGGCCGGCAAGGTCGAGGACGCGAGCCATTTCGCCGACGAAGAACATCTTTACAGCCAGTTGCTGGTAGCCCTGATCGAAGCCGTGCAGAAGAATCCTGGGCTAAGCTCCATGCAACTGATCGCACGCTGGCACGGCACCGAACAGGGGCGTCTGTTGCGGGCGCTGGCGGAGAAGGAATGGCTGATCGATGCCGATAACCTTGAACAACAGTTTTTCGACACCATAACTAGCTTGTCAGCCCGCCAGCGCGAGCGAAGCTTGGAACATCTGCTCAGGAAAGCACGTCAAAGTGAGTTGAGCACTGAGGAAAAATCCCAGTTGCTCGCCCTGCTCAGCAGGAATGTTCCCGCACAAACCCCGACCTCATCTGGCGCGTGAGGTCCATGCTCGGGTATAATCCTCGGCTTGTTTTTTGCCCGCCAAGACCTTCAGTGGATAGGGTGTTATGTCCGGAAAAGCGCAACAGCAATCTCGTATCAAAGAGTTGATCACCCGCGGTCGTGAGCAGGGCTACCTGACTTACGCGGAGGTCAACGACCACCTGCCTGAGGATATTTCAGATCCGGAACAGGTGGAAGACATCATCCGCATGATCAACGACATGGGGATCAACGTATTCGAGAGTGCTCCGGATGCGGATGCCCTGTTGTTGGCGGAAGCCGACACCGACGAAGCCGCAGCCGAAGAAGCCGCCGCAGCGTTGGCGGCCGTTGAAACCGATATCGGCCGCACGACCGACCCGGTACGCATGTACATGCGTGAAATGGGTACCGTCGAGCTCCTGACCCGCGAAGGCGAGATCGAAATCGCCAAGCGTATCGAGGAAGGTATCCGCGAAGTCATGGGCGCCATCGCTCACTTCCCGGGCACCGTCGATCACATTCTCGGCGAGTACGACCGTGTAACGACCGAAGGCGGCCGCCTGTCGGATGTTCTCAGCGGTTACATCGACCCTGACGACAACATCGCCGCGCCTACCGAAGAAGTACCGATCCCAGGCGCCAAGACTGCAGCGGCGAAGGAAGAGTCGGAAGACGAAGAAGAAGGTGACGAAAACAGCGACGACAGCGAGGAAGAGGGCGAAAGCGGCCCCGATCCAGAAGTTGCGCGTCAGCGTTTCGGTGCCGTCTCCGACCAGCTCCAGGCCACCAACAAGGTCCTGAAGAAACATGGTCGCAGTGGCAAGGAAAGCGTTGCGGCGCTCCAGGCCCTGGCCGATCTGTTCATGCCGATCAAGCTGGTGCCCAAGCAGTTCGACGTACTCGTCGAGCGTGTGCGCGGTGCCCTTGACCGCCTGCGTCAGCAGGAGCGTGCGATCATGCAACTGTGCGTACGTGATGCCCGCATGCCGCGTGCCGACTTCCTGCGCCTGTTCCCGAGCAACGAGACCGACCAGACCTGGAGCGGTGACCTCGCCAAGCGCAGCACCAAGTGGGCCGCTGCCCTGGGTGAGAAGGACGCCGCGATCGTCGCCTGCCAGCAGAAGCTGATCGACCTCGAGACCGAGACCGGCCTGACCGTCGCAGAAATCAAAGAGATCAACCGTCGCATGTCGATCGGCGAGGCGAAAGCCCGTCGCGCCAAGAAGGAAATGGTCGAGGCGAACTTGCGTCTGGTGATCTCCATCGCCAAGAAGTACACCAACCGCGGCCTGCAGTTCCTCGACCTGATCCAGGAAGGCAACATCGGCCTGATGAAGGCGGTGGACAAGTTCGAATACCGTCGTGGCTACAAGTTCTCGACCTACGCCACCTGGTGGATTCGCCAGGCGATCACCCGTTCGATCGCCGACCAGGCGCGCACCATCCGGATTCCGGTGCACATGATCGAGACGATCAACAAGCTCAACCGTATTTCCCGGCAGATGCTGCAGGAAATGGGTCGTGAACCGACCCCGGAAGAGCTGGGTGAGCGCATGGAAATGCCTGAGGACAAGATCCGCAAGGTATTGAAGATCGCCAAAGAGCCGATCTCCATGGAAACCCCGATCGGTGACGACGAGGATTCGCATCTGGGCGACTTCATCGAGGACTCCACCATGCAGTCCCCGATCGACGTGGCCACGGTCGAAAGCCTCAAGGAAGCCACTCGCGACGTGCTCTCGGGCCTGACCGCACGCGAAGCCAAGGTGCTGCGCATGCGTTTCGGTATCGACATGAACACCGACCACACACTTGAAGAAGTCGGCAAGCAGTTCGACGTGACCCGCGAGCGGATCCGTCAGATCGAAGCCAAGGCGTTGCGCAAGCTGCGCCACCCGACGCGAAGCGAGCATCTGCGCTCCTTCCTCGACGAGTGATGACGAACCCCGGCCCAGGCCGGGGTTTTTCATGGGCGACAAAAGCTGCAGGCAATCTGCCGCATTCACCGGCACTCTTCATCCGCGTCCGTCTACACTCGAATCAGCCCCCTGATAGAGAGAGGTCGCCATGCCCTTGATGCCGGCACTTCTGCTGCTGCTCTTGATGATCTGGAACACAGCGGCCGGCGCCCTGACCCTGACGGACGAAGAACAAGCCTGGCTCAACGCCCATCCGCAGCTGCGCCTGGGCGTGGATGCGTCTTGGCCGCCATTCGAATTTCGCGACCAGGAAGGTCGCTATCAGGGATTGGCCGCCGACTACATTGCCCTGATCCAGCAACGCCTGGGCGTTTCGCTGCAGCCAATCGAGCCGAGCAATTGGTCGCAGGTACTCGAGCAGGCACGACAGAACCGCATCGACCTGCTTCCAGGCATCATGTCGACGCCCGAACGCCAGTCCTACCTGGCCTTCACCCGCCCCTACCTCGACTTCCCCATCGTCATCCTTGCCCACGAAGGCGGCCCTCAGCCACGCACCCTCAAAGACCTGTACGGCCTGAAAATCGCGGTCGTGGAAAACTACGCTCCCCATGAGTTGCTACGTACCCACCACCCGGATCTCAATCTGGTGGCCTTGCCCAATGTGAGTTCAGCCCTGCAGGCGTTGGCTACCGACGAAGTGGATGCAGTGGTTGGCGACCTTGCATCGAGTATCTGGAGCCTGCGCCAGCTCAAGCTCGATGGCCTGTACGTCAGCGGCGAGACGCCCTACCGCTATCAGTTGGCCATGGCCGCGCCACGGGAACAGAAAATCCTCATCGGTATTCTCGACAAAGTCATGGCTGACCTGAGCAGCGCCGAAATCAGCGACATTCAGCAGCGCTGGGTCGGCAACGTCGTCGATCAACGGAGCCTATGGCGCGATCTGCTGGTCTATGGCCTGCCGACACTGGCCGTGGTGTTGCTGATCCTCGCCGCCATGCTGCGCATCAACCGCCGTCTCAGCTCGGAGATTTCGCGGCGGATCGCCCTGGAGCAAGAGCTGCGCAGCAGCGAATACCACTACCGCAGCCTGATCGAAAGCCTTTCGGCCATCGCCTGGGAAGCCGACGCCAACGACTTCACCTACAGCTACGTCTCCCCACACGCCGAGGGCCTGCTTGGCTACCCGCTGAGGGAATGGCTCAGACCTGGTTTCTGGCGCGGTATCCTGCACCCCGAGGACGCCCTCTGGGCCCAGGCCTACTGCGACGCCGAAACCGCTGCCGGGCGCGACCACAGCCTCGACTATCGCGTAATACGTGCCGACGGGCACATCCTCTGGGTGCGCAATATCGTCAGCATGATCGAGCACGGCCACAAGCCGCTCATGCGCGGCCTGATGATCGACATCAGCGAAACCAAACGCACCGAGGATGCCCTGCGCCTATCCGAACAGAAGTTCGCCTCGGTGTTTGAGCAATGCCCCGACATCCTGCTCATCGCCCGTCACAGCGACGGATGCCTGCTGGAAGTCAACAAAGCATTCGAGGAGCAGATCGGCCTGAGCCCGGCCCAGGTCATAGGCCGCACCGCCACAGAACTGGACCTGTGGGGCGTTGCGGGCTCCGGCCCGACGATCCTTGAGCGCATGCAACTGGGCGGCATCCGCAACCTGGAAATGAGCTTCCGGCGCAGCAATGGCGAGTTATTCACAGGCCTCACCTCCGCTGAAAGCTTCGACCTGGATGGCACACCGGCGCTGGTGGTTGCCGTGCGCGACATCAGCCAGCTCAAGGAAACTCAGCAACAGTTGCAGACTTCCGAAGAGAAGTTCGCCAAGGCCTTCCACGCATCGCCCGACGGCTTGCTGCTGTCGCGCCAGAGCGATGGCCTGCTGCTGGAAGCCAACGAAGGTTTCTGCCGCTTGACCGGCTACGACATCAACCCAAGCCTTGGCCACAACAGCCTTGATCTGGGCATCTGGCTCGACCTCAACGAACGTGATCGGCTGATCGAACTGCTCAAGCGCGATGGTTTTGCGCGCGATTTCAGTTGCCATATCCGCCGTAGCGACGGCCAGATCCGCCTGTGCGAAATGTCCGCTCGGCCGCTGCCAATCGGCGGCATCGACTGCATGCTGACCATCACCCGCGACATCACCGAGCGCCACATGATGCAGGAAAAACTGCAACTGGCCGCCACGGTCTTCGAGAACACCGCCGAGGGCGTGCTGATCACCGACACCGAGCAGCGCATCAGTGCCGTCAATCGCGCCTTCAGCGAAATCACCGGCTACAGCGAGCTCGAAGCCCTCGGCCAGACCCCGCGTCTGCTCGCCTCCGGCCAACACGACAGCGCCTTCTACGTCGCCATGTGGCATCAGCTCACCGCCGAAGGCCATTGGCAGGGCGAGATCTGCAACCGACGCAAGAACGGCGAGTTCTACCCCAGTTGGCTGACCATCAGCGCCGTGCGCAACAGCGAACACGAGACCACCCATTTCGTCGCCGTGTTCGCCGACATCTCCAGCCTCAAGCACGCCCAGGCCAAGCTCGACTACCAGGCCCACCACGACCCGCTCACCGGCCTGCCCAACCGCACCCTGTTCGAGAGCCGCCTGCAGGCTGCCCTCACCTGCGTCCAGGCTTCCAGCCGCCAGGGCGCCGTGCTGTTCCTCGACCTCGACCGCTTCAAGCACATCAACGACAGCCTCGGCCACCCGGTCGGCGACCTCTTGCTAAAAGGCATCGCCCAACGCCTGAAAGAGCAGGTGCGCGATGTCGACACCGTCGCCCGCCTGGGCGGCGACGAATTCATCATCCTCTTGCCCGGCCTGCATCGCCCAAGCGACGCCAGCGCCATCGCCAACAAGCTGCTGACGTGTTTCCACGCCCCAGTTCAGGCCGGCGAGCACGAGTTCTTCACCAGTGCCAGCATCGGTATCAGCCTGTACCCGCAAGACGGCACCGACGTCGCCACATTGATCCGCAACGCCGACGCCGCGATGTACCGCTCCAAGGCCAAGGGCCGCAACCGCGTCGAAAGCTACACCCTCGACCTCACTGCCCAAGCCAGCGAACGTATTTTCCTCGAGCATGAGCTACGCCGCGCCATCGAACGCAACGAACTGAGCCTGTACTACCAACCCAAGTTCAGCCTCAAGACCCAGGGTTTGGTCGGTGCCGAGGCGCTGATCCGCTGGAACCACCCGACCTTCGGCGAAGTACCACCGGAGCAGTTCATCCACCTGGCCGAAGAGAACGGCAGCATCCTCCAGCTCGGCGACTGGGTGCTGGAGCAGGCCTGCCGGCAGATGCACACCTGGAAGCGCACGTACCAAGCATTCGGCCCACTGTCGATCAACCTCGCGGGCGCTCAATTACGCCAGCCCAGCCTGACCCGACGTATCGAACACCTGCTCAAGACCTTCCACCTCAAGGCCGGCGACCTGCAGCTGGAAATCACCGAGAACTTCATCATGAGCCAGGCCGAGGAAGCCCTGGCCATCCTGCATCAGCTCAAGCACCTGGGTGTGCAACTGGCGATCGACGACTTCGGCACCGGCTACTCCTCGCTGAGCTACCTGAAGCGCCTGCCGCTGGATATCCTCAAGATCGACCAGTCGTTCATCCGCGGCCTGCCCGACGATCCCCACGACGCCGCCATCGCCCGCGCCATCATTGCCCTGGGCCGCAGCATGCAGTTGACCATCATCGCCGAAGGCGTGGAGAACCAGGCCCAACAACGCTTCCTGGCCGCCGAAGGGTGCGAACAGATCCAGGGCTACATCGTCAGCCTGCCCCTGCCCGCCGACGAGTTCGCCGCCACCTTTCTTCGTATAGCACTATCGGATCTTTCAGATGGCACCCTTAGCAAACCCTCGTTATAATCCGGCCGACCTCTGGGGCCTATAGCTCAGTTGGTTAGAGCAGAGGACTCATAATCCTTTGGTCCACGGTTCGAGTCCGTGTGGGCCCACCAAACTCAAAGCCGCGCACTGCGTGGCTTTCGTGTTTTTGGTGGAACCACCTCAGCTACAATCCTATGGTCTAAAGGTACAAATTAGGTACAGTGCGGCTTCGCTTGCACGCCTTTGGAGTCCTTCAGAAGGCTACAATCGTCAAAACCCCTGCTGGCACCTGGAAGGCCGTTATCCGTAAGACCGGATGGCCAACCAACGCCAAAACATTCCGCACCAAACGCGACGCTGAGGATTGGTCACGACGCACCGAAGACGAGATGGTGCGCGGTGTGTACATCCAGCGCAGCGGCTCCGAGCGAATGACGCTTGAAATAGCTCAAGCGCTACCTGACCGACATTACACCTACAAAGAAGCCTACGACTCAACGCGGTGAGATCTCCAAGGCCAAGAAGCTAACGGAGCATCTGGGCAAGTATTCTCTCGCAGCCCTTTCCGCTGAAACCATTGCCAACTATCGCGACAAGCGCCTTAACGAGCCAGGCCGCGCAGGCACGACAAGCAACAACACCGTTCGCCTGGAGCTGGCTCTACTGAGCCACGTTTTCACGGTCGCGATCCAGGAGTGGGGGCTGGGCCTGACGTTTAACCCCGTGTTGAATATACGCAAGCCAAGCCCGGGGGAGGGTCGCAATCGTAGGCTCTCGCCCGATGAGGAACGGCGGCTGTTCGCAGAGGTGAATCGACATAGCAATCCAATGCTTGGGTGGATCGTTGGCATCGCTCTGGAAACTGGTATGCGCTCAGTTGAAATCGCGTCGCTACGCAGACCTCAGGTGGATACAGAGCGCCGCATCGTAAGACTCGTTGACACGAAAAATTATGGTCAACGAACTGTGCCACTGAGCAAGCGAGCGACTGCGCTTTTCAAAGCCGCGATGATGAATCCCGCTCGCCCTAGCGACTGCAACCTGGTGTTTTTTGGTGAACCTGGGAAGGACGGGAAATGTCGCCCCTACGCGTTCACAAAAATCTGGGGGCTACTGGTCAAGAAGCTACAGCTAGCCGACTTCAGATTTCACGACTTGAGACATGAGGCGGTAAGTCGCCTGGTGGAGGGCGGCCTCTCCGACCAAGAGGTATCGAGCATCAGCGGCCATAAATCAATGCAAATGTTGAAGAGATATACGCACTTACGCTCAGAGGATTTAGTTGCCCGGCTAGATAGCATGTCAAAAAGAAAGAAAAGTTTAGCTAAACCTCCAAAGGCAGTTTAGCTAAAGTCCTAGCTATTTTTTCGTGACTCTCAAGCGGAAACTGAATTTTAGCCGCTAAAACATTACAACCCTGGGAAAAGTTTAACTAAATAACCACGAAGCACTATAGCTAAACTTCTGCAATGTCAAGCAAAGTTTGAAAAAAGCCTTTTAAAAATAGCGTTAAGTGTCATAGGATATCCGAAATTAAGCGGAGGACACCTAACATGACCACGGAAGAATACATACGTGACTTATTCTCTGGGGCTCCACTTTTGTCCCTTGAGCAGCTTGCAGAGGTATTACATAGAAGCAAGGACGGCCTGAGAATCAGCCTGAGTGGCGACAATGAGGTATCGAGAAAATTTCTTCCTTGCAAGGTCAGAATTGGCAGAAGGATTTACTTTAGAACCGCAGATGTAGCCAAGGTTCTCGAGCAGGGCTGACGAAGATGTCTATATCTCTAGTTATAAAAAGGAAAGTGTCAAGCCATTTCACAATTATCCCTAACGATTTAATAAGCGACTCAAATCTGAGCTGGAAATCGTTGGGTCTATTGGTGAAATTACTATCGTTACCTCCAGGCTATCCATACCTGACAGTGGAATCGTTATCCAAGAAAAACGGCACTGGCACAGCTGCAACCAGGAGTGGGTTAAAGGAGTTGGAGGACGCAGGCTACTTGAGTATCGAGCGCACCCATGACTCCCGAGGCCGATTCGCAAAGACGGTATGGCACATCTCTGACGAACCCTGTGAGAACGCTAACGCTGCACCATATTGTAATAATTCGAACATGGATAAACCGCAGACGGAGCAGCCGCACCTGGAAAAACAAGCACATATAAATACTAACAAAACAATAAAACCAAAAAATAAAAAACTACTACGTCCCTCGGCGATGTGCCGGTAGCCGCTGGTCCACAGCTGCGGCTGACGGCATTGGTCTCAGCGGAAACGAGAAGCCAAATTTTCAGGGCACTGGAGCAGGTTGCTCCCGTTGACCAACAACGCATGCTGAACGAACTGTCGGCAGCGATTAAAGCAGGATCTATCAAAACCACAGCAGTCCGGTGGTTTCACGGAATCATCAAGCGATATAGAGATGGCACCTACAACTTCAAGGACCAAGCACCTGCGGGAAAATCTACGTGCAACGATAACGCACATCGCTATACCTCGACAGACACCCCGGAATTAGGACGCTCAACTGTCAACAACGAAAATCGGTCTCGGGTAGGAAAGGAATATTTGAAGAAGCTAAAGATAAATAGACCTAACCCTGGCTCATCACCAGCCCGAATTTTGACAACTGAAAATCTAGACTCTAACTCTGAGTCGTAGTCATCCATGAGGTTGAGATGAACCCCCTTACCATACGGATCGCGGAACGAGTACTCGCTACCTACCCGCCTTCAGATCCGACCACCAACTTAGCTAAATTTATACTGCTACGCGGGGAAATTTCGCAAGCAGTTGAAGGTGGTTGGTCCTTGTTAGGAATATGGAAGACCTTACATGACGAAGGGTCTATCGACTTTGGCTATCAAGCTTTTCGTCGCTATGCCAGAAGATTGCTTCCCATGAACTGCGGCGTTCCATAGCTATCTGGGTCCGTTGCTGAGCCGAACAATAGTTGCTCTAGCGTTCAACATCCGATCATTTCCGTTGTTTCGGCGTTCAGTTAAGAACTGACCATTAAAGTAAACATGTTGCTTACCGATGATCACTACCGATGCCTACCTCAGCCACAAGAACATTCAGGGCAAGACAGGTGAAGTTAGCTAAGCGACAAGTCGCTTAGCTAACTTCACTCACGCGTATTCGCGCCTACGGCGCTCAATGCTGTCTTGCTGGTCAAGGCAACCGCTGCCGCGCCTTACCGCACATCTAAGAAAGGTCAAATCACGCTCAGCGACGAGAGTAAACAGACACCCATAAATTCGGAAAGTACTTAAGCGCACCGGCGCTATCCGGTGAAATTCGAAGTTTAAGTAAAGCACAGCAAAGATAAGCACTCCAGTTGCCAAGGCGCCTAAGCTTAGGCTAAGTGACCAAAAGCACGCAGGACGCTAATTACGTATTTCAAATCGTCATAGCGGATACTGGCCAAGGGAAACTCACCATCCTTTTTTACTAAGTATTACCGACGACACGAACTTGATCGCCGCCAGGGCTCAATTGACTCAGAAGTGTTACGGGAATCATTGAGAAGATCGCGACAAATCAAGATTAAGTTCCCGACCATACTAGATATCTAAAAATGTACCCGCGAGATAGACCTTATCCAACCCTTCCTCTTTTTATCCAAATCGACATAATAAAAACCTGCTTATCAGGATACTTTAACCCTTATAGATCCACACTTAATCTTCCTGACATCATCGGCAATTAACACGCTGCAATTAGCAGCCCAGGGCAATTCATATTTTGGGCTGTTAAAAGCCAACCACAATCGGGCAGACACAAGCTATAAAACAAAAGCAAGCATTAAGCGCTTGCCGCCGAACATTGAACCCTAGATATACTTAACCAAGCAAATTCCGCCACAGCTGACACTGCACACCCAAAAAAGACGACTACTCGCAATACTAACCTATCAGATTTTACATACTCCATCACAATCAAACCTAGACTGTTAGCGACACCACTCACTCCAACCCCAACCTGGGTAAAATTAGTTAAACCATAGCTTTAGCATGCGCTAACCTGAGTCTCGGATACTTACAGGGTAAATATACCCATGAGAAATAAGCGACGTTTTTTAAAAAGTGGCAGCCTTGAGCATGATGGCGTACACATCCGCCATTCAGAGCAATCGGCCGCAGCCTATCAAGAAAACGCTTGGCGCGCGCCACCCCGTACGCGGCCTCAGGCAGCTAGGGGTTCGGCTCGTTGGCCAGCCAAAAGAGCGCTGAACGGTGCCCCTAGCCTCAAGATCCTGTATACTGCAACCATTAAAACGCCATTCCTGGAACAGGAATGGTGAACATACTTCAAACTGAGGAGCAGGTATGTCACTTTTCAGTCAACTCGAAGAGCTTCAGTGGAAGCAGTTACAACATGATGAGAAGTACCATAAGGACATTTGGCTTTTGCCTGTTCAGCAGCGCATAACCCATATGACTTTGCACCTAGCAAAATACAGTGCAAAGCTCACCGTAGCTGCCATCGACAATGACTCAGAAGACTTTAAAAAAACCTTAATTGACTGCCTTATCATAACACTTTCGTCTGCCAATATATTCAACTCTAGAATCTATGATATCGCCCTTAGCGATTACGAGAAGAGCCTGGACAACATAGGTGACTTAGCCAACCACATTATTGACAGCGAACAAAACAGCGCTTTCGATAACACGCTACTGGATTTCTCAAAGAAAATATCTTTTCATGTGGGTAAATTGTGCAAGGCTGCGGAGTCGCTAGATCACCTTGAGCCGTTTCCATTCAGGCAAAACATGACCGAATGTCTAGGCATGGGTTTCAGAACTTCGCTCGCAGCCCTTTACACACTTACCAATGAAAATATAGAAGCCCTTTTCTCGAACCGCTTACTTCCGGTTGAAAAAAAGAACATATTCTTCAACCGACTGGGTAACTACGAATCAGGATATTAGTATGTTTTGGAGCGGCGATAAACTCAAGGAAAACCTAGAAAGTTTAGTAACCACTGAGGACGGGACGACTAACGGTATTTCAGTAGACTGTGCTGCTATATCGCTGACGATTGGTGATGAGGTTTATATAACCCCAAGCGACCCTGATAATAGCAAAGATACTGGCGTCAAGAAGAAGCTCACTGCTGAGAAGTCACAGTTCGTAATACCCAAAGGCCAATTTGCATTCCTGCTGACAAGTGAAATCATCTCAGTCCCAGCAAATGCTATGGCCTTAATCTCCTTTAAAGCCTCATACAAGTTTAAGGGACTGATAAACGTCTCAGGATTTCATGTAGACCCTGGATGGAAAGGTAGACTTACATTCTCGGTCTACAATGCCGGACCTCTTGATATTACAATTGAGCGTGGTGATCCATTCGCTTTAATTTGGTTTGCAAATCTCGATCGCGACTCTAGCCCGGAATTCCGAAAATCGGGTACTAATCCGCCAAAATCACTCGATAGCAAGCTGATATCAAATATGTCTGGCGAGGTATTTTCACCTGTAAAGCTTAAAAGCGAGATCGAATCATTAAAAAAAGAAATGCTCACACTTGAAAGCAAAATTATAACCAGATACTCGACTGTGGTCTTCGCTATATTCATAGCCATTCTTGGCTTCGGGCTTCGCAATTATATATTCTCCGGCATCAATGATATCACTGGCATGAACATATTCCCTCAGACCAGTGAAGCCCCCAGCCAACTCAACCAAAAGAGTTCAGGGGAATAAGTTGGCGAAAAAGAGCGATGCGTATGATGAATATTGGTCTTTTGCTTATAATCGTCAGCTTGCCTTCAGGTCGAGAGCAACCGGGATCCCATTCGAAACCACCCCAGACGATATTATAAGCAAATACAAATTTACCAATTGCTACCGAGTCCTTGACAGAACCACTCAGCACCTAATAAAAGAAGTCACCAACGTACCCGATACGTGCGCCGAGAATATTTTTTTTCAAACAATTCTATTCAAAATATTTAACAGTCAAAAAACTTGGCTTCCACTGAAACACCGGATAGGAACGATCGACTATAGAGACTTCGATCCCGATACCTACTGCGCAGTGCTAAGCACCATCAAAGACCTAGGCGATCCAATCTACTCAGCCGCATACATTATGCCCTCGGGTAAAAAAGAGTACGGCAGCGCTGTTAAGCATGAGAACAATATGCAGATGCTAAATCTCATGCTCAAAAGTGAGTTACATAAACGCATATGGGACCTTAAGAATCTAAGGGAAATTTATGAAGAGTTCCTCAAGATACCTACCATAGGCCCTTTTCTGGCGTACCAATACGCGATAGATATCGCTTACAGCAAATTTTCTGAAGCTTCTGAAGATCAATTCGTAGTCGCTGGCCCAGGTGCTGTAAGAGGCATAAAAAAATGCTTCACTAATAGCGATGGCAAGTCAGACAGTTACATCATACAAATGATGACCGAATCACAGGATCGCGAATTTACTAGACTTGGGTTAAACTTTCCATTTCTGGCGAACCGGAAGCTTCAATTAATTGACTGCCAAAATCTTTTTTGTGAGGTCGACAAGTATCTGCGTGTAAAAAGGCCCGACCTGAGCCAGAAGCCCTCTAGAATCAAGCAAAATTACAAAAAGACGCCTAGCGATATTGAGTTCACATTCCCCAGCAAATGGAAAAATGTAGCCATATAAGGACATAGTATGCATATACACCTTAAGCTTGCCCTCAACAAGTTTCACCGATTACTAATAGTTGGAACTATGATATTTATAGTTTTTGCGACTATTGCCACTTACGACACACTGCCTTCAGAGCAAGAAATCTTCAATTGTTTGATACTCAAAGCGCCCGACAACTCCTCACCAACAATTCAACAGCTGTGTGAAAGAGAAATTTTAGAAGCAGTAGTTTCTCTTAAAAAAATTGACCACATATTGCAATCAGCCGTTAGGTATTTCTTCTACTTAACCTTGATCTACTTAGCAATTTTTTCAATGCGCTGGATAGGCAATGGTGAAAAAATCAAGACCTAACTATAACTCGCCCGACTCGCACATATTAAATAGGCGGATAGCATTTAACGATCAATTATGCACTGCGCATAATGAATTTCATCGCAGGGAACATGCTTTGGTATCGGCGCGACCCTGATGCTGTTTGATGCATGAATCAGTACAATAGCGGTACAGTCGCTAGCTGAGGAAGGTTACTCTAAACTACGCTCAACGCCATGTTTTATGAGGTCTCCAGCTATGGTAACCTACGCCCAGCCTTGAGTGCTTTCGCTAGGCACATCGATTAGCCAAGCAACTCATAATCCTTTGGTCCACGGTTCGAGTCCGTGTGGGCCTACCAGATACGATAAAGCCGCGCATCAGCGCGGCTTTTTTGCGTTTGGTTGGACGGCCACGTCAGGCGAATAACCCTCAGCCGCCAATCCCCTCCAGCGTCACCTCCACCAGAGCCTCCACATACGCCGCTTCCAGCGGCTCACCGGAAAACAGAATCCGGTACACCAGCGGGGCCATCAGTCTATCGACCACGCGATCATTGCTCGGAACCGGCTCACCGCGTGACACTGCGCGTTCGAGAATCGCGCCAAACTGTGCCGTGGCAATTTCCAGGCAGCGTCCGGAGCAGCCGCCGCCTGCCGCCAGCAAGTCGAGCACCGCGGCGCGGCCGGGTACCGATGACGTCTCTTCCATGTACTGGATGCCCCAGGCGAGCAAATCTCCAGCCAGGCTGCCGGTGTCGGTCGGGCCGCTGTCCGGGCGGATGCGCTGCAGCGCAACGTCACCCAGCAGTTCGTTGAGGTCGCCCCAGCGTCGATAGATGGTCGAAGGCGTTACTCCGGCGCGGGCAGCGATCAGCGGCACGGTCAGTTCGCCACGCTCGCGCTCCTCCAGCAGCTGATTGACCGCATTGTGGACCGAGGCCTGGACCCTCGCACTACGCCCGCCTGGACGCACGCCCTGATTGATCGCCATATACACCTTAACGCAAAGAGTTTGCTTTTATCTCGAAACAGGTTCATCGTCTGCAAAAGCTAACTCTTAGCCTTTGCGAGAGCAACCATGAGCGATACCTTACCCAAAAGCATGCGCGAACGCCGCAACGGTCTGTCTCGCGCTGCCTCCCTGTGGTTATTGGGGGCGATACTGATCGCCTTTTCGGCTGCGGCCAGCGCGCCGACACCCCTCTACGCCCTCTACCGCGAAACCTGGGGCTTCTCGCCGGCCTTGCTGAGTGTGGTCTTCAGCATCTACGCGGGCGGCTTGCTGCTGACATTGCTGGTGTGCGGCTCGCTGTCCGATCACATCGGCCGGCGCCCAGTGATAGCAGCCGCCTTGGCACTGGAGGTGTTGGCCATGGCGGTATTCCTGCGTGCAGAATCGGTCGAGGCGTTGATCGTCGCCCGCTTGCTGCAGGGCTGCGCCACAGGGCTTGCCACCAGTGTGCTGGGCGCCGCGTTGCTGGATTTCGACCGTGAGCGCGGGCCGCTGCTCAACAGCGTGACACCGATGCTGGGCCTGGCCCTTGGCGCCTTGGGCAGTAGTGCGTTGATGCAGTTTTCCGGCGAACCGCTGCACCGGGTGTTCCTGGTTCTGTTGGGGATCTTTGCGTTGTTCGCGTTGGTGCTGGCGCGCCTGCCGGAAAGCATCAGCCGTCAGCCCGGTGCATGGGCCTCGCTGCGGCCACGGGTGCGGATTCCGCCGCAGGCCCGGCGGGCCTTCTGGCGGATCGCACCGCTGAATGCGAGTCTCTGGGCATTGGGGGGCTTCTACCTGTCACTGGGGCCGACGCTCGCGCGCCAGGTCACAGGGCTGCAGGCACCGCTGGTCGGCGGCACCTTGGTCTTTCTCCTCACCAGTTGCGGCGCGCTGGGCATCTTCGTCCTGCGCAACAGCGAGGCCCAAGTGATCCTGCGCCGCGGCAGCCTGGCACTGGTCACCGGCCTGCTGCTGACCCTGATCGGCGTCGACTGCGGCCTGGCCTGGCTGTTCTTCCTCGGCACCGCAGTCGCCGGCCTGGGCTTTGGTGGCGGTTTTCTCGGCGCCTTGCGCTCGGTCGTGCCGCTGGCCCACGCTCACGAACGCGGCGGGCTGATGGCCGGATTTTATGTGCTGAGTTACCTGGCCTTCAGCCTGCCGGCAGTTGCCGCCGGCATCGCCACCCAGCATGTCGGGCTGGTCGTTACCACCAATGCCTATGCCTGTGTGTTGCTGCTGGCGGCAGTCATGGTGCTTTTGTCTGGCAGTCGCGGCAATCGTTCGCCTGCAGCGTCGGTCGGCTGAACCTCACGGCAACCGTCAGCGCTGCAGCAGCGTCGCCTGCCGTGGGTTGTAGAACGTCGTGTCGGCGGGAATGTCGCGGGTGACCAGTGACATCGCACCGATCACCACGTTGTCACCGATGCGCAGGCGGTCGGCGATGATGCAACTGTTGGCACCCAGGCTGACGTTGTCGCCGATCTCCAGCGCGTAGTGCTCCAGCCCCAAGGTCTTGATACCGATCGTGCAGTTCTGGCGGATGAAGAAATTGCGCCCGATCCGTACATGCCGAGTGATGACAACGCCTGGCAGATGGGCGATACGCAACCCAGGCGCAATCTGCGCGCCGATGTCGATGTCCAGCGCATACTTCAGATTGAGTCGCTGCTGCATGCCGCGGGCATACCGGCGGGCCAGCCCCCCTTTGCCGTCCAGGTACTGAGCCAGACGGTAGGAAAACAGGAAGCGCAGCTTGTTATCCCTGCGTGACCGACGCAGGACGTTACTCAGCAAACTGACCAATCGCCCCGGCTTCTTTTTGTTGGAGACTTCCAGTCGCCAGCACTCCAGCAGATGTTCGAAGGTCAATGCCGGTGTCCCCTGCGCTATCAAAAGCCCCAGCGTAACAAGGTTTTCCAGAAATACTTCAGCGGCGAACGCAGGTGGCGCCCCCAGTTCTGCTGCCACTGCGCATCCTCATGCCGGGCGACACGCGCATCCTGGGAGGCGGCAGTGCTGATGCGGCGGAACAGCATCGGGTAAACGCAGTGCTGCTTGATCCGTCGCTTGAACAGGCTGTCCAGCGTTCTGCCGTCGTAGGGCGCGGCAACCAGCACTCGACAGCCTTCCTGGGAAAGGATGTAGGCATGCGGTGCACTGACCCGCCCACGGGCGATGAATGGAAACCAGGTCAGCCAGGTGCGGCCCATCGTATAGCCCAGGTGCAGGCTCTCGAACGGCCGGGTGGCGATGAAGCGGTTGATCCAGTTGATCGACGTGGCACGCCAGTCGTAGGGCTTGGCATCGTCCTCGAAAATCAGGATGCGCTGCCAGCCGTGCTCCAGGGCCATCAGCGCCAAGGCGCGATGGGACTCGTAGTGGCCCCGAATCGGGTTGATGTCCTTGTCCCTGAGGTGGAAGACCAGTGGATTGCCAATCCTGCTGCCCACTTCCCGCATGAAGCGCTCGCGGCTGTCCTGCCGATCGCGCAAGGAAACACAGAACGCCGCATCGACGTCGAACTTGAACAGGCTGGACACGTGGCACCTACAGCTAGGCAGAGGGGATTTCTGGCGTCAATTCTTTAGCGAGAATGATTATCAAATACCAAGTGCCGCATCATAATACGCACCCGCTCAAGGACAGAAGTGAAATCGATTTAATCATTTTGCCATCATCGTGCGAACGGCTCATCTTGCCGCCCGAGCCCAGGTCTGGCTAGGCTAGCGCACCCATTGCAGAGATTTGTCATGCCGGACTCCCGCGCCATCGCCCTCGACGAAATCGATCGTCAGCTCATTGCCCTGCTGCAGATCAACGCCCGCGAAAACGTCGCTACCCTCGCACGCCAGCTGGGCATCGCCCGCACCACCGTCACGTCGCGTCTGGCGCGCCTGGAGAAGCACAAGGTGATCACCGGCTACGGCGTGCGCCTGGGCCAGCGCCTGGTCGGGGGTGGTCTGCAGGCCTATGTCGGCATCACGGTGCAACCACGATCAGGGCGCGAAGTGGTGCGCCGCCTGTCGGCGATGGGGCAGGTACAGCAGCTGTGCGCGGTGAGTGGCGAGTTCGACTACGTTGCCTGGCTGCTCAGTGACTCACCGGAACAGCTGGACCAGTTGCTCGACCAGATTGGCAGCCTAGAAGGGGTGGAAAAGACCACCACCTCGATCATCCTCAGCAGCAAGGTGGATCGCGGGCAGCCTGGATAGGCGTTTGTCATAATGCGAATCCTGATCGTCATATCGACATATCAGCCTGCATATCGACGCCACTATTGCTCTTAATTACGAACGCCACGCTTCATAAAATGACCGCCACGCATTTCCTATACTCAGGCTCCGCTCTCAGCGCAGCCGCTCTGGCAAGGTCATCAGATGAACAAGAAAAACCGCCACCCCGTCGACGGCAAGCCGCCGGTCACCATCTTCGGCCCTGATTTTCCTTTCGCCTTCGATGACTGGCTCGAGCATCCCGCAGGCCTTGGCAGCATTCCCGCGCAAAGGCATGGCGAAGAAGTGGCGATCGTCGGTGCCGGCATCGCTGGGCTGGTGGCGGCCTACGAGCTGATGAAGCTGGGCCTCAAGCCGGTCGTCTACGAAGCCTCGAAGCTCGGCGGGCGCCTGCGCTCGCAAGCCTTCAACGGCACCGACGGTATCGTCGCCGAACTGGGCGGCATGCGCTTCCCGGTATCGTCCACCGCGTTCTACCACTATGTCGACAAGCTCGGCCTGGAAACGAAACCCTTCCCCAACCCGCTGACCCCGGCGTCGGGCAGCACGGTGATCGACCTCGAAGGCCAGACCTACTACGCCGAGAAAGCCGCCGACCTGCCGGCCCTGTTCCACGAGGTGGCCGAAGCCTGGGCCGATGCACTGGAGGACGGCGCACGCTTCGGCGAGATTCAGCAGGCCATCCGCGAGCGCGACGTGCCGCGCCTGAAGGCCCTGTGGGATACCCTGGTGCCGCTGTGGGACGACCGCACCTTCTACGATTTCGTCGCCACCTCCAAAGCCTTCGCCAAGCTGAGCTTCCAACACCGGGAAGTGTTCGGCCAGGTCGGTTTCGGCACCGGCGGCTGGGATTCGGACTTCCCCAACTCGATGCTGGAAATCTTCCGCGTGGTCATGACCAACTGCGACGATCACCAGCACCTGGTGGTCGGAGGTGTGGAGCAAGTGCCGCAGGGCATCTGGCGACATGTGCCGGACAGCACTGCGCACTGGCCGGCCGGCACCAGTCTTCGCTCGCTGCACGGCGGCGCGCCGCGGGCCGGGGTCAAGCGCATCGCCCGTGCCAGCGATGGCCGCCTGGCGGTTACCGACAACTATGGCGACACCCGCCACTACGCCGCGGTGCTCACCACCTGCCAGAGCTGGCTGCTGACCACCCAGATCGACTGCGAAGAGTCGCTGTTCTCGCAGAAGATGTGGATGGCCCTGGACCGCACCCGCTACATGCAGTCGTCGAAGACCTTCGTCATGGTCGATCGCCCGTTCTGGAAGGACAAGGATCCGCAGACCGGCCGCGACCTGTTGAGCATGACGCTCACCGATCGCCTGACCCGTGGCACCTATCTGTTCGACAACGGCGACGACAAGCCGGGAGTGATCTGCCTGTCGTACGCATGGATGAGCGATGCGCTGAAAATGCTGCCGCATCCGACCGAGAAACGCGTGCAGCTTGCCCTGGATGCGCTGAAGAAGATCTACCCGAAAACCGACATCGCGGGGCACATCATCGGCGACCCGATCACCATCTCCTGGGAAGCCGACCCCTACTTCCTCGGCGCCTTCAAAGGCGCGCTGCCAGGCCACTACCGCTACAACCAGCGCATGTACGCGCACTTCATGCAACAGGACCTGCCCCCCGAGCAGCGCGGCATCTTCATTGCTGGCGACGACGTGTCCTGGACCCCGGCCTGGGTCGAAGGCGCGGTGCAAACGTCGCTGAATGCGGTGTGGGGTATCATGAACCACTTCGGCGGCAAGACCCATGCGGACAATCCCGGGCCGGGCGACGTGTTCCACGAGATCGGCCCTATCGCCCTGCCTGACTGAGACGAGGAGGCGCTCATGCGCATCGCCCTGTTCCAGGGAGCGCCCAGGCCACTGGACGTGCCCGGCAATCTAGAACGCTTGCAGCACCAGGCACAACTGGCCGCAGCACGTGGTGCGCAAATGCTGGTGTGCCCGGAGATGTACCTCAGCGGCTACAACATCGGCGCCGAAGCGGTGCAGCGCCTGGCCGAACCCGAAGACGGACCGTCGGCCATGGCGGTGGTGGAGATTGCCCAGGCGCAGCGCATCGCCATCGTCTATGGCTACCCGGAGCGGGCCGAGGACGGCTCGATTCACAACAGCGTGCAACTGATCGACGCCCACGGCCGCAGCCTGTGCAACTACCGCAAGACCCACCTGTACGGTGAGCTGGACCGCTCGATGTTCAGCCCGGGCGCCAACCACTTTCCGGTGGTCGAGCTCGATGGCTGGAAGCTGGGGCTGCTGATCTGCTATGACATCGAATTCCCCGAGAACGCCCGGCGCCTGGCGCTTGAGGGTGCCGAGCTGATCCTGGTGCCGACCGCGAACATGACGCCCTACGACTTCGTCTGCCAGGTGACGGTGCGCTCGCGGGCGCAGGAGAACCAGTGCTATCTGGTATACGCCAACTACTGCGGGGCTGAGGCTGAGATCCAGTATTGCGGGCAGAGCAGCATCATCGGCCCGGACGGCAGCCTGCTGGCCATGGCCGGACGCGAGGAATGCCAATTGCTGGCCGACCTTGAGCACGAACGGGTGGTGAAGGGGCGTGAGGCGTTTCCGTATCTTGCGGACCTGCGGCGGGATCTTCACCGCGGTCAGGATTGAAGCCGACGGCAAAGAAGCGGGTTCACCGGCGAAATCGGCACCGTGGCAGATGGCACCGGCCCGGTCGCCGTAAATGCGCTAGCATCGCTTCATGACCGACGCTATCAACACACTCACCCTGCCCAACGGCCTGCGCCTGACCCTGCGCCACGCCCCGCGCCTCAAGCGCGCCGCCGCAGCCTTGAGGGTCCATGCCGGCAGTCATGACGCTCCGGTGAGGTGGCCAGGCATAGCGCACTTTCTCGAGCACCTGCTGTTCCTCGGCACCGCGCGCTTCCCGCTGGAAGACGGGCTGATGCGGCATGTCCAGGCGTTCGGCGGCCAGGTCAATGCCAGTACCCGCGAACGCACCACCGATTTCTTCTTCGAAGTGCCCGTCTCGGCCCTGGGCTCAGCGCTGGAGCGCCTGTGCCAGATGCTCGCCGAACCGGACCTGAGCCTGGCGCGCCAGCACCGCGAGCGTGAAGTGATCCATGCCGAGTTCATCGCCTGGTCGCGCAATGCCGAGGCGCAACGCCAGTTCAGGCTGTTGCAATGCGTATCGCCACATCATCCCTTGAGCGGGTTCCACGCAGGCAACCGGTACAGCCTGGCGTTGCAGGACCCGGCTTTCCAGCGCGCGCTGGGCGACTTCCATGCTCGCTTCTATCGCGGTGGGCAGATCCATCTGAGCCTGTGCGGGCCGCAATCGCTGATGCAGCTCGAAGCACTGGGCCGGCAGTTCGGCAGCCTGTTCAGGGCGGGCGAAATGCAAGCGCAAACACCTCCCGCCCCCTTGCTCGATACCCCCTTGATCGAGCTCGAAGCCTCCAGAGGCGGCCTTGACTTGCTGTTCGCCCACGAGCACCTTCCGCCAGGTGCCGAGCAGGCCCTGGACCTGCTGCAGGCCTGCCTGAACGACAGCCGCCCAGGCGGCTGGCTCGATGCCCTGCGCCAACGCGGCTGGCTCCAGGAGGTTCACAGCGATTCGCTGTATGCCTTTGCCGGCCAGTTGCTCTGGCACATCCGCCTGCAACTGCAGCCGGACGCCCCGCCAGCCGAGGTTCGCGCACTGCTGCACGGCTGGTTCGGCGCGCTGCGGCGCCTGGACGCCGCAGCGCTCAACAACGAGTTCATGCGCCTTCAACACAGTCGCAAGCAAGCAGCCAGCGCACTTGAACTCGCCCGTCGGGACAGTGCCCAGCGGCCGTTCGAAGCGCTGGATGCCCAGGCACTGAAAGCCTTCAAGGCACTGCTCGATGATCTGCCGAGCGGTGAGCAGGGCCAATGGCAGCAACCGCACGATGAGCCCCTGCTGATCGCCGACCTCCCGGTTGGATGCGCAGCGCTGCCGGATGATCTGACCGTCAGCGACATCCTGCCGGTCGAGCGAGGCCTCGCAACGCTGTATCTACGCTGGCGTATCGCCTCACCCCTGCGCGAGCGCTTTCACGCAGTGCTGTCACAAGCGCTGCAACCACTGCTCGAACGCGCCCGCCGCGCCTCGCTGCAGCTGGACTTCTCTCTCATTGGCGAACACTGGCAACTGCGCTGTGCGGGCATGCCTGGCGCGGTAATCCGCACCCTCGACCTGGCCTTGGAACACCTACGCCAACCTGCACCCCACTTGCTGCACACACCTGCGCCCGCCGAGCCAGCGCACATCCCGATCAGGGCACTGCTCGAGGCACTGCCAGATCACCTGCGCGAGGCAACCATACAGCCACAGCCAGCCTGCCTACTGGAGCTGACAATGCTTGGGCAGATCTGGGCCAGCGCGCCTCGACACGGCCTCGCCATCGGCTTCGATGGCGCAGCGCAAGCGGCCCTCGGCGCGGTATTGGCACATGCACCGGGGTTGACGGAGGCGCCACCGCCGGCCTCCCGGTCGTTGCCGGCCCGACGCTGGCTGCATCACCCCACGGGCGGCAGCGAGCATGCGCTGCTGCTGTTCTGCCCGGTTCCCGCACACGATGAAGGCGCAGGTCGGGTACTGGCGCAAGCGCTGCAAGGGCCGGTTTACCAGCGCCTGCGGGTCGAACTGCAACTGGGCTATGCCGTGTTCAGCGCCTTTCGTCAGATAGAAGGCCAAGGCGGCCTGCTGTTCGGTGTGCAATCGCCACAGGCAACGCCCGGCCAGATTCTCGAACACCTGCTCAGCCTGTTGGCCGACGGCGTCACGTTCGACCCCGCCGCCGTAAGGGCCCTGGCCGCGCAGTTCGAGGAGCCGGCGATGGCCAATGCGGAAGTCGCCGAATGGGCCTGGCAGACATATCTGGCTACAGAGCCGACAGACCTTTCCCATCTGCGCAGGTCTATTCTCAGGACAGACCAGCCAATACTGGACGATCTGGTGAAACGCCTTCTGGACGCCGAGCACGGCTGGCTATGCCTGGCCACCAGCGAAGCACCGGATGCGCGCATTGAGCAAATTCTCTCTGTCTGAGGCGAGGATTGTTACCTGTACTGCAAGGGCGCTTTTCGAAGAATTAACCTTTCGGTACAAATTTTTCTTGTAAGATAGCGCAATCTCAGCCAATGGAACCTCCTGACTCAGGCGGCACCAAAGTAGATAGCTGACATCCACCCACACCATCCGGAAGGAGTTCGACCATGACCACCTGGACCAAACCCGCTTACACCGACCTGCGCATCGGCTTCGAAGTCACCATGTACTTCGCCAGCCGCTAAGCAGCGCTGCAGTGCAACGCCTCGGCCCGCCGGGGCGTTTTCGTTTCATGGACCAGGGGCAAGACAGTAGCCATGTACATCCAGATTCTCGGTTCCGCCGCCGGTGGCGGTTTCCCCCAGTGGAACTGCAACTGCGTCAACTGCAAGGGCTTTCGCGATGGCAGCCTGCGCGCAACGGCACGCACCCAGTCGTCCATTGCCCTGTCCGACGACGGTGAGCACTGGATCCTGTGCAACGCTTCGCCCGACATCCGCGCCCAGCTCCAGGCCTTTGCACCGATGCAGCCGGCACGTGCCCTGCGCGACACCGGTATCGACGCGATCGTCCTGCTCGACAGCCAGATCGACCACACCACCGGCCTGCTCAGCCTGCGCGAAGGCTGCCCGCACCAGGTCTGGTGCACCGACATGGTCCACCAGGACCTGAGCACCGGCTTCCCGCTGTTCACCATGCTCAGCCACTGGAACGGTGGCCTGCAGTGGAATCGCATCGAGCTGCAAGGCAGCTTCGTCATCCCCGCCTGCCCTGATCTGCAATTCACGCCCTTCCCATTGCGCAGCGCGGCGCCACCCTACTCGCCGCACCGTTTCGACCCGCACCCAGGCGACAACCTTGGCCTGCTGGTCGAGGACCTGCGCACTGGCGGCAAGCTGTTCTACGCGCCGGGGCTGGGTCAGGTCGACGACAACCTGCTGGAGATGATGCACGGCGCCGATTGCCTGCTGGTCGACGGCACCCTGTGGGAAGACGATGAAATGCAGCGCCGCGGTGTCGGCACCCGCACCGGCCGCGAAATGGGCCACCTGGCCCAGAACGGCCCCGGTGGCATGCTGGAGGTGCTCGATGCCTTCCCACGCCAGCGCAAGGTGCTTATCCACATCAACAACACCAACCCGATTCTCGACGAGGACTCCCCGGAGCGCGCCGAAGTCCAGCGCCGTGGCGTGGAAGTCGCCTACGATGGCATGAGCATCGAGTTGTAAGGAGGCCTGATGAGCGACGCACTGCCGATGTCCCCTGCCGAGTTCGAGCAGGCCCTGCGCGCCAAGGGCGCCTACTACCACATCCATCACCCCTACCACGTGGCGATGTACCAGGGCCGCGCCACGCGCGAGCAGATCCAGGGCTGGGTGGCCAACCGCTTCTACTACCAGGTGAACATCCCCATGAAGGATGCCGCGATCCTGGCCAATTGCCCGGACCGCGAAGTACGCCGCGAGTGGATCCAGCGCCTGCTCGACCACGACGGCGCCCCCGGCGAGGACGGCGGCATCGAAGCCTGGCTGCGCCTCGGCCAGGCGGTGGGCCTGGACCCGGAGCAACTGCGTTCGCAGGAACTGGTGCTGCCCGGCGTGCGCTTCGCCGTCGACGCCTATGTCAACTTCGCCCGCCGTGCATCCTGGCAAGAAGCGGCCAGCAGCTCGCTGACCGAGCTGTTCGCCCCGCAGATCCACCAGTCGCGCCTGGACAGCTGGCCGCAGCACTATCCCTGGATCGATCCGGCCGGCTACGAGTACTTCCGCACCCGCCTGGGCCAGGCCCGACGCGATGTAGAGCATGGCCTGGCGATTACCCTGCAGCACTACACCACGCGCGAAGGGCAGGAGCGTATGCTGGAAATCCTGCAGTTCAAGCTGGATATCCTCTGGAGCATGCTCGATGCCATGAGCATGGCCTATGAACTGAACCGCCCGCCCTATCACAGCGTCACAAGCGAACGGGTCTGGCACAAGGGGATCGCACTATGAGTCTCGACCGCACACTGGTGCCGAACTGGCGCACCGGCTACCGCTTCCAGTACGAACCCGCGCAGAAGGGCCACGTGCTGCTGTACCCCGAAGGCATGATCAAGCTCAACGACAGTGCCGGCCTGATCGGTGGGCTGGTCGATGGCCAACGCGATGTCGCGGCGATCATCGCTGAGCTCGAAAAGCAATTCCCCGGTATCCCGGAAGTGGCCGAGGACATCGAGCAGTTCATGGAGGTGGCCCGTGCCGAACACTGGATCACCCTCGCCTGAGGTGCCGGTCGGCCTGCCGTTGTGGCTGCTGGCGGAGCTGACCTATCGCTGCCCGCTGCAGTGCCCGTACTGCTCCAACCCGTTGGACTTCGCCGCCCAGGGCAAGGAGCTGAGTACCGAACAGTGGTTCGAGGTGATGGCACAGGCCCGTGAAATGGGCGCGGCGCAGATCGGCTTTTCCGGCGGCGAGCCACTGGTGCGCCAGGACCTCGCCGAGCTGATCGGCGAGGCCCGGCGCCTGGGCTACTACACCAACCTGATCACCTCCGGCATCGGCCTCACCGAGCAGAAGATCGCCGCGTTCAAGCAGGCCGGTCTGGACCATATCCAGATCAGCTTCCAGGCCAGCGACGAACAGGTGAACAACCTGCTGGCCGGCTCGAAGAAGGCCTTTGCGCAGAAGCTGGAAATGGCGCGCGCGGTGAAGGCCCACGGTTATCCGATGGTACTGAACTTCGTCACCCACCGGCACAACATCGACCGGATCGACCGCATCATCGAGCTGTGCATCGCCCTCGAAGCCGACTTCGTCGAACTTGCCACCTGTCAGTTCTACGGCTGGGCGCACCTCAATCGCCTGGGCTTGCTGCCGACCAAAGAGCAGCTCGAACGCGCCGAGCGCATCACCAACCAGTACCGTGAACGGCTGAAAGCCGACGGCAACCCGTGCAAACTGATCTTCGTCACCCCCGACTACTATGAAGAACGCCCCAAGGCCTGCATGAACGGCTGGGGCAGCCTGTTCCTGACCATCACCCCCGACGGCACCGCCCTGCCCTGTCATGGCGCGCGTCAGTTGCCGGTGCAGTTTCCCAACGTGCGCGACCACGACCTGCGGCATATCTGGTACGACTCGTTCGGCTTCAACCGCTTTCGCGGTTACGACTGGATGCCCGAACCCTGCCGTTCGTGCGACGAAAAGGAAAAGGACTTTGGCGGTTGCCGCTGTCAGGCCTTCATGCTCACTGGCGATGCCAGCAAGGCCGACCCGGTGTGCGCCAAGTCGCCGGATCACGGCATCATTCTCAAGGCCCGCGAGGAGGCGCAGACCGCTCAGATGAACATCGAACAGATGACCTTCCGCAATGAGCGCAACTCCCGTGTCATCGCCCGCGGCTGAGTTCAGCGCCACCCAGGCGGTGGCCGCCGGCACCGACTTCGCCGAACTCAAGGTCGGCGAGCAGGGGCTGTTCTGGAACGAATTCCGCCCCGCCGATGGCGCCTGCCGTATCTGGCACTGGCGCCAGCAGCAGGCCCACTGCCTGACACCGGACGGTTTCAGCGCGCGCAGCCGAGTGTATGAATACGGCGGCGGCAGTTTCTGCCTGGCCCCGCAGACGGTGGTCTTCGTCAACGAGAAGGACCAGCAGGTCTACAGCCAGGCGCTGGACGGCTCGCCCCCCCAAGCACTGACAGCAGCCTCAGAATGCCGCTATGGCGACCTGCAATGGCATGACGGCCAGGTGCTGGCGGTCGAGGAGCGGCATGGCGAATGCGTCGAGCACCGCTTGGTGAGGCTGGCCGCAGGCATGCGCCAAGTACTGGCCGAAGGTGCCGACTTCTACGCCTCCCCTGTTCTGAGCCCCGACGGTCAGCGCCTGGCGTGGATCGAATGGGATCGCCCGGCGCAGCCTTGGACCCTCACCCGCCTGATGAGTCGCGCGCGGCAAGCCGACGGACACTGGGGGCCGACGCACTGCGTGGCCGGCCAGGACGAGTCCCTGCAACAGCCTCGCTTCGACACTGACGGCAGGCTGTATTGCCTGTCCGACCGCAACGGCTTCTGGCAGCCCTGGGGCGAGTTCGACGGCGGCTGGCAGGCTATCCCTGCCGAAGCTGCCGACCACGCTGCTGCGCCGTGGCAACTGGGCGCCTGCACCTGGCTGCCCCTGGGCCCGCAAGGCTATCTCGCGACCTGGTTCGACAACGGCTTCGGCAAGCTGGCGATTCGCAGCGAAGACCAAGACCTGCAAGTGTTCGCCGAGGACTACACGCGGTTTCGCAGCCTGGCGATGGACGCACAGCACCTCTATGCCATCGCCGCCTCACCCACGCGCCCACCGGCAATCCTCGCCATCGCACGCGACGGCCAGCGCAGGCGGGTCCTGGCAGGTGGCGGCGAGGTACTGCCAGCCGAGCGCATCAGTTATCCACAGCCCATCCGCTACCCGAGTGGCGACGCCCTGGCCCATGGATTCTTCTACCCAGCCATGGACAGCCAGCACACACCCCCGCTGGTGGTGTTCATCCACGGAGGCCCGACCTCGGCCTGCTACCCGGTACTCGACGCACGCATCCAGTACTGGACCCAGCGTGGTTTCGCCGTCGCCGACCTCAACTATCGCGGCAGCAGCGGCTATGGCCGCGCCTATCGCCAGGCATTGCACCTGCGCTGGGGCGAAATCGACGTGCAGGACGCCTGCGCCGCCGTTGCCTTCCTCGCCGGGCAAGGCTTGATAGACGCGGACAAGGCGTTCATTCGCGGCGGCAGTGCCGGCGGCTACACCACCCTGTGTGCCCTGGCCTTCCACGACGTATTCCGCGCGGGCGCCAGCCTCTATGGCGTCAGTGATCCCATCGCGTTGGGCAAGGCGACTCACAAGTTCGAAGGCGATTACCTGGACTGGCTGATCGGCGACCCGCAGCAAGATGCCGAGCGCTACCGGCAACGCACGCCGCTACTGCATGCTGAGCGGATCAAGGCGCCAGTGATCTTCTTCCAGGGTGAGCTGGATGCGGTGGTAGTGCCGGAACAGACCCGCAGCATGCTGGAGGCGCTGAGAGCCAATGGCATCGAAGCGGTTGGGCACTTCTACCCTGAGGAGCGTCATGGTTTTCGCAAGGCACAGAACCTTGCCCATGCGCTGGAGGAGGAATGGCGGTTTTATTGCCGGGTGTTGGCGGGTTGAGGGGGCCGCGCCCGGCCCCCTCATGCGCTAGCGCTTGGCGATGATGTACACCGCGTGCACGATCCCCGGAATGTAGCCCAACAGGGTCAGCAGGATGTTCAACCAGAACGCGCCGCCGAAGCCAACCTGCAGGAACACGCCCAAAGGCGGCAGAAGAATAGCGATGATGATACGAATGAAGTCCATGTGAAGCTCTCCTGGGATGGTTCTCAACACAGACTAGTGCGCTTCGCTGGAGGTTCCACACTGATATCACGCCTGAAAAAAAACGCCCCGGGCCAAATACAGCTGGCCAAGGGCGATGCGCAGGAACGCGAGACGGTTCGTTGAAATTCGGTGGTCAGGCCGTCGCTTCGCGGCGAACCTGTGGGTGGGAATGCAAGCGGGCGAAGGCCCGGGATAACCGCTGCAACATTTCGTCGATATTGCCCCGGCTAACGGTCAGCGCCGGCGAGAAGCGCACCACATCCGCTTGCGGGGCATTGAGCAGCAGGCCTTCGTGCAGTGCGGCCTCGACCAGTTCCTGGGCCAGGGCTTCACGCAACTGCAACGCCCATAACAACCCTTGGCCCCGCACCTCGCCCTGCCCGTAGCGCCCCGCCAGACGGCTAAGACCCTCGCGCAGGTGCCGGCCGCTGTCATGCACCTTCTCGAGAAAACCCGGCGCCAGCACGGTATCCAGCACCGCCAGGCCCGCCGCGCTCATCAGGGCGTTGCCGTGGTGGCTGCCCTCGAGCTCGCCCGGCGCGGCGCAGCAGGCCGTACCGCGGGCCAGCAGGGCCGCCAGCGGCACCCCACCACCCAGGCCCTTGCCCAAGGTGAGGATGTCGGCACGCACGCCGTAGGTCTGTTCGGCCAGCAGCGCGCCACAACGGCCGATACCGGTCTGCACTTCGTCGAGAATCAACAGGATGCCCAGCTCGCGGCAGAGCTTTTCGACTCCCTGCAGGTATTCACGTGTCGCCGGAATCACGCCGGCTTCGCCCTGGATCGGCTCGAGCATGATCGCCACGGTGCGCGAGTCGACCTCGGCATGCAGCGCAGCCAGGTCGTTGAACGGCACCTTGCTGAAGCCTGGCAATCCCGGTTCGCAGCGGTTGCACGGCAGCGGGTCGGACGCCGACAGCGCGCCAAGGCTGCGGCCATGGCAGGCCTGGCTGGCCGTGATGATGTGATAGGCGCCGCCGCGATGCAGCTGGCCCCATTTGCGCGCAAGCTTGATTGCGCCCTCGCAAGCCTCGGCGCCACTGTTGAGCAGGTACGCCTGGTCGCTGCCGGTGCTTTGGCACAAGCGCCCGGCCAACGCCAGCAGCGCCGAGCTGTGAAAGCCCGCGCCCGGATTGATCAGGGCCTGGGCCTGGCTGCCGAGGGCTCTGGCCAGCGCTTCAGGGCTGTGCCCGAGGCTGTTGACCGCGCAGCCCTGGGTGAAGTCCAGGTACGCATGCCCCTGGTCGTCCCACAACCACGAACCCTGACCCCGCACGAACACCTGAGGTGCGCGCTCGCGGCCAGGCATCAGCCACTCGCGGGACAACGGCGAGGGCTGCGCCTCATGCGTCGGACTCTGCACGGGCCCGGCAACGGCCGCAGCCGAACGACGCAGCTTGAACAGGTTCATGATGACTCCAAGGCAATCACGGGGACGGCAAGGCGCCCCGGTCTTCGCCTGAGGTCGGATATTTTGCCTTGCCTATCAAAAGTGTTTCTCATCCGGGGCAACAATGAACCGGGCGGATCGCTTCAGCCCTCCGGAATACGGCGATAGACTAGGCGTACCGGCGCTTCGCGGCCATTTCGATTTTTCAGCTTTTTCGATAAGTATTTCTTATGGATTTTCGCCAACTGCGTTATTTCGTCGCGGTCTATGAAGAAGGCCATGTGGGGCGGGCTGCTGAGCGTCTGTCACTGTCGCAACCGGCACTGTCGCAACAGATCCGCCAGCTTGAGCACAGCCTTGACCTGAACCTGTTCGAGCGCAGCAACAAACGCCTGCTGCCGACACTCGCCGCGCACACCCTCTACAACCACGCATTGCCCCTGCTCGACGGGCTGCAGCGCGCCCAGGAAGCCATGCAGGGGTTCAAGGGCCAGTCCTTGCGCACCTTGGCCATCGGTGTGCTGCAGACCGTACGCCCGAGCCTGGTGCCGCGGCTGCTGGAGAAACTGCGCAAGGCCCAGCCACACCTGGTCGTACAGATCTACGAACTGTCGGGGCTGGAAATCGAGCGGCGGCTACTCAACGGCAGCCTGGATATCGGCATCAGCTACCTGCCGCCACGTCAGCCTGGGCTGCACGGGCTGTTGTTGTACGAAGATGAACTGCAGCTTGTCATCCCCAATACGCATCCACTGAAAGACTTCAAGAAGGTCTCGATCAGACAAGCCGCCGAACTGCCGCTGCTGATGCTGGGGGAGGAATTTCAGATCCGACAGATCTGGAAGGCACAACTGGCCAACCTCGGGCGCAGGCCGCAGGTGCAGGCAGAGATGAACAACATGGGGGGGATTCTCGACAGCCTGGCCAATACCGCCCTGGCGACCATCCTTCCGGGGCGGGCCAAGGAAGCGGCCGAAGACGATCAGGCACTGCTGTGGAAACCCCTGAGCGAGCCGCGGGTGCCGCTGAAGGTGGGCCTGGTGTTTCGCGATGCCCAGCGCCAGCAGGCATCGGTGGAGTTGCTGCGCACCCTGCTTGAGGAGGAGAGCGATGCCCGCCAGGCTGGCGTGCAGACACTGGATGGGCGCGGCGCATAAAAACGCCAGACAAAGAAAACCCCGCCGAGGCGGGGTTCTCCAGACTGTTTCCCTGACATCCTTATCGTCCCACCATCCTAGCGGGAAATCCTACGTGTCCCTGTTCTGTCCTTTGCGCTTCCTGCGCTCCGTCCATGTAAGAAAGATTAACCGTGGATCCAATCTTAGGAAAGAGGAGAAAAGTCACCACGTAATGTAGGAAAAAGCTTACAAGGCCGAGGTTTTCAGAACGTCCCGTTTGCACTCGAAAACCCCGACTCCTCGATCAGAATTGCGCGGCGTCCAGCAGGTACAATGACTCGCTGCCCGCCTTTACCGAAGCCACCAACGAATCCAGCCTTGGCAGCAGGCGGGCGAAGTAGAAGCGCGCCGTCCCTAGCTTCGCACCATAGAAGGCCTCGTCGCCCTCGCCTACCTGCGCAGCACGGGCCATCAATGCCCACATGTAGCCATAGGCCACGTAGCCGAACGCATGCAGGTACTCGACCGAGGCGGCACCAATTTCGTTGGGGTTGCCTTTCGCCTGCTCCAGCACCCACTCGGTCAAGCCGTCGAGCTGATCCAGCGCAGCACCCAGCGGCCGCGTGAACTCGTCGTCGGCAGCGCCGAGGAACTGACGGATCTCGTCAGCGAACAGACGGTAGTACGCGCCGCCGCTGGCCACCACCTTGCGCCCCATCAGGTCCAGGGCCTGGATGCCGTTGGTGCCCTCGTAGATCTGCGTGATGCGCACATCGCGCACCAACTGCTCCTGGCCCCATTCGCGAATGTAGCCGTGTCCACCGAACACTTGCTGGCCATGTACGGTGCACTCCAGGCCGAGGTCGGTGAGGAAGGCCTTGGCCACCGGCGTCAGCAAGGCCACCAGTTCCTCGCTGCGTTTGCGCGTAGCGGCGTCTTCGCTGAACTTGGCGCTGTCCAGTTGCATGGCGACATAGGTGGAAAACGCCCGACCGCCTTCGATCAGCGCTTTCATGGTGAGCAGCATGCGGCGCACGTCGGGGTGGACGATGATCGGGTCGGCGACCTTGTCCTTGGCTTGCGGGCCCGTCGGTGCGCGGCTCTGCAAGCGGTCGCGGGCGTATTCGACGGCATTCTGGTAAGAGCGCTCGGCCGACGCCAGGCCTTGGATACCGACACCCAGGCGCTCGTAGTTCATCATGGTGAACATCGCCGCCAGGCCTTTGTTCGGCTCACCGACGATATAGCCGATTGCCTCGTCGAAGTTCATCACGCAGGTGGCCGAAGCCTGGATGCCCATCTTGTGTTCGATCGAGCCACAGGTGGCCGGGTTGCGCGCACCCAGGCTGCCATCGTCGTTGACCAGGTACTTGGGCACCAGGAACAGCGAGATGCCTTTCGGACCAGCCGGCGCGTCCGGCAGCTTGGCCAGCACGAGGTGGATGATGTTTTCGGTCAGGTCGTGCTCGCCACCGGTGATGAAGATCTTGGTGCCGCTGACCTTGTAGCTGCCGTCGGCCTGCGGCTCGGCCTTGGTGCGGATGATGCCCAGGTCGGTGCCGGCATGGGGTTCGGTCAGGCACATGGAGCCGGCCCAGACGCCGGCGTACATGTTCGGCAGATACTTTTCCTTCAACGCTTGGCTGGCGTGGGCGTTGATCGACAGGCAGGCACCTGCGGTGAGCATGGGATACAGCCCGAACGACAGGCTAGAGGCGTTGACCATTTCCTCGACCTGGGCCGAGATGGCCTTGGGCATGCCCATGCCACCAAACAGCGGATCCCCGCCGACACCGACCCAGCCGCCTTCGGCGTAGGTCTGGTAAGCCTCGATGAACCCGGCCGGGGTGCGGACCGCGCCATTGTCCCAGTGGCAGCCTTCTTCATCAGCGGCGCGGCTCAGGGGCGCAATGCTCTTGCTGGTGACCTTGCCTGCCTCTTCCAGCACGGCCAGGGCAGTTTCGGCGTCGACAACCTCAGCCAGCCCCGGCAACTGGGACCAGAGATCGGCAACCTTGAAGACTTCATTGAGTACGAAGCGCATATCGCGCAGGGGCGCTTTATAGTCGGCCATGACAACCTCTCGCTAGCAGAGTCGGGGGCGGCCGCCATGGGCCGCACACTGGGTTGGAAGCAGTGTAACCGAACAACTTTTACGAGACATAGGGTCATCACGCGACCATATAGTCAACTATAGTCACGCCATGCGAACTGCCCCGCGCCGTGCAGTTTGCCCCTGCTGCATGACGCAGTTACGACCCGCAGCCTTGGCGCTGTAGAGCGCCTGGTCAGCGGATTTGAGCACTTCTTCCGGGTTGCGGTGCTCCGGTAGGCGCTCGGCGACGCCGATACTGATGGTCACCGACACCGTGTTGCCCGCCGAACCTGCACGGCGCTGACGCCCGGTGGAATCATCCTGTGGGCGGCTGTTCTGGTCGCGTAGCTGGATGGCGTAGTTGGCGATCATCTCGCGCACCGCTTCCAGGTGCGGCAGGCATTCTTCGGCGGTCTGCCCGGCGAATACCAGGGCGAATTCCTCACCACCATAGCGATAGGCGCGCCCGCCCCCGGTCACCTTCGACAGGCGGCTGGCGACCAGGCGCAACACTTGGTCGCCGACATCGTGGCCATGGGTGTCATTGAATTTCTTGAAGTGATCCACGTCGGTCATGGCGATCACATAACTGCGGCCCAGGCGCTGCATGCGTTCGTTCAGTGCGCGGCGGCCAGGAAGGCCGGTCAGTTCGTCGCGAAACGCCATCTGGTAGGCCTCGTGGGAAACCGCTGCGGCGATCATCAGCATCACCTGGCTGCACATGATGTTCAGGGTGAAGGGCAGGATGAACGTCTGCGGCAGCATCCAGAAGATCCCCACCAGGCCGGTGACCTGCGCGGCGTGCAACGGCCGGGGCTCGCGCAGGTACTGCACCACCAGCAGGATGAATACGCCCAGGAACAACGGGTAGGCCAACTGGATCAGGCTCATCCACTGCCCATGCAGCGACGGCCAGCGGATCTCTGCCAGCCACGTCAGCAACGTCTGTGGATAACTCTGCTCCAGTGCCAGGGTCACGCTGCCAACCGCGAACAGCACGGCGAAGCGGGCAAGCATGTCCTGGGCCAGGTGGGTGCGTTCCTGCCAGGCGCCGAACAGGCCGAACAGTGCTGGCAGCAGCAGGCACACGAGGTGGAACACCACTGCAGCGTCTTCGCGGACCTTGCCATGATCGCGGTAGTAATCGGTCTGGGTATCGAGCAAGAAGTAGGCGATGTACACCGTGACCATCAGGAACAGTTCACGCTGGCGGCGGTACACCGCGCAGTAGGCACCGCCGAGCAGCAGCACCAGGGTAGGTAATACGTTGAACAGGGACGTGAAGAACACGCTCAGGTCCCTGACATACGCCGCCGCAAGCCCCGACACCAGCAGCAGGATCGAAGGCAGAAAGTGGCTGGCGCGAACAGCGGATAGACGAAACAAGGGTAATCTCCGACCCGGCAGATCAATAATAGCATTGTGCCCTTACTTCATCGGCAGCGCACATGAATAGATGAATACAACGAAGGGTTTAACGGCACGCGGGGGGCGAGTCTTGAGGTTTTCTCGTTACCGGATGCAACGAGAGCAGGCAAAAAAAAACGCCTGCCGATAATGGCAGGCGTTTTTCCGTACAGCGTCGGGCGTCAGATCGACAGACCGAAGTCTTCTTCTTTCATCGCCATCAGGTTGTTGGCACCCGACAGGATGGCCGCCACGTGCGTGCGAGTACGCGGCAGGATGCGCTGGAAGTAGAAGCGCGCGGTCTGCAGCTTGGCAGTGTAGAACGCCTCTTCAGCGGTGCCGGCCGCCAGCTTCTCGGCAGCCAGGCGGGCGATGTCGGCCCAGAAGTAGGCCAGGCACGCGTAGCCGGAGTACATCAGGTAGTCCACGGACGCTGCACCGACTTCCTCACGGTCTTTCATGGCGGCCATGCCGATCTTCATGGTCAGCTCGCCCCACTCCTTGTTCAGCGCAGCCAGCGGCTCGACGAATTCCTTGGTGGCTTCGTTGCCTTCCTGACCTTGGCAGAACTTGTGGACGATCTTGGTGAAGCCCTTGAGCGCCTCGCCCTGGGTCATCAGCACCTTGCGGCCCAACAGGTCGAGAGCCTGGATGCCGGTGGTGCCTTCGTACAGCATCGAGATGCGGCTGTCGCGCACGTTCTGCTCCATGCCCCACTCGGCAATGAAACCGTGGCCACCGTAGATCTGCACGCCATGGTTTGCGGCCTCGAAACCGACTTCGGTCATGAATGCCTTGGCGATCGGGGTCAGGAAGGCCAGCAGTGCATCGGCCTTCTTGCGCTCTTCCTCGTCCTGGCTGTACTTGACGATGTCCACCTGCTTGGCGGTGAAGTAGACCATTGCGCGGTTGCCTTCGGCAAAGGCTTTCATGGTCAGCAGCATGCGGCGCACGTCCGGGTGGACGATGATCGGGTCAGCGGCCTTGTCCGGTGCTTTCGGGCCGGTCAGGGAGCGCATCTGCAGACGATCGCGGGCATATTTCAGGCCACCCTGGAAGGCCACTTCGGCGTGAGCCAGGCCTTGCAGTGCTGTCCCCAGGCGCGCGGTGTTCATGAAGGTGAACATGCAGTTCAGGCCCTTGTTGGCCGGGCCGATCAGGTAGCCGGTGGCCGCGTCGAAGTTCATCACGCAGGTGGCGTTACCGTGGATGCCCATCTTGTGCTCGAGGGAGCCGCAGCTCACGCCGTTGCGCTCGCCTACACCGCCTTCGGCGTTCGGCAGGAACTTGGGCACGATGAACAGCGAGATGCCCTTGGTGCCGGCCGGGGCATCGGGCAGGCGCGCCAGCACGATGTGGACGATGTTATCGGCCATGTCGTGCTCACCGGCCGAGATGAAGATCTTGGTGCCGGATACCTTGTAGCTGCCGTCGGCCTGCGGCTCGGCCTTGGTGCGCAGCATGCCCAGGTCGGTGCCGCAGTGCGGCTCGGTCAGGCACATGGTGCCGGTCCATTCGCCGGACACCAGCTTGGTCAGGTAGGTTTCCTGTTGCTCGGGGGTCCCGTGCTCGGAGATGGTGTTCATCGCGCCGTGGGACAGGCCTGGGTACATGCCCCAGGACCAGTTCGACTCGCCGACCATCTCGCTCAGGGTCAGGCCCAGCGACTCTGGCAGGCCTTGGCCGCCGTGCTCTACGTCATGGGCCAGGCTCGGCCAGCCGCCTTCGACGAACTGCTTGTAGGCTTCCTTGAAGCCGGTCGGGGTCTTCACGCCCGACTCGCTCCAGGTGCAGCCTTCCAGGTCGCCGACACGGTTCAGCGGGGCCAGCACCTGCTCACAGAACTTGGCACCTTCCTCGAGGATCGCATCGACCATGTCCGGTGTAGCATCCTGGCAACCCGGCAGGCTCTGATAGTGCGCTTCATAGCCGAGCAGCTCGTCACGGACGAAGCGAATATCACGCAAGGGGGCTTTGTATTCAGGCATGGCGATGAACCTCTGGGCTGAGTTCGTTGGGGAGACCGCGGGTACCGACCAGCTCTTGGTGGCTTTCGGTCAAACAGTTGTTTGAAACTTACGTTTAGCTCAGGGCAATGTCAAGAAGGGACGATAGTGCCAATTCGGTCGCGAACGATGGCGTTTCTGCCAGCGGTTGATTCATCGGCCCAATGCGCCTGTGGGAGCGGGTTTACCCGCGAACAAACCAGGCACACTTGCGTGGCTTGGTTGATTCGCGGGTAAACCCGCTCCCACAGGTACTTGGCCGACGGTTATGCAGTCAGGCGTAGGTATCGATGAACCGACCGAGCATTTCGTCGGAGGCCTTGGCGACTTTCACGCCCAGTTCGACTTCGTGCTTGCCCAGGGCGAGCTGCACGGTACTGGTGGCCAAGTCTTGCTGTTGGCTGCGGTCTACACCCCGCAGGCGCTCGGCCTGATAGCTGGTGGACTGGCTGGCGCCTGCGCGCTCGACGCCATTGCTGGCGATCTGGCTGGCGGCCTGGTCTACGCGGTTCTGCCCGTTCTGGATGGCGCCGAGGCCTGCGTAGAAAGCAGAGCTGCCGGTGATTTCCATATCAGGACTCCACAAGACTGGGTGAGGGAAGAGGGCTCAATTAAAACAGCCCGCAAGGAAAATTACCCGTTTAAATCCTTAATAGCCCAGTGCCAGCTAATAGAATCAGGGCATTTTTCGTAACCGGATGTTCACCAAGCGGTCAGTCAAGCAAGTCCAGGTCCAGATAACCGGCAACCGCCTCGGCTCCGGCAGACTTCAGCCACGGCACCCGCCCCAGGCATGGTGCCGGCAGGCGCTCGGCGAGGCTTGCCAGGTTTTCTTCAAGCCGCGCAGTGCGTGGATCGACGATATTGGCCACCCAGCCCGCCAGTTGCAGCCCATCGCGGGCGATGGCCTCGGCACTGAGCAGCGCATGGTTGATGCAACCCAGGCGCACCCCCACCACCAGGATCACCGGAAGCTTCAAGGCAACCGCCAGGTCGGACAGGTTGGCATGATCGGACAACGGCACCCGCCAGCCACCCGCCCCCTCGATCAGGGTGAAGTCGGCGCCGTGCGCCAGTATTTGCTGCATGGCGTCACGCAGTGTCGGCACGCTCAGTGCCACGCCGGCTTCGCGCGCGGCCACATGCGGGGCGATGGCCGGTTCGAAGGCGAAGGGATTGACCTGCTCATAGGGCAGCTTGATCGAGCTTTCGTCGATCAGCGCCAGCGCATCACTGTTGCGCAGCCCCTTGGAGCTGACCGTGCATCCGGACGCCACAGGCTTGGCAGCCAGCGTGCTGCGCCCAAGGTTATGTGCTGCACGCAACAGCCCGGTGGCGATGGTGGTCTTGCCGACATCGGTGTCGGTACCGGCGATGAAATAGGCCTGGCTCATGTCACTCCTCTTCGCCTTTGCGCAACACCCCATAGACCACCTGATAGGTGGCAGGCAGACCTTGGTCGTCACGGAACTGCTCATAGGCCTGCAGCAGCCCCTGCATGCGTGCACGCCCGGTCAGGCCCGACGGGCGCCCGGGATTCAGGTTATGCGCACCCAGCGCCTTGAGTTCGTGGGTCAGGCTGCGCACATCCGGGTAGTGCAGTACGTGGGGCAGGCGCTCCAGCCCGAGCAGGGTCAGGCCACTGTCGGCGCACAGGCGCTGGTAATCCTCGAAGTGCCGGAAACGATTGACATGCACCAGCCCATCCACTGCCTGCCAGCTGGCACGCAACTCCTCCAGCGTGCCGACACACAGGCTGCTGAACGCCAGCACTCCGCCCGGTCGCAACACGCGCCGGGCTTCGGCCAGCACGCTGGAGAACTGGTCGCACCACTGCACTGCCAGGCTGGAGAACACCAGGTCGAAGGCACCATCGCGCAGCGGCAGGCGCTCGGCATCACCAGCCACATGATGATGAGCCCCACCCTGCTCGCGGGCATGGCTCAACATGCCTTCGGCGATATCCACTGCCACGCCATGGGCAGCCTCGAAGCGCGCAGCCAGGGCGCGACTGAAATGGCCTGTGCCGCTGCCCAGGTCGAGCCAGCGGGTCGGCGCCATCGACGCCGGCAAGCGCGCGAGCAAAGCGTCACCCACCGCGCGCTGCAGGGCTGCGACGCTGTCATAGCTGGCCGCCGCGCGAGAGAACGAGGCCGCCACCTGGCGCTTGTCCGGCAGGGCGCCGGGCAGGATCGGGCGGGAAAGATCAGTCATCACCACTCTCATGCAAGAAACTCTTGATACCCGCCGCCAGCTCCTGTGGGTACTCCAGCAGGAACGCGTGGGAACTGTCTTCGACCAGGCCGACTTCAACATCCGGCAGCAGCTCGCTGAGCGCCTTGGCCGCATCCACCGGCACCAGAGCATCGCTGCCGGCGAACAGGTGCAACTGTGGGCCGCCGTACTGCTCGAGCGCCTGGCGGGTATCCAGCTTGGCCAACACTTGCAGGCCGGTGGCCAGGTACAAGGGATCGGTGTCCGGCACACCCACGCCGAGCTGGCGCAGCAAGGTGCGGGGTTGCTGCGCCCCCTCGCTGCACAGCGTGCGAAATCGCTTGAGGGTGACCTGCGTGTGGCTGCGACAACCATCGAGGAAAGTGCCGAAAGTGTCTTCGGCCATGCCGTGGGGCCAGTCGTGGCGAGCCACGAAACTCGGATTGCTGGCCAGCGTCAGCAGGCCACAGCAATGGTCGCCACGCTTGTGCGCCAAGGCGCTGGCAAGCATGCCGCCCAACGACCAGCCACCCAGCCAGACATCCGTCGGCAGCTTGCGGTCGAGGTGATCGACCCAGGCCTGGATGTCAGCATCAGGCAGCTCCGGCAACGCTGCCAGGTCGACCTGCAGGCGTGGATCCTGCGCCCGCAGGCTGGCAGCCAGGGGTTCCAGTGAAGCGGTGCCCAGCCCCCAGCCGGGCAAGAGGATCAGTCGGTTACGCATCGGCGGACTCCAGCTGTGCATGACACTCGGCCAATGCATTCAACAATAGCTGGACCTGCGCCTCGCTGTGCGCGGCGCTCAAGGTTACGCGCAGGCGCGCACTGCCGACAGGTACGGTTGGCGGGCGGATCGCGGTAACCAGCAGACCGCGCTCGCGCAGCATCTTCGACAGCGTCAACGCCCGCGCCGCATCGCCGACCAGGATCGGCTGGATCGCGGTCGGGCTGTCCATCAACGCCAGGCCGATCTGTTGCGCGCCCTGGCGGAACTGGCGGATCAACGCGCCAAGGTGCTCGCGCCGCCAGCGTTCATCACGCAGCAGTTGCAGGCTTTTCAGCGTTGCACAGGCCAGTGCCGGCGGCTGACTGGTGGTGTAGATATAAGGACGGGCGAACTGCACCAGCGCCTCGATCAGGTCATCACTGCCCGCGACGAAGGCGCCGGCAGTACCGCAGGCCTTGCCGAGCGTGCCGATCAGCACCGGCACCTGATCGATGCCCAACCCGAAGTGCTCGACGATACCGCCACCATTGGCGCCCAGCGTGCCGAAACCATGGGCATCGTCGACCATCAGCCAGGCGCCATGTGGACGCGCCACCGTCGCCAGGGCGGGCAGGTCGGCAAGATCACCGTCCATGCTGAACACACCATCGGTGACCACCAGCGTGTCACCGACCGCTTTATCCAGGCGACTCGCCAGGCTCGCCGGATCGTTGTGCAGGTAGCGGCTGAAGCGGGCGCCGCTGAGCAGCCCACCGTCGAGCAACGAGGCATGGTTGAGACGATCCTGCAACACCGTATCGCCCTGCCCCACCAGCGCGGTGATGGCGCCGAGGTTGGCCATGTAGCCGGTGGTGAACAGCAGCGCACGCGGGCGTCCGGTCAACTCGGCGATGGCCTCTTCGACCTCGTGGTGCGCAGTACTGTGGCCGACCACCAGGTGCGAGGCACCGCCACCGACACCCCAGCGCTCGGCACCGGCACGCCAGGCGGCGATCACTTCCGGGTGATTGGCCAACCCGAGATAGTCGTTGCTGCAGAACGCCAGCAGACGCTGCCCGTCGACCACCACCTCCGGGCCTTGCGGGCTCTGCAACAGGGGTCGGCGCCGATACAGGTCCGCAGCGCGCCGTTCGGCCAGGCGCGCCGCCAGATCGAAGGCCATGATCAGGCCGAAGCGGCGTCGTAGAACATCTCGCTGCTGCGCTGCTCGACCAGCGCCTGCTCGATGGCCGCCTGGTGCACTTCGTCGGCGTGCTCCTCACGCTCTTCGGGCTTGATGCCCAGACGCGCGAACAGCTGCATGTCCTTGTCCGCCTGCGGGTTGGCGGTGGTCAGCAGTTTCTCGCCGTAGAAGATCGAGTTGGCGCCAGCCATGAAGGCCAGGGCCTGCATCTGCTCGTTCATCTGTTCTCGACCAGCAGACAGGCGCACGTGCGACTTGGGCATGAGGATCCGCGCGACCGCGAGCATGCGGATGAAATCGAACGGATCGACGTCTTCTGCGTTGGCCAGCGGCGTACCGGCAACCTTCACCAGCATGTTGATCGGCACCGACTCCGGGTGCTCGGGCAGGTTGGCGAGCTGAATCAGCAGGCCTGCGCGGTCGTCCAGCGACTCGCCCATGCCGAGAATGCCGCCGGAGCAGATCTTCATCCCGGCATCGCGTACGTAGGCAAGGGTCTGCAGGCGCTCGCTGTAGGTGCGGGTGGTGATGATGCTGGTGTAGAAGTCCGGCGAGGTATCGAGGTTGTGGTTGTAGTAGTCCAGACCCGCCTGGGCGAGTGCCTGGGTCTGGTCCTGATCGAGCTTGCCGAGGGTCATGCAGGTTTCCAGGCCCATGGCCTTGACCCCTTTGACCATCTCCAGCACGTAGGGCATGTCCTTGGCGGAGGGGTGCTTCCAGGCGGCGCCCATGCAGAAGCGAGTCGAGCCGATGGCCTTGGCCCGGGCAGCCTCTTCCAGCACCTTCTGCACTTCCATCAACTTCTGTTTTTCCAGCCCGGTGTTGTAGTGGCCGGACTGCGGACAATATTTGCAGTCTTCGGGGCAGGCACCGGTCTTGATCGACAGCAGCGTCGAGACCTGCACGCGGTTCGGGTCGAAGTGCGCGCGATGCACGGTCTGCGCCTGGAACAACAGGTCGTTGAACGGCTGCTCGAACAGCGCCCTGACCTCGGCCAGGGACCAGTCGTGACGTGTTGTTGCATTTGTGCTGGCGCTCATCGGCGTTTCCTTATCTAGGCTCTGACAGGCGCCGGGACAGGAAAGCCCGCAGCGCTTCACGGATAGCTCGCATAGTCAGGGAAGGCCCATGCACTGTCAACCAAACATAAAAACACTGGTTTACAACTGGCTAAATATTAAACAGATCTGTTTGCTTTGCGATGAGCCTGCGCAACAGGCATATCCCTTGTGTCCGGCCTGCGAGCATGAGTTGCCGTGGCTCGACGAACAGTGCACGCGCTGTGCGCTGCCCTTGGCGATGCGGGCGTTGACCTGTGGCCAGTGCAGCCGCAGGCCACCGCCGTTCGAACGGGTCATTGCGCCATGGCATTACGGGTATCCGCTGGACGCTGCGATCAGCCGCTTCAAGCACCGCAGCCAGTGGCCGCTGGGGCGGCTGCTGGCAGATCTGCTGGCTCAGGCCCTGCAGCATCGCTATGACGAGGGCCTGACAAAACCCGACCAGCTGTTGCCCGTGCCACTGGCTGCACGTCGACTGCGCCAACGCGGCTTCAACCAGGCCGCCATGCTCGCACGCTGGCTGTCGAGCCAGTTGCACATCCCCTGCGACGAGCGCGTGCTGCTGCGCCCACGGGACACCGCGGCGCAGCAGACTCTCGACGCCAAGGCGCGCTGGCGCAACTTGCGCCAGGCCTTCACCGTCGCACCGCACGCCACGCTCGACGGGCGCCATGTGGCCCTGGTCGACGACGTGCTGACCACCGGTGCCACTGCCCGAGCGCTGGCGAGCCTGCTGCGCAAGGCCGGGGCGCGCCGGGTCGATGTGTATTGCCTGGCACGCACGCCCAGGCCTGGGCAGGGTTGACTAGACTCGGTCTCGAAGGCACTTTCGCCGCATCACACCGCCGGTAACCTGCCCAATGTCCCTGCCCGCCCTGCTTGCCCAGCACATCTTCCGTCGCCCGCAGCGCATCGCCCTGCTGCAGCACATCGCTGAACAAGGCTCGATCACCCGCGCCGCCAAGGCGGCCGGGATCAGTTACAAGAGCGCCTGGGATGCCATCGACGAGCTCAACAACCTCGCAGCGCAGCCGTTGGTCGAGCGCAGTGCCGGCGGACGTGGTGGTGGCGGTGCCAAGCTGTCGACGGAGGGCGCGCGAGTATTGCGCCTGTATCAGCGCATCCAGGCGTTGCAGAGCGAAATCCTCGAATCCACCGAAGAACACAGCGACCTCGACCTGCTCGGCCGCCTGATGCTGCGCACCAGCGCTCGCAATCAGTTGCGCGGGCAGATCAGCGGGCTGCGCCGCGAGGGGCGTTACGACAGGGTCAGCCTGGCACTGGGCAGCGGGCTGGAAATCGATGCGCTGATCACACCGGACAGTACCGAACGGCTGGAGCTGGCCCTGGGAAGCACGGTGGTGGCCCTGCTCAAGGCCGGATGGGTGAAAGTGCTGGCTGACGGTGATCAGCCGGACGCCGAGAGCAATTGCCTGCACGCCCAGGTAGAAGAAGTACTGGCCAATGAAGGCGGCAGCAGTGAAATGCGGCTGGCGCTGGAGAACGGACAGACGCTGTGCGCCTTTGCCGAACCGCAATGGCTGCAGCAGCAGGCAGTCGCGGCAGGCAGCAAGGTGCGAGCGCAGTTTCATCCTTCGTTCGTGCTGCTGGGGGTGCCGGTGTAGCGCAATGCGTTAGAGCGGGCTCGCACCGCGATCACCCGAAGCGGCTACCTGGCAGGCGACGTGATGGGCCTGGAGCATTGTAGTGGCCGGTTTACGGCTGCTTCGCGCCCGATCGCGGGACGAGCCCGCTCCCACAGGAATGCTGGGAGCTTTGGCACCTGAAGCCGCCATGGAATGCGTTACCATGCCGCGCATGCATTCCCCTGCCGGAGCTCCCATGTCCCACCCCTTCGATACCCTCACCCCCGACCTGGTCCTGGACGCCGTCGAAAGCCTGGACTTTCTCAGCGATGCCCGGGTGCTGGCGCTCAACAGTTATGAGAACCGCGTCTATCAGGTGGGCATCGAAGGTGAACAACCGCTGATCGCCAAGTTCTACCGCCCCGGGCGCTGGAGCGATGCAGCCATCCTCGAGGAACACAGCTTCAGCTTCGAACTGGCCGAGCACGAGGTGCCGGTTGTCGCCCCGCTTCAGCATGAAGGTCGCAGCCTGTTCGAGCACCAGGGCTTTCGCTTCACCTTGTTCCCCCGCCGCGGCGGCCATGCGCCCGAACCTGGCAACCTCGATCAGTTGTATCGCCTGGGGCAATTGCTCGGACGCCTGCATGCCGTCGGCGCCACGCGCCCCTTCGAGCATCGCGAAACACTGGCTGTGGACAACTTTGGCCATGCCTCGCTCAAGACCGTGCTCGACGGCGATTTCGTCCCGCGCGAGTTGCTGCCGGCGTTCGAATCCGTGGCCCGCGACCTGCTCAAGCGGGTCGAGGATATCTACCAACGCACGCCCTTCGAGGCGATCCGCCTGCATGGCGACTGTCACGCTGGCAACCTGATGCACCGCGACGACGTCTACCACGTCGTCGATCTCGACGACTGCCGCATGGGGCCGGCAGTGCAGGACCTGTGGATGATGCTGGCCGGCAGCCGCGAAGAGCGCCTGACGCAGTTGGCCGAACTGATCGACGGATACAACGAGTTCCACGATTTCGACCCGCGCCAACTGGCGCTGATCGAGCCGCTGCGCGCCCTGCGCCAGTTGCATCACAGCGCCTGGCTGGCAAGGCGCTGGGACGACCCCGCGTTCCCGCGCAGCTTCCCCTGGTTCGGCCAGCCGCGCTACTGGGGCGACCAGATCCTGGCCCTGCGCGAGCAGATGGCGGCGCTGGATGAAGCACCACTCAAATTGTTCTAGTTGCAAGGCGCCAGCTGTCTACAATAGGCGCCGCGATATCAGCTGCCAAAGCAAGGAATCTGCATGCACGCCGCAAACCCGCAGCGCGGGTACATCCTCGGCCTCAGCGCCTACATCATCTGGGGGCTGTTCCCCCTCTACTTCAAAGCCATCCAGAGCGTCCCGGCGGTGGAGATCATCGTCCACCGGGTACTGTGGTCGGCACTGTTCGGTTCGCTCCTGCTGCTGGTATGGAAACACCCAGGCTGGTGGCGCGAGCTGCGCGACAACCCGCGGCGCCTGGCGATCCTTGCCCTGAGCGGCGCACTGATCGCAGGCAACTGGCTGACCTACGTGTGGGCCGTGAACAACGGGCGCATGCTTGAGGCCAGCCTGGGCTACTACATCAACCCACTGGTCAACGTGCTGCTGGGCATGCTTCTGCTGGGCGAACGCCTGCGCCGCCTGCAATGGCTAGCGGTCGGGTTGGCCGCAGCGGGGGTGGCGCAACAGGTGTGGCAGGTCGGTGGCCTGCCCTGGGTGTCGCTGGGGCTGGCGCTGTCGTTCGGTTTCTATGGCCTGATCCGCAAGCAGGCGCCGGTAGCAGCGCTGCCGGGGTTGGTGGTGGAGACCTGGATGCTGGTGCCGTTGGCACTGGGCTGGCTGCTGCTGCACCCGCAAGCCAACAGCGCCAACCTCGCGTTCTTCAGCAGCAGCGAAGCGTTGTGGTTGATGGCTGCGGGGCCGGTCACGCTGGTGCCGCTGGTGTGCTTCAACGCCGCCGCGCGCCACCTGCCCTACACCACCCTGGGCTTCCTGCAATACCTGGCGCCGACCCTGGTGCTGTTGCAGGCGGTGCTGCTGTTCGACGAGCACCTGTCCTCGAGTACCCTGATCGCCTTCATGTTCATCTGGGCTGGCCTGGCGATCTACAGCGTCGATGCCTGGCTGAGCCTGCGCAAACGCGCCTGATCAAAAAACAGTCAAACTTCTACAGGCCACGTATCACGTGGCCTGCAGCAAGGTCTCCAGAGGTTATCCACACCCTGATCCCCGCGCTTTGTGCACAAGCCCCTGAAATATGGACATTTTTTGCACAATCCGCTGCAGCCCGCGATCTATCGGGGCTGGCCTGGAGTACCCTCAGGTTATCCACAGGGGCTTCCCCGTTAAATCGGGATAACCCGCTATTCCTCCGGCCTGAGCTTCAACTCCACCATAAGGTCATCGGCGAGGCTTTCGAGCTTCTGCTGCAGGTCATCCAGCGACAAGGTCAGCGGCAATGCCAGCAAGGCATCGGCGTGGAACAGTGGCTCGCTGCTCATCGGTGCCGGACGTACTTCGGTGCTCAAGCGCTCGAGGTTGACGCCCTGCTCCGCCAGCAACCGGGTGATATCGCGAACGATCCCGGGCCGGTCATTGCCCACCAGCTCCATCGCGATCGGTTTCCAGGTGCAGGACGGTTCGATGCCGCTCTCGGCAATCAGCACGCGGATCCCATGGTCGCCCAGCTTCTGCAGTGACTCGACCAGCTCGTCATAGTTTTCCGCTGGCACCGCCACCCGCAGGATACCGGCGAACTGCCCGGCCATGCGCGACATGCGGCTTTCCAGCCAGTTACCACTGTGATCGGAGATGCACTGGGCGATGCGTTCGACCTGTCCGGCCTTGTCAGGGGCGATCACGGTGAGTACAAGATGATCCACGGGCCACTCCTCTACCTGCTCTTACAAGGGCATCGAATCAGTATAGGCAAGGCGCGGCAACCTGCCGCAGGGCAGACCGAGCAACAAATCGTGTACCGTTTAGAGATTTATCTGGAACAATCCACACGTTTTTTGCGAACATACTGTCTCCCAGCGTGACCCCATGCGACCAACGGGTCGCACAACGACGCTTTTAGTCTGATGTTCACTCGCCTACTGCATCATGTAGTATGCGCCAGCGCGGACTACAAAACGTCGTTTGGATGTCTGCCAAGGCGCCTGTGAAAATACGCGAATCGCCCGCCAGCCTGTCTGGCAGGCCGCACCCAGCCGCGCTCGGGCTGCATGACGAGGGCATGTACTGGCCGCGTGTTTAGAGAAGCGCTACAGGCTTAATACAGAAGAGCGAAATAGCTGAGCAGAGTGAGGCAAGCAATGACTGGATACGTTCAAGTCGGTGGCCTTCAGGTCGCCAAGGTCCTGTACGACTTCGTCAACGACGAAGCCATTGCGGGGACCGGCATCGTCGCCGAGCAGTTCTGGGCCGGTGCAGAGAAGATCATCAACGACCTCGCTCCAAAGAACAAAGCCCTGCTCGCCAAGCGCGACGAGCTGCAAGCCAAGATCGATGCCTGGCACCAGGCACGCCAGGGTCAGGCCCACGACGCCGCGACCTACAAAGCATTCCTCCAGGAAATCGGCTACCTGCTGCCACAAGCCGACGATTTCCAGGCCACCACGCAAAACGTCGACGAAGAAATCGCCCATATGGCCGGCCCGCAGCTGGTGGTGCCGGTGATGAACGCGCGCTTCGCCCTGAACGCCGCCAACGCCCGCTGGGGTTCGCTGTATGACGCACTGTATGGCACCGACGCCATCAGCGAAGAAGGCGGCGCCGAAAAAGGCCAGGGCTACAACAAGGTACGCGGCGACAAAGTCATCGCCTTCGCCCGCGCCTTCCTCGATGAGGCCGCGCCCCTGGCTGCCGGCTCCCACGTCGATTCCACCGGCTATCGCATCGACGCCGGCAAGCTGGTCGTCGCGCTCAAGGGCGGCAGCAACAGCGGCCTGCGCGACGACGCCCAACTGATTGGTTTCCGTGGCGACGCCGCAGCGCCGACGGCCGTGCTGCTCAAGCACAACGGCCTGCACTTCGAGATCCAGGTCGACGCCAGCACCCCGGTCGGCAGCACCGACGCCGCCGGCGTGAAAGACATCCTGATGGAATCGGCACTGACCACCATCATGGACTGCGAAGACTCTGTCGCCGCCGTCGATGCCGACGACAAGGTCGTCGTCTACCGCAACTGGCTGGGCCTGATGAAGGGCGACCTGGCCGAAAGCGTGACCAAGGGTGGCAAGACCTTCACCCGCACCATGAACCCCGACCGCGAGTACGCAGCGCCCAATGGCGGCAGCGTTACCCTGCACGGTCGTTCGTTGCTGTTCGTGCGTAACGTCGGTCACCTGATGACCAACCCGGCGATCCTCGATGCCCAGGGCAACGAAATTCCCGAAGGTATCCAGGACGCCCTGTTCACCAACCTCATCGCGCTGCACAACCTCAACGGCAACACCAGCCGCAAGAACACCCGTAGCGGCAGCGTGTACATCGTCAAGCCGAAGATGCACGGCCCTGAGGAAGTGGCGTTCGCCGCCGAGATCTTCAGCCGCGTCGAGGACCTGCTGGGCATGCCGCGCAACACCGTCAAAGTGGGCATCATGGACGAGGAGCGCCGCACCACGGTCAACCTCAAGGCCTGCATCAAGTCGGCAGCCGAGCGCGTGGTGTTCATCAACACCGGTTTCCTCGACCGCACTGGCGATGAGATCCACACCTCTATGGAAGCCGGCGCCATGGTGCGCAAGGGCGCCATGAAGAGCGAGAAATGGATCGGCGCGTACGAAAACAACAACGTCGACATCGGCCTGGCGACTGGCCTGCAAGGCCGTGCCCAGATCGGCAAGGGCATGTGGGCCATGCCTGACCTGATGGCGGCGATGCTCGAACAGAAGATCGCCCACCCGCTGTCCGGCGCCAACACCGCCTGGGTCCCTTCGCCGACCGCCGCGACCCTGCACGCGCTGCACTACCACAAGGTCGACGTCCAGGCGCGCCAGCGCGAGCTGGCCTCGCGTACCCCGGCCTCGGTGGACGACATCCTGACCATTCCGCTGGCGGCCAACACCCACTGGTCTGCCGACGAGATCCGCAACGAGCTGGACAACAACGCCCAGGGCATCCTCGGCTACGTCGTACGCTGGATCGACCACGGCGTGGGCTGCTCGAAGGTGCCGGACATCAATAACGTCGGCCTGATGGAAGACCGCGCCACCCTGCGCATTTCCGCCCAGTTGCTGGCCAACTGGCTGCGTCATGGCATCGTCACCCAGGAGCAGGTGCTGGAAAGCCTCAAGCGCATGGCGGCGGTGGTCGACAAGCAGAACGCCGGCGACGCCCAGTACCGCCCGATGGCGCCGAACTTCGATGACAACATCGCGTTCCAGGCCGCGGTCGAGCTGGTCGTCGAGGGTGCGAAGCAGCCGAACGGCTATACCGAGCCGGTACTGCATCGCCGCCGTCGCGAGTTCAAGGCGCGTAACGGGCTGTAAGTTAGATCTACGACGGGGGTCGCTTTGCGGCCCAATCGCGGCACAAGGCCGCTCCCACAGGTACAGTGCACGGTTCGAAGCTTGCGCCGTACCTGTGGGAGCGGCCTTGTGCCGCGATTGGGCTGCGAAGCAGCCCTAGTCCTGCATTACTCGATCTTCAATTCTCTTTTCACCAGCCCCAGCAATTTCCCCAGATCCACCGGTTTAAGCAGAAAATCCACCACCCCCAGGTGCATCACGTCCACCGCCTCCTTCACATCGGTGTCACCCGACACCACGATGATCGACAAGGCCGCCCGCTCCGACTCGCGAATCTGCCGAATCAGTTCCAGGCCATCCTTGGGCTCCATGCGCAGATCGGTGATCATCAGCGCGATGCGCGGTTCGTAGTGCAGCTTGAACATCGCCTCCTGCGCACCATCGGCCATCATGCAGTCGATGCCACGGCTTTTCAGGTACAGGCTCAGGGCCTCGCTGTTCACCGGGTTGTCGTCCACCACCAGCACCACCGGCCTGGGCGCCACTGGCGCGCTCACCACGGCCAACGCTTCGCGCTCGGCGTCACTCAGTATTTCGTCATGCTCAGCCATGGCCATCTCGTCAAAAAAATCTCGTGCTAGGTTTAGGACCGCGAAAACCGGCGTAGCCTACCCACCTTTCGTCGGATCCTTGACAGCGACGCTCACCGATAGACTTACGTCCAATGGGCATCCACGGGCAGCCAGCCGACCATGGAGGCCGAAAACAACAAAGCCGATACCTATAGATAGATATATATAGTTCGGCGTAGCGATACGGTCAGCTTCATGAGCAAAAAGGACGCCTACACCCAGGCCGGCAGGACAGCGGTGCTGCAGAACATCCAAGGTACGCTGCAGTTTCTGCAGCGCTTCCCGCCGTTCAATCAGATGGAACAGGGCCACCTCGCCTATCTGGTGGAGCAGTGCCAACTGCGCTTCTATGCCAGCGGCGAAAGCATCATCAAGCCCGCCGACGGGCCCGTGGAACACTTCTACATCGTCAAGCAGGGCCGGGTGGTGGGCGAACGCCAGCATGTCACCGGCCCCGGTGTTGAAACCACCTTCGAGATCGCCAGCGGCGAATGCTTCCCCCTGGCCGCATTGCTTGGCGAACGGGCCACGCGCACCGAACACCTGGCCGGCGAAGACACCTTCTGCCTGCAACTGAACAAGGCGGCGTTCATCCGCGTGTTCTCGTTGTCCGGCGTATTTCGCGACTTCGCCCTGCGCGGCGTCAGCAGCCTGCTCGATCAGGTCAACCAGCAGGTGCGCCAGCGCGCCGTGGAAACCCTGGGCACGCAGTATTCGCTCAATACACCGCTGGGCGAGCTGGCCATGCGTCATCCGGTGGTGTGCACGCCCGACACGCCACTGCGCGACGCGGTACGGTCGATGCACGAACAACAAGTGGGGAGCATTGCCATCGTCAATGAGCAGCGCTTCCCCATCGGTATCTTCACCCTGCGCGACCTCCGTCAGGTGGTCGCCGACGCCAGCGCCGAGCTCAGTGCACCGATCGACCGGCACATGACCGTCGCACCGTTCTACCTCAGCCCCCAGGCCAGCGCCTTCGATGCCGCCATGGCGATGACCGAACGGCATATCGCGCATGTCTGCCTGGTGGATAACGGTCGCCTGTGTGGGGTGGTGTCCGAGCGCGACCTGTTCTCCCTGCAGCGGGTCGACCTGGTGCATCTGGCGCGCACCATCCGTCACGCGCCGCGCCTGGAAGTGCTGGTGGCATTGCGCGGCGAGATCGGCCAACTGGTCGAGCGCATGCTCGCCCATGGTGCTTCCTCGACGCAGATCACCCAGATCATCACCCTGCTCAACGACCATACCGTCTGCCGGGTAATCGAGCTGGCGCTGGCCGAACGCGGCGACCCCGGCGTGGCCTTCAGTTGGCTGTGCTTCGGCAGCGAGGGACGCCGCGAGCAGACCCTGCACACCGACCAGGACAATGGCATTCTCTTCGAGGCACGCGACAGCGCCGAAGCCGACGCCATTCGCGCGCGCCTGCTGCCACTGGCGCAATACATCAACCACAACCTCGCCCAGTGTGGCTTCACCCTGTGCAAGGGCAATGTCATGGCCGGCAACCCCGAGCTATGCCTGTCGCGTGCCGAATGGGCGCGGCGCTTTGCCGGTTTCATCCGCGAAGCCAGCCCGGAAAACCTGCTGGGTTCGAGCATCTACTTCGACCTGCGCGTGGTCTGGGGCGATGAGCAAGGCTGCGAAGTGCTTCGCCAGGGCATCCTCGCCCAGGTTGCCGACAACCGTATCTTCCAGCGCATGATGGCTGACAACGCCCTGCGCCAGCGCCCGCCGGTCGGGCGCCTGCGCGAGTTCGTGCTGACCCGTCAGGGCAACGACAAGGCCGCCACCCTCGACCTCAAGGTCCAGGGCCTGACACCCTTCGTCGATGGCGCCCGCCTGCTCGCCCTGGCCAACGGCATCGGTGCCAACAACACACTGGAACGGTTGCGCCAGCTAGTGGCCAAGGGCGTCATCGATGCCCTCGATGGCGCCGCCTTCGAAGAGGCCTATCACTTCATCCAGCAGACCCGCATGCAACAGCACCAGCGCCAGAGTCGCGATAACCTGGCCTACTCCAATCGCGTCGACCCGGACAGCCTCAACCATCTGGACCGCCGCATCCTGCGTGAATCGCTGCGCCAGGCCCAGCGCCTGCAAAGCAGCCTGGCGCAGCGGTACCAGCTATGAAGCTGTTCGCCTGGCTACGCTCCAGCGCACCGGCGCTCGACGATGAACTGCGCCAGCGCCTGGCCGCGCTGCCAGGCCCGGCAGCGTACGGCGTGCAGCCTCTGCGCGAGCAGCGCTGGGTAGTACTGGACCTCGAAACCAGCGGTCTGAACCTCAACCGTGATCAGGTGCTGTCGATCGGTGCCGTGGCCATCGAGGACGGCGGTATCGACCTGGGCCGCCAGTTCGAACGCACCTTGCACCGTCCCGAACAGAAAACCAACGCCAGCGTGCTGATCCACGGCCTGGGGCCCAGCGCACTGGCGGCAGGCAGCGACCCGGCCGAAGCGCTGGTGGACTTGCTGGAGTTCATCGGCGACAGCCCGGTACTGGCCTTTCACGCGCCGTTCGACCAGGGCATGCTCGGGCGCGCCTTGAAGGAAACCCTCGGCTATCGCCTGCAACATGTCTTCATCGATGTGGCGGAACTGGCACCGATGCTCAACCCCGACACCGTGCTACGTGAGGCAGGCCTGGACGACTGGGTGGCACGCTTCGGCCTTGAGGTACAGGCGCGCCATCATGCCAGTGCCGACGCCCAGGTCACCGCAGAGCTGGCCTTGATCCTGTTCAGCCAGGCACGACGCCAGCAACTGGACAGCCCGCTGCAACTGGAACAGCGGCTGAGGCAGTGGCGGCGGCGCGCCGTGCACAGCCATGGCCTGTAGGCAGGCGCTGGCCTTTTCGCGGATAAACCCGCGCCCACAGGCATTCTGACCAGCGTCAATTGCATCCCCCCGCCCTCCTCTGCCACAATCGCGAATCATTATCGTTATATAACGCATTCTTCCCCGGGGAACGCCCTTGTCCTCTGCGCACAGCCCACATGCCGAGCTGGTCGGCAGCCTGTACCGCGACCACCGCAGCTGGCTGCTGGCCTGGCTGCAGCGCAGCACGGCTTGCCGCCAGCGCGCCGAAGACCTCAGCCAGGACACCTTCGTGCGCCTGCTCGGCCGCGAACAGTTGATCGCGCCTCGCGAACCCCGCGCGTTTCTTGTCGCCGTGGCCAAGGGGCTGCTGTTCGACCATTTCCGCCGCGCCGCCCTGGAGCAGGCCTACCTTGCCGAGCTGGCGTTGCTGCCTGAAGCAGAGCAGCCTTCGCCAGAAACCCAGCACCTTATCCTCGAAGACCTCAAGGCCATCGACCGCCAGCTGGGCAAACTGTCGAGCAAGGCACGCACCGCGTTCCTGTACAACCGTCTGGACGGCATGGGCCATGCCGAGATCGCCGAACGCCTGGGGGTGTCGGTGTCGCGAGTGCGCCAGTACATTGCCCAAGGCATGCGCCAGTGCTACGTGGCGTTGTACGGGGAGCCGACGTGAGCAATAGGCCGGTCTCGGCCAAGGTCCTGGAAGCCGCCATTGCCTGGAAACTTTGCCTGGAGGGCGGCGACGGCACCGCCGATGAGCGCAACGAATTCACGCGCTGGCACGCCGCCAGCGAGGAACATGCGCGCGCCTGGTTCCAGCTTGGCATGCTCGACCAACGTGTGGGCGCGGCTGCAGGCCCCGCCCGCCACGCCCTGCTGCAGTCACGCGCCGGCCTGCGCCAGCGGGTTGGCAAGCTCGGTGGCGGGCTGGCCGGGATGCTCCTGCTCGGTGGCCTGCTGGCCTGGATCGGCGCCCCTTCGCTGGCACCCAGCTACTGGCTGGCTGATCAACGCACCGGGACCGGAGAGCTGCGTACCCTGCGCCTGGAGGACGGCACACTGCTGAGCCTGGCCACCCACACCGCAGTCGATATCGACTACGAGGGCGAACAACGGGTGATCGTGCTGCACCAAGGGGAGATCTCCGTGGAAACCGGCCACGACGACCCTCGCCCGTTGTGGGTGCGCACCGACGATGGACGGCTGCGTCCGCTGGGCACGCGCTTCCTGGTCAAACGCGAAACTGCCGGCACACGCCTTGAAGTGCTGCAGGCTCAGGTAGCTGCGCAACCGAGCAACACGGATAACGAAGAAGTGCTGAACGAGGGCCAGCAAGTCTTGATGCACAGCAACGGCCTCGGCCTGGTCGGCCCGGTCAGCGCCGGTGCCGACGCCTGGACCCGGGGCATGCTGGTGGTCGACAACGTGCGCCTGGCGGATCTGGTGGCCGAACTCGCCCGCTACCGCCGCGGCCACTTGGGCGTGACCGACGAGGTGGCCAACCTGCGTGTCACGGGCAGCTTCCCGCTGACCGATATCGACCTGGCGCTGGCCTCGCTGGTGCCGGCACTGCCGGTGAAGGTCGAGCGGCATACGCCGTGGTGGGTGACCGTCGGGGCGCGGTGAATCAGTAGCGGTCCTATCGCGGGGCGAGCCCGGAACATCCCTGCAATAACCCCAGACAAAAAAATCTCCACCCCCCTGTCACTTTCCAAATCTCGCTCGGCAAGGAAGCAGTTAGCACTTATCCGTCTAGGAGCCACTGCATGTCCCGTGCTGTCGAGTCTTACCTGCGTCCCAGCCTGATGGCCCTGGCCATCGGCCTTGCCACCCCTCTGGTCAGCCCCATGCTGCTGGCTGCCGAGCAGTCCAGCGTGCGGGCCTACGACCTGCCCAGCGCGCCGCTGGCCGGCACCTTGAACCGGATCGCCAGCGAGGCCGGCATCGCCCTGGCCCTGGACCCGAGCCTGGCCAGCGGACGTACCTCGGCACCGGTTCGTGGCACCTTCAATGGCATCGGCGCCCTGCAGGCAGCCCTGCGCGGCACCGGCCTGCAACTGCAGCAGGGCAGTGCAGGCAGCTACAGCCTGGTCGCCGTGCCGGAAGGCAGCCTGGCGCTACCGGAAACCAGCGTGAACGCCTCCAGCGACAGCGAAAGCGCCTGGGGACCGGTCGATGGCTACCTGGCCAAGCGCACCGCTGCCGGCACCAAGACCGACACCGCACTGGTCGAGGCCCCGCGCTCGATCTCGGTTGCCACCCGCCAGCAGATGAGCGACCGCGGCGTGCACAGCCTCGATGACGCGGTGAAGTACATGCCAGGTATCGTTTCCGCCAGCTTCGGCAGCGATACTCGCTACGACTGGATGCGCGTGCGGGGCTTCGAGCCGACCCAGTTCCTTGACGGCCTGCCACTGCCACGCGGCGTCTATGCCAACCCAAAACCGGAAACCTGGAACCTCGACCGCCTGGCCCTGCTGCGCGGCCCGGCGTCATCAATCTATGGCCAGACCCCACCCGGTGGTTTGCTGGACATCGTCAGCCGTCGCCCGCAAGCCGAAGCCGCACATGAGATCGAGGTGCAGTACGGCAGCGACAACCATCGCCAGATCAACTTCGCCAGCACCGGCAAGATCGACGATGAAGGCCGGTTTCTCTACGGCGTCAGCGGTGTGATCCGCGATGGCGGCACGCAGATCGACCATATCGACGACAAGCGCTACAACATCGCTCCGAGCCTGACGTGGAACATCGACGAGGACACCTCGCTGACCTTCCTCAGCCAGTTCACCCGTGACGATACCGGTGCCACCAGCCAGTTCCGGCCGATACAAGGCACCAAGATCGACATGCCGTTTGGCAAGATCTCGCACCACAAGAACCTCGGAGACCCGGACTACGAGTTCTACGATCGCACCTATTACGCGCTGGGCTATGCCTTCGAGCATCGCTTCAACGACGTCTGGCAGTTCCGCCAGAATCTGCGCTACACCAAGTCGGACCTGGCGTTCCAGACCATCACTCCCGGTAGCTACTATCAACCCGGAGGCCCGGTGAAGGACGATGGCACCGTCAGCCGCATGTCCACCAACACCGATGAAGACATCAGCCAGTTCGCGGTGGACAACAACTTCCAGGGCGACTTCGCCACGGGGGACATCACCCATACGCTGCTGATCGGCCTGGATCACCAGCGTATGAACAGCAACTACCTGTCGATCTTTGGCTTCAACGTGCCAGACAGCAACGTCCTCAACCCGGTCTACGGGCTGCCGATCACTCGCCCGGATCGCTCCACGGCGTTCTACGACTACAACCAGAAAACCCGACAGACCGGCCTGTATGTTCAGGACCAGATGGCGCTTGGCAACTGGCACCTGACCTTGGGTGGCCGTGAAGACTGGGTGCACACCGGTACCAAGTTCTTCAACAAGAACGATGCCACCAACACCCAGCGCGACAAGAAATTCAGCGGTAACGCGGCGATCAGCTACGTCTTCGACTCGGGCTTTGTGCCCTACCTTTCCTACGCAGAATCGTTCCAACCCTCCAGTAATGCCAGTGCGTCGCCCACCGACTCGTTCAAACCTACCGAAGGCCAGCAATGGGAGCTGGGCGTCAAGTACCAGCCGCCGGGCTCGAATACCCTGCTGACGGCTGCTGTGTATGACCTCACCCAGAAAAACGTCTCGGTCACCAACAACGTGGGTGGCGTATCGATCACCAGCCAGACCGGCGAAGTGAAGGTACGTGGTCTGGAGCTTGAGGCCGTCTCTGATGTCACCGAGAACCTGAAGGTGATCGCTGCCTACACCCTGGCCAAGTCGGAGGTACAGGATGGCATCTACAAAGGCAACCGCCTGCAACTGATGCCCAACCAGCAAGCCTCGCTGTGGGCCGACTACACCTGGCACAGCGGTGTGCTCGACGGCTTCGGCATCGGCGGCGGTGCGCGCTACACCGGCAACACCTACGGCGACCAGGGCAACACCTACCTCGGCAAGGCCAAGGCCTACACCGTGTTCGACGCTTCGGTGCACTACGACCTGGGCCGCCTGGACAACAGCCTCAAGGGCGCCTCGGTGGCGGTCAATGCCACCAACCTGCTGAACAAGGACTACATTTCGACCTGCGATTCGTACTACTGCTACTACGGCGACCAGCGTAGCGTTGTGGTCAGCGCCAACTACAAGTTCTGAGTGACGCATCGCGGGGCAAGCCCGCTCCTACAGGTACACCACAATCCTGTGGGAGCGGGCTTGCCCCGCGATTGCGTCCTGAAAGACAGCACAAGCTGCAAAGGCTGCAACCCTGATGAAAAGCCAAACCATCCGCCGCTGGTCGGCGATCCACACCTGGACCAGCCTGATCTGCACGCTGTTCCTGCTGCTGCTCGCCCTGACTGGCCTGCCGCTGATCTTCCACCACGAACTCGAACACCTGCTCGGTGATGCCCCGGAACTGCGCGAAATGCCTGCCGACACGCCGCATCTGGACCTGCAGCAACTGGTAATCAAGGCCGAGCAACACCGCCCCGGCGAGGTCATGCAGTATTTCGGTTTCGAGGATGACGAGCGCAACGGCGTGGTGGCGATCACCGCAGCCACCGCTGGCACCGAACCCAACGCCTCGCACACCTTCATGCTCGACGCCCGCACCGGCGAGGCGGTGGCCATGCCCGCCGCCAATGGCGGCTTGATGATGACTATCCTGCGCCTGCACGTGGACATGTTCGCCGGCCTTCCCGGCAAACTCCTGCTGGCCGCCATGGGCGTGCTGTTCGTCGTTGCCATCGTCTCGGGCACGGTGCTCTACGCTCCGTTCATGCGCCGCCTGCAGTTCGCCACGGTCCGCACCGATAAATCGCGGCGCCTGCGCTGGCTCGACCTGCACAAGCTGATCGGCGTTGTCACCCTGACCTGGGCGCTGGTGGTCGGTGTCACCGGGGTGATCAGCGCGCTGTCCGACCTGGTCATCGCGGCCTGGCGCAATGACAGCCTGGCGGCGATGGTTGCGCCCTATCGCGATGCCCCACCACTCACCGAACGCGCGCCTGCCACGCAGTTGCTGCAGATCGCCGAGCTGGCCGCGCCCGGCATGCGTGCAGACTTCATCGCCTTTCCCGGTACACGCTTTTCCAGCGAACACCACTACGCGGTGTTCATGAAAGGCGCGACACACCTGACCTCGCACTTGCTGACGCCGGTACTGATCGATGCCCGTACCCTGGAAGTCACCGCCATTGGCGATCGCCCCTGGTACATGGACGCCATGGGCCTGTCACAGCCGCTGCACTTCGGCGACTATGGCGGACGGCCAATGCAGATCCTCTGGGCGGTACTGGATGTGCTGACCATCGTCGTCCTGCTCAGTGGCCTGTACCTGTGGTGGGGCAAGCAGCGCAAGCCCCGCGAGGTGCGGACATGAGCCACCGCTCGCAAAGCACTCGCCGGATCTTCGCCTGGCCAACCGCCATCGCCCTCCTGAGCGCTGCAGGGCTGTTCGCGGCTCTGCTCGGGGATGGCGCCTGGGATGTGCTGTCCTGGGCGGGGCTGGGCATACCGGTACTACTTGGGGTGCGCGGCCTGTCGAGACGATGAGGTAATCGGCTAACGCGCCCACCGAGGCCTGGCACGCCAAGCTGGCCGCTCCATCACTACGGAGCGCAGCCAATGAGCCTGCAACATTTCCAAGCCTTCGATCAACAGCTGAGCGACCTGCTTGCGTCGCCGCCCCGGCCTGAGGCCTCGCAGCCCTGGCTCAAGGCACGCCAGCGGTATTTCGCAGACCTCGCCGAGTATTGGCTCGACACCGGCGTCACCGGCGAAAGTCGTAACGCACGACTGGTCAGCTTGCTACGCGCGCAACTGCTCGCACAGATCACCCTGCGCGTCGATGATCACACCCTCGGTTCGAACCACGCCGAGCTGCTCAAAACCAGCATAGAAATGCCGCTGCCCGGGCAACGCCAGCACCTGCCTCCTGCCGAGCGCCCACAAATCTACCGCCCACTGCTGGACATCGGCACCCCTCACTGGCGCGAGTACCTGCCCGGCGCCTTCGTCATTGTCGAAGGCGGCCCCGAGGGCAGCATGCCCGACCCTGCCGAGTCCAGCGACTACGCCTTGCTGTGCAGTCTGTCCCATGGCATCGAGGCGTTCGACGACCTGGCAGAACTGCACACCGAGCTGTGCGAGCGCATGGACGACCTGCAGCAGAGCAGGCCGCTGTTGCAGTTGATGGCCGGCGATGAACAGCGGGAGCTTGCGCGCAATGCCGAACGCCTGCGCTACGAATGGTTCAACGATGATCCGTTGCAGTTGCAGGTACAGGCCCTGATAGATAGCCAACATGCACGCCTGACCCAGGTCTGGGAAAACGCTGCCCAGACATCGCCAATCGACTGGCCGAACCTGACAGCCCAACTGGACACAGCAGCCGACCTGCTGCCGCTGGCCGACAGCAGGTCGGCCTTGCAGACACGCTATGCCCTGCTGCTGGAGAGAAACAGCCCCGCCTGGCTCAAGAACGCGTCGACACAAGGCCTGATCCATATCATGCAAACCATGCAGGAGCTGGTGATCGCCATCGACAAGGCTGCCGCGCCAGGCATTCTCAGTCACGATCAGTTCCTCGACCGTGAAGGCCTGAGTACATGGATTTGCGAACAACTGCGTTCAGCCATGCGCCAGCAGTATCAAATCGATGCCGACCCGCTTGATCTGCATGTCAGCGTGACGATGGCACGCCAGAGAGGGCCAGTCTTCCATCCCGGCCTCACTACCGGCTACATCCCCGCTGCCAGCCGCCCGCAGGTCGGCGACACTGTGGAGTTGGTGTCGCAGAGCTATCGCCTGGATCAGTTGGCCATGCTCAACGTCAGCTGGCTTGACGTCGACTACTGGCTGACAGCACGAGTGCACCGTACGGACGGCAGCCCCGTGACCGAGATCACCCCGGCGCAGATCAAGCAGATGGTTCGCGCCCTGGACGTTGGCGAGAGCTACAGCCGCTACCTGCGCACGCACCTGCTGGAGTCACCGACGGCCAAGTGGCGACGCGACAGTTATGCCGCCATCAGCAGAGCGCGCATGCGCGCCGAGGCGGCCAAGGCGCGATACGCCGGCCATTACCTGGAAGACCCTTTCGAACGCGGCTATCTGTGGACCAGTACCGTGCTCGACCATCCCGACAGCGAGCAGCGCAAGGCACTGAAGGTTACGCGCCTGAGCGTGCGACAGCTGTTGATAGACGGCCATACCGTACAAGGGGTCATGTTCGTCACCCCCGAGAACGCCGGCATGCAGCGCTTTCTGGTCTATACCCCGGATGCCCCGGATCGCCGCGCCTGGCGTGAGTATCGCAACGCTCGGCACATGCTGCGCTCGCTACGCGAGAGACCAGCTCTGCGTGACTATGTCAAAGACCGCATGCCATTGGCCAACCCGGCCAATGTCGAACGCTGGCTGTCCAAGGGCGGCTTGGGCTCACGGATAAGCCGTCCGGAAATCACCGGCGACTTTCAGCACGCACGCTATCGGGCCGAGGTCCACGCAGCACTCTCAGCGGTGGACGCGGCCACCAATACGAAACTGGAGCTGCTGGGCGATTTCAGCCTGCATGTGCTGTGGGTCATCCTCGACCTGCTCAGCCTGGTTCTGCCCAGCCGGGCCTTGGCAGTACTGTCGTTCGCCAGAGCCGCGATCTCGGTGCTCGACACCCACAAGGCGTACGTCGAAAGTGATCGCATCGGCATGCTGCGCTCGCTGGTCGATGCCTTCAGCTATGCCAGCGACGGCATCAACAGCGTCTCCGGTTCAACGGTGGTTCGCCGGGCAATTCGAGCCATGCCACCGACGCCGCCACTGTCACTCCCCCCGGCCATGGTCAGTGTGGTCAATACCAGCAAGCTTCGCTACCGAGTCGACGGCATCCACAAGGAGGGTATTTATGAACAGCCCTCACCCTATCCAGGATTGACCTTCTACTTCATCAAGGACAGCGCCGGCCAGAGTTACCAGGTCGCGTTCGACGGTTACCGCTGGCGAGTGGTCGATCCGCGCAAGCCGGACGCTTACACCAAGGTCCCGGTCAAGCGTCGCGAGGACGGCGAATGGGTCGTCGACTCCCCCGTGCTGTGGTATGACGGCCTGCCAGACCTGAAAGCATTGTTCGACACCTGTCGGCTCGCCGAAGTGCCTGCGGGGGAAAAACACGAAGATGCCGACGGGTTGTACCAAAGCGACCAAGGGCTTTACCTGCTTGCCGGTGGCCATGCCCTGCCGCTGCGCGCGCATCTGCTCAAGCACCACTACCGGCTGCTACTTGACGGGCAAAACCACGAAAGCCCCGCCTCGGCCATCTTGCGCTGGCAAGACAGACAATGGAGCCTTCGCGTGCGCCAGGCCGGTCGCAGCAGCGACTGGCTGACGCTGCCGCAGGCTTATTCGGTGAGCCGAGGCAGCAACTGATCGAGGCGCTGGTACAAGGCACTGCTGCTTGGCCAGTTGCGCAGCAAGCGCGCACGGTCACGTGCGTAGGCAGGAGCGAAGCTGAGCTGAGTGGCGTGCTGGGTCATGGCATCGAGGTCGATCAGCGACCACTGGCCGTTCTGCCAGAACAGGTTGTGGCCCTTGAAGTCACCATGGCTGATGCGTTCGGCAATCAGCCTCTGCATCAGTTTGACCAACGCCTGAACCTGTTCTTCAGGCACTTCGCCATTCTCGACGTAGGGCGCAAAACAGGCCGTGAGATCAGGACCGTCGGCGTATTCGGTCACCAGGTAGGCGGTGCTGCGCAACCCCATCACCCGTTGCTCGAGCACCGCTAGCGGGCGCGGCGTGGCGATGTCGAGAAACTCGAGGCGATGGCCTTCGATCCAGGAATGCCAGGCACGACTCGGGCGCCAGAAACGCTTGAACCAGTGGGCGGTGTTCTTGATGTTGTAGCGCTTGAGCACCAGCGTGCGGCCACCGGCCTCGATACGTGCCACGCTGGCAGCACCGCCGGTCTTGTACAGGTGGCCCTGCTCGATCAGCGTATCGGCCTGCTCCAGTACCGGCACCAGGGCAGACACCTCCTCGCGCCGGATCGCACGCAGGCCCGAGAGGCTTCGCTCGACGCTGAACAGCGTGCAGTCGCGCCCGGCTTTGTCCAGGTAGTCTTTCAAGCGCCAACTGCGCACCTTGTCGACCTGCTTCTGCAGGGCTTCGAGCGGCAGCGCATGCTCGCCATTGGCCAGCAGGTAATGCACCAGCGCCTCTTCGATGAACGGTTCCAGGCGCTTGGGCAACTGGGCGAACAATACCCCGAGGTTTTCCAGCACGCGCTGGCGCGACAGTTGCTGGCCCGGTGTTTCAGCCTTGATGCCGGCACCATCGATCAGGTACAGGTGGCCCTCGTGGCGCAGCAGGTTGTCCAGGTGCAGGTCTTCCTGCCACAGCCCTTTGGCGTGCATCTGCGCCACTGCGGTCAGCGCCTCGCCGAGCACCCCATGCTGCTCGTCCGCCAGCATCGGCAGATGCTCGACCTTGGCCCAGGCGTCACCCAGGTTTTCAGCGTTTTCAAGGAACTCGAACAGCAGCCAGCCACCCTCGCCATCCTTCAGGCCATCGGCCAGCAGTCGGGGCGTGATCAACCCCTGTGCAGCCATCAAGCGCGCGCCCTCCAGCTCACGCTGGAAATGGCGGGCGGCGCTGTTGCCGACCAGCAGTTTGGCCAGCACCGGCGTGCCGCGCCAGATACCGGCACCGACATAGCGCTGCCCTGGCAGTACGCGCAGCAGGCTGAGCAACTGCAGCTCGGCACTGCCGGCAGCGTCTTCGAGCGTCACGCTCAAGGGCAGGCTCGGGCTGCGCCCGGCATCCTTCAGTTCAGACAAGCGCATCAGCGGGCCTCTTTTTCACGACGGCGTTGCGTCAGGCGTTGCAGCCAGGTGCCGACCAGCGCGCTGTCGGCCGGCTGCGCCAGGTAGGCGGCGAGCAGGCGGCGCACGTCCGCCTCGCTCCAGGCACGGGCACGACGCAGCAAGGGCTCGAGGTCCTTGAGGCGGTCACGCATGCCGAACAGCAGTGGCCGGGTCTTTTCCAGGTCGATCAGCTGGGCCTGCCAGCCTTCGCGGCGTTCGCGCAGGAAAATATGCTTGGGATAGAAACAACCATGCACCTGGCCGGCGCCGTGCAGGGTACGCGCCAGCTCGCCACAGGCCGCGAGAATACCCTGGCGTCGGGATTCGGGCAGTTGCGGCCATTGACCGAGGAAACTCTCCAGGTCATTCCACTCGTCGAGCGCGCGGGTCATCAGGATCGCCCGATGCTGGCCGCCCTGCTTGCGCTCGCCATAGAACACCGCCTGCAGTGCTGGGATGTTGAGCTTTTCGTAGCGGCTGATATTGCGGAATTCGCGGGCGAAAGTGGGCTCGCCGAACGGCCGGTGCAGGGTACGCGTGAGGTAGTCGCTCTGGCGCTTGAGGTAGTAGCCCTTGCCCTCGAGTTCCAGGCGGAACACGCTGCTCCAGCCGCCGCGCCCGGTGTTGGGTTCGTCGACGGCATCCAGTTGCAGTGCCCACAGCGCCTCGAAGTCGTTCAGGCCATGGCGTTGCAGCAGCGCATGGTCGGCGCTGGCCAGGTAATCGGTCATTCCCTTCCCTCGAAGAAGCTCACCACCTGGCGAATCCGTCGCTTGTCACGGGCATTGAGCCGCGTGTGCCCGCGATATTGCAGGTAGAAGCGCAGGCGCTGGGTGGCCGAGAGGTGATATTTGGCGACCTTGTCCAGGCACGCCAGATCCTTGATAAGCCGGTGGCGGAGCATGAAGCCACGCCAGAAATCGCCCGTCGGGCAATCGATGAAGAACAGCGTCGCCTGATCATCCACCAGCAGGTTGCGCCACTTCAGGTCATTGTGGGCGAAGTGATGATCGTGCATGACCCGGGTATGGCGAGCCAGTTGACGACTGACGTGCTCGACCCATGTGCGATCAGCCAGGCGCGGATCGTTGCGCTCGGCCAGCGCCGAAAGGTCTTCGGTGCGCGGCAGCTCGCGGGTGATCATCGCCCCGCGGCCGAACGACAGCCCCTTGCGCTCCAGCCCCCAGGCCACCACTTCGGCGGTAGGAATGCCCCACTTGGCGAACTGCTTGAGGTTCTGCCATTCAGCCTTGATCCGTGGCCGTCCGAGGAAGCGACGCATGTGCTTGCCGGCACCGGTGTAGCGTTTGACGTAGTAGTTGACCCCATCGCGCTCGATGCGGATGACCTCGCTGAGCGGGTCACGGGTCAGGCGCTCGCCGTCGAGGGCGAACACCGCGTCGATACTGCCGAAGTCCGTCGCCAGGTGTTCGTAGCCCGGCGCCAGTGTCCAACCCGCCATCAGAGCGCATCCCCATAGCGTTGCTTGCGATCGTAGAGTTTCTGCGCCTTGCGTTCGAGCCAGGCGAGCAGTGCGGCTTCCTCGGCGAGCACCTGGCGCAGCGGGCGCTGGAAATAGCCCTTGAGGAAGCGCAGCTTGTCGCGACGCGTCAGGCCGATGTCCAGGGCCGAGAAATACAAGGCAGCCAGGTCCTTGTCGCGCCAGCGACGGGTGATTTTCGTACGGGTCTGTGCGCGGTGCAGGTCGATCACCGACAGTTTGAAGTCTTCAGGCGTCACGGGCCGGTCAGTGTGCAGCAGGAAATGGCAGATGTAGCAATCACGGTGGTTGACGCCTGCACGGTGCATGCCGCCGACCATCTTCGCCACCTCATCGATCAGCGCACGCTTGAGACGCGGCTCGGGGGGCTGCCTGAGCCAGTCGATGCTGAAGTCTTCCAGGCTGACGGTGGGGGCCAGCTCCTCGGTGACGATGAACGAATGCTGGGTGGCCGGGTTGCTGCCACGCTCGCCATAGGCGACGGCGGTCATGGTCGGCACGCCGACCTCCTGCAAGCGCTGGATCGCCAGCCATTCCTGGCCGGCACCGAGTACCGGAAGCTTGGCGCTGAACAGGTTCTTGAAAATCTCGCCCCAGCCGATGCCGCGGTGGATCTTGACGAAATAGCCCTCGCCCTCGACCTCGGTGCGCAAGGTTCGGCGCCCTTCGAGCTCACGGTATACCTCGCCCTGCAGGGCTTCGACGGCGTCGAAGGGATCGCGCCCGGCCCACAGGCGCTTGAACGGTTCGGCCAGCATCAGCTTCATGCGTGCTCCTGGCCGAGAATCACATCGGCGGCATGCTGCGGCATGCTGTAGAGATCGGCGCTGTCGGCAAAGGCCAGGCCGTTGCGCGCCCAATCGGCGCGGGCCTGGGGGTCTTCGAGCATGCGCTGCAGGTAGGCGTTGAGCTGCTCTTGCTCGAACGGCTCGTCGAGCACCAGACCGCTGTCGGCCTCGGCGATGTAATGGGCGTAGCCACAGACCTTGGATACCAGCACCGGCAAACCGGCGACCAGCGCTTCGAGCAGCACGGTGCCGGTATTTTCGTTGTAGGCCGGGTGGATCAGCAGGTCGGCGCCGAGCAGGAAGCGCGGGATGTCGCTGCGCCCCTTGAGGAACTGCACCTGGTCACCCAGGCCGAGCGTGGCGCTCTGCAACTGGAACACCTTCGGGTCGTCCTGGCCGATGACCATCAGCCGGGTGCGCTTGCGCAGGCTCGAAGGCAATGCGGCCAGGGCCTTGAGGCTGCGATCGACGCCCTTGGTCTTGAACCCCGAGCCAATCTGCACCAGCAACAGGTCGTCATCGTCCAGCGCGAACTCCTGGCGAAACGCGGCGCGAATCTCGGCCGCATTGGCCGGCGCCCGGCGATCCTGGGAGATGCCCGGTGGCAACAGGTGGAAACGCTCCACAGGGGTGTCGTAGTGCTTGATGAACAGCGGCTGTTGCACTTCAGAGATCATCAGGATCTCGGTGGCAGCCTCCTTGGCGAACACGGCACGCTCGTATTCGGCAAAATGCCGGTAGCGGCCCCAGCGACGATACAGGCCGCCGCGCAGGGTCTGTGCCTTGTCCTCGAAGCAGCCGTCGGCGGCATAGTAGACGTCCAGCCCCGGCATCTTGTTGAAGCCAATCAGACGGTCGACCGGGCGCTTGGCCAGGTCGGCGGCCATCCAGGCGCTGAGTTTTTCGTTGCGGCGGTGGTTGAACAGGGCCTTGACCGGCGCCACCAGCACTTCGAAGCCTGGGGGGATGTCACCTTCCCAGATGAGTGTATAGACGCGGATCTGATGCCCACGCTTCTGGCACTCCAGGGCGATGCGCATGAAATCGCGCTGCAATCCGCCGAAGGGGAAATATTTGTAAAGCACGAAAGCCAGTTGCATCAACGAACATCCTCAGCCAGCAGCAGCGCGCTCAAGCGGCCCGCCACATGCTCGGGATTCAGGCGAGTGAAGCACAGCGGCCACTCGCGTTTGAGATCGAACCGGCGCAGGTCCTCGGCGCTCGGTTTGTAGGTGCACTTCTTCTGCAGGCAAGGCGCACAGGGGAAGTTGCTGGCCTGGTGGATCTGGGCGCGTCCGTAGGCACCGGTCAGACCAGGATTGGTGGGGCCGAACAGCGAGATGGTCGGCACGTCCAGCGCTGCGGCCAGGTGGCCGAGGCCGGTGTCCACCGCCACGCAGGCCTTGGCCGCCGCGAGTATGCGAGCGACCCCTGCGAGGTTCAATTTGGGGAGTACCTGGCAGTTTTCCAAGCCTTGGGCGATGCGATCGGCACGAGCCTTCTCCGCAGGATTGCCCCAGGGCAGCACGACTTTCATCTTGCGCCGCCCCATGCGCTCGGCCAGCTCACGCCAGTAGGCTTCCGGCCAGTGCTTGGTGGCCCAGGTGGTGCCATGCAGGAACACCACGTAGGGGGCGGTCGGGGGCAATTGCAGACGGTTCAGGTCCAGGCCGTACTGGCCGATGCCTTCAGGCAGGTCGTAGGCCAGGGACAAGGCGAACAGCTGGCGTACCCGTTCCACCGCATGCTGGCCGACCGCTACCGACAGGCGACGGTCGTAGAAGCGGCTGGCCCAGCCTTCGCGCGCCGAATAGCGGTCGAGCCCGGCCACCGGCGCCTTGACGTAACGGGTCAGCCAAGCCGACTTGACCAGCCCTTGGGCATCGATCACCAGGTCGTACTTGCGCTCGCGCAGGCGCTGCTTGAACGCCTTCCACTCGCCGCTCTTGAGCGTTTGCCAGAGATTCTTGCGCCAGCGCCGGATAGCCACCGGGATCACCTGGTCGACTGCCGGATGCCAGCTCGGGATCTCGGCAAAGCCCTCCTCCACCACCCAGTCGAAACGAATGCCGGGGATGGCGTGGGCGGCGTCGGTCAGCGCCGGCAGGGTGTGGATCACATCGCCCAGCGACGAGGTCTTGATGATCAGTACCCGCACTTAGTCGACCTCGGCCACGGTATCGATCAGGTTCGGACCACCCAGGCTGTGCAGGGCGGCAATGACTTTTTCGGGCTCGAGCAGGCGCAGGCAATTGTAGTGACCGAAGCGGCAGGTGCGTTCGAAGCACGGGCTGCACTCGATACCGGTGCGCACCACCTCGACCTGGTCGGCCAGTGGCGGGGTGAAGCCCGGCGAGGTCGAACCATAGACCGCCACCAGCGGGCGGTTCAGCGCCGCCGCCACATGCATCAGGCCGGAATCGTTGGACACCACCGCATCGGCGCAGGACATCAGGTCGATGGCTTCGGCAAGCGAGGTCTCGCCGGCCAGGTTGACGGACTCTTCACGCAAGCCCGGAATCAGGCGGTCGCGGATCTGCTCGCCGACCGGATGATCGTTCTTCGAGCCGAACAGCCACACCTGCCAACCCTGGCGAATCATCGCGTCGGCAACGGCGGCATAATGCTCCGCCGGCCAGCGCTTGGCCTCGCCGAACTCGGCACCTGGGCACAACGCAAGCACCGGGCGATCCAGCTCCAGGCCGAACTTGGCCAGGGCGGCCTCGCGGCTCTGGTCTTCGATACGCAGGCTCGGGCGGGGATAGGGTTGTGGCAACTGGGCGCCCGGCTCATAGGCCAGGGCCATGAAGCGTTCGATCATCAACGGGTAGCGCGCCTTGTCGAGCTTGCGCACATCGTTGAGCAGCAGGTAGCGCATCTCGCCACGCCAGCCGGTGCGCTGGGGGATGCCGGCGAAATAAGGCACGAGTGCCGACTTGAGCGAGTTGGGTAAGAGGATCGCCTGGTCGTACTGGCCGGCCAGTGACTTGCCGATGCGCCGGCGCGTGGCCAGCTCCAGGGCACCGTGGCCGAGCGGGAAGCTCAAGGCCTGGCGCACCTCGGGCATGCGCTCGAGGATCGGCCGGCTCCACTCGGGGGCCAGCACGTCGATCACGTAGTCGGGGTGACGCTGTTTCAGGCACTGGAACAGGGTCTGCGCCATCACCATGTCGCCGACCCAGCTGGGTCCAATGATCAGTATTCTCATGCTTTATCCAGAAACATTCGGGGAGGCTGCAGGCTGCTCTACAACCTGGCCTCCCCTCTTTATATTCAGGCTATGTGGCGGACAGTGTACCACTGACATGCCTCATTCGCGGGCAAGCCCGGTCCCACAGGTACCACACAGACCTTGAGTGCTGTGGAGTACCTGCAGGAGCGAGCTTGCCCGCGAATGAAGCCAGCACGATAGTCAGCTCAAACCCAGCTCACCCCAGATCCGCCGCACCTCGCGGCGCTCATCGACAAGCTGCCCGGCATCGATCACCCCGGCCTGCTTCTGCAGTGCCTGGCGGTGGGAGGCGGAGCGGAAGGTCTTGTACACCTCGCGCAACAAAATCGCGTCTTCGGCGGGCATCAACCCGGCCTGCTCCAACTCTTCGAGGATGCGAATGTTATCGGTCCAGCGCAGCAGGGCCGGATGGTCGTGAGACCAGGCCAAAGCGGCGTATTGCACCATAAATTCGATATCCACGATACCACCGGCATCCTGCTTGACATCGAACGGCTGGCCGGGCTCGAAGGCGTTGTCGGCGGTACCGGCAACGGTGCTCTTGCTGCCCAGGCTGGCGCGCATCTTGGCGCGCATCTCGCTGACCTCCTGACGCAGCGCGTCGAGATCGCGGGCCTTGCCCAGCACGCCGGCACGTACCGCTTCGAAGGCACTGCCGACCTGCTTGCAGCCCACCAGCACACGCGCCCGCACCAGGGCCTGGTGTTCCCAGGTCCAGGCCTCGTTCTGCTGGTAGCGCTCGAAGGCCCCGAGCGAGCTGACCAACAGCCCCGACGCACCGGAGGGGCGCAGGCGCATGTCCACATCATAGAGCTGGCCGGAGTTGGTCTGGGTAGTCAGCAGGTGGATGATGCGCTGACCCAGGCGGGTGAAGAACTGCGCGCCGTCGATGGGCTTGGCGCCATCGGTCTCGGCGTTCGGGTCGCCGTCGTGGATGAATACGAGGTCCAGGTCCGAGCCATGTCCCAGTTCGATGCCGCCGACCTTGCCGTAGCCGACGATGATGAAACTTGGGTCGCACAGGGTGCCATCACTGCGCTTGGGCTGGCCATGACGGGCCACGGTCTGACGCCAGGCCAAGGCCAGCACCTGGTCGAGGATGGCCTCGGCCAGCCAGGTCAGGTAGTCGCTGACCTTCATCAAGGGCAGGTTGCCGCTGATTTCAGATGCCGCCACCCGCAAGCTGTGGGCCAGCTTGAAGTGACGCAGGGCCTCCATCTGCTGCTCCAGGTCGTCCTCGGGAATGCGCGTCAATCTCTCGCGCAGCTCCGACGCCAGCTCAGGCGCCAGCGGCGGGCTGAACAGGCGGCCTTCGTTGAGCAGTTCGTCGAGCAGCAGCGGGAAGCGCGTGATCTGCTCGGCGATCCAGGGGCTGGCGGCGCACAGGGTCAACAGACGGCGCAAGGCGCCTGGGTTTTCGGTCAGCAGCACCAGGTAAGCCGAACGCCGAGCCACCGCTTCCACCAAGGGGAGCACTCGCTCCAGCACCAGGTCAGGGTTCTGGTGCTCCACGGTCTGCGCTAGCAGGCGTGGAATGAAGGCGTCCAGACGCTCGCGGCCAATGCGCTGCATCGAACGCAGCGACGGGCTGGCACGCAAGGAGGCCAAACGACGCAGGGCCTCACCCGACTGCTTGAACCCGGCCTCTTCCAGTTGGCGACCGGCGGCCTCCTCGTCCTGCGCCTGCTCCCACAGCGGCGACCACTCGCCGCCCACTACCAGCTCGCCCTCGGCTTCCTCTTCATCTGGATCGGCGATCACCTGGCGGAAGTGCCAGTCGACCCGTCCGCGCCACTGCATCAGTTGGTCGTGGAACGCCTGCCAGTCGGCAAAGCCAAGGATGTAGGCGACCCGTTCGCGGTCGAGCTCCGAGTCCGGCAGCATCTGGGTCTGGCGGTCGGCGATGGCTTGGATCGCGTGCTCGGTGTAACGCAGGAACTGGTACCCATCACGCAGTTCGCTTACCACTGCCGGTGGCAGGTAACCCTGCCCCTCGAGCGTTGCCAGGACCTTGAGCAGCGGCCGCTGCTGCAGGCTCAGATCGCGCCCGCCGTGGATCAGCTGGAAGGCCTGGGCGATGAACTCGACCTCGCGGATGCCGCCGGCACCGAGCTTGATGTTCTCTGCCATGCCCTTGCGCCGCACTTCCTGCTGGATCAGCTGCTTCATGGTGCGCAGCGCCTCGATGGCAGAGAAATCCAGGTAGCGCCGATAGACGAACGGTCGCAGCATCTCCTGCAACTGCGCACCGGCCCCCTGGTCGCCCGCCACCACGCGGGCCTTGATCATCGCGTAGCGTTCCCAATCGCGCCCCTGATCCTGGTAGTACTGCTCCAGGGCATTGAACGAGAGCACCAACGCGCCGGCCGAGCCATAGGGGCGCAGGCGCATGTCGACGCGAAACACGAAACCGTCGACAGTGACCGGGTCCAGCGCCTTGATCAGGCGTTGCCCGAGGCGGGTGAAAAACTCCTGGTTATCCAGCGAGCGCTTGACCCCTTCGGTCTCGCCGCCTTCGGGGAAGGCGAAGATCAGGTCGATGTCCGACGACAGGTTGAGCTCCACCGCGCCCAGCTTGCCCATGCCCAGCACCACCATGTGCTGCGGCTGGCCAGTGCGGTTGCCGATCGGCGTGCCGAACTGCTGGCAATGGCGCGGGTACAGCCATTGATAGGCTTCGTCGATCGAGGCGTCGGCTAGCTCGGACAGGTCGCGGCAGGTCTCGCCCAGTTCGGCCTGGCGGGTGATGTCGCGCCAGATGATCCGCACCTGCTGGCGATTGCGCGCACGGCGCAAGTTGCGCGCCAGCTCGTCTTCGCTCTGGGCCGCGTCTGCGGCAGCTTTTATATGGGCACGCAACTGGCCGGGGCCATAGGGGCGATCCATTTCGCCGCTGGCGAGCAGCTCGAACAGCGTTGCCGGTTCGCGCTGCGCCTGCTCGAGGACGAAATCACTGGCTGCAGCCACCTGATCGAACTGCAGGCGATGCACCGCGTTCCAACTGTCTGGATCAAGATCCGGATGCGCCGCCAGCGCCTCCTGCAGGAATTGTCGGTTACGGGCGACCAGCGGTTGCAGGGCGCCAGGCAGATCGAGCGGCAAAGGCAGGCGCATGGTCTATCCTTGATCGGCGTGAATGAGAGGGGTGAGTGCAGGCGAAAGAGGGACGGACCGCGGTTGGACTGTCATACAAAAGTTGTAAATAGCTGAAAAACTCAAATCATTGGTACGAAACATCAAGAAACCTCTTGTGCCAGTGCGATACCAACCAACAGGAACGTTTTTCTCCACAACCCGAAAGGCGGCCACAAGCCGTTTTTCTGTAGTATTACTACTCCCCCGACTGCTCAAAAGCATGAAATGCCGAAGCATTTGTAGTAAAACTACACGGCGCCGGATGACTGTCCGGCAAATCCAAGAATTCACGACGTCTGCCCAAAAGGCCAGTCGCAAACTCAGGCTTCCGATTCTGGTTGCCTTTCCGCCCTGGAGCAAGCCATGCAAGACCTCGATCCTATCGAAACCCAGGAATGGCTGGATGCCCTGGAGTCGGTCCTCGACAAAGAAGGCGAAGACCGCGCTCATTACCTGATGACCCGCATGGGCGAGCTGGCCACCCGCAGTGGTTCCCAGCTGCCTTACGCGATCACCACGCCATACCGCAACACCATCCCTGTCACCCACGAAGCACGCATGCCTGGCGACCTGTTCATGGAACGCCGCATTCGCTCGATGGTGCGTTGGAACGCCTTGGCCATGGTCATGCGCACCAACCTGAAGGACTCGGACCTGGGCGGACACATCTCGAGCTTCGCCTCCAGCGCCACCCTCTACGACATCGGCTTCAACTACTTCTTCCAGGCCCCGACCGAAGAACACGGCGGCGACCTGATCTTCTTCCAGGGCCACGCTTCGCCAGGCGTCTACGCCCGCGCCTTCATGGAAGGCCGCATCAGCGAAGAGCAGATGAACAACTTCCGCCAGGAAGTGGACGGCAATGGCCTGTCTTCGTACCCGCACCCATGGCTGATGCCTGACTTCTGGCAGTTCCCGACCGTTTCGATGGGTCTGGGTCCGATCCAGGCGATCTACCAGGCACGCTTCATGAAGTACCTGGAAGCCCGCGGCTTCATCCCGGCCGGCAAGCAGAAGGTCTGGTGCTTCATGGGCGACGGCGAGTGCGACGAGCCGGAATCCCTGGGCGCGATCGCCCTGGCCGGCCGCGAGAAGCTGGACAACCTGATCTTCGTCATCAACTGCAACCTGCAGCGCCTCGACGGCCCGGTTCGCGGCAACGGCAAGATCATCCAGGAACTCGAAGGCGTGTTCCGTGGCGGTGGCTGGAACGTCAACAAGGTCGTCTGGGGCCGCTTCTGGGACCCACTGCTGGCCAAGGACACCAACGGTGCCCTGCAGCGCCGCATGGACGAAGTCATCGACGGCGAGTACCAGAACTACAAGGCCAAGGACGGCGCGTACGTCCGTGAGAACTTCTTCAACACCCCAGAGCTCAAGGCCATGGTCGAAGACCTGTCCGACGACGAGATCTGGAAGCTCAACCGTGGCGGCCACGACCCGTACAAGGTCTATGCGGCGTACCACCAGGCTGTGAACCACAAAGAGCAGCCGACCGTCATCCTGGCCAAGACCATCAAGGGTTACGGTACCGGTGCGGGCGAAGCCAAGAACACCGCGCACAACACCAAGAAAGTCGACGTCGACAGCCTGCGTCACTTCCGCGACCGCTTCGACATTCCGGTCAAGGACGCCGACCTCGAGAACCTGCCGTTCTTCAAGCCTGAAGAAGGTTCCGCCGAAGCCAAGTACCTGGCCGAGCGTCGCGCCGCACTGGGTGGCTTCGTGCCACAACGCCGCGCCAAGAGCTTCAGCGTTCCGACCCCGCCACTGGAGACGCTCAAAGCGATCCTCGACGGCTCGGGCGACCGCGAAATCTCCACCACCATGGCCTTCGTGCGCATCCTGGCGCAACTGGTCAAGGACAAGGAAATCGGCCAGCGCATCGTCCCGATCATCCCGGACGAAGCCCGTACCTTCGGTATGGAAGGCATGTTCCGCCAGCTGGGCATCTACTCGTCGGTCGGCCAGCTCTACGAGCCAGTCGATAAAGACCAGGTGATGTTCTACCGCGAGGACAAGAAGGGCCAGATCCTCGAAGAAGGCATCAACGAAGCCGGCGCCATGTCGTCCTTCATCGCTGCCGGTACTTCGTACAGCTGCCACAACCAGCCGATGCTGCCGTTCTACATCTTCTACTCGATGTTCGGCTTCCAGCGTATCGGCGACCTCGCCTGGGCCGCTGGCGACAGCCGCACCCGTGGCTTCCTGATCGGCGGTACCGCCGGCCGTACCACGCTGAACGGCGAAGGCCTGCAGCACGAAGACGGTCACAGCCACATGATGGCGGGCACCATCCCGAACTGCCGCACCTACGATCCGACCTACGGCTACGAGCTCGCGGTGATCATCCAGGACGGCATGAAGAAGATGACCGAAGAGCAACAGGACATCTTCTACTACATCACCGTGATGAACGAATCCTACCAGCAGCCTGCCATCCCGGCCGGTGCCGAGGAAGGCATCATCAAGGGCATGTACCTGCTGGAAGAAGACACCCGCGAAGCGGCGCACCACGTTCAGCTGATGGGCTCCGGCACCATCCTGCGTGAAGTCCGCGAAGCGGCGAAGATCCTGCGTGAAGAGTTCAACATCGGTGCCGATGTGTGGAGCGTCACCAGCTTCAACGAACTGCGTCGCGACGGCCTGGCCGTGGAACGCGCCAACCGCCTCAAGCCTGGCCAGAAGCCACAGCAGACCTACGTCGAGCAGTGCCTGAGCGGTCGCAAGGGTCCGGTCATCGCCTCCACCGACTACATGAAGCTGTTCGCCGAGCAGATTCGCCAGTGGGTACCAAGCAAAGAGTTCAAGGTCCTGGGTACCGATGGCTACGGTCGCAGCGACAGCCGCAAGAAGCTGCGTCACTTCTTCGAAGTCGACCGTCACTTCGTGGTGCTGGCTGCCCTGGAAGCCCTGGCTGACCGTGGCGAGATCGAACCGAAGGTTGTCGCTGACGCCATCGTCAAGTTCGGCATCGACCCGGACAAGCGCAACCCACTGGACTGCTGAGGAGTAACTTAAGTGAGCGAACTCATTCGCGTACCTGACATCGGCAGCGGTGAAGGTGAAATCATCGAACTGTTCGTCAAGGTCGGCGACCGCATCGAAGCGGACCAGAGCCTGCTGACCCTGGAGTCGGACAAGGCCTCCATGGAGATCCCGGCCCCCAAGGCCGGCGTCATCAAGGAGCTGAAGGTCAAGCTGGGCGATCGCCTGAAAGAAGGCGACGAACTGCTGGTCCTGGAAGCCGAGGGCGCCGCTGCGGCGCCTGAGGCTCCGGCCGCCGCTCCGGCTGCTGACGCCCCTGCGGCCGCAGCACCCGCCGCTGAAGCCGCCCCTGCTCCTGCGCCTGCCGCAGCACCGGCTGCCGCCAGCGTGCAGGACATCCACGTGCCGGATATCGGTTCGTCGGGCAAGGCCAAGATCATCGAAGTGCTGGTCAAGGTCGGCGACACCGTCGAAGCCGACCAGTCGCTGATCACCCTGGAATCCGACAAGGCTTCCATGGAAATCCCATCGCCTGCCGCTGGCGTGGTCGAGGAAGTCCTGTGCAAGCTGGAAGATGAAGTCGGCACTGGCGACCTGATCTTCAAGCTGAAAGTCGCGGGCGCAGCTCCGGCTGCCGCTCCGGCACCTGCTGCTGCCCCCGAAGCCGCCAAGGCCGAAGCTGCTCCGGCCGCCGCACCCGCCGCTGCCGCCGCTGCCGCCCCAGCTGCTGCCCCTGCACCGGTTGCTACCGCACCGGCTGCTGGCAGCAACGCCAAGGTTCACGCAGGCCCTGCCGTTCGTCAGCTGGCGCGTGAATTCGGTGTCGACCTGGGCGCTGTTGCCGCCACTGGCCCGCACGGCCGCATCCTGAAAGAAGACGTGCAGGTCTACGTCAAGGCGATGATGCAGAAGGCCAAGGAAGCTCCGGCAGCCGCCGGCGCGACCGGTGGTGCCGGCATTCCGCCGATCCCGGCCGTGGACTTCAGCAAGTTCGGTGAAGTCGAGGAAGTCGCCCTGACACGCCTGATGCAGGTCGGTGCTGCCAACCTGCACCGCAGCTGGCTGAACGTACCGCACGTGACCCAGTTCGATTCCGCCGACATCACCGAGCTGGAAGCCTTCCGCGTTGCGCAGAAGGCCGTGGCGGAGAAGGCCGGCGTCAAGCTGACCGTTCTGCCGCTGCTGCTCAAGGCCTGTGCCCACCTGCTCAAGGAGCTGCCGGACTTCAACAGTTCGCTGGCGCCGAGCGGCAAGGCCATCATCCGCAAGAAGTACGTCAACGTCGGCTTCGCCGTGGACACCCCGGATGGCCTGCTGGTCCCTGTGATCAAGAACGTCGACCAGAAGAGCCTGCTGCAACTGGCTGGCGAAGCAGCTGCGCTGGCTGAAAAAGCCCGCACCAAGAAGCTGTCGGCCGATGACATGCAGGGTGCCTGCTTCACCATCTCCAGCCTCGGTCACATTGGCGGCACCGGCTTCACGCCGATCGTCAACGCGCCGGAAGTGGCGATCCTCGGTGTTTCCAAGGCGACCATCCAGCCAGTCTGGGACGGCAAGGCCTTCCAGCCGAAGCTGATGCTGCCGCTGTCGCTGTCCTACGATCACCGTGTGATCAACGGCGCTGCCGCTGCGCGCTTCACCAAGCGCCTGGGCGACCTGCTGACGGACATCCGCACGCTGCTGCTGTAATGCTGCACCCCGCCTCCCCCAACCGGGGAGGCGGTACCGATTTCGAGCTGCCACGCTCGTACCTCAACCCCGCCCCTGGCGGGGCTTTTTTTGCCTGGAAACACCCTCCCCATGAAGGGCCGCGAGGCGCACAAGCTTCAGATTTCCCACGCCCAGCCGACAACCTGCATACGCTGCCCCATATGGCCGCTTGCCAGCCCACGGGACATGATGCACCCTTGCTCAACGCGCCGCCGCTTACCTGCGGCATACCGCGCCAAACGCCTTGTTCAAGCGAGTCTTCGATGAAAAGCCAACCCGATGCCGCCAGCCGTGTGGCGGCCGAGGTCGTGACGCAGTTACCCGTGCCCTCGCGGCTCGGGATGCTGCGTTTCGAGCGGCTGAACGAAGCCAGTTGGGCGATGCTCTACCTCGACCCTGGCTGCGATCGCCAGTTCGGCCTGCCCGCGGCCGAGCTCTGCGCCCTGATCGGCTCGCCCTATGCCAGCCTCATGGAGCCTGAAGCGCGCTACAAGCTGCATGACGAGATCCAACTGCAACTGGCGCGGCGCAACCACTACCGCGTGCGCTATACCCTGCACGCGGGCTCCGGGCCCCTGCGCTTGCTGGAAGTCGGCGAGGCCTACAAGCAGCACAATCGCCAGCTGCTGCGCGGCTACCTCACGGTGCTGGACGACCAGGCCGAGGAAACCCCAGGCCAGGACGCAAACGATCTCGAGTCACGCAACAGCCGCCTGCAGCTGGCCCTGCAACTCAACCAGCGCGCCCAGCAGGAGCAACTCGAACACCTGGAGCGGGTGCGTGCCCAGCAGGACCTGATCCTGCGCCTGGCACGCCAGCGCTACAGCGCCAGCAACTCCTTGCTCGAAGCGGCCGAACTGATCACCCGTAGCGCCTGCGAAATCTACAAACTCGACTGCGCCAGCATCTGGTACCTCAACGAGCAACGCCTGGAACCGATCACCGCCTGGTTCCAGCACGAGCAGGCCCACCGCCTGCCGCAGCCGATCGACGCCAGCCACTACCCGGATTACCTCGACGCCCTGCACGCCAGCCGCGCCATCGACGCCCACAACGCCAGCCATGACCCACGCACCCGGGACATGGTCCAGGGCCTGCTCAACACCGCCGACAATGCCATGCTCGATGCCAGTATCCGCGTCGACGGCCAGGTAGTCGGCGTGCTCTGTCTGGAGCAGACCGGCCAGCCGCGGGCCTGGCAGTCCGACGAAATCGCCTTTGCCGGTGAGCTGGCCGACCAGTTCGCCCAGGTCATCACCAACCACAACCGCCGCACCGCCACCAGCGCCCTGCACCTGTTCCAGCGCGCGGTAGAGCAAAGCGCCAGCGCCTTCCTGCTGGTCAACCGCGACGGGGTGGTGGAGTACGTCAACCCAAGCTTCACCGCCATTACCCAGTACAGCACCGACGAAGTGCAGGGCCACCACCTGGCCGAGCTGCCGGCACTGGAAAACCTCAGCCAGATCCTGTTCGACTCACCGTCGAGCCTGGCCATGGGCAACAGCTGGCAAGGTGAATTCAAGAGCCGGCGCAAGAGCCTGGAGCCCTACTGGGGCCAGTTATCGATTTCCAAGGTGTATGGCGACAACCGCGAGCTGACCCACTACATCGGCATCTACGAAGACGTCACCCAGAGCAAGCTTGCCCAGCAACGCATCGAGCGCCTGGCCTACACCGACAACCTCACCAGCCTGGGCAACCGCCCGGCGTTCATCCGCAGCCTCGACGAACGCTTCGCTCGCGACGGCGACATCCCGATCTGCCTGCTGCTGGTCGACATCGATAACTTCAAGCGGATCAACGACAGCCTCGGCCACCAGACCGGCGACAAGCTGCTGATCAGCCTGGCCCGCCGTCTGCGCAACAGCCTCAGCAGCGGTGGCAGCCTGGCGCGCTTTGCCAGCAACGAGTTCGCCGTGCTGCTGGACGACACCAGCCTCGAAGACGGCCAGAACATCGCCCAGCAGTTGCTGCGCACCCTCGACAAACCCATGTTCGTCGACAACCAGCTGATCAACGTCACCGCCTCCGTGGGCCTGGCCTGCGCGCCCCTGCACGGCGCCGACCCGCAGACCCTGATGAAGAACGCAGGCCTGGCCCTGCACAAGGCCAAGGCCAACGGCAAGCATCAAGTCCAGGTGTTCACCGAAGTGCTCAACGCCGAGGCCAGCTACAAGCTGTTCGTCGAGAACAACCTGCGCCGGGCCCTGACCCAGAACGAGCTGGAGGTCTTCTACCAGCCCAAGCTGTGCCTGCGCAGTGGTCGCCTGCTGGGCCTGGAGGCGCTGCTGCGCTGGAACCACCCCGAGCGCGGCATGATCCGCCCCGACCAGTTCATCAGCGTGGCCGAGGAGACCGGCCTGATCATCCCCATCGGCAAATGGGTGGTGCGCCAGTCGTGCCGCATGAGCCAGGAATTGCGCGAGGCCGGCATGGGCAACCTGCATGTGGCGATCAACCTGTCGCCCAAGCAGTTTTCCGACCCCGAGCTGGTCAGCTCGATTGGCGCCATTCTCAAGGAAGAAGCGCTACCCCCGCACCTGCTGGAGCTGGAGCTGACCGAGGGCCTGTTGCTTGAAGCCACCGAAGACACCCGGCGCCAGCTCGACGAGCTCAAGCAGCTGGGTCTGACCCTGGCCATGGATGACTTCGGTACCGGCTATTCATCGCTGAGCTACCTGAAGAAGTTTCCCATCGACATCATCAAGATCGATCGCAGCTTCATCAGCGAGATTCCCGCCAACCAGGACGACATGGAGATCACCTCGGCGGTGGTCGCCATGGCCCACAACCTCAAGCTCAAGGTAGTCGCCGAAGGCATCGAGACCTCCGAACAACTGGCATTCCTGCGTCGCCACCGCTGTGACGTCGGCCAGGGCTATCTGTTCGACCGGCCGATCCCCGGGCGCGAGCTGGTCGACAAGCTCAGGCGCTACCCGCGCGGGCCGGTGGCCTGACAGGCGCGCAAACCTCGGGCACTATAGGGGCCATGTGGGCCTCTTCGCGGGCAAGCCCGCTCCTACAATGGCAGGCTGCAATGCAACCCTGCAGGAGCGGGCTTGCCCGCGAACAAGCCACAACCGCTCCCACTGTCAGACAGAGGAACAATCATGGTCCTGCGCTCGGAAATCCTCGTGAACAAAAACGTCATGCCCACTGCCGAACAGGCCCTGCCTGGCCGCGAAACTCCCATGCCCCTGCCCGAATTCCACTATGTGTTCGAAGGCACCCCGCTGCTCGGCCCATTCTTCGAGGGCAGCATCGACTTCGCCATCTTCGGCCTGGGCTGCTTCTGGGGCGCCGAACGACGCTTCTGGCAGCGTGAAGGCGTGGTCAGCACCGTGGTCGGCTACGCCGGCGGTTTCACCCCGAACCCAACCTACGAAGAGGTCTGCTCGGGGCTGACCGGCCACACCGAGGTGGTACTGGTAGTGTTCGACAAGGACAAGGTCAGCTACCGCGAACTGCTGGCGATGTTCTGGGAACTGCACAACCCGACCCAGGGCATGCGCCAGGGCAACGACATCGGCACCCAGTACCGCTCGGCCATCTATTGCACCTCGCCCGAGCAACTGGAGCAGGCCAAGGCCAGCCGCGATGCTTTCCAGGCCGAGCTGAACAAGGCCGGTTTCGGCGAGATCACCACCGAGATCGATCAGGCGCCGACCGTGTACTTCGCCGAGGCCTACCACCAGCAGTACCTGGCCAAGAACCCCGAAGGCTACTGTGGCATCGGTGGCACTGGCGTGTGCCTGCCGCCCAGCCTGCAGGGTAATTGACATGGGTATGGTGCTGTTCCATGCGCCGCTGTCGCCTTTCGTGCGCAAGGTCTTGCTGGTGCTGCACGAGACCGGTCAGCTCGACCGCGTACGCCTGCAAACCGTCAACATCAGCCCGGTGAGCGGTGACGAGCAGCTCAACCAGGACAATCCGATCGGCAAGATCCCGGCCCTGCGCCTGGAAGACGGTAGCGTGCTGCACGACAGCCGGGTGATCTGCGAGTACCTCGACAGCCAGCACGTCGGCAACCCGCTGATCCCCCGCGAGGGCTCGGCGCGCTGGCGGCGCCTGACCCTGGCCTCCCAGGCCGATGCGATCATGGATGCGGCGGTGTCGAGCCGCTATGAAAGCTTCCTGCGTCCTGAGGACAAGCGCTGGGATGGCTGGCTGCAGGCGCAGTCACAGAAAATCCGCCGAGGCCTGGCGGATCTTGAGCAGCATCACCTGGCAGAGATCGCCTCCGGCTTCGATATCGCCGCGATCGGCGTGGCCTGCGCGCTGGGCTACCTGGACCTGCGCCAGCCGGAGTTCGGCTGGCGTGAACAACAGCCTGGGCTGGCTGAATGGTATGCCCAAGTGAGCCAGCGCGCGTCGATGCTGGCTACCGTGCCGGTCGCCTGAAACCCCTTCGCGGGCAAGCCCCTCCTACAGACATATCCCCTCTGTAGGAGCCAGCCTGCCCGTGAATGCCTTACCCCGGCCTGGCAGGAAACAACGACCCCACCCGAACCGCCAACCAGCGCCCGATCACCTTGTCCTCCCTCATGCCGCCCTCCCCACCCGCGACCAGTCCAGCCGCCGGGTCAGCACCATGAACACGCCAAGCAAGCCAAAGCACAGCAGCGAGCCCATCAACAGCGCATAGTCCTCCGCGCTCAGCAGCCCGTACAGCAGCCCATAAAGCGCCGCCAACCCCGCCGCAAAACCCGCCCCGCGCACCGGGCTGTGCAGCACATGGCTCAAGTAAAAGCCGATCAGCAGCACGCAGGCCCCTGCCGACAAGCCATACGCCAGGCCAAAACCCAGGTGTTCCGACAGTGACAACAGCAACAGGTAGAACAGCGCCAGCGCCACCCCCACCAGCACGTATTGCATCGGGTGCACGCTGAGGTTCTTCAACACCTCGAACAGGAAGAAGCCGGCAAAGGTCAGCGCGATGAACAGCAGCGCATACTTGATCGCACGCTCGCTCCGGAGGTACTGGTCCACCGGATCGACGAAGCTCACACCGAAGGTGCGCCCACTGAAATCCGCGCACTTGTCCGCACCGGCGCATTGGCGCAGCGCGTCTTCCAGGTTGGTGGCAAAGAACGAGGTCTGCCAGCGCGCGGTGAAACCCTGGGCATCGATCTCACGACTGGCCGGCAAGTAGCTGCCGATGAAGCTCGGATGGGGCCAGTTGGCGTGCATCTCGACCCGGCTGCTGCGCCCCACTGGCAGCACATGGAGTTGTCCGGTGCCCTGCAACGCCAGGTCGAAGGCATAGCCGAACTCGCGGGCAGCCTGGCCATCCAGCCCAGGCAGGGTGACGTGCACCCCACCGGCCATCCAGTCCAGGCCGGTTCCCGCTTCGAACGGCAGGCGCTGATCGTCGAGGCTCAGTTCCAGGGCATTCTCGATGCCTCGGATATCGCTGATGCCCACCACCATGAACGGCTTGTCGAACCGGTAGTCTTCGTAGTCCTTGTCGACGCCCCAGCGCTCAGGCAGCTTGAAGCGGCCACTGACACGGTTCCTGGCATGGAACAACCGCGCCTGGTAAATGCCGCGGGCGCGCAGTTCGGTATCGACCTGGCTGTCGACCTCGAAGGTTTCCGGCAGGAAGTACAGGTGGCCGCTGACGGTGCTGGTTTCCTGCACACTCTTGCCGTCCTTGTCGATCCAGCGGCGCTGGTACTTGCGGTACGGCACCACCAGCAGCGGGCCGCTGATCTGCTGGTCGAAGCTCGAACTCTGGGCGATGTCCTGCAGCACACCATCGCGCACGGCCTGACGTTCATCGATCAGGCCACTGATCATCAACAGAGGGATCAATAACAGCAGCATCAGCAGGACGATCATGCCGAGCTTGAAACTCAGGGGCTTGTTCATGGGGCTTTGGCTCCAGTTGTGATGTGCGCAGCTTGCGCCGCGCACATGGAGCCGATAGGGAGGGTTTGTGCAGATTGTGTGGAGATGACGAGGCGGACAGCAGGAATCAGCTCACGCGCCGCGCAGGCAGCCACAGCCTGACCCGCACCCCGCCCTCGACGTTATCCACCGCCAGCGCTCCGCCATGCAGTTGCATCACTTCCTCGACAAAGTTGAGCCCAAGCCCGGTGCTCTTGCGCCCGGTGCCTGGCCGGGGCAGGGAATAGAAGCGCTCGCTGACCCGCTCGATGGCGTAATCCGGAATCGCCTCCCCCTGGTTGAACAGGCTCAATGCGACCCGATCACCGTCGTGCACCAGCTCGAACGACAAGGTGCCGCCTGCCGGCGTGAAGTCGAGTGCGTTGTCCACCAGGTTTGCCAGCGCCTGACGCAGCAAGAAGGGGTCGCACAGCAACAACACCCCGCCCGTCACCTGTTGCCGGATCTGCAACCCGGCACTGTCGATCCGCGCCGCATACCCGTGCAGCAACTCGTCGACCAGCGCAGCGAGCGGCACCTGCTGCTCGTCTTCCAGCGCCTGCATCTGCTCGACCCGCGCCAGGTTGAGCAAGCGCTCGATCATTTGCTGCAAACGCTCGCTCTCGCGCTCGATATTGCTGGCAAAACGCGCCCGCTGCTCATCCGGCATCGGCCCCTGCAACAGCTCGGAAGCCCCACGAATCGCCGCCAGCGGGCTTTTCAGCTCATGGGTGAGGGTATGCACATAGCGCTCGACATACGCCTTGCCCTCCAACTGGGTGCGCATGCGCTCCACCGCCGTGGCCAGTTGCAGCAGTTCACCGCCCTTGTAGTGCGGCAGCGCCGCGCGCTCGCCCTCACTCACCGCCTGGGCGTACCGGGTGAGACGGCGCAACGACCGCGCCAGCCACCAGGACAGCGCAGCGCCCACCAACAGCCCAAGCACGATCAACCCCAGGCCGAGCGTCAGCAAACGTTGCTCGGAGCGGTCGATATAGGGCTGTAGCGAACTGTTGGGCTTGGCCACCGTCACCACACCGATGACCTGGCCGTTATCCATGATCGGTGCCGCCACGTGCATCACCGAGGTGCTTTCGTCGTCCGGGTCGCTGCGGGTCGAACGCGCGCCATATTGGCCTCGCAGGGTCAGGTAGACGTCGTTCCAGCGCGAGTAATCCTTGCCCAAGGCCTGCCCACTGGAGTCGAGCAGGACGATGCCCTTGGCGTCGGTGACATAGATACGGTGGCTGACCTGGTTTTTCGCCAGCCCCCAGATATCCGCACCTGGGCGGCGCTGCCCGTAGGATTCGAGTACTTGAGGCAGACGACTTTGCCCAAGCGTGCCGGCCTTGACGTCATCGTGAAGGATTTCTGCCAACAGGTTGGCGGTATCCACCAGGGTTTCCTCGGAAGACTGGCGCACCACCGGGCGAATCTGTTCGCGCACGGTATTGAGCAGGAAGTAACCCGACAACCCGACGAACAGGAAGTACACCAGAAAGATCCGGATCCCCAGGCGCATCAGGCGTGATCCGGGCTATAGCTATAGCCCAGGCCGCGATGGGTCTGGATTGGTTCGGCATCGCCAGACACCAGGCGCAACTTCGCGCGCAGGCTCTTGATGTGGCTGTCGATGGTTCGCTCGTAACCGGCATCTGAAGCCACGCCCAGCCCGTCGAGCAATTGCTCGCGGCTGAACACCCGACGGGGTTGCTCGAGCAGGCATTGCAGCAAGCGGAATTCATGGCGAGTGAGCGTCAGCGCCTGGCCACGATAGAGGATGCGCATCCCCAGCGTATCGACCTCGAACAGCTTCGCATCGACTGCCGTCTCGGCTCTGGGCGCCATGCGCTTGAGGATCGCCCGCACCCGCGCAGCCACCTCACGCGGGCTGAACGGCTTGACTACATAGTCGTCGGCACCGATTTCCAAGCCTACGACCCGATCGATCTCACCATCGCGGGCACTGAGGAACATCACCGGCACCTCGCTGAAGCGGCGCAGCTGGCGGCAGGTTTCGAAACCACTGATATCTGGCAGGCCGATGTCGAGGATGACCAGGTCGGCCGGGCGCTGGCGCATCTGTTCGAGCGCGGCGCTGCCCAGGGTCACCCAGGCGGTACTATGGCCGTCGGCCTGGAGGGCATAGACCAGGGTGTCGGCGATAGCGGACTCGTCTTCGACGATGAGGATGTGGGGCATGGGTGAGGCTCTGAGGGGCTGGTCGTCGATTGTCTGACCGAGCCCCTTCGCGGGACAAGCCCACTCGCACAATTGCAGGCTGACGCTGCAGCTGCGGGGATCGGGCTTGCCTGCGAGAGGCCAGGCCGGACGATCAGCAGTCCGGCTTGTCTGCCGTATACCGCCGTGCCGGGTTCACCGCCGCCTTGAACTCACGCAGCGCCTTGGCGCCGATCAGCAGCGGGTAGTTGAAGTTGCTGCGGTCGGTCAGGTTGACCTCCACCGTACGCTTGACGTCACCCAGGCACAGCTCCAGGTCCACCACCGGGCGGCGGGCAGCCTCGGCCGGTTCGTCCTCGTCTTCCTCATCGCCTGAGCGGGCCTTGATCTTGCTGATGCGCGCCACCTTGTGTTCATAGACCTTGCCGTCGGCATCCTTGGTCGCCAGGCGGAAACGCACCCAGTCCTCGCCGTCGCGGGTGAAGGTCTCGATATCCTTGGCCGACAGCGACGCGGTCAGCGCACCAGTATCCATCTTGGCCTTGAGGGTCTGGCCGATCTCGGGGAGCTTGATGTACTCATAGCGGCCATAGAGTGTCGGCTCGGCGGCCATCACCGGCAACGCCAGCAGCGACAGGAGGGCAAGCAGTGGTTTCACGGGAAGCATTCCTTGAGATGAGACAGTGCTTAGACTACGCGGGGAGGATAGGTTCGTTGTCACAGCCTATCCAACATAATGTGAAACATTTGTCCCTTCCATTGGGCATTGGACGTTTGGCGTAGGACGTTACCCTGCTTATCATTGCCAACCGCAAATCTCACACAACACTTTCATACAACAAGAGTCTCCTTATGCGTCGCCTGCTGACCGGCATCCTTACAACTGTCCTGCTGCTGCTCAACACCCTCGTGTTGATCTGCCCGCTGATGGTCTTCGCCCTGCTCAAGCTGGTGCTGCCCGGCCGTGGTCGCGACTATGCCTCCTGGGCGGTGATGTGGATCGCCGAGACCTGGTCGGAAATCGACAAGGCCATCTTCGCCCTGTGCATCCCCACGCAATGGGACATCCGCGGCATCGAGACGCTGAACGCGAACACCTCCTACCTGTGCGTCAGCAACCATCAGAGCTGGGTCGACATTCCCGCACTGATCGAAAGCCTCAACCGCCGTGTGCCGTTCTTCAAGTTCTTCCTCAAGAAGGAGCTGATCTGGGTACCGCTGCTGGGCCTGGCCTGGTGGGCGCTGGACTACCCCTTCATGAAGCGCTACAGCAAGGCCTTCCTCGACAAGCACCCCGAGCTCAAGGGCAAGGACCTGGAAATCACCAAGGCCGCCTGCGAGCTGTTCAAGCGCCAGCCGGTAACGGTGGTCAACTACCTCGAAGGCACGCGCTTCACCGAAGCCAAGCGCGAACAGCAGCAATCGCCGTACCGCCACCTGCTCAAGCCCAAGGCCGGCGGCGTCGCCTTCGTGCTCGCCGCACTGGGCGAGCAACTCGACGCCCTGCTCGATGTGACCATCGTCTACCCCGGCAACAAGGCCCCAGGGTTCTGGGACCTGCTCAACGGCAGCATCAGCCGGGTAATCATCGACATCCGCGTGCGCGAGCTGGACCCGGCATTATGCGAAGGCGACTACGAGAGCGATCCGGCGTTTCGCCAGACCGTGCAGGCCTGGGTCAACCAGCTGTGGGAAGACAAGGACGCCCGAATCCAAGCATTACGCGCGGAATTGACGTGAAGCGAGCGAACACTGGCATGAAACAACTTGCCGAAAAGCCAGGCGGAGGGGGCTTTTCGGCAAGCCGGACGATCAATCGTAGAAACGGATATTATCGATACGTCGTTCGAAGTCTTGGAATTCGATGTATCTTATTTTCTTTCCAGCAGGTGCACTGAAATCAAACCCAGGGAATGGAGAGTTGATCCCATGCCCTGTTCCATCCGTGTATTGGACCGAAGAGTGATTATAGGGGCGATCCCTAGAAGGATTGTCCACATCCAAAACTATACGACTCGCTGGCGTAATAGGCATGATGATCAGCTCTGCGCGCAAATTATCAGTATTATTTGTCATGTGCAGAAAACGCCCCGCAATGCCATTTGACGGGGCGCCAGCGTTGCGTATTGCCAACTTACTATTGCCGCCGTTGGAGGAAAAATAAAACCGTGCTTGTGGAAGCGATATTTCCGTTACCCCTTCCTGAAAAGCAACGTTCTCAAAATCGATAAATCTCGACGAGCCACCGCCACCTACGACTTGATCGCTCTCACGATAGACAAAAGCCGCTTTTTCGCTCACATTCGACGGCAACGTGAGTTGAATAACGGGCACTGTTTGCTGATAGCTCTGGAAATAACGCCGTTGGTCATCTTGCGCACTGATCAGACCGTCGCTGCCTGCGAGGTAGAAGAACGATTGGATAGGCAACTTCGCCCCGCTCCCCGTCGCCCAGGTTGCGACACGCAACTCATCGTTGGCCGTCCGATAGAAGCCCGTGAGCAGATTTTTCGCAACTATCGTCTGATTGAAACGATCGGCCGTGTTGGCTTGCCCCTGACGCAGATCCCAGCCACATTGAGCTTTATGCTTATCAGAGACAGAGTTGAAATGGGACAGCCACTGCGCAGCCGCATCGATCCCCTGCTCATTGCAAGGCTTGCTCTGAGCAGGGTACTCGGGTGATATCCCGCACCCCTGTTGTTGACGATTGTCCGTCCAGCCGTCGAACGGAAAAGAACACAGCACCTGGACAGCTGTCTTGGACGCTGGCACTTCCTGCGCTGGATATAATATATAACCGTTATTGTAGTTGAGCGGCAATGTAGAGAAATTCATATCCGCCCTGATCCACGCAAACGACACGCCACCACTGGTAATTGAGGGAGGGCTGGGATTCCAGGGTAAATAGCTCTGCCGGCTCAACGTTCCGCGAAGCATGATGCCCGAACATAAATAGGCTGGTAGCGCCGCGCCACCGCAATTCTGACGCACTTGGTTATACCAGCCCGTCAATTGCGCCGCAGCGTCTGCACCTTTGACGCCTACATCCTGTGCTGCTGGGGCTTGCGCTGGAGTTTGAGTGATCATAGTTCCCGACGGCTGCGCGTCCGGAACTCCAGAAGTTCTGGCGCAAGCCGCCAGTAACAACAATACTCCGGGAATGGCAACGTATCTTATCCGCATGTGAACGCCTCACGTATCGACTGGCACACCATGTCCGCTTTAGACTCTTGAACCATCCCACCGAAACATCAGATGGTCGATGTTTGCCAGCCGAACCTAACAAGACTGACAGGCACGCGAAACTGGTAAATATGCCAGGTGACAGCGAGGAAATTGCTGAGCAATATAGTTGATTAATTCGCGCTCACAATCACGATGTCACCCATGACCACGAGGCTCTATTATTTGAAGCGGCGGTAATACGGGGGGAGATAAAATGCCTTCAAACAAGAAGGCACGCATGATGATTATCTGATGGACTCAGTACCCTCAAGCTACCGGCCCCTCCAGATCTTAGATCGAGGGTATCGCGCCGGGAGCCTGCCACAATCCGGCCAGATTCTGCAGCAACGAGCCGGCAATGCCCTGCTGCCCCAGATATTGCAGGATCAACGGCGCGAACTGGCCAATCATGCCGGTATCCATGCCCAGCGCCTTGAAGGCGTTATCCAGGTCGTTGCGATTCTCGACATTGCCCAGGGCATTGCTCAGCGCCGACGAGCGCTGGTTGTTCTGCCCCAGCAACTCGCCCAGCCCGTTGAGCCCGCCCAAGGCGTTGGCACCGGACAACAGGTCAAGACCGGGCACCGCCTTGGTCAACTGGCCATAGTCGTCATTGCTCAGGTTGTTGCGCGCAAGGCCCAGCATGGCGCCAGCGCCGCCGACAGCCTGTTCGGGGGTGATCTTCAGTTCGCTGCCCAAGGTATTGAGCAGATTGGCCTGGGCGGCCGGCGCCTGGACCTGGCCTTTCGGGGTCTGCATGGCCGAGACAGCGTTGGCGGCATCGTTGAGGTTGAAGGCGAACACCGGGCTTGCGGCCAGGGTCATCAGGGTTGCCAGGGTGAATGCTTTCATCGGAGGACCTCGTAGGCCGGGATGGCCTGGGAAACGAGGCGTTGGACTGGGGGGCTGAAGCTTTGTTCCAGGCCGGATGTCGGTAAGGGACGAACCCGCCCCCACAGGCAGTCACCCCACCTGTGGGAGCGGGCTCGTCCCGCGATTGGCCCGCAAAGCGACGCCAAAGGCCTCAGGCAGCGCTGAAGGTCCTGTGCGGATCGATCACGAATTTCTTCGGCACGCCCGCATCGAACTCGCCGTACCCTTCCGGCGCCTGGTCCAGGCTGATCACCTGTACACCGACCACTTCGGCAATATTGATCCGATCCCACATGATCGCCTGCATCAGCTGGCGGTTGTACTTCATGGTCGGGGTCTGGCCGGTGTGGAAGCTGTGCGACTTGGCCCAGCCCAGGCCGAAGCGGATGCTCAGCGCACCGATCTTCGCCGCCGCGTCCACCGCACCCGGATCTTCGGTCACGTACAGGCCCGGAATACCGATCTTGCCGGCCACACGGGTGACCTGCATCAGCGAGTTGAGCACGGTCGCCGGAGCCTCGTGCTTGGCGCCTTCATGGCCGTGGCCGCGGGCTTCGAAGCCTACTGCATCGACGGCGCAGTCCACTTCAGGCTCACCGAGGATGTCGATGATCTGCTCGTGCAGCGGCGTGTCCTTGGACAGATCGACCACCTCGAAGCCCTGGGACTTGGCGTGGGCCAGGCGCAGCGGATTGAGGTCACCCACGATCACGCACGCGGCGCCCAGCAGGCGTGCCGAAGCGGCAGCGGCCAGACCTACCGGGCCGGCGCCAGCCACGTAGACGGTGCTGCCCGGGCCGACGCCCGCGGTGACAGCGCCGTGGTAGCCGGTGGGCAGGATGTCCGACAGACAGGTCAGGTCACGGATCTTCTCCATGGCCTTGTCGCGGTCGGGCAATTTCAGCAGGTTGAAGTCGGCGTACGGTACCAGCACGTATTCAGCCTGGCCGCCGGTCCAGTCACCCATGTCGACATAGCCGTAGGCACCGCCGGCACGGGCCGGGTTGACGGTCAGGCAGACGCCGGTATGCATCTCCTTGCAGGAACGGCAGCGCCCGCAAGCAACGTTGAACGGCACCGACACCAGGTCGCCGATCTTCAAGCGCTCGACATCACGGCCCAACTCGACGATTTCACCGGTGATTTCGTGGCCGAGCACCAGCCCGACCTGAGCGGTGGTGCGGCCACGGACCATGTGCTGGTCAGAGCCGCAGATATTGGTGGAGACCACCTTGAGGATCACGCCGTGCTCGATCTTCTTGCCGCGCGGATCCTGCATCTTGGGGTAGTCGATCTTCTGCACCTCGACCTTGCCTGCGCCGAGATACACCACTCCACGATTACCAGACATGCTCTTACCTCGCTTGATTTGTATTTATGCAGCGGTGGTTGAAGCGCCGCCATCCTTGGGCGGCCTGTGTTACTGGAATGAGGGGAATTGTGGGCTTGATGGGGGATGTCGCAGTGACTGGATGCGACAGGGGGTTGTCTGTTTACGGCAGGTCGAAATTGGTGAGGCCATTCGCGGGCAAGCCCGCTCCTACAGGCACAGTGCCGTTCTCAGACACGCGATCCCCGTAAGAGCGGGCTTGCCCCGCGATAGGGCCAATCAGAGCACCACTGTCCTGTTGGCGTTCAAAAACACCCGCCGCTCGATGTGATACCCCACCGCCCGCGCCAACGTCAGGCATTCGATATCACGGCCCTTGGCGATCAGGTCTTCGGGATAGTGGCTGTGATCGACCACCTCGACGCCCTGGGCGATGATCGGCCCTTCGTCGAGGTCGTTGTTGATGTAGTGCGCGGTCGCACCGACCATCTTCACACCCTTGTTGTACGCCTGGTGATAGGGCTTGGCACCCTTGAACCCCGGCAGCAGCGAGTGGTGGATGTTGATCGCCCAGCCATCCAGGCGCCGACACAGCTCTGGCGACAGCACCTGCATGTAGCGGGCGAGAATCACCAGTTCGGCGCCGGTTTCCTCGATCACCTTGAGCACCTTGCGCTCCTGGCCCGGCTTGTCGTTCGGGTCGAGCGCGAAGTGGTAGTAGGGGATCTTGTGCCAGTGCGCCAGCGGCTCCAGGTCGGGGTGGTTGGAGATCACTGCGACCACCTCCATGCCCAGTTGGCCGATGCGCTGGCGATACAGCAGGTCGTTCAGGCAATGGTCGGCCTTGGACACCATGATCACCACCTTGGGGCGGTGATTGGGTGCGGTCAGCTCGAAGGCCATGCCAAACGCTTCGCTGCGCTCGGCGAATCCGGCACGGAAGGCATCTTCATCGAAACCCTCAGGTGCGCGGAACTCGACACGGATGAAGAAACGCCCCGACAGTCGATCATCGAAGGAATGGTGCTCGGTGACGTAGCAGCGCTGCTCGAAGAGATGACGCGTGACCACATCGACCGTGCCGAGCATGCTCGGGCAGTCGGCGGTGAGAATCCAGGTGTCCGGTGCCCGACTCATGATCTGCGCTCCTTATGCCTCGATGGCCAGGCCGTACTCGGCCGATGCGTCCTGCAGCCACAGCCACCAGTAGTCGGAGAAGCTGCGGCGGATCACCAGCTCCCAGGTGTCTTCGGCAGTGCGACGGATCACCAGTTGCGACTTGGCGAACACGGTACCCACGGCCTTGCCGACCGGGAAGTTGTTCGGGTGTACATCATAGCTGGTGGATTTCATCAGCACGTCGCGCACGTTCGGGCCGCGCAGCTCGAGCAGGGTCTGCCCGCCACTGACATTGACCACCTGGACGTGCTGGCCTTCGAGGGCATCGCGCAGCTTCTGCTCGACGCTGAACTCCTGGCCGCCCGGGACGATCAGCAACCATTCGTCGGGGCCCACCCACTGCAACGACATTTCACTGTTGGCGACCACCGTCAGCGCCACCGGCAGCTCCAGGCCCAGGGCCTTGTGCACGGCACCGGCGAACTGCGGGTCATGGCCGTCGCCACGAAGGGTCAGGTGACCGAGGAATTTCTTCTCGCGCAGGGTCACGCCTGCGTTGTTGCGGCCCTTTCCGACCAGGCTGGCCAGGTCTGCATGGTGCAGCGGCGATTGGGCCTTGGCATCACTGCCGGGGTTCTGCTGGAAGACGTTGATAGCGCTCATTTCTTACCTGCCTTGAATTCTTGTGCGACGCGACCCGAGACCCTGTGGGAGCGGGCTTGCCCGCGAAGAGTGCGGTGAATGCACCATCGCATTCGCGGGCGAGCCCGCTCCCACAGGGACCTCATTCCAACCAGGAGTACTGGCTGGGCCTCAAACGTTCTGCCGCTCACCCTTCGGATCGAAGAACACCGAAGACACGATCTCTGCCTCGATCACGCTGCCATCGGCCTGTGGCGAATAGACCCGCTCGCCGAGGCGCTTGAGGCCACCCTTGACCACGCCCATGGCAAACGAATAGCCCAGGGAGTTGGCCTTGTAGCTGGAGGTGACGTGACCGACCATGTCCATCGGGATTGGCTGCTTGGGATCGAATACCAGCTGGGCGCCTTCAGGCAGCCACACGTTCGGGTCGACAGGCTTGAGGCCAACCAGTTGCTTGCGGTTCTCGCGGGTGGTGTCCTCGCGGTTCATACCGCGCAGGCCGATCCACGAGTACGGCTTGTTGCGCCCCACGCACCAGCTCATGTTGAGGTCGTCCGGAGTCATCGAGCCGTCGGTGTCCTGGCCGACGATGATGAAACCCTTCTCGGCGCGCAGCACGTGCATGGTCTCGGTGCCGTATGGCGTGAGGTTGTACTGCTTGCCCGCCTCGATGATCTTTTCCAGCACGCCCATGGCGTAGTTGGCCTGGACGTTGACCTCGTACGAAAGCTCGCCGGTGAACGAGATACGGAACACCCGCGCCGGTACACCACCGACGTTGCCTTCCTTCCAGCTCATGAACGGGAAGGCGTCCTTGTCCAGGTCGATGTCGCTGATCTGCTCCAGCAGCTTGCGGCTGTTGGGGCCGGACAGGGTCATGGTCGCCCAGTGGTCGGTCACCGAGGTGAAATACACCTTCAGCTCCGGCCATTCGGTCTGGTGGTACAGCTCCAGCCACTGAAGCACACGGGCGGCACCGCCAGTGGTGGTGGTCATGATGAAGTGGTTGTCGCCGACGCAGGCGGTCACGCCGTCGTCGAAGACCATGCCGTCTTCCTTGCACATCAGGCCGTAACGGGCCTTGCCCACATCGAGCTTGGTCCAGGCGTTGGTGTAAACGCGGTTGAGGAACTCGCGCGCATCCGGGCCCTGGATATCGATCTTGCCGAGCGTGGAGGCATCGAGCAGGCCCACGCTGTCACGCACTGCCTTGCACTCACGTGCCACGGCGGCGTGAATGTCTTCGCCAGGCTTGGGGAAGTACCATGGGCGCTTCCACTGGCCGACATCCTCGAACTCGGCGTTGTTCTTCACGTGCCAGGCGTGCAGCGCGGTGAAGCGCACCGGCTCGAACAGGTGGCCACAATGACGGCCCGCCACCGCGCCGAACGTGACCGGCGTGTAGTTGGGGCGGAACATGGTGGTGCCCATTTCCGGAATGGTGATACCCAGCGAGCGGGCGGCGATGGCCAGGCCGTTGATGTTGCCCAGCTTGCCTTGGTCGGTACCGAAGCCCAGCGCGGTGTAGCGCTTGACGTGCTCGACCGACTCGAAGCCTTCGCGGGTGGCCAACTCGATGGCGGCCGCAGTGACGTCGTTCTGCTGGTCGACGAACTGTTTCGGCGCGCGCGCAGTGCCCTTGTCGTGCGGCACCTGGAACAGCGCCACAGTGGCCTCTTCCTTGCGTTGCAGGGCCTTGGGCAGGCTGCCGACGCTGGCCTTGAAGCCGGCCTCGGTGGCGGCGCGAGCCCCCCCTTCGAAGCCATCGGCGAGGGTGTCGCCCAGCGCATAGACGCCGTTCACGCCACCGACGCACACGCGCTTCTGCGGCGCGTCGCCCGGCACGAAGCCGAGGATATCGTCACGCCAGACCGGGCGTCCGCCCAGGTGCGAAGCCAGGTGCACCACCGGGCTGTAGCCCCCGGACGTGGCCACCAGGTCGCATTCGAGCCATTCGCCAGGGCTGGTGACCTTGTGCGCAGGCACATCGATGGCCGCCACACGGGCACCGGTGACGTGCTTGCCGCCACGGGCTTCGATCACCGCGCTGGAGGTGAGGATGCGGATGCCCTTGGCACGCGCCTCCTCGACCAACGAACCGCGTGGGTTGTGGCGCGCATCGGCGATGGCGATCACCTGCAGGCCGGCATCGTGCCAGTCCAGGGCGGTGCGGTAGGCATGGTCGTTGTTGGTCGACAGCACCAGCTTGCGGCCCGGCGCCACGCCATAACGGCGCACATAGGTGGAAACCGCTCCGGCCAGCATGTTGCCCGGCAGGTCGTTGTTGCCGTACACCAGCGGACGCTCGTGGGCGCCGGTGGCCAGCACCACACGCTTGGCCCGCACACGGTGCACGCGCTGGCGTACCTGGCCGATCGGCGCGCGATCGCCGAGGTGGTCGGTGAGGCGCTCGTGGATGGTCAGGAAGTTATGGTCGTGATAACCGTTGACCGTGCTACGCGGCAGCAGGGTGACTTCCGCCAGCCCCTGCAGCTCGGCAAGGGTAGCAGCCACCCAGTCGGCGGCCGGCTTGCCGTCGAGGGTCTCGCGGCTGTCGAGCAGGCTGCCGCCGAACTCTTCCTGTTCGTCGGCCAGGATCACCCGTGCACCGCTACGGCCAGCCGCCAGTGCGGCGGCCAGGCCTGCCGGGCCGGCACCGACGATCAGCACGTCGCAGTGCTGGTTCATGTAGTCGTAACTGTCCGGGTCGTTCTGCAGCGGTGCACGGCCCAGGCCCGCCGCCTTGCGGATGTACTTCTCGTAGGTCATCCAGAACGACTTGGGATACATGAAGGTCTTGTAGTAGAACCCCGGCGGCATCATGTTGCCGCCGACCTTGCCGATGATGCCCATGACGTCGTTGTTGACGTTCGGCCAGCCGTTGGTGCTGCTGGCCACCAGGCCCGAATACAGCGCCTGCTGGGTGGCACGCACGTTGGGGATCTGGGTGGCTTCGCTGGAGCCGATCTGCAGGATGGCGTTCGGCTCTTCGGTACCGGCGGCGATGATCCCGCGTGGGCGCGAATACTTGAAGCTGCGCCCAACGATCTCGACACCGTTGGCCAGCAGCGCGGCGGCCAGGGTATCGCCGGCATAACCCTGGTAGGTCTTGCCGTTGAAGGTAAAGTTCAGAACCTTGCTGCGGTCGATGCGACCGCCGCTGGCGAGGCGATAGACCTGGCTCATACTTTTTCTCCCTGGCCCTTGGCGGTCGCCGGTGCGGCGCTTTGTCTGGATGCGGCGGTCACCTGAGGTTTCTCACCGATCTTGTAGGTTTCGAGAATCTCGTAGGTCACCGTGTCGCGGGTCACGTTGAAGTACTGGCGGCAACCGGCGACGTGGTCCCACAGCTCATGGTGGATACCGCGCGGGTTGTCGCGGAAGAACATGTAGGTGCCCCACTCTTCGTCGGAGCAGGCGTTCGGGTCCAGCGGGCGGGCGATGTGCGCCTGGCCTGAAGCGTGGAATTCTTCTTCGGAGCGCAGCTCGCCGCAGTGGGGACAGAAGATTTGCAACATGACGATTGTCTCCGGGTCAGTGGGCGACGGCAGCAGCGCCGTGTTCGTCGATCAGCGCGCCGTTGTAGAAACGGTCGATGGAGAAAGGCGCGGCCAGCGGGTGCATCTCGCCCTTGGCCAGGCTCGCCGCAAAGACGTTGCCCGAACCTGGCGTGGCCTTGAAGCCGCCCGTGCCCCAACCGCAGTTGAAGAACATGTTCTTGACCGGAGTCTTGGAGATGATCGGGCAGGCATCGGGAGTGGTGTCGACGATGCCGCCCCACTGACGGTTCATGCGCACGCGCGACAGGATCGGGAACATCTCGACGATCGCCTGCAGGGTGTGTTCGATGATCGGGTACGAGCCACGCTGGCCATAACCGACCCAGCCGTCGATGCCGGCACCGATCACCAGGTCGCCTTTGTCGGACTGGCTGATGTAGCCGTGCACGGCGTTGGACATGATCACCGAGTCGATGATCGGCTTGATCGGCTCCGACACCAGTGCCTGCAAGGGGTGCGACTCCAGCGGCAGGCGGAAGCCAGCCAGCTTGGCCATGTGCCCGGAGTTACCGGCGGTGACCACGCCGACGCGCTTGGCACCGATGAAACCCTTGTTGGTTTCCACGCCGATCACTGCACCGTTCTCCTTGCGGAAACCAATGACTTCGGTCTGCTGGATCAGGTCCACACCCAGGGCATCGGCGGCCCGGGCGAAGCCCCAGGCGACCGCATCGTGACGGGCCACGCCGCCGCGACGCTGCACGGTGGCGCCCAGAATGGGGTAACGGGTGTTCTTCGAGCAGTCCAGGTACGGGATCTCGGCTGCGACCTGGTCGGTGAGGATCAGCTCGCCGTCGACGCCATTGAGACGGTTGGCGTTGACCCGCCGCTCGGAATCACGGATGTCCTGCAGGGTGTGGCACAGGTTGTAGACGCCGCGCTGGGAGAACATCACGTTGTAGTTGATGTCCTGCGACAGGCCCTCCCACAGCTTCATGGCATGCTCGTAGAGGTGCGCGGACTCATCCCACAGGTAGTTGGAACGCACGATGGTGGTGTTGCGCGCGGTGTTGCCACCACCCAGGTAACCCTTCTCGACCACCGCGACGTTGGTAATGCCATGTTCCTTGGCCAGGTAGTAGGCCGTGGCCAGGCCATGACCGCCGCCGCCAACGATGACCACGTCGTAGACCTTCTTGGGAGTTGGCGTGCGCCACATGCGCTGCCAGTTCTCGTGGTGGCTGAGGGAGTGCTTGAGGAGGCCGAAGCCCGAATAGCGTTGCATGGTGTTCTACTCCACTCAGCGGTAGACCGGGAAGTCGGCGCACAGGGCGGCGACGTTCTTGGCGACATCGGCTTCGACGTCGGCGTCGCCCAGGTTGTCCAGCACATCGCAGATCCAGCCAGCCAGCGCCACGCACTGGGCAACCTTGAAGCCGCGGGTGGTGACGGCCGGGGTGCCGATGCGCAGGCCCGAGGTGACGAACGGCGACTGCGGATCGTTGGGCACGGCGTTCTTGTTGACGGTGATGTGGGCGCGGCCGAGGGCGGCGTCGGCATCCTTGCCGGTCAGGCCCTGGCGAATCAGGCTGACCAGGAACAGGTGGTTGTCGGTACCGCCGGAGACCACGTCGTAGCCACGTTCGATGAACACCTGGGCCATGGCCTGGGCATTCTCGATGACCTGCTTCTGGTAGCTCTTGAACTCGGGCTCCAGCGCCTCCTTGAAGCACACCGCCTTGGCGGCGATCACGTGCATCAGCGGGCCGCCCTGGGCGCCGGGGAACACGGCGGCGTTGAGCTTCTTCTCGATCTCTTCGTTGGACTTGGCCAGGATCAGGCCGCCACGCGGGCCGCGCAGGGTCTTGTGGGTAGTGGTGGTGACCACGTCGGCGAAAGGAATCGGGTTCGGGTACAGGCCCGCAGCGACCAGGCCGGCAACGTGGGCCATGTCGACGAACAGCAGCGCACCGACTTTATCGGCGATCTGGCGGAAGCGTGGGAAATCGAGGGTTTTCGAGTAGGCCGAGAAACCTGCGACGATCATCTTCGGCTTGTGCTCGACGGCGAGGCGCTCGACTTCGTCGTAGTCGATCAGGCCGGTATTGGTGTCGATTCCGTATTGAACGGCGTTGTAAAGCTTACCCGAGGACGACACCTTGGCGCCGTGGGTGAGGTGGCCGCCGTGGGCCAGGCTCATGCCCAGGATGGTGTCACCGGCCTGCAGCAGGGCGAGGTAGACCGCACTGTTGGCCGAGGAGCCGGAATGCGGCTGGACGTTGGCGTAATCAGCGCCGAACAGCTGCTTGGCGCGCTCGATGGCCAGCGCCTCGACCTTGTCAACGTGCTCGCAACCACCGTAGTAGCGCTTGCCCGGATAGCCTTCGGCGTACTTGTTGGTCAGGCCGCTGCCCTGGGCCTGCATCACGCGCTTGCTGGTGTAGTTCTCCGAGGCGATCAGCTCGATGTGATCTTCCTGGCGCTGTTCCTCGGCATTCATCGCCGCCAGCAGTGCATCGTCGTAACCCTGGATCTGGTCTTGCTTGCTGAACATCGTGTTTCTCCCGGCAGCGATCGCTTCTTGTCTGATGAGGGTCTTCTCACCCTTTGCAGCGATGGTATGACTGGGCCGGGGGGCACAGATGCCTGCGCGCGCCTTGCAATGGCGCGTTTACGACATTGTGGTGCAGGGACCGTGGTGCCCCTGCAGGAGCGGGCTTGTCCGCCAAGAAGCCGGCACTGACACCCCACACCCGGCTTGTATAGGCAACTGCTGAATCGATGGTTTAGAGTGCTGCCTTGCGTCGTAAAAAGGACAGGCGTCATGACCGATAACAACCAACAATTCGCCAGCGACAACTATTCCGGCATCTGCCCCGAAGCCTGGGCGGCGATGGAAAAGGCCAACCAGGGCCATGAGCGCGCCTACGGCGACGATCAGTGGACCGAACGCGCCTCGGAATACTTCCGCAAGCTGTTCGAGACCGACTGCGAGGTGTTCTTCGCCTTCAACGGCACCGCCGCCAACTCCCTGGCCCTGGCCTCGCTGTGCCAGAGCTACCACAGCGTGATCTGCTCCGAGACCGCCCACGTCGAGACCGACGAATGCGGCGCGCCGGAGTTCTTTTCCAACGGTTCAAAGCTGCTGACCGCACGCAGCGTCAACGGCAAGCTGACCCCGGACTCGATCCGCGAGGTCGCGCTCAAACGCCAGGACATCCACTATCCGAAGCCGCGCGTGGTCACCATCACCCAGGCCACCGAAGTCGGCAGCGCGTATCGCCCCGACGAGCTCAAGGCGATCAGCGCCACCTGCAAGGAACTGGGCCTGAACCTGCACATGGACGGCGCACGCTTCTCCAACGCCTGTGCGTTCCTCGGCTGTTCGCCGGCGGAGCTGACCTGGAAGGCGGGCGTCGATGTACTGTGCTTCGGGGGCACCAAGAACGGCATGGCGGTGGGCGAGGCGATCCTGTTCTTCAACCGCGAACTGGCCGAAGACTTCGACTACCGCTGCAAGCAGGCCGGGCAACTGGCCTCGAAGATGCGCTTCTTGTCGGCGCCCTGGGTCGGGCTGCTGGAGGATGGCGCCTGGTTGCGTCACGCACGACATGCCAACCACTGCGCGCAGTTGCTGGCGTCGTTGGTCAGTGACCTGCCGGGTGTCGAACTGATGTTCCCGGTGGAAGCCAACGGGGTGTTCCTGCAACTGCCGGAGTTCGCCATCGAGGCCCTGCGTAACAAGGGCTGGCGCTTCTATACCTTCATTGGCAGCGGCGGTGCACGCTTCATGTGCTCATGGGATACCCAGGAAGCACGCGTGCGAGAGCTGGCGGCGGATATCCACGCGATCATCAACGGCTGAGCAAGAAGGCTCGCGGCGGGAGCGGGCAGTCCCACTCCCCGCAAAACGCGTCAGTTCAAGATCATCAGCAGGACAGTCGCCCTGCCTAGAGCCTGGTTCAGGCCTCGCCAATGGTCCGGGCGATAGCGTCCACCGCAGCATCCACCTTCGCCTGGGTGCGCTCCAGCGTCTGCGCGTGCTCGCGCTGCAACTCGATCTGCTTGGAGCACAGGTTCAAAGCTGCCAGCACCAGCAACTTGTCGCCGATCAATGTGGGGTAGTTGCGCTTGGTCTCGGCCAGAGCGACGTTGAGCATGCGCACGGCCTGCGAGAGCGTCTCTTCCTGGCCCTCGGGCGCCTTCAGCGAGTAGTCGGTGCCGAGAATGTTCACCACATTGATCGGCTGCGCTTGCAGTCTCATGCGCCTACGACACCTGCACTGGCACGCTCGACCAGCGCCTGGATACGTGCGGCGGTAGCGCCGTGCTTCTCTTCCTGCTCCATCAGCGACAGCTGCAGGGTCTCGTTCTCTTCCTTGGCCTGGGCCAGTTCCTGATCGAGCTTCTGGTTCTGCTCGGTCAGTTGCGCGTTCTTGTGCATCAGGTCGCCGACCAGTTGCTCCAGTTGATTCAGGGATGCTTCCAACATGCGTCTATCTCGGTTGTTGCAAAGGGCGCACACGATAAAGAAAAGCTCGCGCCCCCGCCATTAAAAATCAGGTAAGGGAGGGTGTGTTCCGGCAGATTGACAGGCTTGCGGGCACCTTGTTCCGGCCTGGATCAACCGCCTGTCAGGAAGAACGAGTGTAAATCCTCGTTTAGCCCCCCGTTGCCTAAAGACTCGTGCGTTCCGACCGATAGGCAGGTAGGTCAAATTCCTTCGCATGGACGCGAGCCTTCCCTCCGGATCTCGACGTCATGTCCCTACGCAATCTGAATATCGCCCCACGCGCCCTGCTCGGCTTTTCCCTGATCGGTGTGCTGATGCTTAGCCTGGGTATTTTTTCCCTCATCCAGATGGGCAACATCCGGCAGGCGGGCATCATCATCGAGCAGGTCAATGTCCCGAGTATCAAGCTGCTGGATGAAATGACCGCGCTCAACCTGCGCCTGCGCACCCTGTCCTATCGCCTGCTGGTCAACCGGGAATCCCAGGCCGATACCATTCGCCTGATGGACGAACGCAACGCCCAGATCGACAAGGCTCGTAGCGCCTACGCGCCACTGATCGCCGAGCCTCAAGAACAGGCCGCATTCGACCAGTTCGGCCAGTTGCTGACACAGTACCGCCAGCTCGAAGCACGCATGCGCAGCCTGAGCCAGGCCGGCCAGCTCGACCCTATGCGCGAGATGCTCAACCGCGACCTGCTGGCCAACTCGGACCAGATCAACAAGGCCATGGAACACCTGCTGCAGATCAACACCGAGCAGACGCGCAAGACCAACGAGGAAGCCGCACGCCAGTACGACAATGCCTTCATGCTGGTGATCGGCCTGCTGGTCGCTGCCACGGTGCTCACACTGCTGTTCGCCCTGATCCTGACTCGCAGCATCGTGGGTCCGATCGACGACGCCCTGCGCGCCGCCGAGCAGATCGCCGAAGGCGACCTCACCCAACGCGTCACCACCGACGGCACCGACGAAGCCGCTCGTCTGCTGCAGGCCATGGCCAAGATGCAGGACAAGCTGCGCGACACCCTGCAACTGATCGCAGGCTCTGCCACCCAGCTCGCCTCGGCCGCCGAGGAGCTCAACAGCGTCACCGACGAAAGCGCGCGCGGCCTTGCCCAGCAGAACAACGAGATCCAGCAGGCAGCGACTGCGGTTACCGAGATGACCAGCGCTGTCGAAGAGGTCGCACGCAATGCCGTCAGCACCTCGGAGGCCTCGGGTGAAGCCAGCCGCTCCGCTGGCGATGGCCGCGACCTGGTGATCGAGACGGTCGGCGCCATCGAGCGCATGAGCAGCGACGTGCAGACCACCGCCAGGCTGATCGAGGACCTGGCCGGGCAGTCCCGCGATATCGGCAAGGTGCTGGACGTGATCCGCGGCCTGGCCGACCAGACCAACCTGCTGGCACTCAACGCCGCCATCGAAGCGGCACGTGCCGGTGAAGCTGGACGGGGCTTCGCGGTGGTAGCCGACGAGGTGCGGGCATTGGCCCACCGCACCCAGCAGTCGACCAGCGAGATCGAGCGGATGATCGGCAGCATCCAGGGCGGCACCGAGCATGCGGTGGAATCGATGCGCACCAGTACCGATCGAGCCGAATCGACCCTGAACATCGCTCGCGGCGCTGGCCTTGCATTGGACACCATCACCAGCGCCGTGGCGCAGATCAACGAACGCAATCTGGTGATCGCCAGCGCCGCCGAGGAACAGGCCCAGGTGGCCCGCGAAGTGGACCGCAACCTGGTGAACATCAATGACCTGTCGGTGCAGAGCGCGACCGGCGCACACCAGACCAGCATGGCCAGCGCCGAGCTGTCACGTCTGGCGGTGGATCTGAACGGGTTGGTGGCGCGGTTCAGGACCTGAACACGCAAATCCTGCAGGAGAGGCGGTTCGCCGCTCCTGCAGGTACGGTGCAACGGATCAATACTCGATCCGCACATCCCCCTTGGGCACGCTGCAGCATGACAGGATGTACCCTTCGGCTTCGTCTTCCTCGGTGATCCCGCCGTTGTGGTCCATCTCTACCTCACCGCCGAGCTTGAGCACCTTGCAGGTGCCGCAGATGCCCATGCCGCAGGCCTTGGGAATCATCAGCCCGACCTTCGCCGCCGCCGCGTGCACCGTCTCGCCCGGGGCGATGCGGATGCTCTTCTCGCTGCCGACGAACTCCACCAGATTGAGGTCGGCCACATCCACTTCCGGCGCCTCGGCGGCCGCTTCGGCGTGCTCGACCGCATCGGCCTTGGCCTCGGCCGGCGTCGCACCGAACGATTCCTCGTGGTAGTTCTTCATGTCGAAGCCGACCGCTTCGAGCATGCGCTTGACCGCGTTCATGTAGGGCGTCGGGCCACAGCAGAAGATCACCCGCTCGAGGTAATCCGGCGCGATAAGCTCCATCAGCCGTTGGTTCAGGTAGCCGCGATAGCCCGCCCAGGGCTCGCCCAAGCCGTGCTTCTCGCAAATGATGTGCAGGCTGAAGTTGGGAATGCGCGAGGCCATGTGTTCCAGCTCGCGGTGATAGATGATGTCCTTGGGTGAGCGGGCGCTGTGCACGAACACCATGTCGACGTTGGCGTTGGTGTCGTAGAACCAGCGCGCCATGGACATCACCGGGGTGATGCCGACGCCGCCGGAGAGGTACAGCGCCTTCGCGGCCGGGAAGTCGATGGCGTTGAACAAACCGACCGGGCCGTGTACGGGAAGCTCTGCGCCCTCGTGCATGGTGTCGTGGAGGAAGTTCGACACCAGCCCGCCAGGCACGCGCTTGACCGTGATCGAGAAGCTGTAGGGGACTGAAGGCGAGCTGGAGATGGTGTAGGAACGCATCACCGGCTTGCCTTCGATCTCCAGCTCCAGCGTCACGAACTGGCCCGGCTTGAAGAAGAACATGATCGGCTGGTCGGCCATGAAGCAGAAGGTGCGCACGTCCCAGGTCTCCTGGATGACCTTGACGCAGCGCACGATGTGGCGGCCGTTGGCCCAGGTCTGGGTGGTGACCGGATTGAGGAAGGTTTCGGACATGTTCTTCTCCAGCAGCCGACTATCGGCCTTCTTATGGCTGCGATAATGCGCAACGCCGAGACGTCGCACATTCCCATCCGCGACATCGGCGTGCTTATCGCGACCAGCCCCGAGGTACAAGGGCTGGCGCGTCGGAATTCGATTCGGCCATGTCGCCCATGGATATGGTTCGCGAACGGCGCGAACGCACACTCCTCGGCAAATAGAACCGCTGTTCTTTCGCTGACAGCCTTGCGCCAACCACAACAACGATTAGCCACCTTTCGCCGGCCGACAACGGCCTTGAGGATATAACGATGGACGTCACCGCAACCCTGAGCCTGGGCGATCCACTGGAACCTGCACGCAAGGCCACCGCCGAGATGCTGCAGACCCGCGAGCGGACCTACTCGCTGCCGCAGCCGTTCTACTGCGACGAGCGCCTGTTCCAGATCGACATGCAGGAGATCTTCCACAAGGAGTGGCTGATCGCGGGAATGACCTGCGAGATTCCGGCGAAAGGCAACTACCTGACCCTGCAGATCGGCAAGAACCCGGTGATCGTGATTCGCGGCACCGAAGGCAAGGTGCACGCCTTCCACAACGTCTGCCGCCACCGCGGTTCGCGCCTGTGCGTCAGCGACAAGGGCAAGGTGGCCAAGCTGGTGTGCCCATACCACCAGTGGACCTACGAGCTCGACGGCCGCCTGCTGTTCGCCGGCACCGAGATGGGCGCCGACTTCGACATGAACCAGTACGGCCTCAAGCCGATCAACGTGAAGACCGCTGGCGGCTATATCTTCATCAGCCTGGCGGAAAATCCGCCGGCCATCGACGAGTTCCTCGCCACGCTCGACCACTACATGGAACCGTACGACATGGAGAACGCCAAGGTGGCCGTGCAGACCACCTTGATGGAAAAGGCCAACTGGAAGCTGGTCCTGGAAAACAACCGCGAGTGCTACCACTGCAACGGTTCGCACCCCGAATTGCTCAAGACCCTGCTGGAGTGGGACGACACCAACGATCCGCGCGCCGACCAGGCGTTCAAGGACCACGTCGCCGCGTCCGCCGCTGCCTGGGAAGCCGAGAAGATTCCGTACCTGCACAAAAGCCATGGCCTGCGTAACCGCATCGTGCGCATGCCGCTGCTCAAGGGCACCGTATCGATGACCATGGACGGCAAGCAGGCGTGCAAGAAGCTCATGGGCCGCATCAAGAACCCCGACCTGGGTTCGATGCGCATCCTGCACCTGCCGCACTCCTGGAACCACTGCATGGGCGACCACATGATCGTCTTCACGGTGTGGCCGATCAGCGCCCAGGAAACCATGGTCACCACCAAGTGGCTGGTGCACAAGGATGCCGTCGAAGGCGTCGATTACGACCCTGAGCAGATGCGCAAGGTGTGGGACGCCACCAACGACCAGGACCGCCGCCTGGCCGAAGAGAACCAGCGCGGGATCAACTCCACCGCCTACCAGCCGGGCCCGTACTCCAAGACCTACGAGTTCGGTGTGGTCAACTTCATCGACTGGTACAGCAACCGCGTCCTGGCCAACCTGGGTGCAGAGCCCGCGCCATACCTGAAGGAAGTCAAGGTTCAGTAAGCCTTCACGGAGGGTGATAAACGCCACGACCGAGTGATCGGCCGTGGCGTTTTACATGGCAATCCAGAGGAACTGAACATGTTATCCACAGAGTTGTTCAGATGGGTTGTGGACAGGAATCGAATATCTGCCGAAAGCCGATTGATCATTATTTGATCAAATCCTTGCAAGCCTTTGATTCAAAGGCCTGCAGGCAATATCGAACACCTTGTCCACAGATACGCCAACAGATTTTGTGGGCACATGCAGGGTTGTTGGAAAAGTGCTGTGGATAATGGCCCAGGAGCCTTATCAATCATGATCTTGAGAGTGATCATCGGGATTTTGATCAATTATTGATCATTATCTTGCAGGCCAATGAAATCAAGGCATCTAGCGGTTGCCCAACATATTATCCACAGAGCCGCCAACAGTGATTGTGGGAAACATCATGGGAATGACCCGTGATTGCCACGGACGATTCACGAAGCGGGCTGTATGTTTTTTGATCAATCCCCTACAGACTTTGATTTCAAAGGGCTGTAGAGAAGCGCGAACACTTTATTCACAGGGTCGCGAACAGATTTGGTGGGCAACTCTTTGTAACAGCTGGAGCCGCTCTGCGGCCCCAACCAGTCAGCGCAACACGCCTTCCTCCACCAACAACTTGAGGATCGCCTCGGCGCCCTCCTGTGGAGAAACATCCTTGAGCACCTTGCCGCCGCCACCGCTGGCCTTGGCCGTGGCCGCCTTCATCCGGTCGGCACCGCTCTTGGCCTTGATCACCTTGAGCCGCTTGGGCCGCGGGCGGGCAGGCTGCAAGGCGTCGCCTTCGAGCAACTGATCCTCCACCACCGCCACGTTACGCGCCGCCAGCACACCCCGCCGTGCAGGGCCAAAGGCGCTCTGGCGCGGCTTGGGCGCCGCGTTATCCACAGTCGCCAGCAACGGCAGGCGCACCTTCAACCGGCGTCGTTGACCGCGCGGCAAGGCTTGCAGGACCTGGGCGGTGCCATTCTCGATCGATTCCACCTCGGCCAGGCCCACCACCAACGGCCAGCCCAGCCGCTCGGCCAGCAGAAACGGCAACATGCCCGAGCCTTCACCCGTCTCGGCCTGGCTGCCGGTGAGCACCAAATGGGCACCGGCATCGCGCAGGTAATCCCCCAGTACCCCCAGCACATCGGCCCCCGCAGGCTGCTCGAGGACATCCAGATGCTCCAGGCCCATACCCAGATAGGCGCGCAGGGCCTCTTCGCGCGGGTCGCCGGCATGCACCACCTGCAAGTTATCCCCAGCCAGCTGCAAGCCCAATTCGACGGCGCGTGCATCCTGCTCGGCGCGGCGGGCGCGGCCAGAGCTGGGGTGGGCACCGATGGAAACCAGGCTGATGACTTTCGTACTCATGCTCGTGCCCTTATGCCGCGTCGCGCTGAGCGCCGCTGCGGTAGTTGTCCACAGCCTCGATCAGTGCCTGGAGAATCGCCGCGCTGTCGCCAATCACCGACAGGTCGGCCCGTTTGATCATGTCGCAGCCGGGGTCCATGTTGATCGCCACCACCTTGTCGCAGGCACCGATCCCCTGCAGGTGCTGGATCGCCCCGGAGATACCCACAGCCACGTAGACCCGCGCCGTGACCCAGGTACCGGTAGCGCCGACCTGGCGGTTGCGCGGCATGAAGCCGTCGTCCACCGCCACCCGCGAAGCGCCTTCGGTAGCGCCAAGCGCCACGGTCGCCCTGTGGAAAAGCTCCCAGTCCTTCACGCCGTTGCCACCGGAGACGATGAATTCCGCCTCGGCCATGGCGATCGAGGCTGGATCCACCGCGACTGGCCCCAGGTCTTCGATACGCGACAGGCTGCGCGCCACGCCTGTGGACAACTCCACCGGCAACGCTTCGTGACGGGTTTCGCTGACCGGCTCGGCGCATTCGGCGGCGGCCAGGATCAGGCGCGGCAGACCTCTCTGCAGGTCCTGCTGACCGGCACCGGCGCGGCCGATGCACTGGCCGTCCTTGATCTGCCAGACCCGCGTCGCCGGGCGCTCGCCCAAGGCGGCGCCCAGACGCCGACCCAGTTCGCCGCCACCGGTGCGGCTGTCGGGCAATAGCCAGTGTCGTGGCGCGAACTGGTTATCCACAGCCCGCAAGCCCTGGACAAGCTGTTCGGGCACATAGCCTTCGAACGCTTCGCCTTCAATGACCAGCAGGCGGTCGACGCCGGCTGTGGAAAAGTTGCTTTCCTTGTGTTCACCGAACACCACCGCCAGCACCGCACCGTCAGTGCCGGCAAGGCTGCGGGCAAGGCCGAGCAGGTCGCGGTCGTGGCTGCCGAGGCGGCCACCGACCATGTCAGGCACCACGGCGATGTAGAACGCCGGATCCGCCACTTGATGCAAGGGCAATTGCACCTCGGCGGCTGCCGTGCGCCGACCACCGATCGCCGTGCCCTGCTGGGCGCCGCTGCGGTCGATACGCTTGAGGCCACTGGGGCCGATGAAACCGGCGGCGATGGCGTGAGGATTCTTGCGGATGAGCCCATGGGGGCCCATCCAGCGGGTCTGTTGCGTCTGCATCGCCGCGTGCAGCGGATGCAGGCGGTTGCGGGCAATCCACTCGGCGCGGGGATCGCGGCGGATGATGTCGCTCATCAGTGCACCTCCGCAGGTTCACGTTTTACCAGGTTCGGTTTGCTCGCGGCGGCGGGGGCGTCGTCCTCGATCAGCACGTCGGCGACCAGCTCGGCCAGGTCCTTGATCTGTGGCCGCGGTTCGACCACACCTTCAAGCATTGCCGTGCACTGTGGACAACCCACCGCCACCAGTTCGGCCTCGGTCTCGCGGATATCGTCCATGCGCATGTCGGGAATGCGCTGCTTGCCTGGGATGTCGGTGATCGGCGCACCGCCGCCACCGCCACAGCAACGCGAACGGAAGCCCGAGCGCTGCATCTCGCGCACCTCGATACCCAAGGCCTTGAGCACGTCGCGCGGGGCTTGGTACTCGCCGTTGTAGCGCCCCAGGTAACACGGGTCGTGGTAGGTCACGCTACCGCCCTTGTGCTGGCCGAGGTTGAGCTTGTTGGCGGCGATCAACTCGGCGATGTAGGTGCTGTGGTGCTGCACCTGGTACTCGCCGCCCAGGGCGCCGTATTCGTTCTTCAATACATGGAAACTGTGCGGATCGCAGGTGACGATGCGCTGGAAGCGGTATTGGCCCAGGGTCTGGATGTTGCGCTTGGCCAGTTGCTGGAAGGTCGCTTCATCGCCCAGGCGACGGGCCACGTCTCCGCTGTCGCGCTCCTCCAGGCCCAGCACGGCGAAGTCCACACCCGAGGCCTTGAGCACCTTGACGAAGGCACGCAGGGTGCGCTGGTTGCGCATGTCGAAGGCGCCGTCACCGACCCAGAACAACACCTCGGTGGTCTTCACGTCCGACAGCAGTTTCAGGTTCAGGTCGGCGGCCCAGTTCATCCGCCCACCGGGGTTGAAGCCGCCGGGGTTGTCGGTGGCGATCAGATTGTCCAGCACCTCGGCGCCTTTGTTCGGCGTCGCGCCCTTTTCCAGCGTGAGGTGACGGCGCATGTCGACGATGGCATCGACGTGCTCGATCATCATCGGGCATTCCTCGACGCAGGCGCGGCAGGTAGTGCACGACCACAGCGTCTCGGCATCGACCAGGCCGTTGACGATCGGCTGGTGCGGATGACCGCCGTGCTCACCCACCGGTTTACCCGGGTACGGGCTACCGGCAAAGGTCGCATCGGTGCCACCGGCCAGGCCGATGACCATGTCCTGGATGAGCTTTTTCGGGTTCAGCGGCTGGCCGGCGGCGAATGCCGGACACATCGCCTCGCACTTGCCGCACTGCACGCAGGCGTCGAAGCCCAACAGTTGGTTCCAGGTGAAATCGACCGGTTTCTCCACACCCAACGGTGCGTTCGGGTCTTCCAGGTCGAGCGGCTTGAGGCCAGTGGAGCGACCGCCACCGAAACGCTCGGCACGGCGGTGCCAGGCCAGGTGCAGGGCACCGGCGAAGGCGTGCTTCATCGGCCCGCCCCAGGTCATGCCGAAGAACAGCTCCGACACACCCCACAACACGCCCAGGCCGAGAATGCCGACCATCACCCAGCCGCCGGTATTGGCCGGCAGGATGCCCGCGACCGGCAAGGTGGCGATGAAAAAGCTCGCGGCGAACACCAGCAGGCTTTTCGGCAGGCGCATCCACGGGCCCTTGGACAGGCGCGCGGGCGGATTCAGACGACGCTTGAAGACGAAAATCGCGCCGCTGAACATGATCACCGTGGCCACCAGCAGTGCGTAGCCAAGGATCTTGCTCTGCAGGCCGAAGCCGTGCACCAGGATCGCCAGCAGCGCCGACAGCACGAAGCCGCCTGCAGTGGCGACGTGGGTCTTGGACATGTACTTGTCGCGCTCGACCACATGGTGCAGATCGACCAGGTAACGCCGCGGCATGGCCAGCAGGCCGCCGAGCAGGTCGACCTTGCTTGGCCGCCCGCGTCGCCACATGCGCACGCGGCGCAGGGCGCCGAGCACCGCCAGGGCGAGCGCGGCGAACAGCAGGATGGGTAGAAGGGTGTTCAACATGGGAGGCTCCCACAACAGCGGTTGCAAGGGGTTCAGGCCCCTGGAATCCTGCACCGGCCCTGTGGGAGCGGGCTTGCCCGCGAATGCGCCAGGTCAGACAACCCTGTTGTTGGTGCTGACGCTTTCGCGGGCAAGCCCGCTCCCACGGGGGCCGGTGTGTGCCGACAGATCGATCAGAAATCCTTGCACAACCGCAAGGCGTCATAGATCGCCGCATGCACGTTGCGCTGGGCCACGCAGTCACCGATGCGGTACAGCAGGTAGCCCTCGCCCGGCTGGCTGAGGATCGGCTGCGGCTGGATCGCGAACAGGGCGTCGATGTCGATCTGGCCCTTGTTGCGCGAACCCTCCTTGAGCCCGTAGTACAGCTCCTCGTCCGGACGCACGCCGTTTTCGATCACCACCTGGTCGACCACACGCTCTTCCTTGGCCCCGGTGTATTCGTTCTCGAGCACCGCCACCAGCTTGTCGCCCTCGCGGTAGACCTTCTCCAGCATCATGTCCCCGGTCATGATCACTTCCTTGGGGTAGATGCTGCGGTAGTAGGTCGGGAAGGTCGTGCCGCCCATGGCTACGCCCGGCTTGATGTCGTCGGTGACGATCTCGACCTGGCTGCCCTTGTCGGCGATGAAGTCGGCGGTGGACATGCCGGTGAATTCGCAGATGGTGTCGTAAACCAGCACGTTCTTGCCCGGTGCGACCTTGCCGTCGAGCACGTCCCAGCTACTGACCACCAGCCCTTCGGCGGCGCCCCAGTGCTCGTTCTGCTCGATGAACGGATGACCGCCCACCGCCAGCACGATGATGTCCGGGCGCAGGTCCTGGATGGTCGCGATGTCTGCCGCAGTGCCCAGGCGCAGGTCGACCTTCAGGCGCGCGAACTCAAGCTGGTACCAGCGGGTGATGCCGGCGATCTGGTCGCGCTGCGGTGCCTTGGCGGCGATGGTGATCTGCCCGCCGATCTGCTCCTTCTTCTCGAACACGGTGACGTCATGGCCACGCTCGGCAGCCACTCGTGCGGCCTCCATGCCGGCAGGGCCGGCGCCGACCACCACCACCTTGCGTTTCGGCCCGGTGGACTTCTCGATGATGTGCGGCACACCCATGTATTCACGGGACGTCGCGGCGTTCTGGATGCACAGCACGTCCAGGCCCTGGTACTGACGGTCGATGCAGTAGTTGGCACCGACGCACTGCTTGATCTGGTCGATCTGGCCCATCTTGATCTTGGCGATCAGGTGCGGGTCGGCCATGTGCGCACGGGTCATGCCGACCATGTCGACATAACCGCCTTCGAGAATACGCGTGGCCTGGTTCGGGTCCTTGATGTTCTGCGCGTGCAGCACCGGGACCTTGACCACTTCCTTGATGCCGGCCGCCAGGTGCAGGAACGGCTCCGGCGGATAGCTCATGTTGGGGATGACGTTGGCCAGGGTATTGTGGGTGTCGCAACCCGAACCGACCACGCCGATGAAGTCGATCATGCCGGTGGCGTCGTAGTACGCGGCGATCTGCTTCATGTCCTCGTGGCTCAGGCCATCGGGGTGGAATTCGTCACCGCAGATACGCATGCCCACGCAGAAATCGTCACCGACCTCGGCGCGTACCGCCTTGAGCACTTCCAGGCCGAACTTCATGCGGCCTTCGAAGCTGCCGCCCCACTCGTCGGTACGCTTGTTGACCCGCGGGCTCCAGAACTGGTCGATCATGTGCTGGTGCACCGCCGACAGCTCCACGCCGTCCAGTCCGCCTTCCTTCGCCCGGCGCGCGGCCTGGGCGTAGTTGCCGATCACCCGCCAGATCTCTTCCACCTCGATGGTCTTGCAGGTGGCGCGGTGCACCGGCTCGCGGATGCCGGACGGCGACATCAGCGTAGGCCAGTGGAAACCGTCCCAGCGTGAGCGACGGCCCATGTGGGTAATCTGGATCATGATCTTGGCGCCATGCTTGTGCATGGCGTCGGCCAAGTTCTGGAAGTGCGGAATGATGCGGTCGGTGGACAGGTTCACCGAGGCCCACCATTGCTGCGGGCTGTCGATGGCCACCACCGACGAGCCGCCACAGATGGCCAGGCCGATGCCGCCCTTGGCCTTCTCTTCGTAGTACTTCACGTAGCGCTCGGTGGTCATGCCGCCGTCGGTGGCGTAGACCTCGGCGTGCGCGGTGCTGAGCACCCGGTTGCGGATGGTCAGCTTGCCGATCTGGATCGGCTGGAACATTGCTTCGAATGCCATGACGCTCTCTCCGGCTTACAACGGCTTTGTAACGAACAGGCCATCTTCGTGACCTTCTTCAGAACCGCCATAGACCTGCTCCGCCACAGTGCGGATCGAGCTGCCACGGGCAGCGAGGATCTGGTCCATGGCACCGGCGAACCAGCCGGTGAACATGTAGTCGACCTTGCGGCCGCATTTGCCATACACGTAGACGAACGCCGAGTGCTTGAGCTTGACGCTGCATGTGCCTTTGTCGAGGTCGATGTCCTGGATCTCGAACAGGCCCCAGCCACGCTGGCTCAGGCGCTTCATGTAGTGCTCGAACACCGCCACGCCTTCCAGGCCATGGCATTCGGCCTCTTTTTCGCACCAGTGCCAGGCGGATTTGTAGCCAGCCTTGTAGAGGATCTCGGCATAGGCGTCGGCGCCCAGCACCTCCTCGATGCCGATGTGGTTGTTGACGAAGAAATGCCGCGGTACATACAGCATCGGCAGGGCATCGGACGTCCAGACACCGGTCTCGCTGTCGACTTCGATTGGCAATTGCGGGGCGATCTTGGCCATGGAAACTCAACTCCATAAAATTTTTTGTTTGGATGCCCCGGCGTTGCTGGCAGGGGCTTTCAGGCTCGGAGTGCGGCTTTATTCGCCCCACACATCCTTGAGGACGTTCACCCAGTTCTCGCCCATGATCTTGCGTACCACGCGCTCGGAATGGCCGCGCTTGAGCAGGGTTTCGGTGAGGTTGGGGAATTCGCCCACGGTGCGGATGCCCAGCGGATTGATGATCTTGCCGAAGTTGGTCAGGCGACGGGCGTAGCCCTTGTCGTGGGTCAGGTACTCGAAGAAGTCCTGGCCATGGCCCTGGGTGAAGTCGGTGCCGATACCGATGGCGTCTTCACCAACGATGTTCATGGTGTACTCGATGGCCTCGGCGTAGTCGTCGATGGTCGAGTCGATGCCCTTGGCCAGGAACGGCGCGAACATGGTCACGCCGACGAAGCCGCCATGGTCGGCGATGAACTTCAGCTCTTCATCGGACTTGTTGCGCGGGTGTTCTTTAAGGCCCGACGGCAGGCAGTGGGAGTAGCAGACCGGCTTTTTCGATTCGAGGATGACTTCCTCGGAAGTCTTGGAGCCCACATGCGAGAGGTCGCACATGATGCCGACACGGTTCATCTCGGCGACGATCTCGCGGCCGAAGCCCGACAGACCGCCATCACGCTCGTAGCAACCGGTGCCGACCAGGTTCTGGGTGTTGTAGCACATCTGCACGATGCCCACGCCCAGCTGCTTGAACACGTCGACGTAGGCAATCTGGTCTTCGAACGCATGGGCGTTCTGGAAGCCGAAGAGGATGCCGGTCTTGCCCAGCTCCTTGGCCTTGCGGATGTCGGCCGTGGTACGCACCGGCATCACCAGGTCGCTGTTCTCGCGGATCAGCTTCTGGCTGGCGGCGATCTGGTCGACCGTGGCCTTGAAACCTTCCCAGACCGACACGGTGCAGTTGGCTGCGGTCAGCCCGCCTTTACGCATGTCTTCGAACAGCTCGCGGTTCCACTTGGCGATGATCAGGCCATCGATGACGATGCTGTCGGCGTGTAATTCGGCTGGGCTCATCAGGCTGTCCCCTTTTGTCGAGTTGGGCGACGCCGAATCGTGTGCCGGCGCTTTGGGGCCAGCATATGCCTGCGGCCCTTGTCGCCCCGATGCAAAAACGACAGGGGGTTTGCCGAAAGCGTCAATGAGCGACATGGCATGCTCTGGCACGCCGCTTGGCAATGAGAGCAAGTCTCGACAAGAACCGTTCATGAACATTTTCCCTGCCCTCTACCACCCGGCTCTAGGCTGAGCGAGAATCTCGACGATTCGTCAGCCTGTTCAGGAGAAAACGGATGAAATCAAAGGCATGGCTGGTACTGCTGTTCGTGGCGCTGGGCGCCCAGGCCGCCGAAGAAGAAAGCACGCCCTGCGACAACGTCGAGACCGACCAGCAGACCTATGCGTGCGCGGCGTACAACAAGCAGACCGCCGAACGCGAACTGAAGGCCGCCTACGACGACCTGATCCAGCGCATCCGTGACCAGTACGCGGATGAAAACGACAAGGCCGTTGCGCTCAGCGGACGCATGGAGGCGGCCGAGAAGCTCTGGACCCAGTTGCGCGATGCCGACTGCAAGGTCGAGACCTATGCCGAGAAACCTGGCAGCAAGGCCTTTGAAGCGGCGTGGAATACCTGCGTGGCGCAGCGTAGCGACGAGCGCTCGGAGTATCTGCAGTCGGTGGGGCAGCAGTGACTCTAATGGCCCTTTCGCGGGCAAACTCGCGAAAGGGCCAGCGCTGACCCCATCACACCGCCCTGGCCAACCTGTCCTCCCGCGGGCAGCGCTCGAATCGCGCCCGATAACAGCGGGTGAAATACGACGCCGACTCGAACCCGCACGCTACGCCCACTTCAAGCACGCTCATATCGGTCTGGCGCAGCAGTTGCCGAGCCTTGTCCAGCCTCAGCCGCAGGTAGAAACCACTGGGCGTGTCGTCCAGGTGCAGGCGAAACAGGCGCTCCAACTGGCGACGGGTCACCTGCACGGCATCGGCCAGTACCTGGGTGTTGAGCGGCTGCTCGGTGTTGCGCTCCATTTCGCCGATCACCTTCACCAGCTTCTTGTTGCGAATGCCGTAGCGCGTGGCGATCTCCATGCGCTGGTGATCCTGGCGCGGCCGGATGCGGCTGACCACGAACTGCTCCGACACCTGAATCGCCAGTTCGCTGCCGTGGGCCTGGGCGATCAGGTCGAGCATCAGGTCGATAGAGGCGGTCCCCCCGGCGCAGGTGATCCGTCGACGGTCGATCTCGAACAGCTCCTGGGTCGCCTGCAGGCGCGGATAGCGCTCCTTGAACGCCTCCAGCGCCTCCCAGTGCAAGGTCGCGCGATAGCCGTCGAGCAGGCCCGCTTCGGCCAGCACCAGCGCACCGGTATCGATACCGCCGAGCGTGCCGCCGTCATGCTCTACGCGCCGCAGCGCCTGTTGCAGCACCGGGCCGTAGCAGGCCAGCGGCTCGAAGCCGGCGACAACCAGCAGCATCCCTCCCCGCTCTCTGTCAGACAGCGCCTGGTCGGCATTGACCGACATGCCGTTGCTGGCCTGCACCGGGCCGCCGTCCAGGCTCAGCACCTGCCAGCGATACAGCGCTCCCCGAAAGCGATTGGCCACCCGCAAGGGCTCCACTGCACTGATGAAGCCCAACGCAGAAAACCCCGGCAAGAGAAGAAACTGGATCGTTTCCGGCATCGCTTACTCCTGGGAAGTGGGTGGTCGCTGCAGTGCAACTCTTGGTCGCCAGCGTGCGATTGCCCACTGTGCCATGGGCGTAACTTTTTTCCCACGGCCCGCAGAGGCCGGATCCCATAACAATACGCACTGCCGATGGAGAGCCACCATGCATCGCTTTATCCGCCGCAGCCTGTTGTCCCTCGCTCTCAGCACCACCGTGGTCACCCCGCTGTTCGCCGCCGAGCCCGCCGCCTGCAAGAACGTGCGCCTCGGTGTGGTCAACTGGACCGACGTCATCGCCACCAGCGCCATGGCCCAGGTCCTGCTCGACGGCCTGGGCTACCAGACCAAACAGACCAGCGCCTCGCAACAGATCATCTTCGCGGGCATCCGCGACAAGCGCCTGGACATGTTCCTCGGGTACTGGAACCCGATCATGACCCAGACCATCACCCCGTTCGTCGATGCCAAGCAGGTCAAGGTCCTCGACCAGCCTAGCCTGGAAGACGCCCGCGCCACGCTCGCAGTACCCAAGTACCTGGCCGACAAGGGCCTGAAGAGCTTTGCCGACATCCACAAGTTCGAGAAGGAGCTGGGCGGCAAGATCTACGGCATCGAGCCAGGTTCGGGCGCCAACACCCAGATCAAGGCGATGATCGCCAGCAACAAGTTCGACCTGGGCAAGTTCCAACTGGTCGAGTCGAGCGAGGCCGGCATGCTCGCCGCCGTCGATCGCGCCGTGCGCCGCAATGAAGCCGTGGTGTTCTTCGGCTGGGCGCCGCACCCGATGAACGTGAACATCGACATGGTCTACCTGGGCGACAGCCAGGACGCCCTGGGCCCGGACGAAGGCCGTGCCACGGTGTGGACCGTCACCGCGCCCGACTACGCCGAACGCTGCCCCAACGCCAACCGCCTGCTGGCCAACCTGAAATTCAGCGCCGAGGACGAGAGCCGCATGATGCAGCCGCTGCTCGATCACAAGGACCCGCTGGAGTCGGCACGCCAGTGGCTCAAGGACCACCCGCAAGACAAGGCCCGCTGGCTTGAAGGCGTGACCACCTTCGACGGCAAGCCGGCGGCTGACAACCTCAAGCTCACCGCCAACTGATCCGGCCTCTTCGCGGGCAAGCCCGCTCCTGCAGGTTATGCGCATGCCATGAGCATGTAGGAGCGGGCTGCCCGCGAAAAGCCCAACACCGAACTCACAGAACAGAAAAGCCTGAAGGATTTACCCCATGAACCACGACGTCATCATCACCTGTGCCCTGACCGGAGCCGGCGACACCGTTGCCAAGAGCCACCTGGTCCCGGTCACCCCCAAGCAGATCGCCGAAGCCGCCGTCGAGGCCGCCAAGGCCGGCGCCACCGTGGTCCACTGCCACGTCCGTGACCCACAGACTGGTCGCTTCAGCCGCGACGTCGCGCTGTACCGCGAAGTGATGGAGCGTATCCGCGAGTCTGACGTGGACGTGATCGTCAACCTGACTGCCGGCATGGGCGGCGACCTGGAGATCGGCCCGGGCGAGGCACCGATGGACTTCGGCGCCGGCACCGACCTGATCGGCCCGCTGGAGCGCCTGGCCCACGTCGAGGCGCTGCTGCCGGAAATCTGCACCCTGGACTGCGGCACGCTCAACTTTGGCGACGGCAACTCGATCTATGTTTCCACCCCGGCGCAACTGCGCGCGGGTGCCAAGCGCATCACCGAGTTGGGCGTGAAGGCGGAGCTGGAGATCTTCGATACCGGCCACCTGTGGTTCGCCAAGCAGATGATCAAGGAAGGCCTGCTCGAAGACCCGCTGTTCCAGCTGTGCCTGGGCATCCCATGGGGTGCGCCTGCCGATACCACCACCATGAAGGCCATGGTCGACAACCTGCCGGCCAACGTCACCTGGGCAGGCTTCGGCATCGGCCGCATGCAGATGCCGATGGCCGCACAAGCGGTGTTACTGGGCGGCAACGTGCGCGTGGGCCTGGAAGACAACCTCTACCTCGACCGTGGCGTGCTGGCCAGCAACGGTCAACTGGTCGAACGCGCAGTGGAGATCATCTCGCGCCTCGGTGGCCGCGTGCTGACCCCGGCCGAAGGGCGCGAAAAAATGAATCTCAAGCGTCGCGGATAAAACAGCCCCGCCGCAATCCCTGTGGGAGCGGGCTTGCCCGCTCCTACAAGGCCCGCGCCAACCTCAAGCACATAGAGAGACCAACATGTCCTTCATCACCGACATCAAAACTTTCGCCGCACTCGGTAGCGGCGTCATCGGCAGCGGCTGGGTCGCCCGCGCCCTGGCCCATGGCCTGGACGTGATCGCCTGGGACCCGGCACCCGGCGCCGAGCAGGCCCTGCGCAAACGTATCGCCAACGCCTGGCCGGCCCTGGAAAAACAAGGTCTGGCACCGGGCGCCGCACAAGAGCGGCTGAAGTTCGTCGCCACCATCGAGGAATGCGTGCGCGACGCCGATTTCATCCAGGAAAGTGCCCCCGAGCGCCTGGATCTCAAGCTCGACCTGCATGCCAAGATCAGCGCCGCGGCCAAGCCCGATGCGATCATCGGCTCCAGCACCTCGGGCCTGTTGCCCAGCGAGTTCTATGAGTCGGCCACCCACCCCGAGCGCTGCGTGGTCGGCCACCCGTTCAACCCGGTGTACCTGCTGCCGCTGGTGGAGATCGTCGGCGGCAAGCACACCGCGCCTGAAGCCATCGAGGCAGCGAAGAGCATCTACACCGCGCTGGGCATGCGCCCGCTGCATGTGCGCAAGGAGGTCCCGGGCTTCATCGCCGACCGTCTGCTCGAAGCGCTGTGGCGCGAGGCTCTGCACCTTGTCAACGACGGGGTGGCCAGCACTGGCGAGATCGACGATGCGATTCGCTTTGGTGCGGGTCTGCGCTGGTCGTTCATGGGCACCTTCCTCACCTACACGCTGGCCGGTGGCGATGCGGGCATGCGCCACTTCATGTCGCAGTTCGGCCCGGCGCTGAAGCTGCCCTGGACCTACCTGCCAGCGCCAGAGCTGACCGACAAGCTGATCGACGACGTGGTCGACGGCACCTCCGAACAACTGGGTGAACGCAGCATCGCGGCGCTGGAGCGCTATCGTGACGATACCCTGCTGGCGGTGCTGGATGCTGTGAAGAACAGCAAGGCCAAGCATGGCATGGCCTTTGGCGACTGAGGAGACTGCGATGCCCGCCCTGATCACCTACCGCACCCCGGTTCAGCAAGACTGGGTCGATTACAACGGGCACCTGCGCGATGCCTTCTACCTGCTGATCTTCAGCTACGCCACCGATGCGCTGATGGAGCGCATCGGTCTGGACGCCGACAGCCGCGGCCAGAGCGGCAACTCGCTGTTCACCCTGGAGGCGCACATCAACTATCTGCACGAGGTGAAGCTCGGCACCGAGGTCTGGGTGCAGACGCAGATCATCGGCTTCGACAAGAAGCGCTTGCACCTGTACCACACGCTGCACCGCGCAGGCTTCGACGAAGCCCTGTCGGCCAGCGAGCAGATGCTGCTGCACGTGGACCTGGCGGGGCCGAAGTCGGCGCCGTTCAGCGAGCGCAGTGCCGCGTTGCTGCAAGGGCTGGTGGATGAGCAGCGTGACCAGGCACCTGCCGAGTTCGTGGGCCGGGTGATCGGTTTGCCTGCACGAACCTGAAGCCTCTCCCGAGGCCGCCCGCGACCCCCGGCCCGGCCGGAGCAAGACAGCGCGCTGTCTTCTTCGCGGGCAAGCCCGCTCCTACAGACAGCCAAAAAAAACCCCGGAAGCGGTGAGCGTCCGGGGTCGAGAGCGAGCAACATCCACTGTGCGTGAATGAGGGTGACCAAACCCTCGGTGCCGTGAATGACTCCAGTGTGCTCACTTCCCTTCTGCCTGATTTAGCCGGGAACGACCTGTTCTTAGCCAAAGCGGCCATCGCGACGTTCTGCCCTTGCGAGGTTGTCGTACTGGTCACAGAATCAGTCGTAAATCACGGCACCAGACAAGGACTACAACGATGATGCATGCGGATTTGATCGACCAGGACGACCTGCTGGGCCACCTGCGCGCACGCGGGTTCGACATTCCGGCCGGGGCCAGCGCCGAGCAGGCGTGCGAAGTGGTGGTGCGCGGGCTGACCGAGCCCAATGCCCGGGCGTTGAAGGGAATGGTGGAGCAGATGTACACCGGCAGCGCGACCATCCTCCCGGCGGTACGTCAGGCGATCGACAAGCAGCTGTTGCCGGCGTTGGCGCAGTTCAGTCAGCGCGCCTGATTCTGGATCTTCACTGAATTCTTCGCGGGCAAGCCCGCTCCCACAGGGATTGGGCTGGCCTTCAGATTTTGAGCAAGACAGTTACTCCCACAGGGTCACTCGATCCCTGTGGGAGCGGCGGTTCGGCGCTCCAATTTACCCGCGAAGAAGGCGACACCGTCTCAGAGCCTCACACTGGCAAAGGTCGACTCGTTACGCGCCTGGCTCAGGGCCGCCATCGGCCCGCTGTGCGGCGACAGCGCCATGGCCTGCGGAATCGGCATCATCGCCACCTGCTGCGCGGTATTGGAACCTACACGCTCGTCACGCGGCGGAATGCCGAAGTATTCGCGGTAGCACTTGGAGAAGTGCGGCGTGGAGACGAACCCGCACACAGACGCCACCTCGATGATCGACATCGGCGTCTGCTTGAGCAACTGCCTTGCACGGATCAGCCGCAGCTTGAGGTAGTAGCGCGACGGCGAGCAGTGCAGGTACTTCTGGAACAGGCGCTCGAGCTGACGCCGCGACACGTTGACGTACACCGCCAGCTCGTCCAGGTCGATCGGCTCTTCGAGGTTGGCCTCCATCAGCGCGACGATTTCCTGCAGCTTCGGCTGGTTGGTGCCGAGCATGTGCTTGAGCGGCACGCGCTGGTGATCCTGCTCGTTGCGGATACGCTCGTAGACGAACATCTCGGAGATGGCCGCCGACAGCTCACGGCCATGATCACGGCTGATCAGGTGCAGCATCATGTCCAGCGGCGCAGTGCCGCCGGAGCTGGTGAAGCGGTTGCGGTCGAGGGTGAACAGGCGCGTGCTCATGTTGACCCGTGGGAAGGCCTCCTGCATCGCCGCCAGACACTCCCAGTGCACGCTGCAGTCGAAGCCGTCGAGCAGGCCGGCACAAGCCAATGCCCAGCTGCCAGTGCACACCGCGCCAAGCCTGCGCGACTGGCGCGCCTGGGCCTGCAGCCAGGTGACGTGTTCGCGGGTCACGGTGCGCTGGATACCGACGCCACCGCAGACGATCACGGTGTCCACCGGTGGTGCGCTGTGCATCGCAGCGTCCGGAGTGATCTGCAAGCCATCGCTGGCCCAGACCTGGCCGCCATCGACGGTCAGCGTATGCCAGCGGTACAGCTCGCGCCCCGACAGCTGGTTGGCCATGCGCAGCGGCTCGACGGCCGAGGCAAGCGAGATCAGGGTGAAGTTGTCCAGCAGGAGAAAGCCGATGGACTGGGGGGCTGTGCGGTTCTGGGTTGGGTTCCCGGAGGTGTACGACGTCATCGCGGTTTCTCCTCACACAATGCAGGGTGTGCCTCAGGCGGGCACCGTTTCTTGTCATGGCCCCGATTCGTATGCAGGGGCTTTGCCAATCTCAACGCAATCGCCGTGCCTGAAATTGAACGGCTATCCAAAAAAACCCAAAAACGACGTTGCCGTGCGAGTTGTAGGGCCTTTCAAGGGGCGCTGGGTGAACACCGCAAACAAGCGTGCCAGCGCCTCTGCGTGTAACGACTGAGCAGTTCGGTAGCACTTGTGGGAAGGCTGCCCAGAAGCGACATTCATAAGTGTCACCGACAATGACACCACTGGTCGCGACAGCCGACAGCCGGTCGGCACCGGCTGTTGCACAATAAAGCAGCACAACCGCCGCAAGAGGGCCAGATCAGCGCATCAGCATTCGATGACGCTGACTGCCAACCCGCCGCGGGAGGTCTCCTTGTACTTGTCGTGCATGTCGGCACCGGTGTCGCGCATGGTGCGGATCACCTGGTCGAGGGAGATGAAGTGTTCGCCGTCGCCACGCAGGGCCATCTGCACGGCGTTGATCGCCTTTACGGCAGCGATGGCGTTACGTTCGATGCAAGGCACCTGGACCAGCCCACCGACCGGGTCGCAGGTCAGCCCGAGGTTGTGCTCCAGGGCGATTTCAGCAGCGTTCTCCAGTTGTGCCGGGGTAGCCCCCAGCACTTCGGCCAGACCCGCTGCAGCCATGGCGCAGGCCGAACCGACCTCGCCCTGGCAGCCCACTTCGGCGCCGGAGATCGAGGCGTTCTTCTTGCACAGGATGCCTACCGCCGCTGCGCCCAGGAAGAACTCGACCACGTTGGACTCATCCACCGCGTCGGAGAAGCGCATGTAGTAGTGCAACACTGCCGGGATGATGCCGGCCGCGCCGTTGGTAGGCGCGGTGACCATGCGCCCACCCGCGGCGTTTTCTTCGTTGACGGCCAGAGCGAACAGGTTCACCCACTCCATGGCACTCATGGTCGAGCCGATCACATTCGGCTTGCCGATCTCCTGCAGGCTGCGGTGCAGCTTGGCTGCGCGGCGCCGTACATTGAGCCCGCCGGGCAAGATGCCTTCGTGCTTGAGGCCGTTGTTCACGCATTCCTGCATGGCCCCCCAGAGCTTGAGCAGACCGGCGCGAATCTCGGCTTCGCTGCGCCAGACCTTCTCGTTCTCCATCATCAATTGCGACACGCGCATGTCGTTTTGCTTGCACAGGCGCAGCAGTTCGGCGGCGCTGTTGAAATCGTAGGGCAACACCGTCTGGTCGGCGTCCAGTACGCCGCTCGCGGCCTGCGCCGCATCGACCACGAAGCCGCCACCCACCGAGTAGTAAGTGTCGCGATGCAGCTCGCCCTCGGCACCTTCGGCCACCAGGGTCATGGCGTTGGGGTGGTAGGGCAGGTTCTCGTCGAGCAACAGCATGTCGCGGGCCCAGATGAATTCGATGGGCAGGCGGCTGTCGAGCTGCAAGGTGTTGGTTTCACGCAAGTCGGCGATGCGCGGGGTGATTTGCGTGGGGTCGATTGCGTCGGGCCACTCACCCATCAGCCCCATGATCGTGGCGTTGTCAGTGCCATGACCGATGCCGGTGGCCGACAACGAGCCGTACAACCGCACCTCGATGCGCCGAACCCGCTCCAGATCGCCGCGTTCGCGCAGGCCCTGGACGAACAGCGCTGCGGCGCGCATGGGGCCGACGGTATGCGAGCTGGAAGGCCCGACGCCGATCTTGAACAGGTCGAACACGCTGATGGCCATTGTCGAATCACCTCTTGATGGGCTTGTCTCTGCGCGCCATGTGGCGGCGCAGCCAGCTGCTAGGCTGATAGCGGCGAGTTGCCGCGAATGCACGCATCATCGGGCTTTTACCCCTCCCCTCGCCGTCTGCAACCGACGTACTTTTGTCCGGCAGCGCCCTGTTGCGAAAGCCATCATTGCGCCGTTTTCAGGCGAACGGGTGACGCAAAGACACGGGCCGGGGCGGGGAAAAATCCGTAAGCGACATTGCCCGTACTGGATGCGACCTGTCCTGCACTGGTTACGACTCCACCAGTAGGCGATTGCCGAACGCTGGGGGATTATCGAAAGCGACTCGTATTGCACGGCCACGCAACCTGCCCTCTGCAGGCCAGATCGATCGACGCCCCAGAAAGCGACGACGATTACGCGAACCCGAAGAAAAAATCACAGGAGTCCACCCATGAAAGGTTCACCCTCGCTGTTGTTGGTTGCGTTGCTCGCAGCACCCGTGTTCGCCCAAGCCGCCGAACCGGAACAGTGTCAGACGGTCCGCTTCTCCGATGTCGGCTGGACCGACATCACCGTGACCACGGCAACCACCAGCGTTGTCCTCGAAGCGCTGGGCTACAAGACCCACACCACCATGATCTCGGTGCCGGTGACCTACAAGTCGCTGGCCACCGGCAAGGACCTCGACGTGTTCCTCGGCAACTGGATGCCGACCATGGAAAACGACATCAAGCAGTACCGCGACGCTGGCACCGTCGAGACGGTCCGCGCCAACCTGGAAAACGCCAAGTACACCCTGGCAGTGCCCCAGGCTCTGTATGACAAGGGTCTGAAGGATTTCAGCGATATTCCCAAGTTCAAGAAGGAACTCGACGGCAAGATCTACGGCATCGAACCGGGCAACGATGGCAACCGCACCATCCAGAGCATGATCGACAAGAACGCCTTCGGCCTGAAGGACGCCGGCTTCAAGATCGTGCAGTCGAGCGAGGCCGGCATGCTGTCGCAGGTCGATCGTGCCCAGAAGCGCGGTGAGGCCATAGTGTTCCTGGGCTGGGAACCGCACCCGATGAATACCCGCTTCAAGATGCAGTACCTGACCGGGGGTGATGAGTTCTTCGGTCCAGAATTCGGCAAGGCCACCGTACTGACCAACACCCGCAAGGGTTATGCGCAGGAATGCAGCAACGTCGGCCAGCTGCTGAAGAACCTGGTGTTCGAGCTCAAGGATGAAAGCACCATGATGGGCTATGTCCTGGACGACAAGATGAAGCCCGAGGCGGCCGCCAAGAAGTGGCTCAAGGACAACCCTGGCAAGCTGGATACCTGGCTGGCCGGCGTCACCACCGTGGATGGCAAACCAGGCCTGGAGGCAGCCAAGGCCAAGTTGACGCAGTAGCTTTAGGCACTACCTCGGGGTGGGACCGTGCTCACCCCGGACTGATTCCAATCATTGCAGGTGGAAGCTCGCTATCATGCTTATCGATCAGAAAATACCTCTGGGGCAGTACATCGCCTCATTTGTCGAATGGTTGACCCAGAACGGCGCCAACTACTTCGACGCTATCGCCCAAGGCCTGGAGTTCATGATCCATGGCGTCACCAGCGCCCTGACCTGGTTCAACCCCTTCGTCCTCATCGCCCTGTTCGCCGCCCTCGCGCACCTGATCCAGCGCAAGTGGGCGCTGACCGTCTTCGTCGCCCTGTCGTTCCTGTTGATCCTCAACCTCGGTTACTGGCAGGAAACCATGGAAACCCTGGCGCAAGTGAGCTTCGCCACGGTGGTCTGCGTAGCCATCGGCGTGCCGCTGGGCATCATTGCCGCGCACAAGCCGATGTTCTATACCGCCATGCGTCCGGTACTCGACCTGATGCAGACCGTACCCACCTTCGTCTACCTGATCCCGACCCTCACCCTGTTCGGCCTGGGAGTAGTACCGGGGCTGATTTCCACCGTAGTGTTCGCCATCGCGGCCCCCATTCGCCTCACCTACCTGGGCATCTGCGACGTACCGCAGGAGTTGATGGACGCCGGCAAGGCCTTCGGCTGCTCGCGTCGCCAACTGCTGACCCGTATCGAACTGCCGCACGCCATGCCGAGCATCGCTGCCGGCGTGACCCAGTGCATCATGCTGTCGCTGTCGATGGTGGTGATCGCCGCCCTGGTCGGCGCCGATGGCCTGGGCAAGCCGGTGGTCAACGCTCTCAACACCGCCGACATCTCGCTCGGCTTCGAAGCGGGCCTTGCGATCGTGCTGCTGGCGATCATGCTCGACCGTATCTGCAAGCAACCGGAACTGCCGGCAAGGAGTGAAGCATGAGCATCATTCGCTTCGAAGATGTCGACGTCATCTTCTCCAGCAAGCCGCGCGAAGCGCTGTCGCTGCTCGACGAGGGCAAGACCCGCGAGCAGATCCTCAAGCAGACCGGGCTGGTGGTCGGCGTCGAAAAGGCCAACCTGGATATCGAGAAAGGCGAAATCTGCGTGCTGATGGGCCTGTCGGGCTCGGGCAAATCGAGCCTGCTGCGCTGCATCAACGGCCTGAACACCGTCAGCCGCGGCAAGCTGTTCGTCGAGCACGAAGGCAAGCACATCGACATTGCCCACTGCACCCCGGCGGAGCTGAAGATGATGCGCACCAAGCGCATTGCCATGGTGTTCCAGAAATTCGCCCTGATGCCCTGGCTGACCGTACGCGAGAACATCAGCTTCGGCCTGGAAATGCAGGGTCGCCCCGAGAAGGAGCGGCGCAAGCTGGTCGATGAAAAACTCGAGCTGGTGGGCCTGACCCAGTGGCGCAACAAGAAACCGGACGAACTGTCCGGGGGCATGCAGCAGCGAGTGGGCCTGGCCCGTGCGCTGGCGATGGACGCCGACATCCTGCTGATGGACGAGCCCTTCTCTGCACTCGACCCGCTGATCCGCCAGGGCCTGCAGGACGAGCTGCTGGAACTGCAGCGCAAACTGAGCAAGACCATCGTCTTCGTCAGCCACGACCTGGACGAGGCGCTCAAGCTGGGTAGCCGCATCGCGATCATGAAGGACGGCCGGATCATCCAGTACAGCAAGCCGGAAGAGATCGTGCTGAACCCGGCCGACGAATACGTGCGCACCTTCGTCGCCCACACCAACCCGCTCAATGTCCTGTGCGGGCGCAGCCTGATGCGCAGCCTGGACAACTGCAAGCGGATCAACGGTTCCGTGTGCCTGGATCCGGGTGGTGATTCATGGCTGGACCTGGGCGAAGGCGGCTCGATCAAGCGTGCGCGCCAGGGGCAGAACGGGTTGGACCTACAGAACTGGGTGCCGGGGCAGGACGTGGAAAGCCTGGGTCGCCTGCCAACGCTGGTGCACGCCGACATCGGCATGCGCGAGGCACTGCAGATTCGTTATCAGACCGGCAACAAGCTGGTGCTGCAGGAGAACGACAAGGTGGTCGGGATTCTGGGCGACAGCGAGCTGTATCACGCGTTGCTCGGCAAGAATCACGGTTGAAGCAATTGGGGCCGCGTCGCGGCCCTTCGCGGGCAAGCCCGCTCCCACAGGATTTACACAACCTGTGGGAGCGGGCTTGCCCGCGAAGGCTGCAAAGCAGCCCCAATCACTGATTCAGCGTACGACGATCCCGCGCGAAGCCATGTAGGCCTTGGCCTCGGGCACCGTGTACTCCCCGAAGTGGAAGATGCTCGCCGCCAGCACCGCGCTGGCATGCCCTTCCAGAATCCCATCGGCCAGATGCTGCAGGTTGCCCACACCACCGGAGGCGATCACCGGTATCCCCAGCGCATCGCTGATGGCACGGGTCACGCCCAGGTCGAAGCCGTTCTTCATGCCGTCCTGGTCCATGCTGGTCAGCAGGATCTCACCGGCGCCCAGACCTTCCATCTTCTTCGCCCACTCCACCGCATCCAGACCGGTGGGCTTGCGCCCGCCATGGGTGAAGATCTCCCAGCGCGGCGTTTCGCCTGGGCCAGAAACTTTCTTGGCGTCGATGGCCACGACAATGCACTGCGAACCGAAACGGTCGGCAGCTTCGCCAACGAACTCAGGGTTGAACACTGCGGCGGTGTTGATCGAAACCTTGTCGGCACCAGCGTTGAGCAGGTTGCGGATGTCCTGCACGGTACGCACGCCACCCCCGACGGTCAGCGGGATGAACACCTGGCTGGCCATGCGCTCGACGGTATGCAAGGTGGTATCACGGCCATCGACACTGGCGGTGATGTCCAGGAAGGTGATCTCGTCGGCGCCCTGCTCGTTGTAGCGACGGGCGATTTCCACCGGATCACCCGCATCACGGATGTTCTCGAACTTGACGCCCTTGACCACCCGGCCGTTGTCCACGTCCAGGCAAGGGATGATGCGCTTGGCCAGTGCCATGGTTCAGTCCTCAGCCTTGGTAGTTGTCGCAGAAGGCCTGGGCCTCGGCGACATCGAGGGTGCCTTCGTAGATGGCACGCCCGGTAATGGCGCCGATGATGCCTGGGGTCTTGGCGTCCAGCAGGGCCTTGATGTCACCCAGGTTGTGGATGCCGCCCGAGGCGATCACCGGGATCGAGGTGGCTTCGGCCAGGGCCTTGGTGAAGGGCACGTTGCAGCCCTGCATCATGCCGTCCTTGGCGATGTCGGTGTAGACGATCGCCGAGACGCCATCGGCCTCGAATCGCTTGGCCAGGTCGATGACCTGCACCGAGCTCACTTCAGCCCAGCCGTCGGTGGCGACGAAACCGTCCTTCGCGTCCAGGCCGACGATGACCTTGCCCGGGAACGCCTTGCACGCCTCGGCGACGAACTCAGGCTGCTTGACCGCCTTGGTGCCGATGATCACGTAGCTGACGCCAGCCTTGACGTAGTGCTCGATGGTTTCCAGCGAACGGATGCCGCCGCCGATCTGGATCGGCAGTGTCGGGTAGCGCTTGGCGATGGCAGTGACCACTTCGCCGTTGACCGGCTGGCCCTCGAAGGCGCCGTTGAGGTCGACCAGGTGCAGGCGGCGGCAGCCACCCTCGACCCACTTGGCGGCCATGCTCACCGGGTCGTCGGAGAATACCGTCGAGTCTTCCATGCGGCCCTGGCGCAGGCGCACGCAGGCACCGTCCTTCAGATCGATAGCGGGGATAATCAGCATCTTGGAAACCTGTTCTAATCGGTGGAGTTCAGGGCTTCTCGAGCGCCCACAAGTCGCTTTCGATGCTCTCGAACCGCTCCTTGAGGTGCAGTTGAACATCGGCAATCGCCCTGTTGTAGTAATGGGGTGCAATTTCCTTGCTGAACAATTCGAGGACCTCGGCCACCTCGAACGAACCGAGCGTCAGCTCGAAGCGGTCTTCAAGGAAGCGCTTGAGCACATCGAGTGCCTCGCGCTCCTGCTCGGGGGCCAGGGTAATGACCGGGGCCTTGGTCTTCGACCTGCTCATTTACCAGCGCCCGTCCCAGGCGACGAAGTTCTGCAGCAGTTGCAGGCCGTGCGTGTGGCTCTTTTCCGGGTGGAATTGCACGGCGAAGCGCGAGCCGTCGGCCAGCGCAGCGGCGAAGTCGACGCCATAGTGGCCGCGACCGACCACCTGGCCCGGCTTGCCGGCATTGATGTAGTAGCTGTGCACGAAATAGAAACGCGCGCGGTCCGGGATGTCGTGCCACAGCGGGTGGTCGATGCACTGGCTGACTTCGTTCCAGCCCATGTGCGGCACCTTCAGGTGCTCGCCGTCTTCCTCCAGGCCCTTGCCGAAGAAACGTACCTGGCCGGGGAACAGGCCGATGCAGTCGACGCCTTCGTTCTCCTCGCTGTGCTCGAGCAGCGCCTGCATGCCGACGCAGATGCCGAGGAAGGGGCGGTCCTGGCTGACTTCACGCACCAGGCTGTCGAAGCCCAGGCGACGAATCTCGGCCATGCAGTCGCGGATCGCGCCGACGCCTGGGAACACCACGCGATCGGCCTCGCGGATCACCGCCGCGTCGCTGGTGACCAGCACCTTGCCGGCGCCCACGTGCTCCAGGGCCTTGGCCACCGAGTGCAGGTTGCCCATGCCATAGTCGATTACCGCTACCGTCTGCATCTACAGGCACCCTTTGGTGGACGGCATCTGCCCCGCCATGCGCTCATCGAGCGTCACGGCCATGCGCAGGGCGCGGCCGAAGGCCTTGAACACGGTTTCGATCTGGTGGTGGGTGTTGTGACCACGAATCGTGTCGATGTGCAGGGTCACCAGGGCGTGGTTGACGAAGCCCTGGAAGAACTCCTGGAACAGATCGACGTCGAAACCGCCGACCGAGGCGCGGGTGAACGGCACATGCATCTGCAGACCGGGACGGCCGGAGAAGTCGATGACCACGCGCGACAGCGCTTCGTCCAACGGCACGTAGGCGTGGCCGTAGCGGAAGATGCCCTTCTTGTCGCCAATGGCCTTGGCGAAAGCCTGGCCGAGGGTGATACCGACGTCTTCGACGGTATGGTGATCGTCGATATGCAGGTCGCCCTTGCATTCGATGTCCAGATCGATCAGCCCGTGCCGGGCGATCTGGTCGAGCATGTGTTCAAGGAAAGGCACACCGATATCGAATCGGGCCTTGCCGGTGCCATCCAGGTTGATCGAGGCCTTGACCTGGGTTTCCAGGGTATTGCGCTCGACGGAAGCCTTACGTTCGACCATCACCAGCTCCGCAAAATCATTGGGCGAAAAGGGCTCCATTATAGGCCCAGAATGCGCCGGCTTGAAACGCGGATGACGTGTGGCAGCACAAAGCATTCGCGGGCGAGCCCGCTCCCACAAGGGCAACATCGCCTTGCAGGAGCGGGCTGGCCCGCGAAAGGGCCCTTTCAGGCCCGGCAAATCAGTGCATCAGTGGAACAGCACCGCCGTCTTCTGCAGGGTGATCCACACGCCCCAGGCCAGCGGAATCACCACCACGGCCCAGGCCAGCAGCACCAGCGGCAGGCTGCCAGGCGCTGCATGCCACTCCAGCGACTGCGCGCCATCGGCGCCCTTGTCGTGGCTCAGCGCGCGCTCGGCGGCAAGTTCGGCCTCGGTCATGAAGTACTTGTCGGCCACCGGGCGCACCAGCAGGTTGCAGATGAAACCCAGCACCAGCAGGCCGGCGAGGATGTACAGGGTCATGTCGTAGGCGGCGGCACGCGGTACGCCCGCAGCCAGCTGGGCTTCACGCAGGTAGGTGATCAGCACCGGGCCGAGCACGCCGGCTGCTGCCCAGGCGGTCAGCAGGCGACCATGGATCGCACCGACCATCTGCGTGCCGAACAGGTCGGCCAGGTAGGCGGGCACTGTGGAGAAGCCACCACCGTACATCGACAGGATGATGCAGAACGCCGCCACGAACAGCGCGACGTTGCCGATGTGGCCCATGTTCGGCACCAGGGTGTACAGGCCCACGCCGATGGCGAAGAAGGCGAAGTAGGTGTTCTTGCGCCCGATGTAGTCGGAGAACGACGCCCAGAAGAAGCGCCCGCCGATGTTGAACAGGCTCAACAGGCCGGTGAAGCCGGCAGCGATGGCAGCGATCTGTGCCAACTGCGCGGCATTCAGCTCGCTGAAGCTCAGGTCGTTGCCCAGCAGCTTGCCGCCGAACACTTCCTGCAGCAGTGGCGAGGCCATGCCCAGGATGCCGATGCCGGCCGAGACGTTCAGGCACAGCACCAGCCACACCAGCGCGAACTGCGGGGTCTTCCAGGCCACGCTGACGTGCACGTGACGGTCGGTGACCATGGCGTTGGCCTTTTTCACCGGCGGCGTCCAGCCCTCAGGCTTCCAGCCGGTCGGCGGCACGCGGTACGCCAGGGCGCCAGCAGTCATGAACACGAAGTAGATCGCCGCCATGGCGATGAAGCTCTGCCATACGCCGACTTCCTGGCCGTTGGCGAAATGCCCCATCAGTGCAGTGGCCAGTGGCGCCCCCACCATCGCGCCGCCGCCAAAGCCCATGATCGCCATGCCGGTCGCCATGCCGCGCTTGTCCGGGAACCACTTGATCAGCGTCGAAACCGGCGAGATGTAGCCCAACCCCAGGCCGATACCGCCGATGACACCCGAGCCCAGCCACATCAGCCAGAGCTGATGGGTCTTGATGCCGATTGCCGAGATCACCAGGCCGCCGCACCAGCACAGCGCCGATACCAGGCCAGCCTTGCGCGGGCCGGCGTGTTCCAGCCAACCGCCCAGCACGGCGGCCGAGCAGCCGAGGAAGACGAAGAACAGGGTGTAGATCCAGCTGAGCATCGAGATCTGCCAGTCGCAGTCGGCGCTGAACAGACGAGCGATGAAGCCCATGTCAGGCGAGCAGGCGACCGGTGCGGTGATGCCGATGGCCTGGGACAGGGGCAGCCAGAACACCGAGAAGCCATAGGCCATGCCGATGCACAGGTGGATGGCCAGGGCGGCCGGTGGAACCAGCCAGCGATTGAACCCTGGCCGGGCGATGATGCGCTCCTTCGACAGGAAGCCCGGCGCGCTCGTCGCCGCTCCTGCCGTAATACTGCTATTCATGGATTCGATCCTTTTATGTATGGTTGCGCTTTCGGATCGTTTCCCTGGCTGTTTCGCGGCACACAAGGCGAAATTGGCACCGTTTTCGGCGTCGTTGCCCCGCGACAATAGGTCGCGGTCACTCCGGAAGCTGCGCAAGGTTACCAGCATAAGATGACGACGAGATCAATCTGACATCATTATTTTTCATAAAACTGAACCGGTACAGGTCGGACGCGCAACCGTTTGCGATGTGCAGCGACCTCTTCGCGGGCAAGCCCGCTCCTACAACGGCGGTACCACGCGGCTTTCGTGGGAGCAGGCGTGCCCGCGAACGAGACCGACGCCGACTCGAACGTGGAACTGCCCAAGCCAGAACTGTCGAATCCGATTCGCAGGAAACGCCCTGTATCTCTTGTCAGATACTCAGAAGCGATGGTCGCGGCGCTATACTCTGCCGCTCGAATTCACCTATCGGACTACAAGGACTCGCCCATGAAAGCGTTCGGCAAATTCCTGGGGCTGGGACTTCTCGGGTTGTTGCTGATCATCGTGGCGCTGGGCTTCGCCCTGACCCACCTCTTCGATCCCAACGACTACAAAGACGAAATCCGCCAGCTGGCCCGCAACAAGGCCCACGTCGAGCTCACCCTCAACGGTGACATCGGCTGGAGCCTGTTCCCCTGGCTGGGCCTGGAACTGCACGAGGCGAGCATCGCCACGCTGAACAACCCCAAGCAGCCGTTCGCCGACCTGCAGATGCTCGGCCTGTCGGTGCGCGTGCTGCCGCTGCTGCGCCGTGAGGTGCAGATGAGCGACGTGCGCATCGAGGGCTTGAACCTTAGGTTGCTGCGCGACGAACACGGCCATGGCAACTGGGAGGATATCGGCAAGCCGCTCCCCGACCCGAATGCCACGGCCAGCAACCAGCCGGCCCCTGCCGAAGGCGCGCCCGCACAGCCATCGGCGCAGGCGCAGGCCAGCAGCGAACGCGCGGTGAAGCTGGACATCGACAGCCTGACCGTCAACAACGCGCGGGTGCAGTTCACCGATGAGCAGAGCGGCAAAAGCTATGGCGCCGAAAGCATCCAGTTGAGCAGCGGGCCCATTCACGATGGGGTCAACACCCCAATCAAGGCCAGCGCCTTCCTCAGCGCCAGCGAGCCGAACATCAAGGCTCGTACCGAACTGGTCGGCGACCTGCGCTTCGACCGCAAGCTCAAGCGCTACAGCCTCGAAGACATGCGCCTGTCCGGCGAAACCTCGGGCGAGCCGACCGCTGGCAAGACCGTGACCTTCGCAGCACAGGGCCAGGTGCTGGTCGACCTGGGCGCCAACGTCGCGTCCTGGAGCGGCCTGAAGGTCTCGGCCAACCAGTTGCGCGCCCTCGGCGAGCTGAGCCTGCGCGACCTGGACAAGGCGCCGCAGATCAGCGGCGGGCTGTCCATCGCCCAGTTCGACCTGCGTACCTTCCTCGACGGCATCGGTCATCCGCTGCCAGCCACTGCCGACCCGGCGGCCTTCGCCAAGCTGGAACTGGTCGGTCGCCTGCAAGGCACCCAGAACTCCATCGCCATGGAAGACCTGGCGGTGAAACTCGACCAGAGCACCTTCACTGGCCGTGTCGCCGTCGAAGACTTCGCCAAGCAGGCCCTTCGCGTGCAGCTCAAAGGCGACACCTTCGATGCCGACCGCTACCTGCCTGCCAAGAGCGATGAGGCCAAGGGCGCCAAGGCCGCGCGCCAGGCCGAGGTCAAGCAACAGGAAGCCAGCGCGATCGCGGGTGCCGGCACCACGCCGCTGCCCAACGCCCCCACTCAAGTAGCCTGGAGCAACGACAAGCTGTTGCCGGTCGATCGCCTGCGCGCCCTCGACCTGCAGGCCGATCTCTCGTTCGGCGCGCTGACCCTCGACAAGCTGCCGATCACCGACGCCCAGCTCAAGGCCAATGGCCAGGGCGGCCTGGTCACCCTGGAGACCCTGCGCGGTGGCCTGTACAACGGCACCTTCGAAGCCAAGGGCACCGTCGACGTACGCCCTGCCGTCCCGCAGCTCGGGGTGAATACCAGGATCAACCGGGTACCGGTCGAGCACTTCATCAAGCGCGAAAGCCCGGATCAGGCACCGCCGGTCAAGGGTCTGCTGACCTTGTCGAGCGACCTGACCGCCACCGGCAACAGCCAGAAGGCGCTGATCGATACGCTCAACGGCAACGCCAGTTTCACCATCAATGACGGTGTGCTGGTCAATGCCAACCTCGAGCAGCAGCTGTGCCAGGCCATCGCCACACTCAACCGCAAGCAGCTCAGCGGCGAGCCACGGGCCAAGGACACGCCGTTCCAGGAACTGCGCGGCACGCTGGTGGTACGCAATGGCGTGGCCAGCAACCCAGACCTCAAGGTGCGCATCCCGGGCTTGACCGTGAACGGCCAGGGCGACCTGGACCTGCGCGTACTGGGCATGGACTACGGCGTCGGCGTGGTGGTCGAGGGCGACCAGCGCGCCATGCCGGACCCGGCGTGCCAGGTCAATGAGCGCTATGTCGGCGTCGAAGTGCCACTGCGCTGCCGCGGCCCGCTCGAACTGGGGGCCAAGGCCTGCCGCCTGGACCAGGACGGCCTGGGCAAGGTTGCCGCGAAGCTTGCGGGCAACCGCCTGAAAGACAAGATCGACGAAAAGCTCGATGAAAAACTCGGCGACAAGGTGAGCCCTGAATTGAAAGACGCGCTCAAGGGGCTGTTCAAACGATGAGCCCCCAGCAGTTCTCCAGCGCCGTGCTGGCGTGGTTCGACCAGCACGGGCGTCATGATCTGCCCTGGCAACAGGGCATCACCCCCTACCGGGTGTGGGTGTCGGAAATCATGTTGCAGCAGACCCAGGTCAGCACCGTGCTCAACTACTTCGACCGCTTCATGCAGGCCCTGCCCACCGTGCAGGCCCTGGCCGAGGCGCCGGAAGACGAGGTCCTGCACCTGTGGACGGGCCTGGGCTACTACACCCGCGCGCGCAACCTGCAGAAGGCCGCGAAGATCGTCGTCGCCCAGCATGGCGGCGAATTCCCGCGCAGCGTCGAGGCGCTGACCGAACTGCCCGGTATCGGCCGCTCCACTGCAGGCGCCATCGCCAGTATCAGCATGGGCATCCGCGCACCGATCCTCGACGGCAACGTCAAGCGCGTCCTGGCGCGCTTCACCGCCCAGGCCGGTTACCCCGGCGAGCCGAAGGTGGCCAATGCGCTGTGGGCCGCAGCCGAGCGTTTCACCCCCATGACCCGGGTCAACCACTACACCCAGGCGATGATGGACCTGGGCGCCACGCTGTGCACCCGCAGCAAGCCCAGTTGCCTGATCTGCCCGCTGCAGCAGGGTTGCGAGGCGCACCTGCTCGGCGACGAGAAACGCTACCCCGAACCCAAGCCGCGCAAGGCCCTGCCCCAGCGCAAGACGCTGATGCCGCTGCTGACCAACAACGAAGGCGCCATCCTGCTCTACCGCCGCCCCTCCAGCGGCCTGTGGGGCGGCCTGTGGAGCCTGCCAGAGCTCGACAGCCTGGCGCAGCTTGACGACCTTGCCTACCAGCACGGCCTGCGCATGACCGAAAGCCAGGCGCTGCAAGGCCTGACCCACACCTTCAGCCACTTTCAGCTGGCGATCGAGCCGTGGCTGGTGCGTGTCGACCCGCTCGGATCGCACGTGGCCGAGCCTGACTGGCTCTGGTATAACCTCGCCACCCCGCCGCGCCTGGGCCTGGCAGCCCCGGTCAAGAAGCTGCTCGCACGCGTGGCCGACGAATTGATTGCAGGAGAAGCCCGATGACCCGCACCGTGAAGTGCCGCAAGTACAACGAAGAACTGCCAGGCCTGCCACGCCCGCCCTACCCTGGCGCCAAGGGCCAGGACATCTACGAGCACATCTCGCAGAAGGCCTGGGACGAGTGGCAGAAGCACCAGACCATGCTGATCAACGAGAAGCGCCTGAACATGATGAATGGCGAGGACCGCAAATTCCTCCAGGCGGAAATGGACAAATTCTTCGCCGGCGAGGACTACGCCCAGGCTGAAGGCTACGTTCCACCCAGCGCGTGAACCCGATCCGAACGGTTCGCTGTACAAAAAACAGCCAACATTCGTAAGCGACGGAATTAATTTAAAAAATTTTCAAAAAGTCGTTGACGCAAGGTCTGAAAACCTTTTTAATTCGCCCCGTCGCCCAGATAGCTCAGTCGGTAGAGCAGAGGATTGAAAATCCTCGTGTCGGCGGTTCGACTCCGTCTCTGGGCACCACCATTAAGCATCGGGTGGTTGCAAAGTTACCCGAAGCGACACAAGAAACCCGCCTAGTGCGGGTTTTTTGTTGCCTGCGATTACGCTTCTTCGTCAGTGCAACCATCCATGCCCCTCGCCTGTACCAACCTAATTGCCATTGCGCATTCGCTGGAGCAAGGTGAACGCACGCCAGCCAACCCGTAAATCGACGTCTCTGCGATCAAATTCTGTTTTTTGCAGAACCGGGCCGCTGCGCGGCCCAATCGCGGGACGAGCCCGCTCCCACAGCGTGTACTACCGCGAAGTGGTCTTGCCTCACCGACCATCATTGACCAGCATCAAAACGCCACCAGCCGCACCGCCCTACACTGCGCCATGGACCCCCGATCCCCGAAAGGACCTCCATGAGCGACGATTCCCCCCTCCCCCTTGCCAACCCCGTCGAGGCTGCACCGGCTACGCCACTGCGTACACCGCGCCCTCGCAAGCGCAAACCGCAAGCGTCCATCACCCGGATCAGCCAGCAGCCTACCGCCCTGGAAGTCGCCACCGCCCCTAGAGGCAGTAACGAAGACAGCACCAGCGCGCGCTTGCCGGCCAGCTACCCCTACCGCACGCGCATGCGCCGCCAGGAGTACGAGAAGGCCAAGCACGCGCTGCAGATCGAGCTGCTGAAGGTGCAGAGCTGGGCGAAAGATACCGGCCAGCGCATCGTGGTGCTGTTCGAGGGGCGCGATGCCGCAGGCAAAGGCGGGACCATCAAGCGCTTCATGGAGCACCTGAATCCACGAGGGGCTCGCATCGTAGCGCTGGAGAAGCCGTCCGAGCAGGAAAAGGGCCAGTGGTACTTCCAGCGCTACATCCAGCACCTGCCTACGGCGGGCGAAATGGTGTTCTTCGACCGCTCCTGGTACAACCGCGCCGGGGTCGAGCGGGTCATGGACTTCTGTTCACCGCTGCAGTACCTGGAGTTCATGCGCCAGGCGCCTGACCTTGAGCGGATGCTGTGCAACAGCGGCATCCTGCTGTTCAAGTACTGGTTCTCGGTGAATCGCGAAGAACAGCTGCGCCGCTTCATCTCCCGGCGGGACGACCCACTCAAGCACTGGAAGCTGTCGCCAATCGACATCAAGTCACTGGACAAGTGGGACGACTACACCGCCGCCAAGGAGGCGATGTTTTTCCACACCGACACCGCCGATGCGCCTTGGACAGTGATCAAGTCCGACGACAAGAAGCGCGCCCGGCTCAACTGCATCCGGCACTTCCTCCACTCGCTGGATTACCCGGGCAAGGATCACAGCGTCGCCCACGCGCCAGATCCACTGCTGGTGGGTCGTGCCGCTCGCGGGTTCGAGGAAGAGGACGCTGCCGAGCTGGCCAGCTGAAACAAAAACGCCACCGTCGATACGGTGGCGTTTTCGTTATGCGATGCCTTGCCTTCAGTGCCAGACAGCAACCAGAGCCTCGAGCTCCGCTTCACTGAGCAGGCCTTGAGGATAACGACCATCCAGAAGGCGGCGCGTATCGGTCTTCCTGACCCGGATGTTTCCATGGTGCTTCAACCATTGCGCCAGCACCTTGAGCGATTCGTGATTGATCGCCATTGGAGACAAAGCCGACTCACTTGTTGCATTCATTCGACACGTACTCCCTGGGGCCGTGAGCGGCTAAATTACTGTGGGATTGTTACAGAACAGCGTGGACCGCCGACCCGAAACACCCCAGGGAAATGCAATACAAGAGCTGTGCCAGCGCGTGGATAAATCGTTTGCGCGTAGCAAAAGGGCCTGTCATTCGACAGGCCCTTTCAGTGTTCGGCGATCAGCGCTTGACCGGTGCCGGTTGCTGCTGGGTGAGGCAGTGGATGTTGCCGCCGCCCAGCAACAGCTCGCGACCCGGGATCATCACCACTTCATGGTCCGGGAAGACCTTGGCCAGAATCGCTCTAGCCTGGGCATCTGCCGGGTCGTCGAAGCTCGGCGCGATGATGCCGCCGTTGACGATCAGGAAGTTCACGTAGGAGCCGGCCAGGCGCACCGACGGGTCACGCTCCTGGCTGCCAGCGACCTGGTCAACGCCGGCGCATTCTTCCTCGGTGGCGAACAGCGGCCCAGGAATGGGCATCTTGTGCACCACGAACTCGCGCCCCTTGGCATCGCGGGTGTTTTTCAGCACCTCGTAGGCAGCCTGGCAGCGCGCATAGTTGGGGTCGTTGGAATCATCGGTCCAGGCCAGTAACACTTCGCCCGGGCTGACGTAACAGCAGAAATTGTCGACGTGGCCGTCGGTTTCATCGTTGTACAGGCCTTCGGGCAGCCAGACGATGGTCTCGACTGCCAGATGTTCGCGCAGCACGTCTTCGATCTGCTCACGCGTGAGGTGCGGGTTGCGGTTGCGATTGAGCAGGCACTCTTCGGTGGTGATCAGGGTGCCTTCGCCGTCCACGTGGATCGAACCGCCCTCGAGTACGAAACCTTCAGTGTGGTAGCGCTGGCAGCGCTCCATCTCCATGACCTTGGCGGCCAGTTCTTCGTCACGGTTCCAGGGCGCATACAGGCCGCCATCGAAACCGCCCCAGGCATTGAAGCCCCAATCCACGCCACGCACTTCGCCATGATCGTTGATCACGAAGGTCGGGCCGGTGTCGCGGACCCAGGCGTCGTCGTTGCTGATCTCGACCACGCGAATATTGGGCAGGTCGAGCTGGCGGCGGGCATTTTCGTACTGGCCCGCAGATACCGCCACGGTGACCGGCTCGAAGCGGGCAATGGCCTTGGCCAGGGTGACGTGCGCCGCCTGCGCGGGCTTGCCGCCCAGGCGCCAGTTGTCCGGGCGCTCCGGCCAGACCATCCATACCTGGGTTTGCGGGGCCCACTCGGCGGGCATGTGGAAACCGTCGGCGCGGGGAGTCGAGTTCAGGGTCTTCATGAGTAGCCTCTGGATGGCCCGGCAGGCTAGTGCCAGGGTTGATTGTGCGGGTGTCTGTCAGGGCCTCTTCGCGGGCAAGCCCGCTCCCACAGGGGCAGCATCAGTTACCTGTGGGAGCGGGCTTGCCCGCGAAGGGCCAGCGAATACGACCAATCTAACCGATAGATATCGACTTTTAAAGCCTGAAATAAAATCAAAATAGATATTTCAAGAAATTTAATCGATATAAATCGATTTAGATCAACTCAGTTCCGCCAACACACGGTCCACGCAATCGACGAAGTAGTCCACGCTCTGCCGCGTGGTGCACATCGGCGGCTTGATCTTGAGGATGTTCAGGTAGTCTCCCGTGGGCTGCATGAAGATCCCCAGGTCGCGCAGGCGATCGCACAGGACCATGGTCTCCTCGGTGGCCGGTTCCAATGTCTGGCGGTCACGCACCAGTTCCAGCCCCAGGTAGAAGCCCGAGCCGTGGGCAGCACCAGCAAGCGGATGTTTATCGACCAACGCTTGCAAGCGCGCCTTGAAGTGGCGGCCAACATCGCGGGCGTTATCCCACAGCCCTTCGTCGCGCATCACATCCAGCACCGCCATGCCGATGCGGCAGCTCACCGGGCTGCCCCCGGCCGAGGAGAAGAAATAACCCTCGGCCTCGAGCGCTTCGGCAATCTCGCGCCGGGTGATCACCGCACCCAGCGGCTGGCCATTGCCCATGCCCTTGGCCATGGTGATGATGTCCGGCACCACGCCCTGCTCCTCGAAGCCCCAGAAGTACTCGCCCAGGCGGCCGTAGCCAACCTGCACTTCATCGGCGATGCACACGCCGCCGCGCGCCCGCACCTTTGCATAGGCCTCGCGCAGGTAGCCCTGGGGCAGCGAGATACCGCCGGCATTGCCGTACACAGGCTCGCAGATCATCCCTGCCAGCTGGCGGCCACGGGCATCCAGGTCGGCGAGCTTGGCGTCGACATCGCGCAGGTAATCACTGGCACTGTCAGCGCCGCGGTAACGGCCGCGGAACGTATTGGGCGCCTCTACCGGATGCACCCAGTCCGGTCGGGTTTCCAGAGCCTGGGGATTGTCGGCGATCGAGGTGGAGATGGCATCGGTGGCCACCGACCAGCCGTGATAGGCCTCCAGCACGCTGAGCAGGTCACGCCCGCCACTGTAGGCCCAGGCCAGACGGATCGCCAGATCGTTGGCCTCGGTACCGCTGTTGACCAGGAACACCCGGTCGAAGCCTTCCGGCGCTAATTCGAGCAGACGCTCGGAGAACTCGGCGACGGCCGCGTAGTGGAAGCGCGAGTTGGTATTGACCAGCGACCACTGCCGCGCCGATTCAGCGACCATGCGCGGATGCCCATGCCCGAGCACCGCCACGTTGTTGAGCATGTCCAGGTAGGAACGCCCCTGCATGTCGATCAGGTAGTTGCGCCAGCCGCGCTCGATATGCGGCGGCTGGGCGTAGTAGTGCTTCTGCGAGCGGGCGAAGCTGGCATCGCGCCGCGCCAGCAGCGCCTGGGCATCGACCAGCGGCTCGGCATCGCAGTCGAAGCCGAGCAGTGCCGTCGGCGACGGGCAAAGCGCCAGCCAGGCCTGTGCCTGGGACGGTTTGGCGAAGAACGGCGGCGCGATGTTCGGATCCAGGCACAGCTGTACGCTCAGGAAGCCACAGGTCGAACCGAGCAGCTGGCCCTTGCGCACCGATTCGCCATCCTCCGGCGCCTGCTCCAGGCCGCTCAGCCACAGCCCCCAACCGGCGGTGCTCAGACACCCGCGGCCATCCCCCGTGCTCAGCCAGATACCGGTTTGCGGCGCGTGCAACACCGTACCGCCCGGCAGGTTCAGTTCCACACCCAAGGCACAGGTGGCAGGCTCGTCAGGGCGGTCAAAATGGGTTTGCGACAGACGGTACTGCCCATGCAGCGTGGTGGCGGGAGCCGGCTGGGCAAGCAACAGGTGCTGGTCGAATCCAGCCTGCTGCCAGTTTCCAGCCTCGCAGTGCGGGCTCAGCACACCCAGATCGAGCCGACCCACGGTCTGGCCGGCCAGGCTCGGCAGCAGTGCTGCGCAGTCGCCGAGGTCCAGGGTATCCGGGGCAAAGCCCGCGGCCTGCAGGATCGCCGCTTCCATCAGGGCGGCAGGTACCGCAGTGGCGGTATCGAAGATTTCCCACTCATGGGCGATGTTGTCGCGGGTGTACTGGTTGTCCGGATCGACGGTGAGTTGCTGCTCGCTGCTGAGCACCAGCACCGCGGAACGGTTGAGCACCAGCGGCCACAAGGCGCGCAATTCGGCTTCGCTCAGCGGATTGACCGCCTGGTAGGCCGCAACCACCGGCAGGATCCGTAGCGGATCGCCTTCGGCATGATGCAGCAAGGCCGCGCAGGTGACAGAGAGGTCGGCGATACGCCAGGTGTGGGACAGATCGCCGAAGTCGATAACGCCTTGCGCCTGCCACTGACGATGCTCGTCGAGCGCCCAGACCACGTTGTCATCGGTGATGTCCAGATGCACCGCCTGCGTCGGAAGCTGTCCGACCAGCGGCTGCAGACGCGCCCGCGCCTGACTGGCCACACCCTCGACGCGCTCGCGTCGGGCCTCGTCCTTGATGACCGGCAGCAGGTGCTCGATCAACTCCTCGGCATGGCGTGGGTCCCACTGCAGCGTGCGCTCCAGCCCCGGGTGCTCGAAACCGGCCAGGGCCTTGCCGAGTTGTGCACACAGCGTCCCCAGCTCGGCCATCAACCTATCCGGCATGTGCTTCAGACGGGTCAGCGGCTGGCCGTCGATGTATTCGAGCACGCGGCAACGCAGGGCCTGGCCGCCGATCTCCAGGGCCAGCAAGCCCTCGCCACTCAGCGCTGCACGCACCGCCGGCACCGGCAGACCCTGCCCCTGCAGATACGCGAGTGCCGCGTGCTGCGCCTCGAGCTCGACCTGGGCATAGCTGCCATGGCACAGCTTGAAGACGAACCGCCCCTGCTCGCTATCCAGCCGGAAGTTCACGTCCTGCTGGCTACCGAGGGGCACCAGCGCGCCGTGCAGGCCGTAATAGGCCTGCAGGGCATGGCTGGCCTGCACCTCGGAAACCTCGGGACGTGGAAGGCTGGAGCGGTGGATCAGGGTGTGCAACGGCATGGTGCGAACCTCGGCCTCTTTTTTGCTTATATCGCCATTACCACTGCCCGGAAGCAAGGGGGTGAGGCGCAGACTGTCGTTGCCAATCTGCAACGATCATTGCCAAAGCCGCGCCCCAGAAGGCCTGGCCTCGTCCGCTGTCACCAGGAGCTCGATGTCGATGCCCGCTGCACCACTGTTGTTGTCGCCCCTCCCGCACCGGCTCCTTGACGCCGGGGCATCGTCGCGCAGGCTGCGTGCGTCAGAAGTTCGTCACAAACGCGCGGGGGCATACGCATGAAGAAGGTCGCCATCGTGCAGTCGAACTACATCCCCTGGAAAGGTTATTTCGACCTGATCGCCGCCGTGGACGAGTTCATCCTTTACGACGACATGCAATTCACCCGACGTGACTGGCGCAATCGAAACCAAATCAAGACTCCCCAAGGCGTGCAATGGCTGACCGTGCCGGTTCAGGTCAGAGGGCGCTACCACCAGGCGATCCGCGAAACACGCATCGACGGGCACGACTGGGCCGCCAGTCACTGGCGGTCCCTGGAAGCGAACTACAAGCGTGCGCCGTATTTCGACGAAATCAGACAGTGGCTGCGACCGATCTATCTCGAAGAGCAGTTCGACCATCTCAGCCCGCTGAATCGTAGGCTGCTCGAGGCCGTCTGCCGCTATCTGGGCATCGGCACACGCATCAGCCACTCCTGGGACTATCGCCTGGGTGAAGGCAAGAGCGAACGCCTGGTCGACTTGTGTCTGCAAGCCGGTGCGAGCGAATACCTTTCCGGCCCGGCCGCGCGCGACTACCTGGATGAAAGCCTGTTCGCCGCACAGGGCATCACCGTCAGTTGGTTCGACTACAGCGGCTACCCCCAATACCCGCAGCAGTGGGGTGATTTCACCCATGGCGTGACCATCCTCGACCTGCTGTTCAACTGTGGCCCGGACGCACCGCGCTTCATGAAGCACATACGGTCATCGGCTCCTGAATCCACCGCGCCGACGGGCGCAGCACCCGACATGCGAGTCTCCCCATGAGCAATGCACTAGACAGCTACATCGGCGCCTACAGTGATCGTTTCGGCTTCGCTTTCGACAACGACATCATGCTCAACTGGTATCCCCAGCGGATCATGAAGCTATGCCAGGAACATCACTCGATTCTGGAATTGGGCGTCGGCCACGGTTTCTCGACCAACCGCTTCTCGCGATTCTTCGCCTCGCATACGGTGATCGACGGCTCACCCTCGGTCATCGCCCAGTTCCGCGAAAACTACCCCGACAGCCCGGTCGAGATCGTCGAAAGCTATTTCGAGCACTTCGACACCGAGCGGACCTTCGACCTGATCGTGATGGGCTTCATCCTCGAACACGTCGACAACCCGCAGCAGGTCCTGGAGCACTTCCGTCGCTTCCTCGCGCCTGGCGGCCGACTGTTCGCCCTGGTGCCCAATGGCGAGTCGCTGCACCGGCGTATCGGCCACGCGGCAGGCAAGCTCGACGACATGATGAAGCTGGGCCAGGGTGACCTGGAACTGGGCCACCAGCGCACCTACTCGGTCAGCCGCCTGACCGATGAGCTGGAGCAGGCCGGCTATCGCATCGTGCGCAAGGAAGGGGTATTCCTCAAGCCGCTGATGACCTCGCAACTGCAGCCGCTGGGGCTGTCCAACGAGATCATCGAAGGGATGTGCACGGTCGGCATCGACTACCCCGAGCTCTGCTGCGCCCTGATGTTCGAGGCCCAGGTCGAGCCGACATGAGAAGCCTGTTGATCGGCAGCACCTCGGTCATCGGCCAGGCCATCGCCGCCCGGCTTGCCACGCTGGGTGAAGTCAGGACCGCTGGGCGTCGCGAAGCCGACTTCCCGTTCGACCTGGAGCGGTCAGACAACCCGCCCTTCGATGGCGGGCATTTCGATACCGTGGTGGTGGTGGCCGCCGCGTTCGGCGGGACCTCCAGCGAAGCGCTGATCCAGGCCGAACAGGTCAACGCGGTCGGTACCCTGCGCGCTTGCGAGCTTGCTGCGCAAAGCGGCGTCCGACACCTGATCCTGGTGTCTTCGGTGTTCGCAGGCTTTACCTCCGACGACCCTCACTACAACATCTATTCGCTGTCGAAGCGCCATTCCGAGGAGCTTGCACAACTGTTCTGCAAGCAACGCGAAATCGCCCTGACCATCCTGCGTCCCAGCCAGGTCTACGATGCAGCCGGTGCCTGTCGCAAACACCAGGGACTGCTGTACCTCATCGCCGAAACGGCGCGCGCAGGCAAGACGGTGCAGCTGTATGGCAACAACGACGCGCAGCGCAACTACCTGTTTCTGGACGACCTGGCCGAGATCGTGAAACGCGTGGCGCAGCGCACGGTGATCGGTCGCTTCGACTGCGTGCACCCGCACAGCCCCAGGCTGTCTGAGATCGCCGAAGCGGCCTTTGCCGGCTGCGGCCGCAGCGCCGACATCCACTTCCTGCGCGACAAGCCGGACATCGCCGATATGCCGGCCATGCAGGCCGATGCGCAACTGCACCAGGCCATCGACTATTGGCCAGCCACCGACATTCGTACCGGCCTGCAACTGATGCAGGCTCATCAGGAGGCCCAGCAATGACCACGGCAATGGTCACCGGCGTCGGCGCGATAATGGGCTACGGCCTGCTGAAATCGCTGCGCGCCGCCGACCCGACGATCAGGCTGCTGGGCACCGACATCTACGACGATGCGGTCGGCCAGGCCTGGTGCGACCACTTCGAACAGGCCCCGTTGACCGCCGACCCCAGGTATCAGGACTGGCTGCTGCGGATGATCGAGCAGTACCGGGTCGATCTGCTGATTCCCGGTATCGAACAGGATGTGCACTGGCTCGACGAACACCGTGACGCACTGGCTGCCACCGGCTGCCGGATTGTGCTCAACGATGCCCGGCTGATCAGCCTGTCGCGCGACAAATACGCCATGGACCAGGCCCTGCTGGCACATGAAGACGACGCCCGTATCCCCAGCCATCTGACCGGCGACTTTGCCTCGCTTTCGCAGCAGCTCGGCCTGCCGTTCCTGCTCAAGCCACGGCGCAGCTACGCCTCCAAGGGCCTGGTGTGGGTCCGCGAAGCGCGCGATTTCACACCCTGGGCACCCCTTCTCGGGGAGGTGCTGATGGCCCAGCCGATCATCGGCAGCGCCAGCCAGGAGTACACCGTGGCGGTGTTCGGTGACGGCCAGGGCGGCATCTGCGCCGCGATCACCTTCCAGCGCAGCCTGGCCTCTGACGGCTCCACAGCCAAGGCCAAAGTGCGCCACGACGCCAGCCTGGATGCTGTGGTGACGCGCCTGTGCCAGCACTTCAAACCGGTCGGGCCCACCAACCTGCAGTTCCGCCGGGCAGACGACGGCACCTGGAAGCTGCTGGAGATCAATCCACGGATCTCTTCCACCAGTTCCATCCGCACCGCTTTCGGCTACAACGAGGCCGCCATGTGCCTGGCCTGGTATCTCAAGGGCGAAAGGCCCCGGCAACCAGCGCTGCGCGCAGGTTTTGCTGTGCGCTACATCGAGGACTACGTGGTTCATGATCGGGATCATTTCTGACATCCACGGCAATTTCGCCGCACTGTCCACCGTGCTCGCCGAGCTCGATCGGATGGGTGTGGACGAGATCATCTGCCTGGGCGACACCGCCGGTTACTACAGCCAGGTCAACGAGTGCTGCGATATCTTGCGCGCTCGCGGGATCTTCTCGCTGATGGGCAACCACGATGCCTATATCGCGCTCAACCAGCCCTGCCCACGCTCCAACAGCGCCAATGCCTGCCTGGACTACCAGCGCGAGGTGCTCAGCGCCGACAACCGCCGCTGGCTCGAAAGCCTGCCGGAGCGTGCCAGCCTGCACGGCCTGGAGTTGATCCACGGCGGCTGGAACGACCCACTCGATGAATATCTCGAGCCCAGCGAAGCCTATTTCGCTGAACACCCGGGGCGCTTCTTCGCCTCCGGCCACAGCCATGTGCAGTTCCTCTGGCAGGGCCGCGACAAGACCTGGTGCAACCCCGGCTCGGTCGGCCAGCCCCGCGACGGCGACCCTCGAGCGGCCTTCGCCACATGGGACGGCCAACGCTTCGCGCTCTACCGCATCGCCTATGACATCGAGGCCGCGCAACGTGCCATGGCACACGCAGGCTTCACCGACTATTTCTACGAGAACCTTGCCAAGGGCACGCAGATCGGCGGGCGCGTCAGCGCGATCCGCAGCGACCTTCCGCCCGCGAACTCTGCAGGAAACCGCCCATGAGCCTGGAAAAGATCCCCTTCAACCGCCCCTACATGACCGGCAAGGAGTTCCACCACATTGCCGAGGCCAACCTGGGCCAGATGCTTGCCGGTGACGGACCGTTCACAAAGCGCTGCCATGCCTGGCTCGAGGAGCGTACCGGCAGCGGCAAGGCGCTGCTGACCCATTCCTGCACCGCAGCGCTGGAGATGTGCGCGCTGCTGCTCGACATCCAGCCCGGCGATGAAGTGATCATGCCGTCCTACACCTTCGTATCCACCGCCAATGCTTTCGTCCTGCGCGGCGCGGTGCCGGTGTTCGTCGATATCCGCGAAGACACGCTCAACCTCGACGAACGCCTGATCGAAGCTGCCATCACCCCACGCACCAAGGCCATCGCCGTGGTCCACTACGCTGGCGTCGCCTGCGAGATGGACAGCATCCTGGCCATCGCCCACAGGCACGGCCTGAAGGTGGTGGAGGATGCCGCGCAAGGCGTCATGTCCAGCTACAAGGGGCGTGCGCTGGGCAGCATTGGTGATCTGGGAGCGTTCAGCTTCCATGAAACCAAGAACGTCATCAGCGGCGAAGGCGGAGCCCTGCTGGCCAACGATCCGGAGCTGGTGATGCGCGCGGAAATCATCCGCGAGAAGGGTACCGACCGCAGTCGCTTCTTCCGCGGCCAGGTCGACAAGTACACCTGGCAGGAGGTCGGATCGTCGTTCCTGCCCGGCGAGCTGACCGCCGCATTCCTCTGGGCACAGTTGCAGGAAGCTGAAGCGATCACCAACAGCCGCCTGGCTACCTGGGCGCGCTATCACCACGCCCTTGCCGGCCTCGAGGCGGACGGGCTGCTGCGCAGGCCGATCATCCCGCAGGACTGCCAGCACAACGCCCATATGTACTATGTGCTGCTCGCCCCGGGCATTGACCGTCAGGCCGTGTTGCAGAGGATGCGAGACGAAGAGGTGTATGCCGTGTTCCACTATGTGCCACTGCATTCCTCGCCCGCCGGCGAGCGCTACGGACGTGCACATGGCTCGATGCAGCTCACCGACGAACTGTCAGACCGCCTGGTACGCCTGCCGCTGTGGTGCGGCCTGGGCGATGAACGCCAGGACCGGGTGATTTCAGCCTTGAGTACTTCGCTCGCGCGCCGTTGAACCAACGGCTGTTGCGCGCCTGCAGCACAATGCCACCTACCACCAGCAGGATAGTCACACTCCATGCGTATTCTCATTACCGGCGGTGCCGGCTTCATCGGTTCGGCGCTGATCCGCTACTTGATCGGCCATACCGACAACGAAGTGCTGAACCTCGACAAGTTGACCTACGCCGGCAACCTCGAGTCGCTGCGCGGCATCGCCGATAACAGCCGCTATGAGTTCGTCCAGGCCGATATCGTGGATCAGGAGACCGTCAGCGCTGTCCTCGAACGTTTCCAGCCTGATGCGATCATGCACCTGGCCGCCGAGTCGCACGTCGATCGCTCCATCGACGGGCCGGCAGCATTCATCCAGACCAACATCACCGGCACCTATACCTTGCTGGAGGCCACTCGCGCCTGGTGGAGTCGCCAGCCGGAAGAGGCACGCGCCGCGTTCCGCTTTCACCACATCTCCACCGACGAGGTGTACGGCGATCTGCACGGTGCAGACGACCTGTTCCGCGAAACCACGCCCTATGCCCCAAGCTCGCCCTACTCGGCCAGCAAGGCAGCATCCGACCATCTGGTCCGCGCCTGGCATCGTACCTACGGCCTGCCGGTGCTGATCACCAACTGCTCGAACAATTACGGCCCGTATCACTTCCCCGAGAAACTCATCCCGTTGATGATCCTCAACGCCCTCGCCGGCAAGCCACTACCGGTGTACGGCAACGGCCAGCAAGTGCGTGACTGGCTGTTCGTCGAGGACCATGCCCGCGCGCTGCTCAGGGTGGTGACCGCAGGCAAGGTCGGAGAGACCTACAACATCGGCGGGCACAACGAACAGAAGAACCTCGATGTGGTACACGCGCTCTGCAATCTGCTCGAAGAACTCGCGCCCCAGCGGCCCGCCAACATCGTCCACTTCAGTGACCTCATCACCTTCGTCCAGGACCGCCCCGGCCACGACCTGCGCTACGCCATCGACGCGGGCAAGATCGAGCGCGAGCTGGGCTGGGTGCCGGAGGAGACCTTCGAGTCCGGTCTGCGCAAGACCGTGCTGTGGTACCTCGACAACCTGGAATGGTGCCGCCACGTCCAGGATGGCAGCTATCAGGGTGAGCGCCTGGGCAATTCCGACTTCAAGGACCTGATCGCATGACCAAGGGCATCGTCCTCGCCGGAGGCTCCGGTACACGCCTGCACCCCATCACTCTCGGTGTGTCGAAGCAACTGCTGCCGATCTACGACAAACCGATGATCTACTACCCGATCTCGGTATTGATGCTTGCCGGCATCCGCGACATCCTGCTCATCTCCACCCCCCAGGACTTGCCGCAGTACCGCCAGCTGTTCGGCGACGGCAGCCAGTTCGGCATCAACCTCAGCTACGCCGAGCAGCCCTCGCCTGATGGCCTGGCCCAGGCCTTCCTGATTGGCGAAGACTTCATCGGCGACGATTCGGTGTGCCTGATACTCGGCGACAACATCTTCCATGGCCAAGGTTTCAGCGAACAGTTGCTGCGTGCGGTCAACCGCCCCTCCGGTGCGACGGTGTTCGGCTACCTGGTCAAGGATCCGGAGCGCTTCGGCGTGGTCGAGTTCGACGCGCAAGGCAATGCCCTGTCCATCGAGGAAAAGCCGGTCGCGCCGCGCTCCAGCTACGCGGTGACTGGCCTGTATTTCTACGACAACGATGTGGTCGAGATCGCCAAGGGTGTGCGCCCCTCGCCTCGGGGTGAGCTGGAAATCACCGACATCACCAACGCCTACCTGAAGCGCGGCGACTTGAGGGTCGAACGCTTCGGTCGCGGGTTCGCCTGGCTCGATACCGGCACCCACGACAGCCTCCTGGAGGCTTCCCAGTATGTGCAGACCATCGAGCACCGCCAGGGTTTGAAAGTGGCATGCCTGGAAGAAATCGCCTATCAGAAGGGCTGGATCTGCCGGGAAAGGCTGCTGGCCAAGGCCAACGAACTTAAAAAAACCGGCTACGGCCAATACCTGAGCAAACTGGCTGAAGAAACGCCATGAACGTCATCAATACCGCAATCCCCGAAGTCCTCATCATCGAACCCAAGGTATTCGGTGACAGTCGTGGTTTCTTCTTCGAAAGCTTCAATGCCCGCACCTTCGCCGAACGCACCGGCGTCGATGTCGAGTTCGTTCAGGACAATCATTCGCGCTCCCGGCAGGGCGTATTGCGCGGTCTGCATTACCAGTTGCAGAACCCGCAGGGCAAGCTGGTCCGCGTGACCCTGGGCGAGGTGCTGGACGTGGCCGTGGACATCCGCCGCGGCTCACCGACCTTCGGGCGCTGGGTCAGCGCACGCCTGTCCGCCGAGAACCACCGCCAGATGTGGATCCCTGCGGGCTTCGCCCACGGTTTCGTGGTGCTCAGCGAGTCGGCCGATTTCCTTTACAAGACCACCGACTATTACAACCCCGCTGCCGAACGCTGCATTCGCTGGGACGATCCGCAGTTGGCCATCGACTGGCAACTGACGTCGGCACCGCTGCTATCAGCCAAGGACCAGGCCGGGGTGCTGCTTCAGGACGCGGAGCTGTTCCCATGAAGATCCTCGTCTGCGGCCGCAACGGCCAGGTCGCCCAGGCCCTTCAGCAGGCACTGGCCGGGCTTGGCGAGCTGCACCTGCTAGGCCGCGACCAGCTCGACCTGGCTCACCCCGAAGCCGTGCGTGAGCCTCTGCGCCAGCTCGCCCCGGACCTGATCATCAACGCCGCGGCGCACACTGCGGTGGACCAGGCCGAAAGCGAAGCGTCGCTGGCTCACGCGATCAATGCCGAAGGTCCGCGGGTGTTGGCCGAGGAAGCCGCACGCCTGGGTGCGCCGCTGATCCACTACTCCACCGACTACGTGTTCGACGGCAACAAGACAACGCCTTATGTCGAGGATGACCCGGTGCATCCGCTGGGCGTCTACGGCCAGAGCAAGCTCGCAGGCGAGCAGGCGATTGCCGCGGTCGGCGCCGAGCACCTGATTCTGCGTACCAGCTGGGTGTACTCGCTGCATGGGCGCAACTTCCTGCTGACCATGCAGCGCCTGCTACAGGAGCGCCCGCAATTGAAGGTGGTCGACGACCAGATCGGCGCACCGACCTGGGCCGGGACGATCGCCGCCAGTACCCGCGCCTTGATCGAGCGCTGGCAGGCCGGCCAGGCGGGTGCGTGGGGCACTTATCACCTGACAGCCCAGGGCGAAACCTCCTGGTTCGGCTTCGCCCAGGCCATCGCCGAGCAGTTGAAGGCCCGCGACCTGCCCTGCGCCGAACTGCTGCCGATCCCCAGCAGCGAATATCCGACCCCGGCCCGCCGCCCGCTCAACTCTCGTCTGGACTGCTCACGCCTGGCACGTGAATGGCAGGTCAGCCAACCGCATTGGCAGCAAGCGCTGATCGACTGCCTGAAGTAGCGCATAATTGCGCCAGTTCATTCTGGCGCACTTGGCGATGACCTCGACTTCAATCACTTCGCAACGACCCCGCTGGCGCAGCCTGGCCCTGCTGGCCCTGTGCCTGGCTCCGCTGCTGTGGCCGCTGCATCATCTTGCCGAGCGCTACTACCAGGACCAACTGGCCTCGCAGAACCGCCAGACCCTCGACCTCTACGTCGCCAACCTGCTCGGCACCCTGCACCGCTACGAAACCCTGCCACAGATCCTCGGCGATTTGCCGGCCCTGCGTGGCGTGCTGGCCGACCCGTTCAGGCTGGAGGCGGTGACCAACGCCAATCGCCTGTTGCGCGAGATCACCCAGCAGACCGGCGCCGAAGTGATGTACCTGATGGACGTCAGCGGCAATACCCTGGCGGCCTCCAACTGGGACAAGCGCGACAGCTTCGTCGGCCGCAACTTCGCCTTCCGCCCGTACTTCATCGAAGCGATGGAAGGACGGCTGGGCCGCTTCTTCGGCCAGGGCACCACGTCCGCCAAGCGCGGCTACTTCTTCGCAGCCGCGGTGCGTGACGGTGAACGAGTAATCGGCGTGCTGGTGGTCAAGGTCGACCTCGACCACACCGAAACCCTCTGGGGACGCACCCCGGAACAATTGCTGCTGACCGACCAGTACGGCGTGGTGGTGCTCACCTCGCGCCCGGAGTGGCGTTTCCGCGCCACCCGTGTACTGAGCGAAGCAGAACGCAAGGCGATGATCGCAATCCAGCCTTACCCAACCCAGGCCCCGCAACCACTGCGCCTGGAGCCCGAGGCCTGGCTGACCCAGACCCGCGATATCAAGGAGACCGGCTGGCAGGTGAGCATCCTTGCGCCGCGTATCCTGGTCGATCGCTCGGTGCAGACCGTCATGGCCATCGGCGCCGGCACGTTGCTGGTAACCATGCTCCTGGCCGGGCTGGTGATGCAGCGCCGCCGCCACTACATGGACCGTATCGAACTGGAGGCCCGTGGCCGCCAGGAACTGGAAAACCGCGTGGTGGCGCGCACCGCCGACCTCGAATGGCTGAACAACCGCCTGAAGAACGAAGTGCTGGAGCGCGAGCAGGCACAGCAGGAACTGGTACGCGCCCAGGACGAGCTGGTCCAGGCCGGCAAGCTGTCGGTGCTTGGCACCATGTCGGCGAGCATCAGCCACGAACTCAACCAACCGCTGGCGGCGATCCGCAGCTACGCCGAGAACGCCGAGATCCTGCTCGATCACCAGCGCACCGAGGATGCCCGTGGCAACCTCAAGCTGATCGGCGAACTGACCGGGCGCATGGCCTCGATCATCGCCCACCTGCGCGCCTTTGCCCGCCGCGACCGGCATGCCCCGGAAAGCGTGGCCCTGCAACCGGCGCTGGACGATGCCCTGGCATTGCTGGCCAAGCGCCGTCGGGCGATGGCGGTAGAACTGATCCGCGATCTGCCGGACGCCACCCTGTGGGTCCAGGCCGGTGAAACCCGCCTGCGCCAGGTGCTCGGCAACCTGCTGGCCAACGCCCTTGACGCACTCACCGAAAAAGCCAACCCACGCCGCCTCTGGCTGAGTGCCGAGACGCGCGACGACTGCGTCTACCTGTACATTCGCGACAACGGCCCGGGCTTTACCCGGCAAGCGCTGGAGCATGCCAAGGAACCCTTCTTCACCACCAAGACCCGTACCCAGGGTCTTGGCCTGGGCCTGGCGATCTGCGAAAGCCTGATGCGTGCGCTCGGTGGCGAGTTGCTGATGGGCAACCACCCGGAAGGGGGCGCCCTGCTCACCCTGCAACTGCGCATCGCAGCCCCCGGCGCCAACCTGAAACCTTCGGAGGATTCCTCGGCATGACCGAGACACTGATCGACAGTCAAACCCAGGTCATCCTGGTCGATGACGATCCGCACCTGCGCCAGGCCCTGAGCCAGACCCTGGACCTGGCAGGCCTCAAGGTTGCCGCCCTGGCCGACGCCCAGGGCCTGGCCGAGCGCATCGAGCCCGACTGGCCTGGCGTGGTGGTCAGCGATATCCGCATGCCCGGTATCGACGGCCTGCAACTGCTGGAGCAACTGCACACACGGGACAGCGAACTGCCTGTGTTGCTGATCACCGGCCACGGCGATGTGCCGCTGGCAGTCCAGGCGATGCGTGCCGGGGCCTATGACTTCCTGGAAAAACCCTTCGCCAGCGATGCCCTGCTCGACAGCGTGCGCCGGGCCCTGGCACTGCGGCGCCTGGTGCTGGACAACCGCAGCCTGCGCCTGGCCCTGAGCGATCGCCAGCAGTTGTCGACACGGTTGGTCGGCCATTCACCCTTGATGCAGCGCCTGCGCGAACAGATCGGCGCCTTGGCAGGCACCCGTGCCGACGTGCTGATCCTCGGCGAGACCGGCGCTGGCAAGGAGGTGGTCGCGCGTGCCCTGCACGACCTGTCGAGCCGTCGCGACGGCCCGTTCGTGGCCATCAACGCCGGCGCCCTGGCCGAGTCAGTGGTCGAGAGCGAGCTGTTCGGCCATGAGCCCGGCGCCTTCACCGGCGCGCAGAAGCGCCGTATCGGCAAGTTCGAGTTCGCCAACGGTGGCACGCTGTTCCTCGACGAAATCGAGAGCATGAGCCTGGACGTGCAGGTCAAGCTGCTGCGCCTGCTGCAGGAGCGCGTGGTCGAGCGCCTGGGCGGCAACCAACTGATACCGCTGGACATCCGCGTGATCGCCGCGACCAAGGAAGACCTGCGTCAGTCGGCCGATCAAGGGCGTTTCCGCGCCGACCTCTACTACCGCCTGAACGTCGCACCGCTGCGCATCCCGGCGCTGCGCGAACGCGGTGACGACATCCTGGTGCTGTTCCAACACTTCGCCGATGCCGCCAGCCAACGTCACGGCCTGGCACCGCATACCCTGCAACCGGCGCAGCGGGCCATGCTGTTGCGTCACGAATGGCCAGGCAACGTACGCGAGCTGCAGAACGCGGCAGAGCGCTTCGCCCTTGGCCTGGAGCTGGCCCTGGACGGCCAGGCGCCCTCTGCCACCGACAGCGCCGAACCGGCACGTGTCGGCAACCTCAGCGAGCAGGTCGAGCAGTTCGAGCGTTCGCTGATCGCCGCCGAGCTGAACCAGCCGCACAGCTCCATGCGCAGCCTGGCCGAGGCCCTCGGCATCCCGCGTAAAACGTTGCACGACAAGTTGCGCAAGCACGGTCTGAGCTTCGCCGACGGCAACAGCCATGACGATCACGAGGAGCCGCGGCCATGACCACCGACAGTCAGTACCTGCAGGCAGTCCTGCACAGCGATATACCGCTGACACGGGAAATGGGCATGCAAGTCATCGACTGGTGCGAGCAGTGCCTGCGTCTGCAATTGCCGCTGGCGCCCAACGTCAATCACAAGAGCACCATGTTCGGCGGCAGCCTCTACTGCGCCGCCGTACTGGTCGGCTGGGGCTGGCTGCACCTGCGTCTGCGCGAGCTGGGGATCGATGACGGGCATATCGTCATTCAGGAGGGGCAGATCAGCTACCCGTTGCCCGTGACCGGTGTAGCGGTAGCACGCTGTCCGGCACCGGACGAAAAGGCCTGGGAGCGCTTCCTGACGATGTACCAGCGCCGCGGCCGGGCGCGCCTGACCCTGGAGACGGTGGTGAGCAATGCGGGGAGTGAAGAGGCGGCGGTGAGATTCAGCGGGCAGTATGTGCTGCACCGCTGATCAGGCGAGGAGCGAGGCGGCTTCGGTAGTTACTGCCCGATAGCCGCTGCAATGACATTTTGCCGCCAGGGCGCCTTGGCCGGCAGCGCGAGGAAGAACGGATTGAGCAGCGACTCCCGCGCCGGGTAACGGAACGCCTGGCCATCCAGCCCGATCACCTCGCCCCCTGCGCCTTCGACTACCCCCTGCGCCGCCGCGGTATCCCACTGCGAGGTCGGCGCCAGGCGCGGGTAGAAATCGGCAGCGCCCTCGGCCAGCAGGCAGAACTTCAGCGAGCTGCCGATATTGGCCAGTTCCAACGCGCCAACCTCGGCACCGAGCCCAGCCAGCAAGGCTTCCTGCTCGGGGCTGGTATGGCGGCGGCTGGCAACCACGGTGAAACGGCCATCGGCAGGTGGCGCGTTGCGCACGTGAATCGGCTGAGGCTCTGCCTGTAGCTCTGCACGCCATGCACCCAGATCACGACCACCGAAGTAACAGCGGCCACTGGTCGGCATCGACACCACGCCAAACACCACCTCGCCGCGCTCGATCAGGGCAATGTTGACGGTGAATTCCTCGCTGCCGGCGATGAACTCCTTGGTGCCATCCAGCGGATCGACCAGCCACCAACGCGACCAACCCTCGCGGGTGGCCAGCGGGATGTTGCAGTCTTCCTCGGACAACACCGGAATCTGCGGTGCCAGCACCTGCAGGCCGTCGGCGATGATCCGGTGGGCGGCCAGGTCGGCAGCCGTCACCGGCGACTCATCGGCCTTGTTGGTGACTGCGACGCCAGAGCGCCAGAACGGCAGGATCGCCTCGCCCGCCAGTTGCGCCAGTTTCACCACTTCGTGCATCAGTTGCAGGTCGTTCATGCGCTCAGCAGCCCCCGCTGGATCAGCAGGTCACGGGCCAGGTACAACGCTGCCAGCGCTCGCCCTTCGCTGAATTGCGGGTGCATGGCCAGGGCCGATAGTTCGCGCAGGTTGACCTTGTCGACGCGCATCGGCTCGGGCTCATCGCCTTCCAGGCGCTCTTCGTAAAGGTCGCTGGCCAGCACCACCTGGATCTTCTGGCTCATGTAGCCGGGCGACAGCGACAGCTCGGTGAGGTGCTCCAGTTGCCGTGCGCCGAAACCGGCTTCTTCCTTGAGCTCACGATCAGCGGCGGCCAGTACGTCCTCGCCCGGCTCGATCAGGCCCTTGGGCAGCGACAGCTCGTATTCGTCGGTGCCGCCGCAGTACTCCTCGACCAGCACCGCATGCTCGGCGTCGAGCATGGCCACGATCATCACCGCCCCATAACCGTTGCCTCGACCGACCAGGCGCTCGTAGGTGCGCTCGTTGCCATTGGAGAAGCGCAACTGCACCGCTTCGACCCGGAACAGGCGGCTGCTGGCGACGATCTCGCGACTGAGGACAGTGGGTTTCTGGCGCATGGGTGCGGCTCCTTGGCGTGAACGGGTTACTATACCGTGGCTTGCCGACCGATCGAGAATTTCCAATGCCTGTTCTGCCCTGGTCCGCCATCGATACCGTCCTGCTGGACATGGACGGCACCCTGCTCGACCTGCACTACGACAACCGCTTCTGGCTCGAACACCTGCCCCAGCGCTACGCCGAGCTGCATGGCGTAAGCCGCGCGATGGCCGAGCTGGAGCTGCGACCGCTGTTCGAGCGCCATGCTGGCACCCTGAACTGGTATTGCCTGGACTTCTGGAGCCGCGAACTGCGCCTGCCGATCCGCGAACTCAAGCGCGAGATCGCCGACCTGATTGCCCTGCGTCCGGACGCCGACACCTTTCTTGCCGCCATCGGCAAGGCTGGCAAGCGCGTGGTGATGATCACCAACGCCCACCGCGACTCACTGTCGCTGAAGCTCGAGAAGGTGCAGCTTGCGCCGTATTTCGAACGGCTGATCAGCTCGCACGACTACGGCTACCCGAAAGAGAGCCCGCAGTTCTGGGATGCCCTGCGCGCCGATATCGGCTTCGAGCCCGCGCGCAGCCTGTTCATCGACGACACCCTGGCGATCCTGCGCAGTGCGCAGCGGTTCGGGGTGAGGCATCTGCTGGCAGTGCGCCAGCCCGATAGCCGGGCGGATGTGCGCGATACGCAGGAATTTGCGGCGGTCGAGGATTACCGGGAGTTGTTGCTGGGGCTTTGAGGGCCTCATCGCGGGACAAGCCCGCGATGAGCGCAACACCGATCCTCAGTCTGGAATGCGCAGCACCTGCCCGGGATAGATCTTGTCCGGATGTGACAACAACGGCTTGTTGGCCTCGAAGATCTTCTGGTATTTGCTGGCATCGCCATACTCGGCCTTGGCGATCGCACTCAGGGTGTCGCCCTTCTTCACCGTGACGAACCGGGCCGCCTGCGCCACCGGCCCGGTAACGGTGATCTGGTCATCCACCGATGCCACCCCGGCAATGTTGCCCGCCGCCAGGATGATCTTCTCCTTCTCCTCCTGACTCGCCACCTCGCCCTTGAGGATGACCTTGTCACCCTCTACGGTGGCCGAAATGTTCGGATTGCCCAGGCCCACGCTCTCCACGTGCTTCTTCAACTGTTCCTCGGCATTGGCATTGCCGGGGGTCAGCAGATCGATCAACTTCTCGCCGGCTTCCTTCACGAAACTGAACAGACTCATGACGCGCTCCTTGTTGATGATTCCTCGGAACCTGAGAGTCTAGGCCAGGAATTCCCGCCACGCTCCACTGCGACCAATCGACGCGGTCTATCACGGCATCGACCTTAGCGATTAGACGCGGCGCGCCCACAAGCCTAGGCTTGTGCAAGTAAAAAGCCGCCGGTGATCCGCCCCGATGAACAGCAAGCCCCCGGTCTGCGCGGCATCAACGCCCCTGTCACTGCCTGCCGCCAGCAACACCTACGACTATGTACAGCTCTCCGACCAGGCGAGCGACAGCACGCCCCTGGCCGAAGAAGTCGCCCTGGCGATCGTCTACAACGGCCTCAACCAGGCGGTGATGCTGGTCAGCCCGACCGATCTGGAAGACTTCGCCGTTGGCTTCAGCATTGGCAGCGGCATCGTTTCCAGCACTGAAGACATCTACGACCTGAAGCTCTCCGGCAGCGGTTCGGCGCTGTATGCCGACCTCGAGATCTCCAGCCGTGCGTTCTGGAACCTCAAGGACCAGCGCCGCCAGTTGGCCGGTACCAGCGGCTGCGGCCTGTGTGGCGTCGAGGCCCTGGAGCAGGCGTTGCCCGAACTCGAGGCTCTGCCCGGCGCGCCTCTGCCGCCGGTGGAATGGCTCAAGGACCTGCGCCAGCGCATCGACGCCTTCCAGCCCCTGGGCCAGCACTGCGGCGCTGTTCATGCGGCGCTGTTCATGGACCGCCACGGCGAACTGCTGCTGGGCCGCGAAGACATCGGCCGGCACAACGCCCTCGACAAGCTGATCGGTGCCCTGCTGCGTCAGCGCATCGACACCCACGGTGGCCTGGCCATCGTCACCAGCCGCTGCAGCCTGGAGCTGATCCAGAAAGTCCTGCGTGCCGGCATCCAGACCCTGGTCAGCCTGTCGGCACCGACCGGCCTTGCCCTGCAATGGGCACGCAAGCACAACCTCAACCTCATCCATCTGCCCAAACACAGTGCACCGCGGGTATTCAGCCCAGCGGCGGAGTCGTAAAAGCCGTGACCTCCTTCGAGAAACTTCCAGACAACGCCCCCGCTTCCACCCCACGCTACAAGCCCTACCACGGCCCGGCCGGCGGCTGGGGCGCACTGCGCAGCGTGGCCAAGGCCTGGGTCGGCAGCGACAACGCGCTGAAGAACCTGCGTGCACTCCTCAAGACCAACCAGAACGGCGGCTTCGACTGCCCTGGCTGCGCCTGGGGCGACTCGCCCGAGAGCGGCATGGTCAAGTTCTGCGAGAACGGCGCCAAGGCCGTCAACTGGGAGGCCACCAAGCGTCGCGTCGACGCTGCCTTCTTCGCTCGCTACAGCGTCAGTGCGCTGCTCGAGCAGAGCGACTACTGGCTCGAGTACCAGGGCCGCCTGACCGAGCCGATGGTCTATGACCCGGCCAGCGACCGTTACCAGCCGATTGCCTGGGATGCAGCCTTCGAGCTGATCGCCAGCCACCTCAAGGCGCTGGAGTCACCAGACCAGGCCGAGTTCTATACCTCCGGGCGGGCCAGCAACGAGGCGGCGTACCTGTACCAACTGTTCGTGCGCGCCTTCGGCACCAACAACTTCCCTGACTGCTCGAACATGTGCCACGAGGCCAGCGGCGTGGCCCTGGGGCAAAGCGTCGGCGTCGGCAAGGGTACCGTCACCTACGACGACTTCGAACATGCCGACGCGATCTTCGTCCTGGGCCAGAACCCCGGCACCAACCATCCACGCATGCTCGACCCGCTGCGCGATGCCGTGAAGCGCGGCGCCCAGGTGGTCTGCGTCAACCCGCTCAAGGAGCGCGGCCTGGAACGCTTCCAGCACCCACAACATCCACTGGAGATGTTGCTCAACAGCGACCGGCCGACCAATACCGCATTCTTCCGCCCGGCACTGGGTGGCGACATGGCGTTGCTGCGCGGCATGGCCAAGTTCCTGCTGCAGTGGGAGCGTGAGGCTCAAGACAAGGGCGAACCCGCGATCTTCGATCATGTGTTCATCGCCGAGCACGGCCAGGGCGTGAACGAGTACCTGGCGGTGGTCGATGCCACGCCGTGGGAGCAGATCGTCGAACAGTCAGGCCTGACCCTCGACGATATCGAGTTGTCGGCACGCATGTACTGCAAAGGCAAACGCGTGATCATGTGCTGGGCGATGGGGATCACCCAGCACCGCCACTCGGTGCCGACCATCCAGGAAATCGTCAACCTGATGCTGCTGCGCGGCAACATCGGTGTGCCTGGCGCCGGCCTGTGCCCGGTACGCGGCCACAGCAACGTACAGGGCGACCGCACCATGGGCATCAACGAGCGCCCGCCGGTAGCCCTGCTCGATGCCATCGAGAAGCGCTTCGGCTTCCCGGTGCCACGCAGCAATGGTCACAACACGGTCGAGGCGATCCACGCCATGCTCGAAGGCCGGGCCAAGGTGTTCATCGGATTGGGCGGCAACTTCGCCCAGGCCACCCCGGATACCGAGCGCACCGCCCAGGCCCTGCGCAACTGTGCGCTGACCGTGCACATCAGCACCAAGCTCAACCGCAGCCACCTGATCCATGGCCAGCAGGCATTGATCCTGCCGTGCCTGGGCCGCACCGATATCGACCTGCAGGCCGAAGGCCCGCAGGCGGTCACGGTGGAAGACTCGTTCAGCATGGTGCACGCCTCCAACGGCCAGTTGCGCGCGCTGTCCAAGCAGATGCGCTCGGAACCTGCGGTGGTCGCAGGCATCGCCGCCGCCACCCTGGGCAACCATCCTGTGGACTGGAACTGGGTAGTGGCCGACTACGATCGGATCCGCGACCTGATCGCCGATACCATCCCCGGTTTTGCCGACTTCAACCAGCGCCTGAACCTGCCGGGTGGTTTCTACCTGGGCAACAGCGCAGGCAGCCGCCAGTGGAAGACCGCGAGCGGCCGCGCCAACTTCAAGCCCAACCTGCTGCCCGACACCCTGCTCGACGAACGCGTGCGCGCCAGCGGCCAGGTGCCTGACCTGATCATGCAGTCGATGCGTTCGCACGATCAGTACAACACCACCATCTATGGCCTGGACGACCGCTACCGCGGCGTGCGCGGCCAGCGCGAGGTGCTGTTCGCCAACGAAGCCGACATCATTCGCCTGGGCTTCCAGCCAGGGCAGAAGGTCGACATCGTGTCGTTGTGGGGCGATGAGCATGTGCGTCGAGTGGAGGGTTTCACCCTGCTGGCTTTCGACATTCCGGCGGGGCAGGCAGCCGCCTACTACCCCGAGGTGAATCCGCTGGTTCCGCTGGAGAGCATCGGCGATGGCAGCCACACGCCAACCTCGAAGTTCATCGCCATCAAGCTCGAGGCGGCGCGCGGGAACGGGCGTATCATCTGAAAGGCGCGGGCCGTCCCGCGCTGACGGCCGACCAGAAAACAAAAAGCCCCGGCGTAGTAACCGGGGCTTTTTGTTGTCTCAAGTAACCTGAGACCGACAAAAACGAATAAAGTTTCATAGCCAAATCAGCAAGTTAGGAAATTGTGTACAACTCGTGCTACTCGTCGGATTTCCGTTGCCAGCCGCTTCGCCGAGCCTCAAATTTCGCCTCGTCATCCCTCTGAGGCTCTCTTGATGAAGAAGTACTCCTCGATTCTGTTGTTGTCTTTTGGTCTGCTCAGCGGCGTTGCCATGGCAGGCGGCACCACCGAGGCCGGCATTGGCGGCGCATTGGGTGGGGTACTGGGCTCGGTGGTCGGCCAGTCCATCGGCGGCAACACCGGCTCGGCCATTGGCGCGGGCCTGGGTGGTGCGGCGGGCAGTGCCGTCGGTGCCGACAAGCGCCAGCGTGGTGAAGCCGCCATTGGTGGTGCCCTGGGCGCGGCGGGCGGTAACGTCGTCGGCCGCCAGGTTGGCGGCAGCACCGGTAGCCTGATCGGCGCAGCCGCAGGTGGCGGTGCCGGCGGTGCGCTCGGCAACTACATGGGCAACAAGGCCGACGAAGACGACCGTCACGACCGCGATCGTGACCGGCGTTACCGCCGTGGCGACGACCGTCGCCATTGGGACAACGGCCATCACTATGGCCATCGCAAGCACAAGCGCCACTGGCGTGACTGATCGGCGTCCATTCACCTACGCCTGATGCCTAAGGCCCCGCCCTCACCCGGCGGGGCCTTTGCATTCCGGCAGGTCGAGGGCTTAAGGGACACCCCGATATGGAGGCAACTAGCCACTAGCTATCATTTCCCACCGCCATCACAACAGGGGACGCAGGGAATGCGCACGAGCCTCGTCGATCCAATACGCCAGCCCGACGCCGGGGAAGCAGAAGGATGACGGACGATACGCGCCCGCCACGCCTCGACCACGCCTGCTTCCAGCGCATCCGCCAGCGGGTTTCCCAGGCCACCGGCCTGCAACTGGCAGACGATCGCCAGAACGTGGTCGCCCATCGGCTGCATGCACGCTTGCGGTTACACCGGCTGGCGAGCTTCGAGGCCTACCTCGACCTGATCGATGCACACCCCAGCGAACAGACGCACCTGCTGCACCTGCTCATCGCCCGGGACACCTACTTCTTTCGCGAGCACCGCCACTTCGAACAGTTGCTGCGCTGGCTTCCCACACTCGCTCATCCTGCGCGCCTGTGGAGTGCGGCCTGTGCCAGTGGCGAAGAAGCCTGGAGCCTGGCCATGGTCGCGCAACAAAGCACATCCGCCGGCTGGCAGGTGCTCGCCAGCGACTACGACAGCGCACTGCTGCGACAGGCTGAGGCCGGTGTCTACGACATCGCCCAGGCCCGCTACTTTCCCCATGGCTGGCTGGACCGCCATTGCCTGTGTGGCGCCGACGAAGCAGCCGGTCGTCTACGTATCGCACCGGGCCTGCGCGAACGGGTACGCTTCGAGACAATCAACCTGATCAAGCCATTGCCGACCGATCTGGGCGAGTTCGATGTGATCCTGCTGCGCAACCTGCTCGCGGGCTTCGACGCACGATGCAAGGCCGATGTCCTGCTGCGCCTGATGCCTCACCTGCGTCCGGGCGGACTGCTGATGATCGGCCACAGCGAAAGCATCCACGGCCTGGATCTGCCCCTGCGGCCACTACTGCCGTCGGTGTTCGAACGCCTATGATGAATAGCACTGCCGCATCGAACGGCAGACAAGGACTGGTCGCGCCCCCGCGCGGCAGTGCGCTTGTGGATCGAGCAGGCCTGCCGCCCCCCATCCCTTGCGAAACAGGCCTTGACCCATGCCCTGCCGAATCCTGCTTGCCGACGACTCGCCACTTTTCCGCGCCGGCCTGCGCGCCCTGCTCGAACAGAAGAAGGAATATGCCGTGGTCGGAGACACCAACGACGGCATGAGCGCCGTGGCGCTGGCGGAGAAGCTGCGGCCGGAGATCGTCGTGCTCGACATGAACAGCGATGCGCTGGATTGTCAGCAGGTGTTGCAGGAGCTGTTCATCCGGGTTCCGGCCACACGCGTGCTGATGCTCTCGACCCGCTCGGAACTGGAGCATGTGATGAGTTGCCTGCAACTCGGCGCCCAGGGCTTCCTGCTCAAGAGCGCCACCGTCGCAGAATTCGAGCAGGCCTTGCAGACCTTGCGCAGCGGCGGACAGTACCTTTCCTCGACAGTGCTGCCAATGGTCATCGGGCAGGCCCTCAAGCACAGTCGCAAACGTCCGCCCAGCCCCGCACAAGCGCCGCTGACCACGCGTCAGCTGGAAGTCCTGCGCCTGATCGCTCGCGGCGAGAGCACCCGCTCCATCGCCGATGGGCTGGGGCTGAGCATCAAGACCATCGAGGCCCATCGCTCGCAGATCATGCACCGCCTGCAGATCCACGATGTTCCAGGGTTGGTGCTGTTTGCCGTGCGCGAGGGGATCATCCGGCTCAACGATTGAGCGACAGCCCCGCCAGGATCAGTTGCAGGGTTTCCGGCAGCACTGCCGGTTGCCCCGTGCTGCGTTCGATGAACACCTGTACCACAGTGCCCGCCGCACAGGGCTCGACCTCGCCCGGCCGGTACAACGCCAGGCGAAACTCCACTGTGCTGCCAGCAAGCCGCGTTACTCCCAGGCCAACCTCCAGCACATCGGGAAACCCGGGCAAGGCATAGAAATCCGCGGCAGAACTGACCACGAACCCGGCCAGCTCGCCGTCACGCAGGTCCAGCTCGGCCTGCTCGACGAGAAATGCCTGGATGGCCGTCTCGAAGAAGGCATGCACCGTGGAACCGCCAAGGTGGCCGTTGTGGTCGTTGTCCTGTGGACGCGTGAGGATGGGGTGGAAATGAGAAAAGGCGCTGCGTTGGATGGTCTCGGTCATGGGGTATCCAAGGCGGGTGGCAGGAAAGGGGAGCTTCCCACATCTGGTCTGGAAAACCATAGACGCAAACACAGTGCTCGCTCGCCAGACATGAAAAAGCCGCCCCGAAGGGCGGCTTTTCACTGCGGGCAGTACAGCTTACAGCTGCGGGCCAGCGGCCTTGATGGCGTCGGAAACTTCGAACTTCTTGAAGTTTTCGATGAACAGCTTGGCCAGGCCTTTGGCGGCCTCGTCGTAAGCGGCCTTGTCAGCCCAGGTGGCGCGCGGGTTGAGCAGCTCGGTATCGACGCCTGGAACGAACTTCGGTACGTCCAGGTTGATGATGTCCAGGTGCTCGGTTTCAGCACCGACCAGAGCACCGCTCTGGATCGCGGCGATCACGCCACGGGTGGTCGGGATGCTGAAGCGCTTGCCAACACCGTAGCCACCGCCGGTCCAGCCGGTGTTGACCAGGTAAACCTTGGAGTTGAAGCCGTTGATACGCTTGATCAGCAGCTCGGCGTACTCGCCTGCAGGACGGGCGAAGAACGGCGCGCCGAAGCAGGTGGAGAAGGTCGACTTGATGCCGCCGCCCGAACCCATTTCGGTGGAACCGACCAGCGCGGTGTAGCCCGACAGGAAGTGGTAGGCCGCCTGCTCGTTGTTCAGGATCGACACCGGAGGCAGAACGCCGGTCAGGTCGCAGGTCAGGAAGATGACCGCGTTAGGCTCGCCACCCAGGTTGGCTTCGGCACGCTTGGCGACGTGCTCCAGTGGGTAGGCGGCACGGCTGTTCTGGGTCAGGCTGACATTGGTGTAGTCGGCGTGGCCGGCTTCGTCGATGACGACGTTTTCCAGCACCGCGCCATGCTTGATGGCTTTCCAGATGACCGGCTCGTTCTTCTCGGACAGGTCGATGCACTTGGCGTAGCAACCACCTTCCATGTTGAAGACGACACCTTCGCCCCAACCGTGCTCGTCGTCACCGATCAGGTAACGGCTTTCGTCGGCGGAGAGGGTGGTCTTGCCAGTACCGGACAGGCCGAAGAACAGGGTCACATCGCCGTCTTCGCCGATGTTGGCCGCGCAGTGCATCGGCAGCACGTCGACTTCCGGCAGCAGGAAGTTCTGTACCGAGAACATGGCCTTCTTCATTTCGCCGGCGTAGCGCATGCCAGCGATCAGCACTTTCTTCTGGGCGAAGTTGAGGATCACGCAACCATCGGAGTTGGTGCCGTCACGCTCTGGAACGCACTCGAAGTTGGCGACGTTGAGGATCTGCCACTGGTCGCGGCCGGCCGGGTTGAACTGGCCTTTTTCCGGATTGATGAACAGGCAACGGCCGAACAGGTTCTGCCAGGCGGTCTGGGTGGTCATCTTGACCGGCAGGTAGTGCTCGGCCGCGGCACCGACATGAACGTAGGAGACGAAGTGTTCCTGGGCGTTGTTGAACGCCTCGACGCGGTCCCACAGGGCATCGAACTTGTCGGCCGGGAACTTGCGGTTGATCGGGCCCCAGGCGATGGCGGCAGAGGTGCTCGGTTCATCGACGATGAAACGGTCAGCGGGCGAACGGCCAGTACGGTGACCGGTTTCCACGACCAGTGCGCCAGTATCGGCCAGCACGCCTTCACCGCGTTGCAGCGCATGTTTTACCAGCTCGTCGACGGTCAGGTCGGTGTACACGGTGTTGTTGGCTTGCGTCATGAGATACCCCATCCGGCCCGAGGCCGAGTGCTCCAAACGTTTTGTAGTGGCCTGTTTCAAACTACTACAGCGAAAAAAGTGGCCGGATTATGCCAGAAACGCCCAAAAAAAGTAGGCCCCTCCTGTCGTAACTGCGCTTTTACGCAATTAGACAGGAGAATCTCCTGTAGTGAAGCGTTTCAGTGGCGAGTTTCTGACGCCTCGTCTGTGCCACCACCCGCAAACAATTGCGCTACATCGCTGGCATCGAAGAAATACCGCTCGTTGCAGAACTGGCAATCGATCTCGACCTGGCCACCGCATTCCTCCACCAGCGCCTTGGCATCCGACTCGCCGAGGCTGACCAGGGCGTTGCCGGAACGCTCGCGCGAGCAGCTGCAGTGGAAGCGCAGTGGCTCGATGTCGAAGAGGCGTACGGCATCCTCGTGATAGAGGCGGTGCAGGAGGGTTTCGTTGCCTTCGGCCCACTCTTCGGGCTTCAGCGTGCTGGCCATGGCCACCACGTGTTGCCAGCTGTCTTCGCGCTCTTCTTCATCACGCTGGCGGTCGACCGGCAACTGCTGCAGCAGCAGGCCACGGGCCTTGCCCGTCGAGGTGTCGAGCCAGAAGCGCGTGTTGAGCTGCTGGGATTGCACGAAGTAGTTGGTGAAGCATTCGGACAGGTTGGCGCCATCGAGATCGACGGTGCCCTGGTAGCGCTGGCCCTTGACCGGGTCGATGGTCAGCGTGAGGTGGCCATCAGGCATCAGGTCCGCCAGGGTCGCGTCAGCCGCGATCTGCTCGGCCTCGTAACGCGCCATGCCGCGGATGTCGCGCTCGCCCGAGCACTCCACCATCAGCAGCGGGATTGGCCCTTCCGAGCGCGCTTGCAGGATCAGCAGGCCATCGAACTTGAGTGCGCCGACCAGCAGCGAGGTGGCAGCCATCAGCTCACCCAGCAGAGCGGCAACCGGCTGCGGATAAGGGTGACGGGCAAGCACTTCGCTGTAGCTCTTGTCGAGCTCGACCCATTCGCCGCGCACATCGCGCTCTTCGAACAGGAAGCGTTGGGTGAAATCGGTATCCGGTAAATCGCTCATGGTTTTGGCTATCTGAAAATTCTGAAAAGAGTGACAAAATGATTACAGGAGCCTACAAAGGCCCGTGTTAAAGCGCGCACGACGCGCGGAAATTCAGCTGGCAATTGAGGTATTTTATGGATAATCGGCCACTGTTCCAAGAAAAGTGGTCCTGGGGACCTCTGGCAGCCTGCACTTTACTGCCGATCGCTCTACTGTGTTTCTGGTTGTGGCCGTTTGGCCAGATCCTGTTCCTGACTTTCGACGAGTGGCTATTCCGTGCACTCAACGGCCCACTGGCAGACAGCACCACCTGGCGCTACATCTGGACCTTGGGCAGCCTGCGCCCCTTCGACATCGTCGTCGGTCTGATCCTGCTCCTGCTGCTGATCAAGGGCGACTGGGTGTTCAAGGCCGTGCAGGTACGGCAGGCATTCTTCGGCTTTTTCGTCAGCCTGCTCCTCTTAGTGGTGGTTCGCGCGCTGTTTTCCAAGTGGGTGGATGCATCCGGATGGCAGCATGACAGCCCGTCGATCGTATTCGACGACGCCGTGCGCCTGAGCCACTACTACCCGAACCTTGAAGCCCACTGGGAACTGAAGGACCGTTCCAGCAAGAGCTTCCCGGGCGATCACGCCTCGGTACTGCTCCTCTGGGCGCTGTTCATGAGTCTGTTCAGTCGCCGGCTGGTGCAAAGCCTGGTGATCTGGGGGCTGGCCGTGCTGTTCATGCTGCCGCGTCTGGTCGCTGGCGCGCACTGGGGGCAGGATGACTACATCGGTGGTCTGGGGATGGCATTACTGGCTCTGGGCTGGACCGTGCATACACCTCTCGCGGCCAAGGCCAGCGCGGCACTGGTGCGCTGGACCTCACCGCTGTTCAGGGTACTCGGCAAGCTGCCGCTGATCGGGCGCATGAGCGTGATGCGTACAGCCTTCTAAGCGCAACTGACGGCGCAGGTCTACTCGAAACTGCCATGCAGTTGGTGGATCTGCCGCCGTTGCTTCTTGTTGGGCCGGCCGTCGGTGGTCACACCCATCGCCCCGGCCTTGCGCAGTTCGGCGGCCTGCTCGCGGCGCTTCACGCTGTCGGCGGTTTCCTCGTAGAGGGTCTGCGCCTCGGGCGCCCCACGACGCACCACCGACAGCGCCTTGACCACTACGGTCTTCTCGTCGAAACCGGTGCGCAGCACGAACTCGTCACCTACCCGCGGTTCCTTGCCCGGTTTGCAGCGCTCACCACGGCAATGCACCTTGCCACTCTCGATCGCCGCCTTGGCCAGCGCACGCGTCTTGTAGAAGCGCGCCGCCCACAGCCATTTGTCCAGGCGGACCTTGTCGTCGTCTTCCGCTTTCTGTGCCATCCCTCTACCTCGAATTCTGTCTTTAACGGAACTGTACTACCGTAACTGTCGGATGCAAAAAGTCCGCGCCATGCTTACAGTTCACCACCTCATTCGCAGGGTGTGCTTCGTGAAAACATTTGACCATCTGACAGTGATCGGCCTGCGCGAGTGGATCGCCCTGCCCGACCTCGGTCTCGCCGGGCTTCGGGCCAAGATCGACACCGGCGCCAGCACCTCCAGCCTGCACGCCACCGACATCGAACCCTTCGAGCGCGACGGCCAGTCCTGGGTACGTTTCACCGCGCACCTGGGTTCTGTAGTGCAACTGCGTCATCGCCGCTGCGAAGCGCCTCTGGTGACCATGAAGACCATCAAGAGCTCCAACGGCCATGCCCAGACCCGCTATGTGATCCGAACGCCACTGGCATTGGGCGACCGGGTCTGGGAAGTGGAATTCACCCTGGCTTGCCGCAAGAGCATGCGCTATCGGTTGTTACTTGGATCGAAAGCCTTGGTCCACGGTCAACTGGTCGTCAACCCCGGCCTCAAGTACGTTCAGGACAAACCGGCCTTCCCGGCCACTCTCTCCCCTGTCACAGGTGCTGCATGAAGATCGCCGTGCTTTCGCGCAACCCGCGTCTGTATTCCACCCGCCGCCTGGTCGAAGCCGGCACCCAGCGCGGCCATGAAATGGTCGTGATCGATACCCTGCGCGCCTACATGAACATCGCCAGCCACAAGCCGCAGATCCACTATCGCGGCAAACCGCTGGAAGGTTTCGATGCAGTGATCCCGCGTATCGGCGCCTCGGTGACCTTCTATGGCTGCGCAGTGCTGCGCCAGTTCGAGATGATGGGCGTCTACCCGCTCAATGAATCGGTGGCCATCGCCCGCTCGCGCGACAAGCTGCGCTCTTTGCAATTGCTGTCACGCCGTGGCATCGGTCTGCCGATCACAGGTTTCGCTCACTCGCCGGATGACATTCCCGACCTGATCCAGATGGTCAATGGTGCACCGCTGGTGATCAAGGTGCTCGAAGGCACCCAGGGCATCGGCGTGGTGCTGTGCGAAACGACCAAGGCTGCCGAGTCGGTCATCGAAGCGTTCATGGGCCTGAAGCAGAACATCATGGTCCAGGAATACATCAAGGAGGCTGGCGGCGCCGACATCCGCTGCTTCGTGGTTGGTGACAAGGTCATCGCCTCGATGAAGCGCCAGGCCAAGCCCGGTGAGTTCCGCTCCAACCTGCACCGCGGTGGAGTGGCCAGCCTGATCAAGATCACCCCCGAGGAACGCATGACGGCCATTCGCGCGGCCAAGGTCATGGGCCTCAGCGTGGCTGGTGTGGATATCCTGCGCTCCAATCATGGCCCGCTGGTGATGGAGGTGAATTCGTCGCCGGGGCTGGAGGGCATCGAAGTCACCACCGGCAAGAACGTTGCCGGGATGATCATCGAACACCTGGAGAAGAACGGCGGACCGAACCAGACCCGGACCAAAGGCAAGGGTTGATTCGAAATCGTGTCGGTCTCTTCGCGGCTTTAGCCATAAAGAGACCACAGAACCTCACACGGCATCGCGCGGCAGCAACAGCCCCAAAGGCAAGCGGACGCGCGCCTCGATCCCGCCACCGGAGCGGTTGCGCAACTCGACATTGCCGCCATGCTGGGCGGCGATCCGCTTGACGATCGCCAGGCCCAGCCCGGTGCCCTTGCCCCCACGTGCACGGTCGCCGCGAATGAACGGATTGAAGATGGTCTCCAGTTCCGATTCGTCGATCCCCGTGCCCCGGTCCAGCACGCTGAGTACCACGTACGGCGCCCCCTGCTCACCTGACACATAAGCCGCCACCTCGACGCCCTTGCCCGCATGGTGCAGGGCATTGCCGATCAGGTTGCCCAGCATGCGCTTGAGCGACACGCGCCGTAGCGGGAAGGGTGGAATAGGCTCCAGGCACAGGCGCACGCGCTCTTCGGGCTGGTTATACGGCGCCACCACCTCGCGAATCAGATCACCCAGGTCGACTTCTTCCACCGGCTCGTCGCGGCCATCGCGAATGAAGGCCAGGAACTGGTCGAGAATGGCGTCCATGTCTTCGATGTCGCGCACCATGTCGTCGCTGAGCTCACTTTCGTTCCCCATCAGCGACAGCGACAGCCGTAGCCGGGTCAATGGCGTACGCAGGTCGTGGGAGACCCCCGCCAGCATGAGCTCGCGCTCGCGCCCGGCCTGCTCGACATCCTCGGCCATCTGGTTGAACGCACGGTACACCTCGGTCATCTCGCTGGGTGTATCGCTGATGGGCAGGCGCACGCTGCGCCCCTGCCCGAGCTGGCGGGCAGCGAACACCAGGCGTTTGAGCGGCTGGTTGAGCTGGCGCACGAAGATCCAGGCCGACGCGGTGGACAGCAGGCCGATGGCCAGGAACCAACCGAGCACGTTCCAGATCTTCTGCCCGCGCAACGGGTGCGGATACAACGGCACCTTCAGCCAACCCGGCCCCAGGCTCGGCGCATTGACCCACAGTGCCGGCGGCGCATGGATGCGCAGGCGTACCTCGGTATCCTCGCCCAGCTCAGCCTGCATCTGGCGCTGGTAGATCTCGCTGTACGGCCAGTGCTGCTCACCCTCCGGCACACCCGAGCCGGTCACGCGGATCAGACCGGCCGCCTCGGCGATCTGGTCCCGGTTCTCTTCATCGGCCGCCCAATAGGCACGCAAGGTCAGCGCCACACCGTGGCTGTACTGGCGGTCGACCAGAACGTCCTCGTTCATCAGCAGGTACACCAGCGTCAGCGCCTTGGAAAACAGGACGACGATCAGTACCAGCCACAAGGTGCGGGCGAAGAAGCTTTGCGGAAACCAGAGAGGCGTTTTCATTGGCGACGATTACTGCACGGCGGGAACAAGCAAGGCGGGGACCACAGACGAAAACAGGGCGACCCTTGCGGGCCGCCCTGCCGTGTCATGGCAGCGGTTCATTTACCGGCATTTCCGTCCGGCACGAAGACATAACCCACACCCCAGACCGTCTGGATGTAGCGAGGCTTCGATGGATCGGGCTCGATCATGCGGCGCAGACGTGAGATCTGCACGTCGATGGAGCGCTCCAGGGCATCCCACTCACGGCCGCGGGCCAGGTTCATCAATTTGTCGCGGGTCAGCGGTTCGCGAGCATGCATGACCAGAGCCTTGAGCACGGCGAATTCACCGGTGGTGAGCATGTGCACTTCATCGCCGCGCTTGAGTTCGCGGGTCGCCAACGACAGCTCGTAGTCGCCGAACGTGACGGTTTCTTCCTCGCTGCCCGGGGCGCCAGGAACGCTCGGAGCCTGGCGCCGCAGCACAGCCTTGACCCGCGCGACCAGCTCGTCGGGGTTGAACGGCTTGGCGAGATAATCGTCAGCGCCCAGTTCAAGGCCCTTGATGCGGCTAAGCTCGTCGCCCTTGGCGGTGAGCATGATGATCGGGATCTGGTTGTTCGCCGCGCGCAGGCGGCGGCAGGCGGAGAGGCCGTCTTCACCCGGCAGCATGAGATCGAGCACCACCAGGTTGAACACTTCACGGGCCAGCAGGCGGTCCATCTGCTCGACGTTCGGCACGGCGCGGGCACGGAAGCCCTTGCTGGTGAAGAAACGCTCCAGCAGGCTGCTCAGCCCCGGATCGTCGTCAACGATGAGAATCTTTTCGCCTTCAGCAATGTTTGCGGTGCTGGTCATCAATAACTCCTCTGATATCGCCGCGCATTATGGCGTAGCCATTGCGACGCGTGCCGTGTGCATTGTTAGCAGATTTTTCCCCGGGTGCCACTTCTCGCTCGATAGACATGGCTCAGCGCCATCACCGCAAGCCGGACTCGATGGGTATAATGCGCGGCTTTCATCCAGTGCCGCCGGGCCTGAACCCCCACTGCGGCCTTAGTATTCACTATTTGTCAGGTGGTTCTCATGGACAGCATCAACAGCCGTATCGCCGAGGAACTGGGCGTGCGCCCACAGCAGGTCGAGGCGGCCGTGGGCCTGTTGGACGAAGGCTCGACGGTGCCCTTCATCGCCCGTTACCGCAAGGAAGTGACCGGCAGCCTGGACGATACGCAACTGCGCCACCTGGAAGAGCGCCTGCGTTACCTGCGTGAACTCGACGAGCGCCGCGCCAGCATCCTGGCCAGCATCGAGGAGCAGGGCAAGCTGACCCCGGAACTGGCCCGCGAGATCAAGCTCGCCGACACCAAGACCCGCCTCGAAGACCTTTACCTGCCTTACAAGCAAAAGCGCCGCACCAAGGGCCAGATCGCCCTGGAAGCCGGCCTGGGTGAACTGGCCGACGGCCTGTTCGACGACCCGCAGCGCGACCCTGAAAGCGAAGCCGCGCGCTTCGTCGACGCCGATAAAGGCGTCGCCGACGTCAAGGCCGCCCTCGAAGGCGCCAAGTACATCCTCATGGAGCGCTTCGCCGAAGACGCCGCCCTGCTCGACAAACTGCGCGGTTTCCTCAAGCAGGAGGCGGTGCTCACCGCGCGCGTGGTGCCGGGCAAGGAAGAGGAAGGCGCCAAGTTCCGCGACTACTTCGCCCACGACGAACTGCTGCGCAACGCCCCGTCGCACCGCGCCCTGGCGATCTTCCGCGGTCGCAACGAAGGCGTACTGAGCGCCTCGCTCAAGGTCGGCGAGGAACTACCGGGCACCCTGCACCCCTGCGAGCTGATGATCGCCAGCCACGTTGGTATCGAGAACCGCGGCCGCCCGGCCGACAAATGGCTGGGCGAGGTGGTGCGCTGGACCTGGAAGGTCAAGCTCTACACCCACCTGGAAACCGACCTGTTCGGCGAGCTGCGCGACAACGCCGAAAGCGAGGCGATCAACGTCTTCGCCCATAACCTGCACGACCTGCTGTTGGCCGCCCCCGCCGGCCCGCGTGCGACCCTGGGCTTCGACCCGGGCCTGCGCACTGGCTGCAAGGTCGCGGTAGTCGATGCCACCGGCAAGCTGCTGGACTACACCACCGTCTACCCGCATGCACCGAAGAACGACTGGGACCGCACCCTCGCCGTACTGGCGGCCCTGTGCGCCAAGCATTCGGTGGAGCTGATCGCCATCGGCAACGGCACCGCCAGCCGCGAAAGCGACAAACTGATCGCTGACCTGGTGAAAAAATACCCGGCACTGCAGATCACCAAGATCATGGTCTCCGAGGCGGGCGCCTCGGTGTATTCAGCGTCCGAACTGGCTGCCCGCGAATTCCCCGATCTCGACGTCTCGATCCGCGGCGCGGTGTCGATTGCCCGTCGCCTGCAGGACCCGCTGGCCGAACTGGTGAAGATCGATCCGAAGTCCATCGGGGTAGGCCAGTACCAGCACGATGTGTCGCAGGTGAAATTGGCGCGCGGCCTGGACGCTGTGGTCGAGGACTGCGTGAACGCCGTGGGCGTGGACGTCAACACCGCCTCGGTGGCCTTGCTGACCCGCATCTCCGGCCTCAATGCGACGCTGGCACAGAACATCGTCGCCCACCGCGACGCCAACGGCCCGTTCGCCACCCGGGCGGCACTGAAGAAAGTCAGCCGCCTCGGCGAGAAGACCTTCGAGCAGGCCGCAGGCTTCCTGCGCGTGATGAACGGTGACAATCCGCTGGACGCCTCTGCCGTGCACCCCGAAGCCTATCCGCTGGTACAACGCATCGCCGCCGACACCGGCCGCGATATCCGCTCGCTGATCGGCGACAGCAGCTTCCTCAAGCGCCTCGACCCGAAGAAATTCACCGACGAATCCTTCGGCCTGCCGACCGTCACCGACATCCTCCAGGAGCTGGACAAGCCCGGCCGCGACCCGCGCCCTGAGTTCAAGACCGCGACCTTCCAGGATGGCGTCGAGGACCTCAAGGACCTGGAGCCCGGCATGATCCTCGAAGGCGTGGTGACCAACGTCACCAACTTCGGCGCCTTCGTCGACATCGGCGTGCACCAGGATGGCCTGGTGCACATCTCGGCGCTGTCGGAGAAGTTCGTCAAGGATCCGCGCGAAGCGGTCAAGGCCGGCGACGTGGTGAAGGTCAAGGTCATGGAAGTGGATATCCCGCGCAAGCGCGTCGGCCTGTCCATGCGCATGAGCGATACCCCGGGCGAGAAGGTCGAAGGCAACCGTGGCGGCCCACGCGGCAACGGCGGCAACCGTTCGCAACAGGCACCACGCCCGCGCGAAACCGCCACCGCCGCGCCGGCCAACAACGCCATGGCCGCGCTGTTCGCCAACGCCAAGCAGTTGAAGAAGAAGTGATGGACGTCCCGAAGGAATACGTCGAAAGCGCCTTCAGCCAGCTCCTGGGCTGCCGCCTGCAACGCCTGGACACAGGCGTTGCCGAGGTGGCCCTGGCGCTGGAACCACACCTGCGCAACCGTGGCCAGAAACTGCACGGCGGGGCGATCTTCAGCCTGGTGGACATCGCCATGGGCCTGGCCTGCTCGGCCAGCCATGGCTTCGACCAGCAAAGCGTGACCATCGAATGCAAGATCAACTACATGCGCGCTGTCAGCGACGGCGAAGTGCTGTGCACCGCCCGGGTAATACACGCAGGACGGCGCACGCTGGTGGTCGACGCCGACGTGCTCCAGGGCGACAAGCTGGTGGCCAAGGCACAGGGAACCTTCGCGGTTCTCTAGCTGCCCGAGTGATAACTGCGGTATTTTTGCCGGTATTGGTCGGGCGCTGTCACTGACCCTATCGCGGGACAAGCCCGCTCCCACAGGTGCCTCGGTGCTTTTGTGGGAGCGGGCTTGTCACGCGATGGGTTCGGCAAGGCCCCGAAGTATCTGCGCTACCAGCACCGGAACCGCGTAAACCAGGCGACAACGCCAGTTCCTTTGTCCCTACCCTTGTAGACCGTCATTTCTACCCCCATATTGGGGCGACTGACGCGTGAAGGAATCCATCTTGAGCGACCTCCTCAATCGCCGCCTGAGCTTGCTCGGCGCCAATCTCTCCCTGCTCAAGCAGTGCCTGCACGGCATTGAGCGCGAATGCCTGCGAGTGACCGACGAAGGTCGGCTGGCCCAGACCCCACACCCCGAAGCCCTGGGTTCGGCACTGACCAACGAGCAGATCACCACCGATTACTCCGAATCGCTGCTGGAGTTCATCACCCCGGCCCTGCCTGATCCGGCCAAGGTGCTCGAGAACCTCGAGGAGATCCACCGCTTCGTCTACACCAAGCTCGGCGACGAATACCTGTGGAGCCCGTCGATGCCGTGCGCGCTGCCCGCCGAGGAAGACATTCCGATCGCCGAGTACGGCAGCTCCAACATCGGCAAGCTCAAGCACGTGTACCGCAAGGGCCTGGCCCTGCGCTACGGCCGCACCATGCAGTGCATCGCCGGCATCCACTACAACTTCTCGTTGCCCGAGGCCCTCTGGCCCTTGCTGCGTGAAGCCGAAGGCAGCGAACAGGACGACCGTGACTATCAGTCGTCGGCCTACATCGCGCTGATCCGCAACTTCCGCCGCTACAGCTGGCTGCTGATGTACCTGTTCGGCGCCTCGCCAGCGCTGGACAAAGGCTTCCTGCGCGGCCGCCCGCACCAGCTCGAAGAGCTGGACGCCGACACCCTCTACCTGCCCTACGCCACCAGCCTGCGCATGAGCGACCTGGGATACCAGAGCAACGCCCAGGCAGGCCTGACGCCCTGCTACAACAATCTGTCCAGCTACACCGACAGCCTGCGCAAGGCCGTTGGCACGCCTTACCCACCCTATGTCGAAGTGGGTACGCACAAGGACGGCGAATGGGTGCAGTTGAACACCAACATCCTGCAGATCGAGAACGAGTACTACTCGAACATTCGCCCCAAGCGCGTGACCTACACCGGCGAACGTCCGATCCAGGCCTTGATCTCGCGCGGCGTGCAGTATGTCGAGGTGCGCTGCCTGGACATCAACCCGTTCCTGCCGGTGGGCATCGACCTCACCGAGGCGCGCTTCCTCGACGCCTTCCTGCTGTTCTGCGCGCTTGATGAGAGCCCGTCGCTGGACAACGGCGAATGCGGCCAGTGCACCAGCAACTTCCTCACCGTAGTCAAGGAGGGGCGCCGCCCAGGCCTGGAGCTGCAGCGCGATGGCCAGCCGGTCACCCTGCGCGAATGGGCCAGCGAGCTGATCGCCCGCATCGGCCAGCTGGCCGGACTGCTTGACCAGGCGCAAGGTGGCGACGACCACGCCAAGGCCCTGGAGGCGCAGCAAGCCAAGGTCGACGACCCTGAGCTGACACCTTCTGCACAGGTCCTGGCGCGCATGACCGAGCACGACGAAAGCTTCGTCGCATTCTCGCTGCGCCAGAGCAAGCTGCACGCCGAAACCTTCCGCGAGCAAGCGCTGCCTGGCGAGCGCCAGCAAGCCTTCGAAACCCTCGCCCGCGACTCTCTGGCCGAACAGTCGCGCCTGGAGCAGCAGGAAGTCGGCGACTTCGACCTGTTCGTCGGTGCCTACCAGGCCAGCATCCTGGCGATCAGCAACTGATGAGCCGCACGCCCTCGCCGCGCAAGCCACGCGCCAGTAGCCAGGCCAGGATCGAAGCGATCCTGGCGGCCGCTCGCGAGCTGCTGGCAGGCGAAGGTGTGGCAGGGCTGTCGATCTACAGCGTGGCCGAACGGGCGCAGATCCCTCCGTCCTCGGTCTATCACTTCTTCGCCAGCGTTCCGGCGTTGCTCGAAGCTCTGACCGCAGATGTGCACCGCGCTTTTCGCGAGGCGCTGAGCGCGCCGATCGACGCCCACGCCTTCAGCACCTGGCAGGGCTTGTCACGTCTGGTCGAGCAGCGCACGCTGGAGATCTACCGCCAGGACACCGCCGCCCGGCAGTTGATCCTTGCCCAGCATGGGCTGAGTGAAGTGGCGCAAGCCGACCGCCAGCACGACCTGGAGCTCGGCAAGCTGATGCACAGCTTGTTCGACCGGCATTTCCAGTTACCCAGCATGCCCACCGACGTGGATGTGTTTGCCCTGGCGATGGAACTGAGCGACCGGGTCTATGCCCGGTCGATGCAGTTGCACGAACAGATCACGCCGCGCATGGCGGAGGAAGGGATGCGGGTCTTCGAAGCGTATCTGGGGCTTTACCTGCCGCCTTTCCTGGCCAGACGCTCAAACTGAAACCTTCGCGGGCAAGCCCGCTCCTACGGGGAACCGTGGGAGCGGGCTTGCCCGCGAAGGCCTTCACAAGGGCCTGGGAGTCGAACGCCATCACAGCTTGGCGATAGACACCTCGGTCGATTTCACGAAGGCAATCACTTCACTGCCAACCTGCAGTTCCAGCTCGCGCACGGAACGGGTGGTGATCACCGAAGTGACGATGCCGGAGGCGGTCTGCACGTCGATTTCCGACAATACCGGGCCTTCGAGGATTTCTTTGACGGTGCCTTTGAACTGGTTGCGGACGTTGATCGCTTTGATGGTCATGGCTTGATTCCTTTGGTTGGCTTCGCAGATTCAGTGGGCCCAACGCAGTTGCGTGGGCAAAGGGGCTACAGGCTCCGGCTCGGGCGGGGTGCCAGGGACGGACAGGACACGGTTGAGCACTTCGCTTTCCAGCGCAGCCAGGCGGTGCGAACCACGCGCCCGCGGCCTTGCCAGGTCGACGGTAAGGTCCAGGCCGACCTCGCCGTCCTCGATCAGGATCACCCGGTCGGCCACGGCGACGGCTTCGTTGACGTCGTGGGTGACCAGCAGAACGGTGAAGCCGTGTTCGCGCCACAGGCGCTCGATCAGTTGCTGCATTTCGATCCGGGTCAGGGCATCCAGTGCCCCCAGCGGCTCGTCGAGCAGCAGCAGGCGCGGTTGGTGGATCAGCGCTCGGGCCAGGGCGACGCGCTGCTTTTGTCCGCCGGACAGCGCAGCAGGCCATTCGTTGGCTCGATCGGCCAGGCCGACCTCCTCCAGCGCTTGCACCGCGCGCGGCCGCCAGTCACCGGACAAGCCCAGGCCGACGTTGTCGATCACCTTCTTCCAGGGCAGCAGACGGGCGTCCTGGAACATCAGGCGGGTTTCCTCGCGCGCATCGGCCAGCGGCGCAGCACCGGCGAGCAAATCACCGGCACTGGGTTGGTCCAGACCGGCCAGCAAGCGCAGCAAGGTGCTCTTGCCGCAGCCGGAGCGGCCGACGATGGCAACGAACTGACCGGCCGGGATGTGCAGGTCGATACCGCGCAGCACTTCACGCTTGCCGAACGTCTTGCGCAGGCCGTTGGCGGCCAGCGGGATGCCACGCAGCAGGCGCGGCGGTTGTTCCTTGAGCACGGTCATGCGCCCTCCTTCTTCGCCACCTGGTAGGCGGGGTGCCAGCGCAGCCAGACACGCTCCAGACCACGGGCGGCGAGGTCGGCGAGCTTGCCGAGCACGGCGTACATGACGATGGCCAGGACCACCACGTCGGTTTGCAGGAATTCACGGGCGTTCATCGCCAGGTAACCGATGCCGGCATTGGCCGAGATGGTCTCGGCAACGATCAGGGTCAGCCACATGAAGCCCAGGGCGAAGCGCACACCGACCAGGATCGACGGCAACGCACCGGGCAGGATCACCTGGCGGAACAGCGAGAAACCGGACAGACCATAGCTGCGCGCCATTTCCACCAGGGCCGGGTCTACATTACGGATGCCGTGGTAGGTGTTCAGGTAGATCGGGAACAGCGTGCCCAGCGCGACCAGGAAGATCTTCGCCGACTCGTCGATGCCGAACCACAGGATCACCAGCGGGATCAGCGCCAGGTGCGGCACGTTGCGGACCATCTGTACCGAGCTGTCGAGCAGGCGTTCGCCCCAGTTCGAAAGGCCGGTGATGAACCCCAGCAACAGGCCGATGCTGCCGCCAATCAGAAAGCCCACACCGGCGCGCCAGCCGCTGATCGCCAGGTGCGTCCAGATCTCGCCGCTGCGCACCAGCTCGACACCGGCGCTGACCACCGCGCTCGGTGCCGGCAGGATGCGCGTGGACAACCATCCAGCGCTGACCGCCAGCTGCCACACCGCCAGCAGCAACACGGGCAAGGCCCATGGCGCCAGGCGCTGTGTCAGGGTGGAAGAAGTTGCACGACTCATGGCCTGACCCTCAGCTCTGCGACACGGACTTGGGCAGGATGTCGTTGGCGACCATTTCACCGAACGGGCTCACGTAGCCCCCGGTCTTGGCCTGCTCCGGGCGCTGCACGTCCAGGTGCGGGAACAGCAGCTCGGCGACGCGATAGGACTCTTCCAGGTGCGGATAACCGGAGAAGATGAAGGTATCGATGCCCAGGTCGGCGTATTCCTTGACGCGTGCCGCGACCGTCGGGCCATCGCCCACCAGTGCGGTACCGGCGCCGCCTCGCACCAGGCCGACGCCCGCCCACAGGTTGGGGCTGACTTCGAGCTTGTCGCGGTTGCCGTTGTGCAGGGCTGCCATGCGTTGCTGGCCAACCGAATCGAAGCGCGCCAGCGAGGCCTGGGCGCGGGCAATGGTGTCGTCGTCCAGGTGCGAAATCAGGCGATCGGCGGCGGCCCAGGCTTCTTCGTTGGTTTCCCGCACGATCACGTGCAGGCGGATACCGAAGCGCACCTCGCGGCCTTGCGCAGCGGCTTTCTCACGCACTGCGGCAATTTTCTCCGCTACGGCAGCCGGTGGCTCACCCCAGGTCAGGTACAGCTCGACCTGCTCGGCGGCCAGATCCTGTGCGGCCTCGGACGAACCGCCGAAATACAGCGGCGGACGCGGCTGCTGGATCGGCGGATAGAGCAGCTTGGCGCCCTTCACCTGGATGTGCTTGCCGTCATAGTCGACCACTTCGCCTTCCAGCACCTTGCGCCAGATGCGGGTGAACTCGACCGAGGCTTCGTAGCGCTCCTGGTGGTTCAGGTGCAGACCATCACCGGCCAGCTCGTCCGGATCGCCACCGGTCACCAGGTTGAACAGCGCACGGCCGTTGGACAGGCGATCCAGGGTCGCTGCCTGGCGAGCGGCCACGGTCGGCGAAATGATGCCCGGGCGCAGCGCAACCAGGAACTTCAGGTTCTGGGTCACCGGAATCAGTGATGCCGCAACCAGCCAGGAATCCTCGCAGGAGCGACCGGTAGGGATCAGCACGCCACCGAAACCCAGGCGATCGGCCGCCTGGGCGACCTGGGTCAGGTAGCCGTGATCGACGGCGCGTGCGCCTTCGGTGGTACCCAGGTACTTGCCGTCACCGTGGGTGGGGAGGAACCAGAAAATGTTAAGGCTCATTGGAGTTGTCTCCTCAAGGGTGGCTCAAGCCGCAGCGATGCTGCGGCGCAGGCGAATCGTTCAAGGTGCGCTGGCGACCTTGGCCGGTGGGGTCCAGATCACGTCCTTGATGCTCAAGGGCTTGGGAATCAGCTTCAGAGCCTGGAAGGTGTCGGCGATCTTCTGTTGCGCGGCGATCACTTCGGGCGTCAGCGGCGCAGCGCCGTAGCCCTGGCGCTTGACCGAGGTCAGGGTGATGTCGGCCGGCAGGCCGAGCAGCGGCGCGACCTGGTCGGTCACTTGCTGCGGGTTGGCCTGGGACCACTCACCCACGGCGCGCACCTCGTCGATCAGGGCGCTGATCACCGCCGGGTGCTGGGTCGCGTAGCTGCGGGTGGCCAGGTAGAACTGGTGGTTGTCGACCAGGTCTTTGCCATCACGCAGGGTACGGGCCTGCAACTGCTGTTCGGCGGCAGCCTGGTACGGGTCCCAGATCACCCAGGCATCGACGCTGCCACGCTCGAAGGCGGCGCGGGCATCGGCAGGCGGCAGGTACACGGGCTGGATGTCGCTGTATTTCAGGCCGGCGTCCTCAAGGGCGCGGACCAGCAGGTAGTGCACGTTGGAGCCTTTGTTCAGCGCGACTTTCTTGCCTTTGAGCTCCTTCACCGACTGGATCGTCGAGCCCTTGGGCACGAGGATCGCCTCGCTGTGCGGCGCAGGCGGCTCATAGGCCACGTAGAGCAGGTCGGCACCGGCGGCCTGGGCGAAGACCGGTGGCGTTTCGCCGGTGACACCGAAATCGATCGAGCCGACGTTCAGCCCTTCGAGGAGCTGCGGGCCACCGGGGAACTCGGTCCACTGCACGTCGATGCCCTGTTCCTTCAGGCGCTTTTCCAGCGAGCCCTTGGCCTTGAGCAGCACCAGGGTGCCGTATTTCTGGTAACCGATGCGCAGGCTCTCGGCCTGGGCTTGGGTGATGGCGCCGAAGGACACAGCCGCCGCAAACAGGGCGACCAGACCACGACGCAAGAAGACTGTGCGCATGGCGCTCTCCTGTGCGAATGAGGTTCGGGTTGCACCTGCTTGCCTCGTTGTCGGGCGAGTAAGGTGGAAAAACGGTGACGCATTTGCGGGGTCGTTCAGATGCTCCAGCGAGCACTGATCAGGCGTTCGTTGAGTACACCTGGAGCGACCGGCTTGGGCCGACGCGCCAGGGCACTGTGGAAGGTTTCCAGCGAGTCCAGCAGGCGGGCCTCCAGGGCCTCGGCCAACTGTGCCGGGCGATTGCCTTCGGCGTAAGCGACCTGGCTGTCGTCGGCGAAGATCCCTTGAAGGGTCTCCTGCGCCTTGAGTGCCGACAGCACAGGCTTCAATGCGTAATCCACCGCCAGCATGTGGGCGATGCTGCCGCCGGTCGCGATCGGCAGGACCACCTTGTGTTCCAGCGCGCGCTCGGGCAGCAGGTCGAGCAACGTCTTCAGGGCACCGGCGAACGATGCCTTGTATACCGGGGTCGACACCACCAGCCCATCAGCCTGGGCTACCAGTTGCTGGAAGTGCTGCACCTGCGGGCTGTCGAAACGTGCGTGGAGCAGGTCCTCTGCCGGAAACTCGCGCACCTGGAAGGTCACCACCTCCACACCACGATCTTGCAACCACTGGCGCGAACGCTCGAGCAGCACGCCGGAGCGTGAACGGGTACTGGGGCTACCACCTATCGAAACAACCAGCATTGCAGCGCTTCCTTCAATTCGGTTCCGGGGTGTGGCCCCTGTGAATGACTCCGACATTAGCAGCTCGCCACATATATCTAGAAATCATATTTTTTCATTTGTTTATGCGTTATGGAGATATAGCTTTTCACCCTGAAGCGCGCCCTCTCATTCGCTTCACGGGGCAAGCCTGCCTGCACGAAGAGCAGGCATAAAAAAGGGCCGTCGAAACGGCCCGAAATCCCTGCTATGGCTAAGAGCAATGCAACGAGGATTCAACGATTGGGTTGCGGGGTGAGGCGCAGATAGGGTTTGACTGCCCGATAACCTTTCGGGAAGCGCTGCTTGATCTCGTCCTCATCCTTCAGCGAAGGCACGATCACTACCTCGTCGCCGTCCTGCCAGTTACCCGGGGTGGCGACCTTGTAGTTGTCGGTCAGCTGCAACGAATCGATCACCCGCAGGATCTCGTTGAAGTTGCGCCCGGTGCTGGCTGGATAGGTGATGGTCAGGCGTACCTTCTTGTTCGGGTCGATCACGAACAGCGAGCGTACGGTAAGCGTGTCGTTGGCGTTGGGGTGGATCAGGTCGTACAGGTCGGACACCTTGCGATCGGCATCGGCGATGATCGGGAAGTTGACCACGGTGTTCTGGGTCTCGTTGATGTCATCGATCCACTTGTGGTGCGAGTCGACCGGATCCACCGACAGTGCGATAGCCTTGACGCCGCGCTTGGCGAACTCATCCTTGAGCTTGGCGGTCAGGCCCAGTTCGGTGGTGCACACCGGGGTGAAGTCGGCCGGGTGGGAGAACAGCACGCCCCAGCTGTTGCCCAGCCACTCATGGAAACGGATCTTGCCGGCGCTGGAATCCTGTTCGAAGTCGGGGGCGATGTCGCCGAGTTTGAGGCTCATGGAAGCGGCTCCTGTGCTGTGTCTGGCCTTGTGGGATTCAATGTGCCTGCTTCCGATTAAAAACAAAAAGAATAAATACTGATTTATTTATAACCGGAAAGAATACGGATTCGCAGGCACAAAAAAGCCTCGCACCCGGCGAGGCTCTTTCGTTGCAGCTACGACTTACATGAAGTTGTAAGTGTAGTTGAAGATCAGACGAGTCTGATCGGCATCGTTGATGCTCTCGCCGCCGCCACGGTAGGTGCCGTGACGCAGGCTGACGCCCAGGCCCTTGAGAGTGCCTTCCTGCAGTACGTAGTCGATACGCGCGTCGCGTTCCCACTCGCTGTAGGTGCCGCTGGTGCGGGCGTTCTTGATGTCATCACCGCGCAGATAGGCCACGGATGCCTTCAGGCCCGGTACGCCCAGACGTGCGAAGTCATAGGAGTACTGACCGAAAGTGGTGTTCTCGCCAGCACGGGCGAACTGGTTGATCATGCTGTCGGTGAACAGGTAGAAGCTCGAGCCACCGTTGCCTTCCAGCGGCGAGGTGCTGCCGTCCTTGCGCACGTTACCCTGGTTCAGCCAGACGAAACCGCCGTCGTCGCCAACCTGTTGGTGACCCAGCATGATTGCATGGCCGCCGATGGTGTAGGTGAACATCGCGGACCAGGTCTTGTTGTCGACCTCGCCTGCGTTCTTGGCGTAGCCACCGTTGTTGTTGAAGGTGTAGCCGGCTTCGCCGTTCTTGCCGTCGCTGCTGCTCTTGAACCAGCGCAGGTCGGTCTTGAACGACTGATCGTTGGCGATCTGGTAGACGTGGGTCAGACCCAGGAAGTGCTGCTTGTAGAAGTCTTCCAGGTTCGAGTAGTAGTACTGCAGGGTCAGGTCTTTGGTGACCTTCCAGTCGCCGCCGGCGAACTGGAACTTGTTGCTGTCGCGGTAAGCGCCGCCAACGGACAGGCCGGTGCGGTTGCTCGAGGCACGACCCATGGCGTGGGTCAGCTGACCCGCGTTGAGGGTAACGTTGTCGATTTCCTTCGACTGGACGGTACCGCCCTCGAAGGTTTGCGGCAGCAGACGACCGTCGTTGGAGACCAGGATCGGCAGGTTTGGCGCCAGGGCGCTGCCGTAGTGGACTTCGGTCTTGGAGAAGCGAGCCTTGGCGTTACCACCGATGCGAGCCCACTGGCTCACGGCAGAGCCGTCGCTGTCGCTTGGGAAGAAGGTGTTGTTATCCGGGTGACGGCCACGGCCGCCATCGAGGTGGATACCCCAGAGAGCTTGAACGTCGACACCGAAACCAACGGTGCCTTGGGTGAAGCCGGACAGGTAGTCGAGCTTGAAACCTTGGGCGGTTTCGCGCTGGTCACCGTTACGACCCTGAGCGTTCGTGCGAACTTCATGGTCGTCGTTGTTGAAATACATGGTGCGCGAGCTGATGGATACCTTGCTGTCTTCGATGAAGCCAGCGGCGCCCGCTTGTTGGGCGAGAACCCCCAGTGCCACGGCCAGGGCCAGGCTAGACTTGTACATGCTTTGCTCCTCTACGTTCTAATTTTTGTACTCTCAAGGCGGAGGGATCTGCTGCCCCCCTCGCCACGGGTAAGCGATTTAGCACCAAAGTGTGACTGGTAAGTCAATCGTTACCAGAAATTTCACGACTTTGGTCTAATGCACCTGCGCTACAGGATAATGACAATCCTATAAATCCAAAATGACCGTTTTATGAAATCGTCAGATTTTTCCGGAATAACTACGGAACCTTAAGCGTCATTTGGTGTATGCACGTCCTTCGCTCATAGCTTCCGGTTATCTGCACCCCTTTGCCAGAGGGCGCTCCGTGAAAAGTTGTGAAAGCGTAGCCTTTCACAAAAATTTCACAACCCTTCCTCTGAAGGCGCCGATTTCTAAGCGTTTTGTCTCCTAAGCTAATTCTGAAAAGTTATTTATTTTGTAATTCTTAGATCATTTAGTCTTCACGTCATTCATCACCCGATGCCTGACGAGAGGTTCGATCATGATCCCCCACGCCCCCCTGCGCCTGTTCGCCGCGCTGACCCTGGCCAGCGCCAGCTGGTTCGCCCAGGCCGCCGACCTGACCGTGGCCTACCAGACCACCGTGGACCCGGCCAAGGTGGCCCAGGCCGATGGCAGCTACGAAAAAGCCAGCCACGCCAGCATCGACTGGCGCAAATTCGACAACGGTGCCGACATCATCGCCGCCGTCGCCTCCGGCGACGTGCAGATCGGCTACCTGGGCTCCAGCCCGCTGGCTGCCGCGACCACCCGCAAGGTGCCGGTGGAAACCTTCCTCATCGCCACCCAGATCGGTGCCGGTGAAGCGCTGGTCGCCCGCGACAGCATCAAGAGCCCACAGGACCTGATCGGCAAGAAAGTCGCCGTGCCCTTCGTCTCCACCGGGCATTACAGCCTGCTGGCGGCGCTCAAGAGCTGGAACATCGACCCGTCCAAGGTGCAGATCCTCAACCTCGCGCCACCGGCGATCATCGCCGCCTGGAAACGCGGCGACATCGACGCCACCTACGTCTGGGACCCAGCGCTGGGCGTGGCCAAGGAAAACGGCAAGGTGCTGATCACCTCTGGCGAACTGGCAAAGAAAGGCGCCCCGACTTTCGATGCCTGGATCGTGCGCAAGGACTTCGCCGAGAAGCACCCGGAGATCGTCAAGTCGTTCGCCAAGGTCACCCTTGACGCCTACGCCGACTACCGCAAGGACCCGAAAGCCTGGTTGGCCAATCCAGACAACGTGAACAAGCTCGCCAAGCTGTCCGGCGCCAAGACCGGCGATATCCCGGGCCTGCTGGAGGGCAACGTCTACCCGCTGGCCGCCGACCAGACCGCGGCACTGGGCGCGCCCACCACCCAGGCACTGACCGACACCGCGACGTTCCTCAAGGAGCAGGGCAAGGTCGAGGCAGTGCTGCCGGATTACTCGCCGTACGTAACGGCCAAGTTCCTGCCCAACTGAAGCACCCGCCCAACCGATCGAACCCAGGGGCGCCCTGCGCCCCGAACCGGAGCCCATCATGGCCTTGCTCGAGCTGGAGCGCATCAGCGCACAGTACCCCGGCGCCACCACCCCGGTGCTGGATGACATCAACCTGACGCTGGGGCCACGCCAACTGCTGGTCGCCCTCGGGCCCTCCGGCAGCGGCAAGACCTCGCTGCTCAATCTCATCGCCGGCTTCGTCGCCCCCAGCGGCGGGCGCATCACCCTTGACGGTGCGCCCGTGCAAGGCCCAGGCGCCGACCGCGGCGTGGTGTTCCAGGATGACGCCCTCCTGCCCTGGCAGGACGTGCTCGGCAATGTCGCTTTCGGCCTGGAGCTGGCCGGCGTACCTCGCTCACAGCGTGAAGCCAAGGCGCGTGAGATGCTGGCACTGGTCGATCTGGCCGGGTTCGGCGACCGGCGCATCTGGCAGCTTTCAGGCGGACAGAAGCAACGCGTGGGCCTGGCCCGCGCCCTGGCTGCCGACCCACGCGTACTGTTGATGGACGAACCCTTCGGCGCCCTCGATGCCTTCACCCGCGAGCAGATGCAAGAGTTGCTGCTGCAGGTCTGGCAGCGCACCGCAAAGCCGGTGTTCCTGATCACCCACGACATCGAGGAAGCCGTGTTCCTGGCCAGCGAACTGGTGTTGCTGGCACCGAATCCGGGGCGCGTGGTCGAGCGCCTGCAACTGGACTTCGGCCAGCGCTATGCCGCGGGCGAACCGGCGCGGGCGATCAAGTCCGATCCACGTTTCATCGAAACCCGCGAGCATGTGCTGTCGCGAGTCTTTTCCCAACGTGCCGCCCGCCGCGAGGAGTCCGCATGAGCAGCCTGGACCTGCCGGTCGCCGGCAAAACCGACACCCGCACCGCGTCGGCGATCAAGGCCCGCCGCCCGCTGCCGACCCGCTGGATCAGCGCCCTGACCCTGGGCAGCCTGCTGCTGGCCTGGTGGCTGGTGACCGCTGCCGGCTGGGTCGAGCCACTGTTCCTGCCCGCCCCCGGCGACATCCTGGCCAAGGCCTGGGTGCTGCTGACCCAAGGCTATATGGACGCCAGCCTCTGGCAGCACCTGGGCGCGAGCCTGGGCCGTATCGGCGTGGCGTTGCTGGCGGCAACCCTGACCGCGATTCCAGTCGGCATCGCCATCGGCTACAACCGCGTGGCCCGCGGCATCCTCGATCCACTGATCGAGTTCTACCGGCCAATCCCACCGCTGGCCTACCTGCCGCTGATCGTGATCTGGTGCGGGATCGGCGAGTTGTCGAAGGTGCTGCTGATCTACCTGGCGATCTTCGCCCCGATCGCCATCGCCACCGCCACCGGCGTGCGCACCGTCGACCCGGCCAAGCTGCGCGCCGCGCAGTCGCTTGGAGCGAGCAAGGTACAACTGATTCGCCATGTGATCCTGCCCAGCGCCTTGCCCGACATCCTCACCGGCATTCGCATCGGCCTCGGGGTCGGCTGGTCGACCCTGGTCGCCGCCGAACTGATCGCCGCTACCAGCGGCCTGGGCTTCATGGTCCAGTCAGCCGCGCAGTTCCTGGTCACCGATGTGGTGGTGCTGGGCATCTTGCTGATCGCGCTGATCGCCTTTGCCCTGGAGATGGGCCTGCGTGCCCTGCAGCGCCGCCTCGTGCCTTGGCATGGACAAAGTCACTGACCTTTCCGGCCTCATCGCGGGCAAGCCCGCTCCTACAAGTTCACAGAGCTACCTGTAGGAGCGGGCTTGCCCCGCGATAAGGCCCGCAACGACACCGCCAACCGCCCCCATTCGAGACCGACATGAGCCTGACCATCACCCCCCTCAGCCCGGCCCTCGGCGCGCAGATCAGCGGCGTCGACCTGTCCCGCGACATCACCGATGCACAGCGCGACGCCATCGAGCAGGCGCTGCTCGAGCACCAGGTGCTGTTCTTCCGCGAACAATCGATCGACCCCGCCCAGCAGGCCCGCTTCGCTGCGCGCTTCGGCGACCTGCACATCCATCCGATCTACCCCAACGTGCCGGAAACCCCGCAGGTGCTGATTCTCGACACCGCCGTCACCGACGTGCGCGACAACGCGATCTGGCACACCGACGTTACCTTCCTGCCGACCCCGGCACTGGGCGCGGTGCTCAGCGCCAAGCAACTGCCCGCCTACGGCGGTGACACCTTGTGGGCCAGCGGCATCGCTGCGTTCGAAGCCTTGTCGGCGCCCCTGCGCACCCTGCTCGACGGCCTCACGGCCACCCACGACTTCACCAAGTCGTTCCCGCTCGAGCGCTTCGGCACCACTGCCCAGGACCTGGAGCGCTGGGAAACCACCCGCCGCAACAACCCACCGCTGTCGCACCCGGTGGTCCGCACCCATCCGGTGAGCGGACGCAAGTCGTTGTTCGTCAACGAAGGATTCACCACACGAATCAACGAGCTCGCCGACCACGAGAGCGAGGCGCTGCTCAAGCTGCTGTTCGCCCATGCCACACGACCGGAATTCAGCATTCGCTGGCGTTGGCAGGAGAATGACGTGGCGTTCTGGGACAACCGCGTGACCCAGCATTACGCGGTGGACGACTACCGGCCGCAGCGGCGGGTGATGCACCGGGCGACGATTCTCGGCGACGCACCGTTCTGAAAGCATTCGCGGGCAAGTCGGAGCGGCGGTTCGGTGCTCCGACTTGCCCGCGAATGGAAGCGCCGCGCGTTACCTGACCAGGTGCAGGAACTGCATGTGCCGCTCGTACTGATCGAGGATGTCGTTGATGATCTGCTCCTTGCTGTAGCCGACCAGATCATAGTTCTGGCTGCCTTCGGCCAGGTGCACCTCGGCGCGGTAGTAGCGGCGGTTCTTCAGCTCCTGCGTACCCAGCCCACCCAACGCGAACGACGGCGTGAAGTAGCCACGCATCTGCACCTGGTAGATGAACGGCTGCTCCTCGCCATGGCCGATCTTCAGGCTGACGTTGTCGTGGCTCGGGTCGTCCTGGGTGATCAGCGCCAGGCCCTTCTGCTCGAACACCTCGGTCACGTCGGCAATCGCCGGGCGCACCACGTCATCCATGAAGCGATACACCTCGTCGCGTGATGGGAAGTGCACGGCCTGGCTCAAGCGCTGGCGCCAGCCACCGCGTCCGCGGCGGGACTGGGCGAACGGTGCCAGCGAATGCATCTGCGCGATCTGCCGCTGGCTCTCCAGATAGAACGCCTTGTGCAAGCCCCACATCATGCACAGCAAGATCAGCGAGAATGGCAGTGACGTCAGCACCACCGCCGACTTCAGCGAATCAATGCTGCCAGCGAACAGCAAGCCGCTGGTGACCAGCGCAGTCATCGCGCCCCAGAAGATCCGCAGCCAGTTCGGCCCGTCCTCGTCGGCGTCGCCGCCTTTGGCAGAAAGCGTCGACAGCACCACGGTGCCGGAGTCGGCGGAGGTGACGAAGAACACGAAGCTGATGAACACGGTGACGGCAATCACCGTCTTGCTCCATGGATAGGTCTCCAGCAGCAGGTACAGGCTCATCGAGGGGTTGTCCAACGCCGACTGCCCCAGCGCGGTCATGCCGTGGTTGATCACCTGGTCCAGCGCACTGTTGCCGAAGATCGACATCCACGCGAGGGTGAAGCCCAGCGGGATCAGCAGCACGCCGAAGACGAATTCGCGAATGGTGCGGCCACGCGAGATGCGCGCGATGAACAGCCCGACGAAGGGCGCCCAGGCGATCCACCAGGCCCAGTAGAACACCGTCCAGCCACCCAGCCAGTCGCGATTCTCGCCATAGGCGTACACGTCGAAACTCTTGCGCGGCAGGGCGCCGAGGTAGTCGCCAAGGTTCTGGATCAGGGTGTTGAACAGGTGCTGCGTGGGGCCGGCGAAGAGCACGAACAACAGCAGCGCGCAGGCCAGGAACAGGTTGATGTCGCTCATCACCCGCACGCCCTTCTCCACCCCGGCAACTGCAACGGCCACCGCTGCCCCCATCATCAGGGCGATCAGCAGCACCTGCACCCACTGGCTGTGGTCGATGCCGAACAGGTAGTCGAGGCCGGCGTTGAGGTGCAGCACGCCAAAGCCCATGTCCGCACCCAGGCCGAACACCGTGGCGATGATGCCGAAGCCGTCCACTGCGTAGCCGATCGGCCCGTTGATGCGTTTGCCGATCAGCGGGTACAGCGCCGAGCGCAATGCCAATGGCAGGTTGTGGCGGTAGGCGAAATACGCCAGGGCCATGCCGACGAAGGCGAACACGCCCCAACCATGCAGGCCCCAGTGCAGGAACAGGATCTGCATCGCCTGGCGCCCGGCCTCGGCCGTGCCCGCCTCGCCCTGGGGCGGCTGGAGCATGTGGGTCAGGGGCTCGGAGACGCAGAAGAAGAACAACGTGATGCTGATGCCGGCAGCGAACAGCATGCCGGCCCAGGACAGGTAGCTGAACTCGGGCTCGTCATGGTCGGCGCCGAGCTTGATCTTGCCGTAGCCGGACACCGCAGTGACCACCACGAACACCAGGTACAGGGTCATGGCCAGCATGTAGTACCAGCCGACCGTGTTGGCCGCCCAGTTCTGTGCAGCCAGCAACCAGTCGCCCGCCGCTTGCGGGTTGGCGATGACCACCAGGCCGAAGATGAGGATGAAACTTGCCGCGAAGTAGAACACCGGGGGGTTCATGCGGATCTTGCCATTGGCAAGGGAAGGCGTCGGTGCACTCATTAAACGGGCACCTCTACAGCAGTGAAAAGGCTCGGATTGAACGGGTTCAGCAAAGGGAATCCTCCTGTTGAACACCGGCAGCGGACCAGCGTTTTAATTTGAACAAGCGTTCAAGTTAAACATGGATCGGACTTCAATGCGACCTGTGGTCGCTGGCGGGCGACCAGTTGACCTTTGCTCTTTGCCAGCAGTTCCGGCCCTATCGCGGGACAAGTCCGCTCCACTCTGTGGGAGCGGACTTGTGCTGCGATAGGGCCCGCCGGGCCTACCTCACTGTTTGTCCTGGCAATCGAGTTGCAGGTTCGCCTGGGTGATGTTGCTCTCGGCCGGCACGCTGCGCGTCAGCCAGACATTGCCGCCAATGGTCGAACCCTTGCCGATGGTGATGCGCCCCAGAATGGTCGCACCGGCATAGATGACCACGTCATCCTCGACGATCGGGTGGCGCGCCAGGCCCTTGTGCAAGGTGCCCGACTCGTCCGACGGGAAGCGCTTGGCGCCAAGGGTCACCGCTTGATAGATGCGCACGCGCTCGCCGATGATCGCCGTCTCGCCGATCACCACGCCTGTGCCGTGGTCGATGAAGAAGCTCTGGCCGATCTGTGCGCCGGGGTGGATGTCGATGCCGGTGGCCGAATGCGCCAGCTCCGAGCTGATTCGCGCCAGCAGCGGCAGCCCGGCCTGGTAGAGGTGATGCGCCAGGCGGTGGTGGATGATCGCCAGGATGCCGGGATAGCACAGCAACACCTCGTCGACGCTACGCGCCGCGGGGTCACCGTGGTAGGCCGCCAGCACGTCGGTGTCGAGCAGTACGCGCAACCCTGGCAAGGCTTTGGCAAAGCCTTGGATCAAACCCAGTGCGTGGGCATCTACGTCCTTGGGCTCGACCTCGGTGTTGCCGTGCCGCGCGGCGTAGCGCAGTTCCAGGCGCGCCTGGTCGAGCAGTGCGGTCAGCGCCGCATCCAGGGTGTGGCCGACATAGAAATCCTCGCCCTCCTCACGCAGATCCACAGGCCCCAGGCGCATGGGAAACAACGCTCCACATAATTGCTCGAGGATCTCGCGCATCGCCTCGCGCGAGGGCAGTTCGCGCCCGCCCTGCTTGTTGCTGCAACGGCCATTGCGACTGCGCCACTGGTCACGGGCCTGGCGCAGTTCACTGACGATGCCCGGCAATTGCCAATGGCCGGTCGATGGATGTTCGCTCACGGTGTTCTCCTGGCTTGCGACGGTGTCGGTAGGTAGAGCCGCCACTTGTAGGAATTACTCTACGGCAAATTCTTCCCTTGGAAAAAACAACGCTTTATTCCATCCTGCACTAAGTCGGGCATAAGCAGCGATGACGGGGACCCGGTTCACGGCTACCCTCAAAACTGCGCTTCAGGGATGAAATAACAGAAAGGAATAATAGATAATTTTTTATTATTTCCTGAGCTATACAGCCCACCCTATAGTCGCCACCCACTACTTAAAACAAAGCGCGGGGACAGCCATGACCAAATTCACCAAGCCACTTCTCAATGCCAGCCTGGCCATCTTGCTGGGCACCGGTCTGTTCAGCCACGCCTTCGCGGGTGAGCAGCTCAAGACCATCCAGGAAAAAGGCGTGATCAACGTCGGCCTGGAAGGCACCTACCCACCCTTCAGCTTCGTCGACGAGAACGGCAAGCTGACCGGTTTCGAAGTGGAACTCTCCGAACTGCTGGCCAAGGAGCTGGGCGTCAAGGCCAAGGTTCAGCCAACCAAGTGGGACGGCATCCTCGCCGCGCTGGAATCCAAGCGCCTGGACGTGGTGATCAACCAGGTGACCATCTCCGAAGAGCGCAAGAAGAAGTATGACTTCTCCGAGCCCTACACCATCTCCGGCATCCAGGCGCTGATCCTGAAGAAGAAGGCCGAGCAGCTGAACATCAAGACCGCGCAGGACCTGGCGGGCAAGAAGGTCGGTGTGGGCCTGGGCACCAACTACGAGCAATGGGTCAAGCAGGACGTACCCAAGGCGGACGTGCGTACCTATGAAGACGATCCGAGCAAGTTCGCCGACCTGCGCAACGGCCGTATCGACGCCATCCTGATCGACCGCCTGGCCGCCCTGGAATACGCACAGAAGGCCAAGGACACTCAACTTGCCGGCGAAGCCTTCTCGCGCCTGGAAAGCGGCGTGGCCCTGCGCAAGGGCGAACCTGAGCTGCTCGCGGCAGTGAACAAGGCGCTGGACAAGCTCAAGGCTGACGGCACCCTGGCCAAGCTGTCCGAGAAATACTTCGGTGCCGACGTCACCAAATGATCTCTGAAAGCCTGCAACTCGTTATCGACTCTACGCCCTTCCTGCTCAAGGGCGCGGGTTACACGGTACTGCTCAGTGTCGGCGGCATGTTCTTCGGCCTGGTGCTGGGCTTTGCCCTGGCACTGATGCGCCTGTCGAAGATCCTGCCGCTGGACTGGCTGGCGCGGATCTACGTGTCGTTCTTCCGCGGCACGCCGCTGCTGGTGCAACTGTTCGTGATCTACTTCGGCATGCCGCAGATCGGCATCGAACTCGATCCGATCCCCGCCTCGTTGATCGGCCTGTCGCTGAACATGGCGGCGTACATCTGCGAAATCCTGCGCGCGGCGATCTCCTCGATCGACCGCGGCCAGTGGGAAGCCGCAGCCAGCATCGGCATGACCCGTACCCAGGCCATGCGCCGGGCGATCCTGCCCCAGGCCATGCGCACCGCCCTGCCGCCGCTGGGCAACAGCTTCATCTCGCTGGTCAAGGATACCGCCCTGGCGGCGACCATCCAGGTGCCAGAGCTGTTCCGCCAGGCACAGTTGATCACCGCACGGACCTTCGAAGTCTTCACCATGTACCTGGCCGTGGCCGTCATCTACTGGATTCTCTGCAGTATCCTGGCGCACTTCCAGAACCGCATGGAAGCGCGGGTCAACCAGCATGACCAGGAGCACTGAGATGATCGTAGTAGAAGGCCTGACCAAGCAGTTCAAGGGCCAGACCGTGCTCAAGGGCATCGACCTGACGGTCGAGGCCGGTGAAGTCGTCGCCATCATCGGCCCCAGCGGCTCGGGCAAGACCACCTTCCTGCGCTGTCTGAACCTGCTGGAAACACCCGATGCCGGGAAGATCAGTATCGGCGATATCGACATCGACGCCGACCGCCCGCTCGGCGGCCAGCAGAGCGCGATCCGCCGTCTGCGCCAGCAGGCCGGGTTCGTGTTCCAGAACTTCAACCTGTTCCCGCACCGCACCGCCCTGGAGAACGTCATCGAAGGGCCGGTGATCGTCAAGAAGACCCCGCGCGACCAGGCCCTGGAGCTGGGCCGCAAGCTGCTCGCCAAGGTCGGCCTGGCCGGCAAGGAAGACGCCTATCCACGGCGCCTTTCCGGCGGCCAGCAGCAGCGCGTGGCCATCGCCCGTGCCCTGGCGATGGAGCCTGAAGTGATCCTCTTCGACGAACCGACCTCCGCGCTCGACCCCGAGCTGGTCGGCGAAGTGCTGGCGACCATCCGCGGCCTGGCCGAAGAGAAGCGCACCATGATCATCGTCACCCACGAGATGAGCTTTGCACGTGATGTGGCGAACCGGGTGATCTTCTTCGACAAGGGCGTGATCGTCGAGCAGGGCGAGGCCAAGGCGCTGTTCGCCGATCCGAAGGAGGAACGCACCCGGCAGTTCCTGCGCAAGTTCCTCGGGACCACTGCTTCGCAAGACTGAAAAGCTCGGCTGGATCTTCGCGGGCAAGTCCCGCTTCCACAGGAGCCGCACCGGCGATGAAGCCTGTGCGGTTCTCTGTGGGTGCGGGCGTTGCCCGCGAAGAGTCCGGCACATCCAGACAAATGCCTCTCTTCTATTCATATTCCAAAGAGTTAGTTCATAAACTTTTTATAAGCACATAAGGTATATAGACCGGACCACCGGACCCGCCTACATCCGTCGCGACCAGCTGTAGCGACGCATCTACTTCGTGAGGTTCAGGAATGGTCAGGAACACAATCACCCCAGTGCGTAACGCCAGGGCATTGAGTGCAGCCAAGGAGCGGCACTGATGTCCAGCCAACCCAATACCCAATTCCACAGCGATATCGACAGCTCGCCCCTGCTGCTGCCGGCCAAGGTGTTGCGCAATGACGCCGAGGCCCTGCAAGCGGCCCGCGAACTGGCCGAAGTCGCGCGCCAGCAGGCCTCGCGCCGCGACCAGCAACGCAAGCTGCCGTGGGCCGAGATCGAGCTGTTCACCCGCTCGGGGCTTGGCAGCATCAGCGTGCCCAAGGCCCATGGCGGCCCGGATGTATCGTTCGCGACCATCGCCGAAGTCTTTCGTCTGATCAGCGCCGCCGACCCGGCGTTGGGGCAGATCCCACAGAATCAGTTCGGCCTGCTGCAACTGCTGCGCCTGACCGCCAGCGAGGCGCAGCAGGCGCTGATCTTCCGCTCGGTGCTGGACGGCTGGCGCATCGGCAATGCCGGCCCCGAACGCAGCACCAAAGACACCTTGACCCTCAAGGCCCGCATCACCCGCGACGGCGACACCTACCGCATCAGCGGCGAGAAGTTCTACTCCACAGGCGCCCTGTTCGCCCACTGGGTGGCGGTCAAGGCCCTGGACGACGAAGGTCGCCAGCGCCTGGCCTTCGTACGCCGTGGCAGCCCTGGGCTGCGCATCGTCGACGACTGGTCCGGCTTCGGCCAGCGCACCACCGCCAGCGGCACGGTGCTGCTCGACCAGGTGCCGGTGGACGCGGACCTGGTGATCGACAACTGGCGCCAGGCCGACCAGCCCAATATCCAGGGCGCGGTCTCGCAACTGATCCAGGCTGCCATCGACGCCGGAATCGCCGAAGCGGCCATCGACGACGCCATCGCCTTCGTGCGTGACAAGTCGCGGCCGTGGATCGATGCCAAGGTCGAACGGGCCAGCGATGATCTCTACGTGATCGCCGACATCGGCCGTCTCAAACTCGAGCTGCACGCCGCCGAGGCGCTGCTGCGCAAGGCCGCGCAGGTGCTGGACGAAGTCAATGCGGCGCCCATCGATGCCGCTGCGGCGGCGCGCGCCTCGATTGCCGTGGCCGAGGCCAAGGTGCTCACCACAGAGATTTCGCTGCAGGCCAGCGAGAAGCTGCTCGAACTCGCCGGCAGCCGCGCCACCCTCGCCGAATTCAACCTCGACCGCCACTGGCGCAACGCCCGGGTGCACACGCTGCACGATCCGGTGCGCTGGAAGTACCACGCGGTCGGCGCCTATTACCTCAACGGCACGCTGCCTGCGCGGCATTCCTGGATCTGAATTTTTTGTCGGGGGCTGCTGTGCAGCCCAATCGCGGGACAAGTCGCAGCGGCGAACCGCCGCTCCTACAGGGACAGCACAGGTCTGTGGGACCGGCGGTTCGCCGCTGCGACCTGTCCCACGATTGGGCCGCATGGCGGCCCTACGGCCCCGGAGAACAACATGACAACATCCGTGATCACCAGCGACGCGCAGGCCATTGCCGTCGCTGAAGACATCGCCCGGCAACTGCAGCGCGACAGCGCCCTGCGCGACCGCGAGCGCCGCCTGCCGCACGCCGAACTGGAACTGTTCACCCGCTCCGGCCTGTGGGCGATCAGCGTACCCAAGGCCTTCGGCGGCGCCGAAGTATCGAACGTCACCCTGGCCAAGGTCATCGCCCGCATCGCCCAGGCCGACGCCTCGCTCGGGCAGATTCCGCAGAACCACTTCTACGCCCTCGAAGTGCTGCGCGTGAACGGCACCCTCGAACAGCAACAGCGTCTCTACGCCGAGGTGCTGGCCGGCAAGCGCTTCGGTAACGCCCTGGCCGAACTCGGCACCAGAACCTCCAGCGACCGTACTACCCGCCTGACCCGCGACGGCGACGGTTACCGCATCAACGGCCGCAAGTTCTACGCCACCGGCGCGATCTACGCCCAGCGCATCCCCACCTCGGTGGTCGATGACGAGGGCGTGCAGCAACTGGCGTTCGTGCCCGCCGACAGCCCCGGTGTGCAAGTGATCGACGACTGGAGCGGCTTCGGCCAGCGCACCACCGGCAGCGGTTCGGTGCTGTTCGACAATGTCCGTGTCGAGGCTACCGACCTGATGCCCTTCCAGGCCGCGTTCGAACGTCCGACAACAGTCGGCCCATTGGCCCAGATTCTCCACGCTGCCATCGACACCGGCATCGCTCGCGCCGCCGTCGAAGACGCCCTGCACTTCGTGCGCAACCACAGCCGCCCATGGATCGACGCAGGTGTCGACCAGGCCTCGGCCGATCCACTGACACTCAACAGCTTCGGTCGCCTGAGCATCCGCCTGCACGCCGCCGAAGCACTGCTCGAGCGGGCCGGCGAAATCCTCGACCAGGCCCAGCGCGACAGCAACGCCAGCAGCGTGGCCGCCGCTTCCATCGCCGTCGCCGAGGCCCGCGCGATCAGCACCGAGATTTCCCTGTCCGCCGCCAGCACCCTGTTCGAGCTGGCCGGCAGCCGCGCCACCCTAGCCGAACACAACCTCGACCGCCACTGGCGCAACGCCCGGGTCCACACCCTGCACGACCCGGTGCGCTGGAAGTACCACGCCATCGGCAACTACTACCTCAACGGCGAAAACCCACCGCTGCGAGGGACCATCTGATGAGCAAGCAGATCCTGCTCAACGCTTTCAACATGAACTGCATTGGCCATATCAACCACGGCCTGTGGACCCATCCGCGCGACACCTCGACCCGCTACAAGGACATCGAGTACTGGACCGACCTCGCGCGCCTGCTGGAGCGCGGGCTGTTCGACGGGCTGTTCATCGCCGACATCGTCGGCACCTACGACATCTACGGCGACTCGGTCGACGTCACGCTCAAGGAATCGATCCAGCTGCCGGTAAACGACCCGCTGCTGCTGGTCTCGGCCATGGCCGCGGTGACACGCAACCTGGGCTTCGGCCTGACCGCCAACCTCACCTACGAGCCGCCGTATCTGTTCGCCCGCAGGCTCTCGACCCTCGACCACCTGAGCAAGGGCAGGGTCGGCTGGAACATCGTCACCGGCTACCTCGACAGCGCGGCCCGTGCCATGGGCCTGGAACAACAGCCCGAGCACGACCGGCGCTACGACCAGGCCGACGAATACCTGCAGGTGCTGTACAAGCTGCTCGAAGGCAGTTGGGCGGACGATGCCGTGGTCGAAGACCGCAAGCAGCGCGTCTATGCCCGGCCCGACAAAGTGCGCAAGGTCGAGCACCGAGGCGAGTTCTACAAGGTCGAGGGCTATCACCTGTGCGAACCCTCGCCGCAGCGCACACCGGTGCTGTTCCAGGCGGGCAGCTCGGCACGCGGCCTGGCATTTGCCGGCAACCACGCCGAGTGCGTGTTCATCGGCGGCCAGACCCACTCGGGCACCCGTGCCCAGGTCGACAAGGTGCGCGCAGCCGCCCTCGCCGCCGGCCGCGACCCTCAGGCGATCAAGGTGTTCATGGGCATCACCGTGATCGTCGCACCGACCGAGGAGCAGGCCCGCGCCAAGCACGCCGAGTATTTGCGCCACGCCAGCGCCGAAGCGGGTGTGGCGCACTTTGCCGCCTCCACCGGCATCGACTTCGCCGCCTTCGACCTCGACGAGCCGATCAACGCAGGCCAGGGCAATGCGATCCAGTCCGCCACCAAGCTCCTGCAGGACAACGCCTGGACCCGCCGCCGCCTGCTGGAACAACACGCCCTCGGCGGACGCTACGTGACCCTGGTCGGTGCGCCTGACCAGGTCGCCGAGCAACTGATCGGCTGGATCGACGAGACCGGCCTGGACGGCTTCAACCTGGCACGCACCGTCACCCCGGAAAGCTACGAAGACTTCATCGACCTGGTGGTCCCCGAACTGCAACGCCGCGGCCGCTACAAGACCGCCTACGCCGAGGGCAGCCTGCGCCAGAAGCTGTTCGCCAGCCCTAGCGCACATCTGCCCGCCGACCATCCCGGCAGCACCTATCGCACCCCGACCAACGCCCCGACCGGAGCCGCGCATCATGCTTGAGAAACTCTATCGGCCCGTCGCGGCCGCCCTGCTGCCCCTGGGCCTTGCCGGCGCCGCGCTGGCAGTCGAACCCCTGAAGATCGGTACCACGGCCGCCTTCGCCATTCCGCTCGAAGCGGCCGTGGCAGAAGCGCACAAGCAAGGCCTGGAGGTGAAGCTGATCGAGTTCAGCGACTGGATCGCCCCCAACGTCAGCCTCAACAGCGGCGACATCGACGTGAACTACTTCCAGCACATTCCTTTCCTGGAAAACGCCAAGGCCGCAGCAGGCTTCAACCTGGTGCCCTATGCACCGGGGATCATCAACAACGTCGGCCTGTATTCGAAGAAGTACAAGCGCTTCGCCGAACTGCCCGAAGGCGCCAGCGTGGCCATCGCCAACGACCCGATCAACAGCGGGCGCGGCCTGCAGTTGCTGGCCAAGGCCGGGCTGATCACGCTCAAGCCTGGCGTGGGTTACAAGGCCACCGAAGATGACATCGTCGCCAACCCGAAGAAGCTCAAGATTCTTCAGGTCGAGGCCGTGCAACTGGTGCGGGCCTACGACGATGCCGACCTGGTGCAGGGCTACCCGGCCTACATTCGCCTGGCCAACAGCTTCGATGCCACCTCGGCGTTGCTGTTCGACGGCCTGGAGAACAAGGAGTACGTGATCCAGTTCGTGATCCGCCCGCAAAGCAAGGACGACCCGCGCCTGGCCAAGTTCGTCGATATCTACCAGCATTCGCCGGCCGTGCGTGAAGCCCTGAACAAGGCCCACGGCAGCCTGTACCAGGCCGGCTGGGAGGGCTGAGATGAGTCGCGCCAGCGCCCTCAGGGCGCCCGTCCCCCACGCCACGCCGGCCCCGGCGCGCGAGCAGGTATTGCGCCCGGAGGTGAACGAGGCCCATGTACGCTTCATCGGGTTGGGCAAGACCTACCCCGGGCAAGCTCACCCTGCCCTGCACGGCATCGACCTGAACATCCGCCGCGGCGAGATCTTCGGCATCATCGGCCGCAGCGGCGCCGGCAAGCCGTCACTGCTGCGCACCATCAACCGCCTGGAGCAACCCAGCGAAGGGCGCGTGCTGATCGACCAGGTCGACATCGCTCCGTTCGACGAGGATCGCCTGGTGTCGCTGCGCCGGCGCATCGGCATGATCTTCCAGCACTTCAACCTGATGTCGGCCAAGACCGTGTGGCAGAACGTCGAGCTCCCCTTGAAGGTCGCCGGCGTGGCCAAGGTCGAGCGTCAGCGTAAAGTGCGCGAGTTGCTGGAGCTGGTAGGCCTGGAACAGAAGCATCACGTCTATCCGGCGCAGTTGTCCGGCGGTCAGAAGCAGCGTGTCGGCATCGCCCGCGCGCTGGTGCACGATCCGCAGATCCTGTTGTGCGACGAAGCGACCTCGGCACTGGACCCTGAAACCACCGCCTCGATCCTCGACCTGCTGCGCGATATCAACCGGCGCCTTGGCCTGACCATCGTACTGATCACTCACGAGATGGCGGTGATCCGCGACATCTGCCAGCGCGTGGTGGTGCTCGAACGTGGCGAAGTAGTCGAGCAGGGCGAGGTCTGGCAGGTATTCGGCGCGCCGCGCCACGAGGTGACCCGCACCTTGCTCGCCCCCTTGCAGACCAAGCTACCCGCAGCCTTGCAGGCCAATTTGCGGGCTCAACCGGTCAGCCAGGACGCTGCCGTGGTGTTGCGCCTGCAACTGGTCGGCGAGCCGGAGCTGTCGGCATTGTTCACCGATCTCGGTGGGCGTGTGCGTCTGCTCCAGGGGGGTGTCGAGACCATTGGCGAGCACGCCTTGGGCCAACTGGTCCTGGCCGTGCGCGGCTCCGCGCTTGGGGCTCATCAACTGCTCGAACGCGCCCGGCGCTGGGCTGCCGATGTGGAGGTGCTGGGTTATGTGGACTGAACGCCTGCTGCAAGGCCTGATCGATACCCTGCTGATGGTGGGGGTGTCCTCGTTGATCGCGCTGCTGGTGGGGATTCCGATGGCGGTGCTGCTGGTCACCAGCGGCAAGGGTGGCATCTACGAAGCGCCGCTGCTCAATCGCGTGCTCGGCGCCTTCGTCAACCTGTTCCGCTCGATCCCCTTCCTGATCCTGATGGTGGCACTGATCCCCTTTACCCGGCTGATCGTCGGTACCACCTATGGCGTCTGGGCGGCGGTGGTGCCGTTGACCATCGCTGCCACGCCGTTCTTCGCCCGAATCGCCGAAGTCAGCCTGCGCGAGGTCGACCACGGCCTGATCGAAGCGGCGCAGGCCATGGGCTGCCGACGCTGGCACATCATCTGGCATGTGCTGCTGCCTGAAGCGCTGCCAGGGATCGTCGGCGGCTTCACCATCACCCTGGTGACCATGATCAACTCCTCGGCCATGGCCGGCGCGATCGGTGCCGGTGGTCTGGGCGATATCGCCTACCGCTATGGGTACCAGCGCTTCGACAGCCAGATCATGCTGACGGTGATCGTCATGCTGGTGGCCTTGGTGGCGGTGATCCAGTTGGGCGGGGATCGGTTGGCCAAAGGCTTGAACAAGCGCTGAGCTGAAATCGAGTTCCTACGACCAGCGCAGGTTCTCGGCCGCCACGGGCCGTCCGAACCAGTAGCCCTGCCCCAGGTCGCACTGCTGCTCCAGCAGCAGTCGCGCCTGCTCGGCCTGCTCGATCCCCTCGGCATGCACCTGCATCCCCATGCTCCGCGCCAGGGCGATGATCACCCGCACGATGGCGATGTCGTCTTCGTCATTGGGCAATCCGGCGACGAAGCCCTGGTCGATCTTCAGCTTCTGAACCGGCAGGCGCTTTAGCCGCAACAGTGACGAATAGCCGGTGCCGAAATCGTCGATCGCCAGGCGCAAGCCCAGCTCGCGCAGACGGTGCAACTGCTCCAGCGCCACCTCGGGGTCCTCCATCACCGCGCTCTCGGTCACTTCCAGCTCCAGCAGCGCCGGGTCCAGGCCGGTCTCGTCCAGCACCTCGGCCACTTGTCGATACAGGCCACGCTGGCCGAACAGGCGACTCGACAGGTTCACCGCGACGAAGTCCAGCACTCGCCCCTCGGCTTGCCACTGCACCATCTGCCGACAGGCCTGGCGCAGCACCCAGGCATCGATATCGACGATCAGCCCGGTGCGCTCGGCGATCGGGATGAACTCGCCCGGCGGCACCAGGCCGCGCTCGGGATGCTGCCAGCGCACCAGCGCCTCGACCCCGACCATGCTCCCGGTGAACAGGTCGTGCACCGGCTGGTAGAACACGCGCAACTCTTCCTGGGCCAGGGCCCGGCGCAGTTCACCGGCGGTCTCGACGCGATGCTGGGCGTGGGCGGTAAGTTCTTCGGTGTACAGCGCATAGCAGGCGCGACCATTGCTCTTGGCCTTGAACAGCGCCGAGTCGGCATTGCGCAACAGTTGCTCGGCGCTCAGCGCGTCGCTGGGGAACAGGCTGATACCGATGCTCGCTCCGATGAACAGCTGCTGCCCTTCGAACGCGAACGGCTGGCGAAGGCGTTCGAGGATGCCCTGTGCAGTAGTCGCCGCCTGGGCGACCTGCTGGCACCCCTCGAGCAGTACCGCGAATTCGTCGCCGCCCAGGCGCGCCAGGGTCACGCCGCTACCCAGCTGCTCCTGCAAACGCTCGCCCACCAGCTTGAGCAACTGGTCGCCAATGGTGTGCCCCAGGCTGTCGTTGATGCTCTGGAAGTGGTCGAGGTCGAGCAGCAGCAAGGCGCAGCCACGCTTGTTCGCCTGCGCCGCCGCCAACGCCTGCTCGGCACGGTCGCTGAACAGCAGTCGGTTGGGCAGGCCGGTCAAGGGGTCGTGATGGGCGAGGTAGGCCAGCTCTTGCTCGGAATGCTTGATCGCACTGATGTCGCTGAACACCGCAACGTAGTGGCTCAGCTCACCGCTGTCGTCGCGAATCGCGCAGATCGTCTGCCATTGCGGATAGATCTCGCCACTCTTGCGGCGATTCCAGATTTCCCCGCTCCACTCGCCTTTTTCGGCCAAGGTCGCGTAGATCTGCTGGTAGAAAGGCGCCCCATGGCGTCCCGACTTGAACTTGCTCGGGCGCTGGCCCAGCACTTCGTCCTGGTGATAACCGGTGATGCGCATGAAGGCGCGGTTCACATGCACGATCAGGCCGTTGCGATCGGTCACCAGCACGCCTTCCAAGGTGCTGTCGAAGACCGCTGCCGCCATGCGCAGGCGTTCGCGATCCTCGCTGCGCAGACGCGCACCCACGCCGATGAAGTTGAGCAGCCGGGCCCGTGACACGAAGATCAGCAAGGCGCTGAGCAGCACCCAGACCACCACGTTGATCTGCCGCCCGACGGTCAGCGCCAGGTCGTTGTCGGTCATGCCACGCAGCACCCACTCCGACAGCACCAGCCAGAGGAACGACAACACAACGTAGAGCGCAGCCATGCGCAAGGCGTCGCGAACAGAAACAGACATGTCGGGTGCATCAGTCCATGGAAAATAATGGCGCAGTATAAAGGTTGAAACATGCCGTGACTTTAAATCCCGGCTCATAAATAAGTCGCGGTTCCCGCCGCCCTGGCCCGTCCAGCCTGCCTTGGCGACACCCTCGCCGACGGCAAGGTGACCGGCGGTGACGATCCCGGCGAAAGCACGACTGGTTTTATTTCCCCGTCAAGGGATAATGCGCCCGTTGTTTCCCCTGATTTCCCGAGGGTCTTTCCAACTATGTGGTACAACGGTCTGCTCGACCTGTCGGCCTGGCAACTGGTCGCGGTCACCCTGCTGATGACCCATGTGACCATCGTCAGCGTCACGATCTACCTGCATCGCTACTCGGCGCACCGCTCCCTGGAGCTCAATGCCGGGCTCAAGCATTTCTTCCGCTTCTGGCTGTGGCTGACCACGGCGCAGAACACGCGTGAATGGACAGCGGTCCATCGCAAGCACCACGCCAAGTGCGAAACCCCCGACGACCCGCACAGCCCGGTGTACAAGGGCCTGGGCACGGTCCTGCGCAAAGGCGCGGAGCTGTACCGGGAAGAGGCGCGCAACGAGGAAACCCTGCGCATCTACGGCAAGAACTGCCCGGATGACTGGATCGAACGCAACCTCTACTCGCGCTACAAAATGGGCGGCATCGCCCTGATGGCGGTGCTCGACCTGCTGCTGTTCGGCACCATCGGCATCACCATCTGGGCCATCCAGATGATGTGGATTCCGTTCTGGGCCGCCGGCGTGGTCAATGGCCTGGGCCATGCGGTCGGCTATCGCAACTTCGAATGCCGCGACGCCGCCACCAACCTGGTGCCCTGGGGCATCATCATCGGCGGCGAAGAGCTGCACAACAACCACCACACCTACCCCAATTCGGCCAAGCTGTCGGTGCGCCGCTGGGAGTTCGACATGGGCTGGATGTGGATTCGTCTGCTGTGCCTGCTGCGCCTGGCCAAGGTGCAGCGCGTGGCGCCGATCGCCCACCGAGTCGAAGGCAAGGCCTCGTTGGACATGGACACCGCCATGGCAATCCTCAACAACCGCTTCCAGATCATGGCCCAGTACCGCAAGCTGGTGATTGGCCCGCTGGTCAAGCAGGAGCTGGAAAAGGTCGATACCTCGGTGCGCCACCACTTCCGCCGCGCCAAGCGCCTGCTGTCACGCGAGACCAGCCTGCTGCAGGATCGCCACCACGTACGTATCGAATCGATGCTGACGCACAGCCAGACGCTCAAGACCATCTACGAGAAGCGTCTGGCGCTGCAACAGATCTGGGCACGCACCAGCGCCAACGGCCATGACATGCTGGCGGCCATGAAAGACTGGGTACACGAGGCCGAAGCCAGCGGTATCCAGTCGCTGCGCGACTTCGCCGCACAGCTCAAGACCTACTCCCTACGCCCTACCGGCGCCTGACTGCCGTTGATCGGCATGCCCCGTCCAAGGGCATGCCGACCGGAACTTCACCCCCCTGCTCGACTCAAAATCGGCATATCGCCCGCGTGGCGGGCCGAGTCGTGGCCGCACGCACATTCGTCGAGATCCGATCCGTGCACATGGCCAAAGAACGTCACCCCTCGATCCAGGCCGGTCCGCCCCGCCCCGAAGCTGCCCAGACCCTGCTCGCCCTGCTGCATGCCCAGGGTGAAGTGGCGCGCCTGAGCGAGCGCGAGCAGCTCTACAGCTCGCTGCTCGACAGCGTCAACGCCGTGCTCTGGGCCTTCGACTGGGAAACCCGCCAGGTGCTGTACGTCAGCCCCGCCTACGAGCGTATTTTTGGCCGCCCGGCCAGCCTGGTGATGGCCGACTACAACGAGTGGCGCGACGCAATCCACCCCGACGACCTCGACTACGCCGAGCGCAGCCTGGCCCAGGTACTGCTCCAGGGCACCGTCGAGAACCGCGAATACCGCATCATCAACGGCGCAGGCGAAGTGCGCTGGCTCAGCGACAAGTGCTACATCAACCAGCAGCGCGAAGGCGAGCGGGTGATCATCGTCGGCATTGCCGAGGACATCACCGAGAAGAAACAGCTCGAAGGCGAATTGCAGCGCCTTGCCACCACCGACGTCCTGACCCAGAGCAGCAATCGTCGGCACTTCTTCGAATGTGCCCAGCAAGCCTTCGACCGCGCCCGCGAAGACGGCACGCCAATGGCATTCCTGCTCCTGGACATCGACGACTTCAAGCACATCAACGACAGCTACGGGCATCCGGAAGGCGACCAGGTGCTACAGCGCATCGCCGACAGCGGCAAGGCAGTGCTGCGTCGGGGCGATCTGTTCGGCCGTATTGGCGGCGAGGAATTCGCGGCGGTATTCCCAGGCTGCACGGCACAGGTCGCCGAGCAGATCGCCGAGCGCTTGCAGCGAGAAATCCAGCGCCTGAGCTTCACCTACGGCCAGCAGACCTACGGCGTGACCGTGAGCCAGGGGCTGACCGAGCTGAGCGATCAGGACACCGACCTGGACAACCTGTTCGGTCGCGCCGACGCGGCGATGTACCAGGCCAAGCGCCAGGGCAAGAACCAGATCGTGCGCGGGTGAGCGGTAGCGCTCACGGTTTTTCCGTGGCGCTGTCTTCGTCGGTGTTCGGGGCCTGAGGCATCTCTTCCACAACCTCAGCTTCAACGGTCGCGGCTTCGACCTCAGGCGTTGTGATCACCGCCGGCGGCGCGGGTGGCTCGCGCAGGCGGTTGAGCTCAGGCAGGCCGAGCTTGAGCAGGCGTGCGGTCTTGCTGCTGGCGATCTTCTCGTTGCCCTGGGTCGGCAGCGCCCGCGACAACTGGCCGGCCAGGTTCATCGCCAGAATCTCTCGCGAATACACGCCACCACCTAGCTGATAGATCGCAGCGATCAGCTCGCGCAGGTTCAGCGGCAGGCGCCAGCGGGTGCGCAGGGCCGAACCGAATGGCGCGCCAAACTCATTGAGCGACAACTGCACCTGGTCTTCGTCCAGCTCGCCACCGGCCAGACGCCACTCCTGCAGGGTACGCAACACGGCCAGGTCACCCAGGCAATGCAGCAGGCCCGCGCAGTAGCAGCGCTCCTGGTCCAGCTCGAGCATGCGTGCCAAGGTACGCGCGAATTCGGCGGTATGCAGCGAGATGTTCCAGAAGCGCGCGGCATGCTGCGCCAGCAGCGGGTCGCTCAAGCGTGCGCTGCGCTTCAGCGTGAGGCCCAGGATCAGGTTCATGCTCTGGGTGCTGCCCAGCTTGTTCAGCGCCTGCAGCAGGGTCTGCACCGGCGCATCGCTATGCATGGCGGCACTGTTGGCCGCGGCGATGAGCACCCCGGTGATCTGCGGGTCATTGCGCACTTCCTCTTCCAGCACACGCAGGTTCAGGCCCTGCGGGTTGAGGGCGCGCTTGATCGCCACCTGTACATCGGCAAACAGCGGGCCGCCATCGGCAGTAGCGCGGCGCTGCTCGAGGTAGGCCGGCAGGCTGGCACCCGGCTGAAGGGGCGGCACCGGGCAGGCGATCTGCTCGCCGACTTCGAGCAACAGGTTTTCCAGGCGTTTGCGCAGGTTGTCCAGGTTCAGCGGTTTGCTCAGGTAGGCGGTGGGATGCAGCGGCAGCGCTTCTTTCACACTGGCGCTGTCGGTGCGTTCGCTCATGAGGATGAACGGCAGCCCAGGCTTGTCGCTCTTGGCGCGCACCTTGCGCAACAGGTCGAGGCCATCGACACCGGACAGCTCTCGGGCGGCGATGATCAGGTCGGGCTTGCTCGACAGCGCCGTCAGGGCCTGGGAGCCATCGGCGCAGACTTCCAGACGGGCATCGCAGCGCACGCTGAGCAGCATCTCGCGAAGCATGTCGCGCACCCAGGGATCGCTCTCGGCGATCAGCACGCGGGGTGGGAGGGGGTCTGCAGCGCTCATGGGCAACTCCTGAATAATCCTGACACGCAGTCCATCGCCGCTTCCAAATACGTCCATCGGTTAACCATAGCGCCACCTGCCGCGAATTGGCATAAAAAAACCCGCGATGGCATGCAGTTCACAGTTTGTTCATCTTCGTCGCAGCATCCGTGCATGCATTAACTACCACCTCGCCCAGCGCCCGCCCGGCTCTAGTGATGCCCCCATCACAAAGCCGTACAACACGCACGGCCAGCGAGGAGCTCATGACGCTCAACCTTTCATCCGTCACCCAACACGCCCTTTCGACCCTGCGCACCCGCATCGACCAACGCCTTGAAGAGCACCCCTCGCTTGAGCGCATAGGGCTCGCCAATCTGGACCAGGCACTGACAGACGCAGAAGCTGCGAGCATCGAGCTGACGATCAGGAGCACCCTGCACGCCTACTGGGAGTCGCTCGAAAAGCCCGCCATGACGAGGCGCCAGTGTCACATCGAAGATATCGAGGCCACGCTGCGCCAATTGCTCGATGTCCAGATCGCCGCCGGCAGGATCCACCCGATCTATGCCACCTGCCTGCCCGCTTCGCTCGATCAGAATGACCTGACCATCAGCACCCTGAGCCTCAAGCTCGAGGCAAGCCGCACAGCCACACTGCATGGCTGCCTGATGTTCAACCTGGACAGCGGCCCGACCCTCGTGTGGCTGGCAGGCCGGCAATGGGCCGCCTTCGCCACGCGCGACCTGGCACTCGCAGCGCTGACCGCGCTGATGAACCAGCCGGTGGCCAGGGCCAGCATCACCGATACCCTGCCCCGCACGCAGCGCCTCGCAATGACCCGGGCATCGGCAGTGCAAACCTACGAACAGCGCCACTGGGTGATCAGGCCCGCACCGCGCAAGGCCTTTGCCGAGCTGCATCGACAACTGCGCAGCCTGCAACTGCACGATATCAAGCACGCCTCGCAGGCCGGGCTGGCGCCTGGTGAATCCCGTTCCGGGCGCGTCGAGGATGCCCTGCGCCTGCCACTTGCCCTCGGGCCTGGCAGCGCGCTCGACGCCACCCTCGGCGAAGCGCTCAAGACGCCGCCCAAAGCGCCCGACTGGCTGCGATACGCGCCTGAGGACCAGGCCAATCAATGCCTGAAGGCACTCCAGGAATACGACCACGCGCGTGCCGCCATGCTCAGTGCGCTGGGCGGCTGCGACAGCATCGAAAGCTTCGCCGCGACCCATCTGCGCAGCAGTATCGCCAACGACCTGGGCCTGGATCTGGACCCCGAGCAGATCATGCTCGTGACCAAGCGTACGCTGCCCGAAACCGCCGCCCCCTACGAGATCCGGCGCAGCCTTGTGCACCTGGCGTTGCAGGGCCTGCACGACGGCGACGACCAACCGGCGTCGGAATTCATCACCGCCACGCGCTTCGAGCAACAAGACCGGCCACTGCCTGAGGCGTACGCCACACTCACGCCCGCTTATGTTTGCAAGCTGATCGAAACACTGGCGCTGCACGGCAAGTTCGCCCCCGCTCAGAGAGCCGCACACAAGCAAGAAAGCAGCAGGTCGCTGATGAACGCCGCGCTCTTGCAGCAGATCGCGGCCCAAGCCTGGTGCGCACGCCTGCAAGGCCAGATCAAGCCCGAGGACCAGCAGACGCTGGCAACCTTCGCGGCCGGAAGCGGCACGGGCTACGACAGGTTGTCCAGTGCCAACCTGCTCCTGGCCGACCAGTACCTGCTCAGCGACGCGCTGCTGGTGCGCCAGGAGGACGCCGAGGGCGCCCTGCAACGCCTGCTGCTCTGCTGCCCGCATCATCCGCACAAGCCGGTGCTGGGTTTCGACAGCGAACGGCAGTTGCTCGTCGAGGTGGTGGGCTGGTTCGCAGAAGCGGACACGCGGGCCTACCTGCTGCAGAACGTGATAGCCCAGCAGCGCACCTCGTTCGCCGCCCTGATCACTCAGATCGCCAACAAGCCATTCCCGCAAACACAGCAACAGCCAGCCAGCACCGAGACGCAGGTCTGGGACACCTGGTACCTGGATATCTACGGGCAGTCTCAGCAGATCCCTACTCCGGAAAAGCTCTACGAGCAGTTCTTGACACTGGTGCGCTTCACTGGCCAGGAGGGGGTCAAAGCCCTGACCCAGAACCGCATCGAGGTTGCCGAGGCCAACACAGCCGCGCGCGCGCCCGCCTGGTTGCTGGCGGCCAGTGCCTCCCAGCGTGGCCAGCTGACACGCCTGGAAGACCAGATCCAGGCTGCAGAGCAGCAGTATGCCAAGGCCAAGCATGCGCAACTGCCGGATTTCGAGGCGTATGTCCACGCCCAGGCCCAGGACAAACTCAAGCAGTTGCTCGGCAACAACGACGACAGCATCGATCCGGACAGCGTGATCATCAAGTCACCCAGGGAGACCCTTACCTACACCCAATTGCTGCGCAACGGCTATGACGACAGCCTGGGCCTGTTCACGGCCACAGCCGATACCACGGCAACCCTCGAAGGCCCCGACGGGGTTGATCTTTCGGCGTTGACGCCGCAGTCGGTCACAGGCTCCGTACGCGGTCAGTGGGTATCCGACCGCTACGTCAGCCTGATCGAGGAGACCCTGCTCTCCCCCAGACACACCGGCTACGCCTGGCGTCGTCGGCAGAGCGTGTTGATCGTACAACTGCAGATGCAACTGGCGGCGCTGCGCAGCCTCCTGCAAGGGCATCTGGATGCCGACCAGTACGCTTGGGTGCTGGCGAGCATCCAGAGCATGCACCAGACTGCCGACACCCAGCGCAAGCGTCATGCGTTCTACCGATTGGTAGTGCGTATCGACAACGAGTTCCTGGCCGACGAGCCGGCAATCGGCAAGTTGTTCAACGCGCTCTACCGGATCATGGACAAGACCCCGCCCTACCGCGAAGAAATCATCCACGGTTGCTACCTGCTCAAGTCGCCGGAAGGGCAACCCTCGCAGACGTTGCTCTACACTCCCGCGGCTGCAGACGGCATCGACTTTCGGCCCTTCAGCAGCTTCGTCCAGTCGCTCGCCACCCCAGGGATGATCGACTACTACAAGGACCGCAGTCGCAGGCAAGCCGGGCAACTGCTGGCCTTCCTGTTCAAGGACCTGCGCGAGGGCGGGGCGAGCCCGGTGCCAAGCGTGCCCGAAGCCCCCACGGACGACCTGCGCATCCTGTGCTACGACGATGGGCTGCGCCAGCGCATCGTCGATGTGCGCGATGTCACCAAGGGTCGCGCCGATATGATCGCGAGCATCGTCTGGAACACGCTGGAAACGGTGGCCCAGATCGTGACGCTGCCCTTCCCGCCCGCTGCCTTCACAGTGGGCGCCGCACTTGCCCTGCGCGACTATGTCGGCGCACTGAGCGCATTCATCAATCGCGATGCCGGCACCGCGAGCCTGTACCTGTTGTCTTCGCTGCTCAACGGCGCAGGCGCCTATGGTGACCTGGCGCACGGCATGAAAGGTTTTGGCAGCCTGCTGCGCAATGCCGAGCGGCTGCCCAGCCAACCACGGCGCTGGGCAGACACGAAAGCGGCAGTGCTCGGTCTCACCGAGCGTGAGCTCAAGCCCGTCGAGCTGAAGGGCCAGTCGGTACTGCTCGGCTCCCCTTCTACCCAGGGGTTGGCGCGGATCGCCAGACGTAACGCGGGCGGTGAACTGATCGACACCGGACGTTACGCCAGGCAGGACAAACTGGGCGACTGGACCCCGGTGGAGCACGCGGAAAACGCTGTAGTTCAGCCAGCCCCCGACAAGCACGCCGTCGCCATCTCGCTGGAAGGTGGCACACCGGCCAGTGGCACACACGCGCAAGGCATCACCCTGGTCAATGGCCGCCCCTACGTGCAGATCGACGACCAGGTGTTCCAGGTGCAATTCGATGCGCATACCGCGCAATGGTCGATCATCGACCCGGACAATCCCTTCGCCTTCTTCGGACGCCAGCCATTGGCGCGCCAGGCGGACGGTACCTGGAAGCGCGTCGACAGTCGTGGGTTGCGGGGAGGGAATCCTGGCGATAACAACCTGGTACCCCCGCCTGAAACCTTGACTCCACCTGTGGCGAGTGGCGACAACGTCGTGAGCCTGCCCAGCGATCGCTCGAGCTTCTGGGATACCCACATGAAAGAGGACGCGGCACAAAGCGAACTGCTCTCGAACCAGGCCCAGGCCCGCCATCGCGCGCTGCTGGACGATACCGACATCGCCCGCCTGGAAGATGGCGAAGATGCGCACATGGATGAACTTGACTTCGAGTGCCTGCAAACCGACGAAGGGATTACCTACACCTACAAGGAAGACGAAGACTACGTAAACCGCCTCATCGGCAACTACACGGATGAAAGCTCGCAAATCAACAGCTACCTGCGCCGCGGGGTGCATGAGTTCCCGTTCTGCGACTCGGACACGTTCGTCGACAAGCTGGTGGACTCGCTGGAAACCCTGCCCAAGAGCAACACGGTCGCTCTCTACCGCGGAGGCAACGGAACGAGAAGCACATCGGGCGCGCACTTTCGCAGCGGAAAACTCAAGAAGGGCGATGTGCTGGTGAACTCGGACCTGACATCCTTTACCGAAAACCCCTACGTGGTGCGCACTTTTGCCAGCGATGAGCTCTCCTCACCGGACATCGTGAAGGGCACGTTCGACGACACATCGGTGGTTTTCGAGATACCCGCGGGCCAATACCAGAGCGGGGTGCCCATAGCACCCCTGTCATGGACAAAAACAGAGGCGGAAACCCTGTTCCCGCCAGGGTGCCGTTTCGAGATCGAAGACATCGGCGAGGTCGTGGGTGACGACTTCCGCTTCGTCAATGTGAAGCTCAAGGAGATCCCGAGCACAGCGCCCGTGGTGCACCCGGTATACGATTTGCGCACTGGCAACCCGTTCAAGCGCGACGAGTACGCCGCCATGCTCAAGAACGACGCCCTGGTCGAACGCTTCTTCCCTGCTGCCGACTGGACACCTCCCAGCCCTTCGAGCACCTGATCCTCAGGTTGAAAAAAAACGCCCAGGCAATGCCTGGGCGTTTTTTATCGGCTACGCGGATCGGCGATCAAGCCAGTTCAGCGAAGCACTCTTCGATGATGGCCAGGCCTTTGTCCAGCAGGGCGTCTTCGGCGGTCAGCGGAACCAGGATCCGCAGGACGTTGCCGTAGGTGCCGCAGGACAGCAGGATCAGACCCTTGTCACGGGCCTTGGCGACCACTTGGGCCACGGCGGCAGCGTTCGGGGTGTGGGTGCCCTTCTCGAACACTTCCACGGCGATCATCGAACCCAGACCACGGACGTCACCGATGATCGAGTGCTTCTTCTGGATTTCACGCAGGCCGGCGGTCAGGCGCTCGCCAACGGCCTTGCTGCGGTCCAGCAGTTTCTCTTCCTCGAACACCTGGATGACGGCCAGGGCCGCGGCGCAGGCGATCGGCGAACCGGCGTAGGTGCCACCCAGGCCGCCTGGGGCGATGGCGTCCATGTATTCGGCCTTGCCGCACACACCGGCCAGCGGGAAGCCGCCAGCGATGGACTTGGCGAAGGTGGTCAGGTCAGGCGCGACGCCCATCTGCTCCATGGCGAAGAAGGTGCCGGTACGGCCAGCGCCGGTCTGCACTTCGTCGGCGATCAGCAGGATGCCGTGCTGGTCGCACAGGGCGCGCAGGCGCTGCATCAGCTCTTTCGGCGCTGGCAGGAAACCGCCTTCGCCTTGTACTGGCTCGAGGATGATCGCAGCGATGTCGCGTGGCTCGGCGTCGTTCTTGAAGATGCGCTCGACCGACGCGATGGCGTCATCGACGCTCACGCCGTGCAGCTCGCTCGGGAACAGGGCACGGAACACGCCGCCTGGCATCAGGCCCATGCCTGCGGAGTACGGCACGACCTTGCCGGTCAGGCCCAGGGTCATCATGGTACGACCGTGGTAGCCACCGGTGAAGGCGATCACACCGGCACGGCCAGTGGCGGCACGGGCGATCTTCACGGCGTTTTCAACGGCTTCGGAGCCGGTGGAAACCAGCAGGGTCTTCTTGTCGAAGTTACCCGGAACCAGCTTGTTGATCTTTTCGCACAGCTCGACATAAGGCTCGTAGGCCAGCACCTGGAAGCAGGTGTGGCTGACCTTGGTCAGCTGCTCTTGAACGGCAGCGACCACTTTCGGGTGCAGGTGGCCGGTGTTCAGTACTGCGATGCCGCCGGCGAAGTCGATCAGTTCGCGGCCTTCAACGTCGATCACCGTGGAGTTCTTCGCCGACTCGACGAAGATCGGGTGGATCTGGCCGACGCCACGTGGGACGGCGGCGACACGGCGTTGCATCAAGGATTCGTTGGTCTTGCTCATAATGCCCTCATTCGCGCCGACTCTGACGGCGCTGTTATTCGGGGGTGGCTGGGTGTGCCTGCGAACAGTATTCGTTGATCGACTGTCACCGGCGCCCTGGCCACCAGGTACTGCATGTCAAAAAAACCAGCGAGACGTCGCTCTCGCGCCCCGCTGGCAGAGGTAAAGCCCTTAGCGCATCAGACGCTGATGCACAGGTATTTGATTTCGAGGTAGTCCTCGATGCCGTACTTGGAACCTTCGCGGCCCAGGCCCGAGGCCTTGATACCGCCGAACGGCGCGACTTCGTTGGAGATCAGGCCGGTGTTGATACCGACCATGCCGTATTCCAGGGCCTCGGCGACGCGGAACACGCGGCTCATGTCGCGGGCATAGAAGTACGAAGCCAGGCCGAACTCGGTGTCGTTGGACATGGCGATGACTTCGGCCTCGTCCTTGAAGCGGAACAGCGGCGCCAGCGGGCCGAAGGTCTCTTCCTTGGCGACGGCGGCAGTCTTCGGTACGTCGACCAGGATGGTCGGCTCGAAGAAGTTGCCTTCGATCAGCTTGCCGCCGGACAGCACCTTGGCGCCCTTGGAGACGGCGTCCTCGATGTGCTCCTGGACCTTGGCGACCGCCTTGTTGTCGATCAGCGGGCCAGTGGTGGTGCCTTCTTCCAGGCCGTTACCGATCTTCAGCTTGCCAACGGCAGCCTTGAGCTTCTCGGCGAACGCGTCGTAGACACCGTCCTGCACATAGATTCGGTTGGCGCAGACGCAGGTCTGGCCGTTGTTGCGGTACTTAGAGATGATCGCGCCCTCGACCGCCTTGTCCAGGTCGGCGTCGTCGAACACGATGAACGGAGCATTGCCGCCCAGCTCCAGGGAAACCTTCTTGATGTCCTTGGCGCATTCTTCCATCAGCTGGCGACCGATTTCGGTCGAGCCGGTGAAGGACAGTTTGCGTACCAGGGAGTTGCCAGTCAGCTCGCCGCCGACTTCACCGGCGCTGCCGGTAACAACGCTCAGCACGCCAGCCGGGATACCGGCGCGGGTGGCCAGCTCGACCAGGGCCAGGGCGGAGTATGGGGTCTGCGAAGCAGGCTTGAGCACCATGGTGCAGCCAGCGGCCAGGGCCGGGCCGGCTTTACGGGTGATCATCGCCGCCGGGAAGTTCCACGGGGTGATGGCCGCGGTGACACCGATCGGCTGCTTGATGACGATCAGGCGCTTGTCTGGCTGGTGACCTGGGATGGTGTCGCCGTAGACGCGCTTGGCTTCCTCGGCGAACCACTCGATGAAGGAGGCGGCATAGGCGATTTCGCCCTTGGCTTCGGCCAGCGGCTTGCCCTGCTCGGTGGTCATCAGGCGAGCCAGGTCGTCCTGGTTCTCGATCATCAGCTCGAACCAGCGGCGCAGCTTGTTCGAACGCTCCTTGGCGGTCAGGGCACGCCAGGCCGGCAGGGCCTTGTCGGCGGCTTCGATGGCGCGACGGGTTTCCGCAGCCCCCATCTTCGGCACGGTACCGATGACTTCGCCGGTGGCCGGGTTGGTCACCTTGATGGTCTGACCGCTGTCCGCATCCAGCCATTCACCGTTGATGAAGGCTTGCTGGCGGAACAACTGAGCGTCTTTGAGCTGCATGTCGGCTTCCCTTGACCGCGCCGCGCTGGCACGGAACGTCTTGTTGATTGTTGAAAGGCGCCCCTGGTGGGGCTGCCGTCAGGAATTCTGGCACCCAAACGAGCCAAGTGTTCAATATTGGGTAGCGAGCGTTTGAAATCTCAAACGAATGCTAAGCGGGTGCTGGGGTGTTGGACAATAGGCTGTTCGAAAAAAAGAACGAATGGTCTTTAGACAGCGCTGGCCCTATCGCGGGACAAGCCCACTCCCACAGGTTGTGGGAGCGGGCTTGTCCCGCGATAGGGCCAGCAAAGGTTAGACGATCGAGCTGACGAAAATGTGATGCCGCTTTATCAGAAGGCCTTGTCCAGCTCGATCACCAAAGCCCGATACCCCACACTCCCCGGCTGACGGCTGTGCACCTTCAACTCCACCAACACCTCCTGGGTCCCCCGGCGCACCTCATTGAGCACAGTAGTGGTGAGCTTCTCCGGCGTCAGGTAGCCCACCGAGGCGGAATAGATGAACTGGGTATCGGTCTCCGAACGGTAGGCCACCACCGAAGTGATCGGACTATACCACTCGTCACCTCGCTCCTTGCCGTACTCCCACACCTGCTCGACCGTGCCCTTGGCCTCATCGATCCGGTATTCCACTGCGCGGCTGTAGTTGCCGCTGAGCTTGGTCGGGGCGAAATCGCGGCCCCAGCCGTTGTCGAACACGGTCAGCGTACCCTTGCCGGTGAGCCAGGCGGTGTGCTGCGTCCACGACCAGTCGAAGCCATCGCCGCCAACTGGCGTCAGCACCTTGGCCTTCAGCCGCACGGGCCAGCCCTGGGGCGAGGCGAGGATCCACTTCACCTGCTTGTCACGCCCGATCTTCACCACCCCTTGATGACGCGCTGAAACGATGATGCTGTCGTCATCGGCGTCGTAGTCGATGGCATTGACGTGCGCCCAGTTGCGCCCGGTGCCGACGCCGGGAGTGTCGCCGAACGGCAGGTCGCCTTCGGCCAGCTCGTTGGCCAGGCGCTCGTCCTGCTTGTGCACGCCCGCCGGCAAGTGGATCGCCGCCTTGCCGAGGGTTTCCAGCAGGTCGCCGCGGTAGGGGTCGAGGATCTGGTTGAGGTCCCAGAAGTCCAGGACATCCCCCGCCTCGTCAACCTCGATGATGTGGTCGCGGATCGAGCGCACGCGCTTGCCGTCCGGACGCCGGTAGTCGCTGGTGCCCACCCGCAGCAGGTAGGTGCCCTGTGCCGTTTCGCGGATCTCGTGGGAGAAGTCGGCGAACTTGTCCGGCAGGTTGCGCTGCCAGACACGCCGCCCCAGCAGGTCGAACTTGGAGTAGGTCTGGCCCTGGCCCCAGATCAGCTTGCCGTCGCGGGTCTGCTGGAAGCCCATGGTCCCCCCCAGGCCATCGCGGCGGTTGGAGTCGTGGATCTGCTCGATATCCAGGTACCAGCGCACATCGCCATTGCTGTCGGCGATCCAGTTGTTGCCGACCTGATCCCACTCGGCAGCACCGCCCAGGCCGTTCCACTTGAAGGCACGGCCACCGGGGATCTCGCCCAGCAGGTGGTTGAACAGGTAGAGACGTTTCTCGAAGCCCGGCGCCACCTTGATCGGTTCGACCAGCGGCAGCGCCGCCGTCTGTTTCGCCACGACCGGCAGGCGCACGGCCGGGGCGTAGATTTCATAACGCTCACGCACGCGCTCGCCGTCGAGCTTGTAGCTGACCTCGACCTGGTTGACGTGGTCCGGGTAGAGCCCGAACACCGGGATACCGCCGTAAGTCCACAGCGAGCGGTCGGAAACGTCATAGGCGATGTCCACACCCCGCTCGCCACGGCCCAGCACACGCACATGGGCGTTACTGATGGTGCGCCCGCCGTCGCGGATGATCGCGGTCAGCGGCGCCAGGCGGTAAGGGTTGACGACGATGTCCCCGAGCAGCGCCTGGTCGTCGGTGGGCACTTTGGCGGTGATGCAGGCGCCCTCGGGCAGTGCGGGGGTTTCGGTCTTGGCGTTCATGGCAAAGCTCCTTGTCCTCAGAAGTCGTAGCGGGCGGTGGCGCCCACGGTGCGCGGCGTGCCGAGCACGCCGGCATAGCCGCCGTTGGCGGAATTCCACAGGCTGGTGAAATAGGTCTTGTCGCCGGCGTTCTTCACCCACAGCGACAGGTCGAGCACGCCGTCGCCCTGGTCCAGGCGCACGCCGGTGGAGAGGTTGACGATGGCGTAGCTGGGGATCTGGCCGTAGTCCGAGTCGTCGATGGTGCCCACTGCGCGAGAGCGGAAGGCGTAGCTGGCGGTGACATAGGGCTCGATGCGCTCGGCCAGTTGCCACTTGTACTGGGCGTTGAGGTTGGCGATGTACTTGGAGGCACCGACCACCTGGTGGCCGGACAGGTCGCAAGTCGCGGCGGCGTTGACCAGGCTGACCTCCGGCGGGCACGGGGCGTCCTTGTACTCGGTGTAGCGCACGTCGTTCCACGAGCCGTTGAAGTTCAAGGTCAGGCCGCGCAATGGCACGGCCGTGGCCTCGAATTCGAAACCACGCGAGCGCACGCTGCCGGCGTTGGCCAGGTACTGCACGCGATTGACCTGGTCGTAGACGTTGGCCTGGTAGCCATGTACTTGCGCCCAGAACAGGTTGGCATTGAGTTGCAGGCGGTTGTCGAGCAGCGTGCTCTTGACCCCGAGCTCGGCGTTGTTGATCCGCTCGGTGCCGACCTGCAGCGAGTCGGTGCCCAGGCGCGGGGCGGCGCCGACGGTCAGGTTCACGCCACCCGACTTTTCGCCGTGCGAAAGGCTGGCGTAGCCAAGCACCTCGTCGTTGAAGCGGTAACTCAGGCTCAGCAGCCCCGACGGCGCGAAACTGTACTGGCTGAGGTCGCCCGAATCGTAGGCCCCGACCCGGCCCTGGCGTGCTGTCGCTGCTGCACCGGTGACCGCGGCACCGCCAAAGGGATCGTCGCGGGTCACCCAGGCATTCTTCTCTTCATAGGTGCCGCGCACGCCTGCGGTGAAGTCCAGGCGCTCGGTCAGGTGCCAGGTGCCTTGGGCGAACAACGCATAGCTGTCGGTATTGATGTGGCCGTTGCCGAGGGTGGTGACGTTGGCCAAGGCACCGGCCGGGGTGGCGTTCCAGATGTCGGCCTGGGGGCCGTAATAGGTGAACGACTTGTTGTCCAGGTCCTGCTTGAAGTAGTAGGCCCCCAGCACGTAGTCGAAGAAGCCGCCGGTGGGCGAGGCCAGGCGCAGTTCCTGCGAGTACTGCTTGTCGCGCACCGACACGCCCGCGTTGTAGGCGGCGGGCACGTTGAGGCCGTCGTCGTTGCGTGGCGTGAAATCCCACCAGCGGTAGGCGGTGATCGAGGTCAGGGTGAAGTCGTTGGGCAGCGTCCAGTTGGCCTCGACCGAAGTGCCGCCCTGGAACACCTTGACCATCTGGTCGGCATCGAAGTTGACCTTGCGCTTCTTGCCCGACACCAAGGTAGCGCCAGCCTGGCTGGCCAGGCTTTCGTAGCGGTTGACGCCGTTGATGGTCGGGCCGGTGCTGTAGAGGCTGAGGATGCCGTTGTTGGAGTCCTCTTCGTTGTACTCGCCGATCCAGCGCAGGTTGAAGGTATCGCTGGGCTTGAACAGTAGTTGGGTGCGAAAACCCTGGCGCTTGCCACCGTTGAGATCGTCGCCGTTGTAGAGGTTCTTCACATAGCCGTCGTCCTCGGTGCGATAAGCGCTGATGCGCCCGGCGAGGGTGTCGGTGATCGGGCCGGAGAAACTGCCTTGCGTTTGCCAGTAGCCGTCCTCGCCCAACGACGATTGCACGCTGCCCTCGCGCTGGAAGGTCGGCTTGCGTGTGGTGATGTTGAGTACCCCGGCCGTGGTGTTCTTGCCGAACAGCGTGCCCTGCGGGCCACGCAGCACTTCGAGCTGCTCGACGTCGAGCAGATCGAACACGGCCATGCCGGGGCGCCCCAGATAGACGTTGTCCAGATACACCCCGACGCTGCCTTCGAGGCCATCGCTGGCCGGGTTGTTGCCCAGGCCGCGGATCGAGATGCTCGACTGGCGCGCATGGACGTAGGCGACATTGGTGCTGGGCACCAGCTGCTGCAGGTCCTGCACTCGGTAGATACGCTGGGTTTCCAGAGTTTCGCTGCCCAGCACGCTGATGGGCGTGGGCACGCTCTGCGAGGTTTCCTCGCGGCGCCGGGCATTGACCGTGACGGTGCCAAGCTTGGCGTCCTGTTCGACGGTGGGCGCAGCGTCGGCAGGCGCCGGCTCGGCGAGGACATGACCGGCGGTCGCCAACAGCACACCAGCGGCCAGGGGTTGCAGGGTGAACAGCGACGCACGCGTCGGCCAACGGAAAACTCGCGACATGCAGATGCTCCTTGAGGCATGGGCCCTGGCGAGCATTTCCGTTGACGGAACCGAATCGCAGTCAGAGGGGCTTATATTCTTTTAAGAGATATAAATATTTGCATTTCATATTTTGTGGAATAAGTAACTGCATTTATAAGGTTCACAACCCTTGTCAGCAATTGCATTTCACCGAAAGTTTTCATGTAGAAAATGCATATCGATCTCCGTCAGCTTCGCCACTTCATCGCCCTGGTCGAGCACCGCAGCTTCGTCGCCGCCGCCGCGGCCGTGAACCTGTCGCAATCGGCCTTCAGCCGCAGCATCCAGACGCTGGAGCACAACGTCGGCTGTCGCCTGGTCGACCGCGCCAGCAAGGAGCTGGCACCGACCCGCCAGGGCCAGTTGGTACTGGAGCATTCGCGGCGCCTGGTGCATGGCGCGCACAACCTGGTCAACGAGATCAACCAGTTCAATGGCGCGACGACCGGCATGGTGCGCTTCGGTTCGGGGCCGGCGCCTGCCGGTGGGCTGGTGCCGCGCGCGGTGGCGCGCTTCGTGACCGAGTTTCCGGCGGCGCGCACCTGCTTCCAGGTGGATAACTGGCAGGCGTTGAACCGCAGGCTGATGGCCGAGGAGATCGAGTTCTTCGTCGCCGACACCCGTCAGTTCGAAGCCGACCCGGACTACCGGGTGCACAAACTCACGCCGCAACGCTGGTACTTCTGTTGCCGCGCCGGGCATCCGCTGACCGAGCGCAACGAGGTGCGCGCGCGTGACCTGTTCGACTACCCGATGGCCACCACCTTGCGCCCGCCGAACATCCGCAAGGTGCTCAGCGAGATGAGCGGCCGCCAGGACTTCCTGCCCAACGTGGAGTGCGAGCATGGCTATGCGCTGCTCAACGTGGTGATGCAGTCAGACACCATCGGCATCGCCTGCCGGGGCAACTTGCGGCCTTATCAGGACGAAGAGCGGCTGGTGGCGCTGGAACTGGTGGACCTGACGGCGGAACAGGAAGAGGCTTGCCATACCCGCTACGGCATCGTCAGCCGGGTGGGCTATGGGTTGTCCCCATTGGCGCAGGGGTTGGTGCGGCAGTTGATTGCTTGTGACGGGGAAGGTTAGGGATCGGTCGTGGACTTTTCGCGGGCAAGCGCGATCCCACAGGGAGCGGACTTGCCCGCGAAGAAGCCGACACACCCGCTACAGGATCACCCCTTGCGTGTGGTCCGACTCAACTGACCATCCACCCCCACCGGCACTTCACCGGCCAGGGTCACCCGCCGCACGATCCGCGGCTGGGTGCCGTAATCGTCCACCGCATAGTGCTGCGTCGCGCGGTTATCCCAGATCGCCACGTCCCCCGCCTGCCAGCGCCAGCGCACGGTGTTCTCCAGACGCGTCACATGCCCCTGCAGCAAGTTGAACAGGTGGTTCGAATCCGCCTGTGAATAGCCCTTGATGCGCTTGACGAAGTGCCCCAGCTGCAGCACCCGTTCACCGCTGATCGGGTGCACGCGCACCAGCGGATGCTCGGTCTCGTACACGGTCGAGGTGAACACCTTGCGATAGCGCTCCAGCCGCTCGGGGTCCACATCCGGCTTGGCGCCGGCATAGTCGTACTCGTTGCTGTGCACGGCCCAGAGCTTGTCGGCCAGCTCGCGCAGTGGTTCAGGCAGCTCTTGATAGGCGCTCGCGGTGTTGGCCCAGACCGTGTCGCCACCGGAGGCTGGCGCCACCACGCTGCGCAGGATCGACGCCTTGGGGTAGGCGTCGACGAAGGTCACGTCGGTGTGCCAGGAGTTGGCGCGCTGGCCCTCGGCACCGTCGAGCTGCAACAGGTAGCGGGTGCCATCGACCACCGGCACGGTGGGGTGGGCGATCGGCTCGCCGAGCCGCTTGGCGAAAGCTTCCTGGCCCTGGTCGTCGAGGTGGGTCTGGTTACGGAAGAAGATCACCTTGTACCGCACCAGCGCCGCCTGGAGGGCGTCGACGGTGGCAGTGTCCAGATCAGCGGACAGCTTCAGGTTGCGGATTTCGGCACCGATGCGGCCGGCGACCGGATGGATATCGAGTTCCAGGGCTTGTGGCGCGGCGGCCAATGCGGCGTTGCTCATGTCGTGCTCCTTACGATGGATTCAGCGGGCGGCCTGGACGGCCTGTTCCTGTTGCAGGGCGGTATCGATGAAACGGGGGTCGATCCAGTCGGATACCTGGAAACTGCGGCGAATCAGGCGCTCCTTGGCGGCCAGGTCGACGCCCTGCTGCAGCAGGCCGACGAATTCGCCATCCAGGCGCGGATCGAAATAGTGGGCGAGATTTTCCTGGGCCAGGTCGTCACTGAGCACGCTGCGCGGCCAGTTGGCGGTGCTCGACACCAGATCCAGGTACGCCTCACGGTTGCGCTCGTCACGCAGCCAGTTCACCGCCTGCTGCTGGGTGCTGACCAGGCGCTGGACCAGGTCCGGGTGCTGGCGGATGAACTCGCCCGTGCCTACCAGTACCGACTGGGTGCTGCCAGCGCCTTTGAGGTCGCGCGAGTTGACCGGCAGCTCGACCAGCCCGCGGTCACGCAGCGACAGCAGGTTCGACAGGCCCCAGGTGGCGTCGATCTGCTTGGCGGCGAGCGCCGCGTTGGACGCGTTGAAGTCCAGGTTGATGACTTTCAGGTCGCGCTCCGAGAGCCCCTGGCTGGCCAGGGCACTGGCAAACGACAGCTGGTTGGCGGTGCCACGGAACACCGCCACGCGCTTGCCCTTCAGATCCGCCAGGCTGCGGATGCCGGAGCCCGGCACCACCCCCAGGTAGCTCCTCACCCCACGCACCCCGGCCGCCAGCACATGGGTGTCCAGGCCGCTGGACTTGCCGATGATCGCGGCCAGGTCGCCCAGGTAGGCGAAGTCTGCCTGGCCGTTGGCCAGAGCTTCGTTGACTGCAGGCCCGGCACCCTTGAAGAAGCGCCAGTCGATGCGGATGCCGTCCTGGGCGAAGGCTTTTTCCAGCAGTTGCTGATCACGTAGCACATCGACCACGCCCCCGGCGCTGGGTTTGCTGCCAGCGCTCAGGTCAGGCACGGCGATACGGATGACCTCGGGCCTGGTGCTGTCAGCGGCCTGAGCGGTCAGCGGCAGGACGCTGCACAGTGCGGCGAGCAATAGGTGGCGGAACGGGGTTTTCATGGCGTGGCTCCTTGGCAGGCTGCCGCCGGCGATGACCGGCGCGTTGGCCAAACGCTAGGCCGCCCCGCTTAGAACCGGCAAAGACCGAAAACTCATGCTCAAGTAACCGAAAGCTATAAATGAGCAAAGACGCGGCTCTGCGCCCGGCTTGCGCAGGACGCATCGCAAATATGAGCAAAACGCAATGTCCGGGGGCTTCCCGATGCACAGGATGCATGCTCTTATTTCTTTGATATTGGCATTGAATATTTTTTATTCCTTTAGCGCATAAGCTTGAAACGCTTCAAGAGAGGGATCGATGAGCGAGAGCACGACAGCGTTGAGCCAGGGCGGTTGGCGGGTATCCTTCGCGAGGCGCGGCTGGGCAGACAAGGCGATCCCTTGGGTGATCCCGGTCGCCGTGGCGCTTTTGTGGTGGGTGGCCAGCCAGCGGCACTGGATGAGCGAGCAGATCCTGCCGGCTCCGTCATTGGTCTGGCAGACGGCTCTGGAGTACGGCTCGGGCGAGCTCTGGGGCCACCTGTGGATAAGCCTGCAGCGCCTGCTCTGGGGTCTGCTCGCCGGGATCGTCAGCGGCCTGTTGCTCGGCACCTGGCTGGGCAGCTCTCGCCGCGCCCAAACCCTGGTGCTACCCACCTTCATCGCCCTCGCGCAGATCCCGACACTGGCCTGGATCCCGCTGTTCATGCTGTTCTTCGGCATCGGCGAATGGCTCAAGCTGGTCGTGCTGGTCAAGGCCGTGGTGGTACCGGTCACCCTGCACACACTGATCGGTATACGCGACGCCCAGCCCCGGCTGCGCGAGGCCGCCGCCGTACTGCGCCTGCCGCCACACCTGTTGTTCCTGCGCCTGTTGCTACCCGCCGCCCTGCCCGCGTTCCTGGCCGGCGTGCGCCTGGGCCTGGCAACCGGCTGGACCTCATTGCTGGCAGTGGAACTGCTGGCCTCCAGTGAAGGCATCGGTTACCTGATGGTCTGGGGCCGGCAGTTGTTCATGCTCGACCTGGTGTTTCTCTGCATCCTGCTGATCGGTGTGGTCGGGGCCGGCATGGAACACGGCTTCTCGCACCTGGAGCGCCGGCTGCTGTACTGGCCGCAATCGGCGACCGGCGAACAACGCCTGCGTGATACCTCACGCGCCTGGCAGGGCTGGCTACTGCCGCTGGCGTTGCTGGCGTTGTGGCAGGCCAGCAACAGTTTCGGTTGGGTCGACGGCAATATCCTCACCTCACCGCTCGAGGTGCTGCGCAGCCTGATTGGCGGCCTGTTCGATGGCTCGCTCCCCGACGCCATGGCGCGCAGCCTGCAGCGCACCCTGCTCGGCCTGCTGCTCGGCGGGGGCGCAGGCTTTGCCGTGGGCCTGGTGCTGGGATTGTCGCGCACCGGCGAGCGCCTGTTCGGGCCAAGCCTGTCGGCGCTGCGCCAGGTCGCGCTGTTCGCCTGGGTGCCGCTGCTGACCGCCTGGTTCGGCCTGGGTGAAGGGTCGAAACTGGTGTTCGTCGGGCTGGCAGCGTTCTTCCCGTTGCTGATCGCCACCCAGCGTGGCATTGCCAGCCTGTCGCCGCAGCTTGGGGAAGCGGCACGCACACTGCGCCTGGACCTGCCCCATCGCCTGCGCCTGCTGGTGTTGCCCGGCGCCGCCCCGGCTATTTTCGCCGGCCTGCGCCTGTCGTTGATCTACGCCTGGCTGGGCACCATCGGCGCGGAATACTTCATGCCTTCGGACGGCGGTATCGCCAGCCTGATGCTGGGCGCTCAACAGCTGTTTCGCATGGACCAGGTGATGGCCGCGATGGTGCTGATCGGCCTGGTCGGTGCCCTGCTCGGCAACCTCGGACAACGCCTCGAATCGCGCGCCACGCGCTGGAGAACCGCATGAACGCCTTCAACACCTCGGCCCTGCACGCCGCCAATCAACCCGACGCCACCCCGCCGCTGGTCAGCTTCGAAAACGTCGGTAAGACCTTCAGCGTCGACGGCCAACCGTTCGAGGCCATTCGCGGCTTCGACCTGTCGATCAACGAAGGTGAATTCATCGCCATCGTGGGCGCCTCGGGCTGCGGCAAGTCCACCCTGTTGCGCCTGCTGGTGGGGCTGGACAACGACTTCAACGGCAGCATCCGTATAGACGGCCAGCCGGTGACCGGCATCGGCGGCGAACGCGGCATCGTGTTCCAGGAGCATCGCCTGTTCCCTTGGCTGACGGTCGAGCAAAACATCGCCCTGGGCCTGGTAAACGACCCGCTCACCCAGGGCGAGCGAGCGCGCAAGGTGCATGAGTTCGTGCAACTGGTGGGGCTGACGGGGTTCGAGTCGGCCTATCCGCACCAGCTTTCCGGAGGCATGGCACAGCGCGTGGCGATCGCCCGCGGGCTGGTGGCAAGCCCGCGCATCCTGCTGCTGGACGAGCCCTTCGGCGCACTGGATGCCTTGACCCGGCAGCAGTTGCAGGACGAATTGCTGGCGATTCGCGAACGGTCGGGGGTGACCATCTTGCTGGTCACCCATGATGCCGAAGAAGCCACGTATCTGGCCGACCGAGTGGTGGTGCTGGAGCCACGGCCAGGGCGGATCAAGGCGGTGGTCGAGATCGAGCTGCCGCATCCGCGCTTGCGCACGGGCGTGGCCTTGCACGGCCTGCGCGAAAAGGTGCTGCAGCAGATCACCGGGGCGGGTGACCATCTGAGGCCCGCGCCGAGCCGGGTGGAGGGGTTGCGGCCGGAGCTGATTGCACTGTGAGTGCTTCGCGGGTAAGCCTGCTCTTGGAGGCTTGGGTTCGCGTGCAACTTCTGTGGGAGCGGGCTTGCCCGCGACGCAGCCTGCCAGGTCACTGCAGCTCGCGCAAATACGCCCAGGGATAGATCCCTCGATCATGCCCATCGCTGAACATCAGTTGCAGGCCATATCCCTGCAGCTCGATGCGCTCTATCCGCACACCTTCCACCACCAGGCTGATCCCCCCGCGCAATCGCGCCGCACGGCACTGCGAGCAAGGGCAGGCACCGCGCAGGCGAGCATGGCTGATCACCTGGCGCACCTCGCCCCATTGCAGCGCCAGCTCGCCCTCGCTGCGCTGGTTCGACACGCCACTGGGCACATCCATCACGCCACACCCTGCAACTGCGCCAGGGCGATACGTATTGCCTTGCGCACTTCGGGGTCGCTGTCGTCTTCGCCCCCCCGCAGCACCGCCAAAGCCCGCGCATCGCCCAGCTCGCCCAGGGCCAGGGCTGCCTCCTTGCGCAGGTTGGCGATGCCATGGCCGAGCAGCACGGCCAAGCCATCCAGCGCTGGGCGGTGGCGCAGGCGGCCAAGCGCCCGGGCGGCCCGCAGACGCACTTGCCAATAGCTGTCATTCAACGCGGCAATCAGTGCATTGCCCGCCTCCGCCTCGCCCACCTTGCCCAAGGTCGTGGCAGCTTCTTCGCGCACCTGCCAGGCGGGGTCGCCCAGCGCGGCAATCAACGCCGGCAATACACTGCCGTCACGGGCCAGGCCCAGCGCGCCGATGGCCGCGCGGCGCACGTCGGTATCCACCTCTTCACCAGCCAGCCGCGCCAAGGCCGGCAAGGCTGGCTCATGCTTGAGCCAGCCAAGAATCCCCACCGCCTCACGGCGCACCGCTGCCTCGCCATCGCCCAGCGCCAGCAACGCAGGTGCGGCAGCTTCTTCCAGGCGCAACTCGCGCAGGGCGCGCAGGGCACTGGCACGCACGAAAGGCTCGGCGTGGTTGACCCACGGCAAGATCAACAGCCCTGCCTCCAAGCTCTTAAGCTCACTCAAGCTCTGCGCCGCCGCCAGGCGCACGGGTTCGGCGGCATCGGCCAACGCCGCACACAGGGCCTGCACCACTTCGGGTTCCTCCCAGGCCTCCAGCAGGCGCGCGGCCTCGGCGCGCACTTCGGCGTGGGTGTCGACCAGCAGCGCATCGGTCAGCCAAGGCAGGCTTTCGGGGTCTTCGAGATCGGCCAGCTCGATCAGCGCGATGCGCCGTACGCCAGCGTCGCCATCGCCCAAGCGTGGCAGCAGGTCGAGGATGTCGGGGTTGTCGGTGATTCGATCAGTCATAGGGCGATCCGTAGCGCAGGAGGGTCGGAGTCGGGCAGGCCCAACGGTGTCAGGCGCGGCAGTTCGCGGCCTTCTTCATGGCGCAGCAGCGCCAGGCAGTGACGCTTGAGGTGGGTGAACGCCGGGCTGGTCAGCAGGCTCGCGCGACGCGGGCGGGCGAAGTCCAGCCGCAGGTCTTCGATGAAGCGCCCAGGGCGCGGGCTCATCACCAGGATGCGGTCGGCCAGGAACAGCGCTTCGTCGATATCGTGGGTAACGAACACCACGGTGGTGCGGATGCGCGTCCAGATATCCAGCAGCAACTCCTGCATGCGCGAGCGGGTCTGTGCGTCGAGGGCACCGAAGGGTTCGTCCATCAACAGCAGGCGCGGATGGTTGATCAGCACCCGGGCAATCTCGGCCCGTTGCTGCATGCCGCCAGACAACTGGCTGGGCCAACGCTCGGCGAAGTCGGCAAGCCCCACGAGTTGAAGCATTTCATGGGCGCGGCGCTGGCGTTCGGGCTTGGCCACCCCCTGCATCTTCAGGCCGAAAGCGACGTTGTCGAGCACGCTGCGCCAGGGCAGCAGGGTATGGTGCTGGAACACCATGCCGCGCTCGGGCGACGGGCCGTCGATGGGCTGGCCATCGACGTGCAACTGGCCGCCGGCCGGCATCAGGTGGCCGGCCAGGGCACCGAGCAGAGTAGACTTGCCACACCCGGAGGGGCCAAGGATGCACACGAATTCGCCCGGGGCGATGGCAAAATCCAGCGCCTGCACGGCCTCGAACGCCTCGCGGCCCTGCCCCAGACGTATCGACACGCCCTGCGCCTCGATACGCCCCGGCGTTGGCGCCTGTTGATAACGGCCCATCACGAACTCCTCCGCGCGCGGTACCAGGGCGTGGCCAGCGCACCGAGGCGCTTGACCAGGGCACTACTGCCCATGCCCAACAGGCCGATCAGCAACATCCCGACGATGATGTCCGGGTAGTTCTGCAAGGTGTAGGACTCCCAGGTGTAGTAACCAATGCCGAACTGCCCGGAGATCATCTCGGCGGTCACCAGGCAGAACCACGAGGTGCCCATGCCGATGGCCAGGCCCGTGACGATGCTTGGCAATGCACCAGGCAGCACCACTTCCCGCAGGATCGCCCAGCGCCCTGCTCCCAGGCTGCGCGCCGAGGCGACCAGCCGTGGGTCGACCGCCTCGACGCCATGCACGGTGTTGAGCAGGATCGGGAACAACGCGCCGGTGAAGGTGATGAACACCATCGACAGCTCCGAGGACGGAAACATCAGGATCGCCAGGGGAATCCACGCCACCGCCGGGATCGGCCGCAGCACTTCCAGCGGCGGTAGCAGGGTGTCTTCGGCCCATTTCGAGCGACCGATCAACAGCCCCAACACCACCCCCAGCACTGCTGCGGCCAGATAGCCAGCGAATACCCGCGACAGGCTGCTACCCAGGTGCGCCAGCAGCGCATTGGAGGCCAGCAGCTGCCAGGCCGCATCGAGCACCGCGCCGGGCGTCGGCACATAGGTGAAGGTGAACAGGCCGAAGTTCAGCTTGTGGCTGGCCGCCACCTGCCAGAACAGCAGGCAGGCCAGCAACGAAGCCAGGCGCAACGGCCAGCGCGCGAGGGAACGGCTCATGTGGATTCTCCCGGCTCCATTCACTCAGCGCTGAGCGATAAGCTTGCGGTTGGCGTCACCGAAGTCCAGCGCTTCGCCGCCGTGGGCCTTGGCGTACTGCTCGGCCTGGTCCTTGAGCAGGAAGGCTGACAGCTCGCCCTTGGCGTTGCGCACGAACCACGCCTGGTTGGCCAACAGCTTGATGCCGCTGTCGGCGGCCTGGGCGTAAATCGCGCGGATATCCTTGCCCTCCTGCTCGAGCTGGGCGAGGGCGGTAAGGGCGGCTTCCGGCGAGGCGTAATGACGGACCTTGTCCTCGCCGCGCACCCAGATCTGCGCCAGGCGGCTGAAGTCGGTGATCGGCTTGCCGGTCAAGGCGTCATTGGCATTCAACGGCGATGGGGCATAGTTCTTGAGTGCCTTGTCGTAGTCCAGGCCAGCCTGCTTGAAAGCGGCGCGGAGGTACTGGTCGTCGATGAAGCGGTCGGTGTCCAGGCCGCGATCGGTCTTTTTCAGCAGCTTGAGGGTGTCGATCGAGGTGGCGACGGCCTGGCGATACTCGGGCTTCCAGGTCAGATCGCGGGTCTGCAGGCCGAGGGGGCCGTGGAACAGGTAATTGACCTCGGCCTCGATGCCGGTGACCTTCTCGATCAGCTCGCTGTATTTTTCAGGTTCGGCCGCGATCAGGCGATCGGCTTCAAGGCTGGCGCGCAGGTAGGCGGTGACCACCTCCGGGTATTTCTTCGCATAGTCCGCATCGACCAGTGCGCCGTGGAAGGTCGGCGCGTTGGCCTGGGAGCCGTCGTAGATCTTGCGAGCGAAGCCGCGGTTGGGAAACAGCTCGGCAAAGGGCACGAAATCGGCGTGGGCTTCAATGCGGTTGCTGCGCAGGGCAGAACCTGCAATTTCCGGGGCCTGGGCGATGATCCGCACATCCTTCTGCGGGTCCCAGCCCTGGGCGGCGATGGCGCGCAGCAGCATGCCGTGGGCGGTGGAGGCGAAGGGCACGGAGATGGTCTGGCCCTTGAGTTCGGCCAGCGACTGCACGCTGGAGGCGGCGGGTACCACGATGCCGTTGCCGCTGCCATGCACGCTGCCCGACAGCACGCTGATGAACAGGCTGCGCTTGCCGGCATCGAGGTGGGCGACGCCGTTGAACGAGCCGGGGAAGTCGGCCATGGCGCCGAAGTCGAGCTTGCCGGCGACCATCTCGTTGGTCAGCGGCGCGCCGCTGGTGAAGTTCTTCCACTCGACCTGGTAGGTCGCGTCCTTGTACTTGCCGTCGTGGGGCAGGTACTTCTCCAACAGGCCCAGCTCACGGATCAGCAGGCCGCCAGTGGCGCAGTTGATGGTGGTGTCCTGGGTGCCGATGGCCACACGGATGGTTTCGGCGCTGGCGTTCAGGCCAGTGATCGCCAGCGCGAGGCCGGCCACGGTTGCTGCAAGGCGCATGGGTGTTTCCCCTCGAATCGTCTAGGTATTGGAATCGTCTCCGCCACCAGGCTTGGGTGGTGGGAAACGAGGGGCATTGCAAAGGGGCGTCCGGTGGTTCGCCGGATGGCGGGGGTGTTTTCAGCGCAGCAGGTAGGGGATATCCACCTTCACGGCGCCGGTCGGGCAGTCTTTCTCGCAGGGCATGCAGTACCAGCACTCGTCGAAGGCCATGTAGGCCTTCTGCGTGGCTGGGTTGATGGCCAAGAGGTCCATCGGGCACACCTCGACGCAGACGGTGCAGCCTTTCTCGGCGATGCACTTGTCTTCGTCGATGGTGACCGGGGCGCTGCTGCGAAAGAAGATTTCCTGGGGTTGGTAGGCCATTTCACGGGGTCCTCGGGGCCTTTGGCCCTCTATCTCTGTAACGGTGTCCACGGCCCCCTGTAGGAGCGGGCTTGCCCGCGAAGAAGTCACTGCGGGTATGGCCAGGGCTTCGCCCTGGTTCGCGGGCAAGCCCGCTCCCACAGGGTTTGCGGCGCTCTAAGCGGCGTCGGCCTTCACCCGCAGTCGGTCGTAGGCACTCTGCTCCTCGGCATCCAGGGCAATCAGGTACGGCTCCACCGGCTTCTTGAAGCTGGTCATCTCGCCGTCCTCACCCTTCTTCAGATGGCAGTGGCAGAACCACTCGGCATCGTTGCGCTCGGGGAAATCGACCCGGTGGTGGTACAGCCCCCAGCGGCTCTCCTGGCGGAACAACGAGGCCCGTGCCGCCATCTCGGCGCAGTCGCGGATCACGCTTACTTCCATGGCTCGCATCAGTTCATGGGGGTTGCTGGCCTTCATCTGCTCGAGGTCGCGCTCGATCTCGGCGAAACGGCTCAGGCCGATCTCCATTTTCTTGGTCACTTTCGGCGGCTGCAGGTAGTCGTTGACCATGCGCCGCAGCTTGTACTCGACCTGCGCCGGCGGCAGGCCGTGCTCGCGCTGCAGCGGCGCGAACACCCGCGCCTGCTCGCGCTCGACCTGGGCCACATCGACCTCGGCCAGCTCGCGCCCGGCGACGTAACGCGCTGCATTGATCCCGGCGAACCAGCCGTAGGTGAAGGCACCGAGCATGTAGTTGTGCGGCACCGCTGCCATGTCACCGGCGGCATACAGGCCCTTGACACTGGTCTCGGCCTTCTCGTTGACCCATACCCCCGAGGCCGAATGCCCGGAGCAGAAACCGATTTCGGAGATGTGCATCTCGACCATGTGCTGGCGATAGTCGGTGCCGCGCCCGGCGTGGAACTGGCCACGGCTGGGGCGCTCGTTGCTGTGCAGGATCTCTTCGATGTTCTGGATGGTTTCCTCGGCCAGGTGATCGAGCTTGAGGAACACCGGGCCGTTACCGCCCTCGAGCTCCTGGTGAAACTCCCACATCATCTGCCCGCTCCAGTAGTCGCACTCGATGAAGCGCTCGCCCTTGCTGTTGGCGGTGTAGCCGCCCAGGGGGCCGGTGACGTAGGCGCAGGCCGGGCCGTTGTAGTCCTTGATCAGCGGGTTGATCTGGAAGCACTCGAGGTTCGCCAGCTCGGCACCGGCGTGATAGGCCATGGCATAGCCGTCGCCGGCGTTGGTCGGGTTCTCGTAGGTGCCCATCAGGTAGCCCGACGAGGGCAGCCCGAGGCGCCCCGCCGCACCGCAGGCAAGGATCACCGCCTTGGCGCGCACCACGCGGAATTCACCGCTGCGGCAATCGAAGCCCAGCACTCCAGCCGCAGCGCCTTCAGCGTCAAGCAGCACGCGGGTGCAGACCATGCGGTTGCTGATCTCCACACGGGCGCGCTTGAGCTGGCGGTACAGCACCTTCTTGATGTCGTGGCCTTCGGGCATTGGCAGCACGTAGGCGCCCATGTGGTGGACCTTCTTCACCGCGTAGTCGCCGGTCTCGTCCTTCTCGAACTTCACGCCCCAGCGGTCGAGCTGCTCGATGGTCTCGAAGCTCTTGGTGGCATAGGCGTGCACCGTGGCCTGGTTGACGATGCCATCGTTGGCGACGGTGATTTCCTTGGTGTACTGCTCAGGGGTGGCGTGGCCGGGAATGATCGCGTTGTTCAGGCCATCCATGCCCATGCTGATGGCGCCACTGCGCTTGACGTTGGCCTTGTCGAGCAACAGCACGCGCAAGCGCTTGTCGTGCTCCTTGGCCTTGATCGCCGCCATCGGCCCGGCGGTGCCGCCGCCGATGACGATGATGTCGTAGTCCTGGGTCTGGATGCTCATGCCTTGCCCCCTTTCTGGCGGTCGATGCGCAGGCGGTACTGGAAGGCATCGCCGCGGTAATAGAGGTGTTCGAAGTCCAGCGGCGTGCCGTCGGCGGCGTGGGTCAGGCGCTCGATGCGCATGATCGGCGAGCCCTCTTCCACTTCCAGCGCCTGGGTCAGGTCGCTGTCGGCCAATACCGCGTCGATGGCAAGGTCGGCATGGCCCAGGGCGATGCCGCAGTCGTTTTCCAACAGCAGGAAGATGTCGCGGGTGACCAGGTCAGCCTTTTCCAGCTTCTCGCCGACATGCTTGGGCAACCAGGTCAGCTCCAGCGAGATCGGCTCGCGGTTGATCAGCCGCACCCGGCGAATCTCGGTGACCAGGCTGCCCTCCTCGACCTGCAAGCGCGCCGCCACCAGCGCAGTGGCCGGCACATGGCGAAAGCTGCGCAGGCGGTTGAGCACTTCATAGCCCATCTGCGTCATCGACTCGGCCAGGCCCTGCAGGGTGCTGACGTTCTGGAACGCCTTGGGCTTGGCGACGAAAGTGCCCTTGCCATGGATCTTGAAGATCAGCCCCTCTTTCTGCAGATCGCCCAGCGCCTGGCGCACGGTGATACGACTGACCCCGAACGCCTTGCCCAGCTCGCTTTCCGACGGCATGCGGCTGTGCGGCGGGTAAGTGCCATCGAGGATGCGCTCGCGCAGCAGTTCCTTGAGCTGAGTGTAGAGCGGTACCGGGGACAGGGGGAGCAGTTCGGCCATGGGTCTCTTCGCTAGTCGGCTGACTTGTTATAACAAGTTGTGACCAGAGGATAGGGGTATAAGGGGGATTGGGGGAAATATCGATATGGCATATGGATAGTTTGGATCGTGATGTGCTGGAAAGACTCACGAAAATTTCCACCCCAGAAACGAAAAAACCGGCTCGAGGCCGGTTTTTTCACCTCAACGGCCAGCGAACTTAATCGCTGCGTACGAGGCTGAGTAGTACTGCGATAATCGGTCATCCGAGAGGGAATTTCGAGCTTTCTTTTGCATTTTTCGACAATGAAGCCTGGCCCTGGGCAAGTCCTACATCAGATTTTCCCCATTGCGCGTAGTCCATTTCCCAAAGACACTTTTGCCGCACTCAAGCCATTGCGAGAGGCCTACGGCGCGCCCTAGGCTCGCCCGGTCGTTGCCAAATCAACGATCGGGTTTAGCCACTCGGATCAAAGACGGTCGCACCTCGCCTCCACTATTCCAGAGCATTGCTCTGGTGCTTCATGGCGGCTGTGCGTGGGGCACCTTCGGGTGCGCCGGGTGCCGTCTTCCCGGTTGGCTAACCCGCGTACAGCTGCCACCTATTCGTTTAGCCACGGATCTGCGGCAGCTCTAACAAGACGGAGCTGTAGCCATGAAAAAACGCGTCCCCGACCCACCCCGCCTCACCCTCATCACCAATCCCGCCTTCTCCATCCAAACCGACATGATCGCCCCCGACGCCCTGGCCCACGCCAGCGCACTGCTGCTCGGCGTTGCCGAGACCATCGACGAACACTGCCGCTCCTGCGCCGGAGCGCCCGGCCTGAACATGCTGGCCAACGCTGCCCAAAGCGCCGAAACCGCGCGGGCACTGGTTGAACATGCCTTGAACCGGATCTGAGGGAATGTCCATGGACGATCAATCGAATCACTACACCACTGCCGGCATCGCCACATTCCTGGACATGTTCAGGGTGCAGCCCGGCGTACCGCTGGAACGGGTGCTGGAGGAAGTCTCGGTCGTGCTCGGCTGCATCCGTGACCTGAGCGACCAGGAAGACGCGCGCCCTGCCGCAGTAACGGCACTGCACTACCTCAGCGCCCTGGCCAAGGGGTTGATGAATGATCTGGAGATAGCGCGCAACAGCGTGCATTGAGCCATCCAGTACTCTGGTGACCTCTTCGCGGGTTTGCCCGCGAAGCAGGCAGCGCCGGTCCCCCGGGAAAAACACCCATGGATCAAGGCGATGGACGCCACCGGCGCAGATGGGTATCATTGCGCCGCGTTGCACTCGTAGCTCAGCTGGATAGAGTACTGCCCTCCGAAGGCAGGGGTCGTGGGTTCGAATCCCGCCGAGTGCGCCATCTCCGAAAGCCCCGGGAAATCTCCCGGGGCTTTTTCGTTTGTGCGCCACGTCGCGTTCCCGCCCCTCCCCCGACACCGCCCATTGGTGTTAGCGTGGGCATGTTTCCTACCAATGGACATCCCTTTTAAACCCTTCGCGAAGGAATGCGCTTACCCATGCCCTTGCCCAAGCTTTCTGCCGTCTCCGTGATGCTCGCCAGCCTTGCGCTGTTCGCCATCCCAGCCCACGCCAACCTCAACCCGCAACAGTCTGCCGCCATCCTCAAGGCCTACGATGGCAGCGACCCGGCCGACTTCAAGCAATTCATCGACAAGCTGGCCAACAGCGAACTGGCCAAGGCCGACAAGCTCGACGAAACCCTCAAGGCCTATCTCGCCGGCAAACCGCTCGCCGCCGAGCAGCAGAACGAAATCAACCGCCTGCTGGGCCTGTACACCCGCATCAAGTACGGCAAGGCCGCCACCCAGACCCTGCGCGAGCTGGTAGAGATCCCGACCTTCCAGGTCGAGGGCCTGCCACAGCATGAGAACCCCGAGTTCCACAAGATCGCCGACAAGATCAAGGCACTGGCCGAAAGCTTCGGCCTTGAGTTCCGCAACATCGACAACCGCGTCTACGAGATCACCCTCGGCGAAGGCAAGGAAGTGATCGGCATCCATGCCCACGCCGACGTGGTGCCGGTCAATCCGGACAACTGGAAGCTGGAGGACGGCACGCGCCTCGATCCGTTCAAGGTCACCCTGGTGGGTGATCGCATGTACGGCCGTGGCACCGAGGATGACAAGAACGGCATCGTCGTCGCGCTCTACGCACTGAAGGTCGCCAAGGACGAGAAGCTGCCACTGGCGCGTCAGTTCAAGCTGTTGGTGGATACCACCGAAGAAACCTCCGGCGACGCCATTCCCTACTACTTCGCCCGCAACGCCACGCCGGACTACAACCTGGCGCTGGATGGCGGCTACCCGGTGGTGATCGCCGAGAAGGGCTATGGCACCGTCATGGCCAGCTTCAGCAAGCGCGCGGGTGAAGGCAAGGGCGCCGAGGTGATCAACCTCACAGGCGGCCTGGCCACCAACCAGATCCCCACCACCTCGGTGGCGACGCTGATCGGTGACCATCCGGCCGATCTGGCCCGGCGTCTGAAAAAGGCTGGCAACGAGTACCGCAAGGCCAATGGCAAGGACTTCAAGATCGACACCGTGGTCTCCGGCAAGCAGGTGATCCTGACCGTGACCGGCGTCTCCGCGCACTCCTCCTCGCCACAGTCAGGGGTCAACCCGGTGGCACGCATGCTCGACTTCCTCAACGGCCTGGGCGATCGCGTGCCGCTCAAGCACAACCACATCACCGATGCCGCCCGCTACGCCGCCGACAACTGGGGGCTGGACTACCTGGGCACCAAACTGGGGGTCGGTTTCAAGGACGATTTCATGGGGCCGCTGACCGCCTCGCTGACCTACGTCGGCCTGGACCAGAAAGCCCTGAAGCTGGCGGTGAACCTGCGCATCCCGAAAGGCAAGCCGATCGACACGATCAAGGACGAATTGGCTGACAAGCTCGGTGATTGGGCGCGTACCAGCCACACCTCGGTGGCCTTCGAGTACACCCTGGACGAGCCGATGTACCGCAACCCCGAAGGCGAGTGGGTGAAGGCGCTGCTGGATGTGGCCACCGAGAACCTCGGCCTGCCCCATGAGTTCGGCACCTCTGCTGGCGCCACCTCGGTGCACGACTTGCCCAACGGCGTACAGTTCGGCCTGTCGATGCCCGGCGTGAAGTACACCGGCCACAACGACAACGAGTTCAAGACCGTGGAGCAGTTCATGCTCGACCTGCAGGTGATCAGCGAGATGGTCGCGCGGATCGGGCAGATGCCCAAGCTCTGAGCGAATCCCGGCGAGGGCCGCCCGTCGGCCCTCGTGCGCCGCGACCAATGACGTTTTTCAATCGCCTCGATGCCGTTTCCTGCATTGCCGTGCAGAGCGCGGTCCCGGATGCTTTATTTATTCCAGGACAGCGCTTTTTCCACCCACGAGGCCCTCATGAAGAACGTCGAACAGATACTCAAGACCAAGTCCCAGCACCAGACCGTCTACACCATCGGGCCTGACGACTCGGTGCTCGAGGCGCTGAAGCTGCTGGCAGAAAAGAACATCGGCGCGCTGCCCGTGGTGGAGAACAAACAAGTGGTGGGCATCGTCAGCGAACGCGACTATGCGCGCAAGCTGGTGCTCAAGGGCCGATCGTCGGCAGCCACGCCCGTACGCGAGATCATGAGTTCGCCGGTGGTCACCGTCGATCCCAAGCAGAACCTTGAGTACTGCATGAACCTGATGACCAACCGTCACCTGCGCCACCTGCCGGTGGTCGACAATGGCCAACTGCTGGGCCTGCTGTCGATCGGCGACCTGGTCAAGGAAACCATTGCCGAACAGGCCAACCTGATCCTGCAACTGGAACAGTACATCCGCGGCGAATGAGCCGCCGGTTCAGTGGTAGGCGCGCTCCAGCTCGTCCAGCTGATGATCGAAGCTGCGCAGACGCGCCGACCAGGTGTACACCAACACCTCCAGGTCACGATTGAGCACCGCGGTATTACCACCGTCACGCCCCTGCGGGTCGCACAGGTCGAGCTGATACCGCTCACGCGCCATGGCCGTGGCCACGCTAGACAGGTCACGGGCATTGGCCAGCCAGTGATGATGGTGATCGTGCACCTCCCGGTCCAGCGCTCGGCACTGGCGCTTGAGCGCATCCAGGCACTGGTCCAGCGGCGTGCCCTTGAGCTCGCCCATGACCTCCTCGAAGGTGCGTCCGGAATGCCAGTAGCTGCCCCAGAAATAGCGGTCGAACACCGTTTCGACCCGACGCAGGGCGACCTTGGTGTTCCAGATGGCCACCAGCGTTCGGCCCTGGGCCACTTCACGCTTGTTCAGGTGCAACTGCTGCCAGGCGATCCACGCCAGGCCGCAGAGCGCCACCGCCGCGGTGACCGCAGCGGCGGCATACAGGAACTGCACCGCCTGGTTCATCTGATGGGTGTGCCGGATACCGTAGAAGTAGCCAGCCGTCAGGGTGCCCAGGATCATCACGGTGCACCAGAAGCCTGGTGCGTAGGGATCTTTCATCGCGCTATCCCCTTATTGTTTTCCTGAGCATAGCAACGCTGAAATCAACCATCAGGTGCCGCTCGGCGCTTTATTGCTTGCGTGGGTGCAGCGCCTCGTTCAGTTGATCGATCATGACTATCCAATCGGAATCGGCGATGTAGTTTTCCTTGAGGAACGCGCGCTGGGAGTCGTTCCAGAACGGCGCATCCACCAGTTTCACGCCATCGTCCAGCGGCGAGTGGGTAGTGATGAAACGGTCGATCTCGACCGGGTCGTCATCAAGGCCCAGTTGCTTGAAGATTTCAGAGAACGGATGAATCGGTGCGTCCATGGTGCATGCCTCCGGCTTGGCCTGGTTTGAATTGCCTACCACTAGACAGCGTAGACCCCACCCTGACTCGATCGAATGCGCTGCACCATGAAAAAAGGGGCCGCTGTGGGCCCCTTCATGGCATGACCGGACGATCAGATCGGCGCGCGACGCAAGGTGGCGAGGAAGGTCGCCGCACCGATGAACAGCCCTGCGAAGGTACGGTTCAGGCGCTTCTGCTGTTTCGGCGTGCGCAACAGGCGCAGCACCCGCGAGGCCAAGCCGGTGTAACCCGCCATCACCAGCATGTCGACGCTGATCATGGTCGCGGTGATCGCCAGGTATTGCGCCAGCAGTGGCTGGTGCGGGTCGATGAACTGCGGCAACACCGCAAGCATGAACACCAGCGCCTTGGGGTTGCTGACGTTGACCAGAAAGCCCCGGAACACCAGGCTCAATGGCTTGCCGATGGGGCGCACGGCAGACTCTTCGCTCATGTCCATCGGCAGCGCACGCCATTGCCGGTACGCCAGGTACACGAGGTAGGCGACACCGAACCACTTGATGATCTGGAAGGCAGTAGCCGATGCGGCGAGGATCGCGCCGACACCGGCGGCGATGATGGCGATCTGCACGATCAGGCCCAGTTGCAGGCCCAGGGCGTTCCAGTAGCCACGCCAGAAACCGTATTGCAGGCCGCTGGACATCGAGGCGATGGCCCCGGCCCCCGGCGACAGGCTGATGACCCAGCACGCGGCAAAGAAGGCCAACCAGGTTTCCATCGACATCACACACCTCGCTCGAACGAATGTTGCAAAACGTTAAGCTAAGGTTTTGGTGAAAAAATAACCAGTGGAATTTGTGGCGAGGCCCTGGTTTTTTCTGTGCCTTGGCCGGCCCCGCGACAGGGTCGGCAGAGGTTCAATCAGTCTCGGCCGATGTACCGTTGTTGGCGCCCTGCACCTCAGTCCCCCGCCAGCGCCGCACCGACTTCTGGAAGAACTGACTGTTGGGCACCTGCACCAGCGCCCCACCCGCCTCCGGCGTTTCCATCAGCGTGGTGTACAGCAGGTTGATGGCGATCACCCGTCCCTTCACCCCCGGCTTGTCGAGGGTATCGACCAGCTCGACCACGTCGCCAATGCGAAACGGCCCGACGGTGAATATCAGCACCGCGCACAGCAGGTTCGACAGCACGCTCCAGATCGCGAAGAACGCCACCGCCGCCACCGCGACGAAGCCCGACAGCGCCGTCCACAACACCGTGGCCGACACGCCCATGCGCTCCAGCACGAACAGCAGCGCACTGCCCATGATCAGCCAGCGTAAACCGCCGCGCACCGGCACCAGCAGCTCCGGCGGCAGCGGGTAGCGCTGGCCGAGACGGCTCAAGGTGCGGGCGACAACGCGCTGCAGCACGAAGGCCAGCGCCAGGATCAGCAGGATCTGCAAGCCCAGCCAGAACGCATCCATCCATTGCCCCGGCAACAGCGAGCGCAGCGCCTCCATCAGGACAGCGCCTCCAGCTCGGCCTGCATGCTTTCCAGCGTTTCCAGCGCCTCCATCCAGGCCTCTTCAAGCTCGCCTTCGCGCTGCTTGAGCTTGGTCTGGCGGGCCAGCAGGTCGCGCAGTTCATCCTTGCGGGCGGCGTCGTAGAGGCCACTGTCGCCCAGCGCGGTCTCGATCTCGGCCAGTTGCGCGTGCACCTGGCCCAGTTCGGTCTCCAGCTTGTCGGCGGCCTTCTTGTGCGGTGCCAGTTGCTGACGCAGGGCGGCGGCGGCCTGGCGCTGGGCCTTCTTGTCGGTCTTGTCCGGGTTGACCGGCGTGTTGCTGACCGGGGCGGTGCGCTGGCGGTAGTCGATCAGCCAGCGGCTGTAGTCGTCCAGGTCGCCATCGAAGGTGTCGACCTTGCCATCGGCCACCAGCAGGAAGTCGTTGGTGGTGCTCTTGAGCAGGTGACGGTCGTGGGACACGACCACCACGGCACCGGCGAACTCCTGCAACGCCATGGTCAGGGCCAGGCGCATCTCGAGATCGAGGTGGTTGGTCGGTTCGTCGAGCAGCAGCAGGTTCGGCCGCTCCCAGGCGATCAGTGCCAGGGCCAGGCGGGCCTTCTCGCCACCGGAGAAGTTGACCACCGGCTCGTCGATGCGATCGCCACGGAAGTCGAAGCCGCCGAGGAAGTCGCGCAGGGTCTGCTCGCGCTCTGCCGGGGCGAGGCGCTGCAGATGCAGCAGCGGGCTGGCCTTGTCGTCCAGCGAGTCGAGCTGATGCTGGGCGAAGTAGCCGACAGCGAGGTTCTCGCCACGCGCCAGGCGCCCGGACAGCGGTTCGAGTTCGCCCGCCAGGTTCTTGATCAAGGTGGACTTGCCGGCACCATTCGGGCCGAGCAGGCCGATGCGCGCACCGGGGGTGAGTTGCAGCTTGACCTTCTCGAGAATGGTCTTGTCGCCATAACCCAGGCGTCCTTCGGCGAGGTCGAGCAGGGGGCTGGAGATCTTGTGGGCTTCGCGGAAGACGAAGTCGAACGGCGAGTCGACATGCGCCGCCGACAGCTCCTCCATGCGCTCCAGGGCCTTGATCCGGCTCTGCGCCTGGCGGGCCTTGGTGGCCTGGGCCTTGAAGCGAGCGATGTACTTTTCCATGTGCGCGCGCTGCGCCTGCTGCTTCTCGTAAGCCTGCTGCTGCTGCGCCAGACGCTCGGCGCGGGTGCGCTCGAAGGCGCTGTAGCCGCCCTTGTAGAGATTGAGCTTGCGCTGTTCGACATGCAGCACATGGTCGACCACGGCATCGAGGAAGTCGCGGTCGTGGGAGATCAGCAGCAGCGTGCCCGGATAACCCTTGAGCCAGTCTTCGAGCCAGAGGATCGCGTCGAGGTCCAGGTGGTTGGTGGGCTCGTCGAGCAACAGCAGGTCGGACGGGCACATCAGCGCCTGGGCCAGGTTCAGGCGCATCCGCCAGCCACCGGAGAAGTCGCCGACGCGGCGGTCCATCTGCTCGGCGGTGAAGCCCAGCCCGGCCAGCAGCTTGCGGGCGCGAGCGTCGGCGGTGTAGCCGTCGGCGCTGTCCAGCTCACTGTGCAGGCGCGCCAGCGCCGTGCCGTCATGGGCCTGCTCGGCAGCAGCCAGGTCAGCCTGAACCTTGCGCAGGCGCAGGTCGCCGTCGAGCACATAGTCCACCGCCAGGCGATCAAGGGTGTCGACCTCCTGGCGCATGTGAGCGATGCGCCAATCGGCGGGGATCTGGCAATCGCCGGCGTCGGGCGACAACTCACCGCGCAGCAGGGCGAACAGGCTGGATTTGCCGGCGCCGTTGGCGCCGATGAGGCCGGCCTTGTGACCGGTGTGCAGGGTCATCTCGGCGCCTTCTAGCAAGCGCTGAGGACCACGCTGTAAAGTGAGGTTGGATAGTCTGATCATGATGGTCGCGGAGTCTATCAGCTTCCGGGTGGCCCACACAGGCCACTCGATCATTGGCGCGAGTCGAATCATGCACAGCGAATTGTGGAACCACGCCCTGGCCCTCTACGGCCGTCCAGGGGTCGAGAATGCCTGCCTGACCTTGCAGGCCTTGGGCGGCGATGTCTGCCTCCTGCTGTGCGGCACCTGGCTGCAGGCACGGCGGGTAGCCCCCGATGCGCGGCGGGTGGAAGCACTACGGCAACTGGCCGGCCCCTGGCAGCAAGAGGTGGTTACACCCTTGCGCACGCTGCGTCAGGCGTGGCGTGCACAGGCACAAGGCGATCCGCACCTGGCGGCATTACGGGAGCAGGTGAAAGGCCTGGAGCTGGAGGCGGAGCGAACCTTGCTGGCGCGGTTGCAGATGTGCGCCGCAAAGTGGTCGGCGAGCCCGGACGGACACGCCGACGATTGGCTGGAGCGGCTAGCGCCGGACCAGGCCCGTGACCACGACGCGCTGCATCAGCTGCGCGCCGCGGCCAGAGCGCTTCAGGACGCCGAAGACGGCGACTGAGCCGGGGTGCTGGCCGGAGCCGATGGCGCTGGAGAAGCCGGAGTGCTGCTGGCAGCAGGAGCTGCGGGCTTGGCTTCGACAGGCTTGGCAGGAGCCTTGGTGGCAGCTGGCTTGGCGGCAGGTTTCGCAGCAGGTTTGGCTGCTGGTTTCGCAGCCGGTTTTGCCGCTGCTGGCTTCACGGCAGGTTTGGCTGCCGCTGGCTTGGCTGTTGGTTTAGCTGGTGGTTTGGCAGCCGCTGCAGGCTTGGCTGCAACCGGCTTGGCGGCGGCTTTGGCTGGAGCTTTGGCAGCAGCGGGCTTGGCAGCAGGTTTAGCGGCTGCCGGTTTGGCTGCTGGTTTGGCGGCAACCGGCTTGGCTGCAGCTGGCTTGGTCGCAGGTTTGGCCGCAGCTGCTTTGGCTGCTGGCTTGGCCGGGGCCTTGGCAGCCGCAGGTTTGGCAGCGGATTTGGCAGCAGCAGGTTTGGCCGCAGCGGTTTTCGCAGCAGGCTTGGCGGCTACCGCTTTGGCCGGAGCCTTGGCAGCGGCCGGTTTGGCGGCGGCTTTAGCAGCAGGCTTGGCAGCGGCGGTTTTCACGGGTGCCTTGGCGGCGGGCTTGGCAGCAGGAGCCTTGGTGGCAGGCTTGGCGGCCGCGACCTTGGTGGCAGGTTTTGCAGCAGGTTTTGCAGCAGCCTTGGTCGCAGGCTTGGCTGCCGCACGCAGGCCGAGTGCCTTGCCAGCGGCTTCACGCACCTTGCCAACACCCTGGGCCAGTTTCAGGCTCTCCTGGGCATCGCGCTTGAGTTGCTGAATATAGGTACGCGTCTGGGTCTGGCGATCTTTCAGCGAATCGAGAAGTGCTTCAAGTTCACCGACTGCCCCTTGGGCCTTGCTTTGTGCCTTGGCCTTGCCGGCCTTGGCAGAGTCCTGCAACTTCAGGCGGGCATTGTGCAGTTTCTCCTGCGCCTTGCCGCGTTGTTTTTCCAACTTGGCGAGCAGTTTCTCTGCATCCGCCAGCGCTTGCGAGCAAGCCTCTTCCAGATGTTCGAGCAGGCTACCGGAAAGTTGCTGGAGCAGATGCAACGGCGTACTGACGGGCTTCTTTTTGGCCGACATGGCTTACCTCCTGGCTGACGAGATTGCGGCTCATACTATGCTTCTGCTGCTACCGCCGCTAGGGCATGTTGACAGTATTGTTTGCGCCGCGTTGCATGCCTGGGCAAAGTTGTTATCTTGCAGCTCGGTGCAAGTGTAGTAGTCGATTAAATGATTGCTGACATTTACACATTGGCCGACAACAAAGGCTGGCATACTTCGCCTTCATCGCCGCAGGAGTTGCCCGTGCCTCGTTATCTGATTCTCGGCTTGAGCCTGTTGGCAGCCTCTGCCCTGGCCGCCCCTCAAACGCCCCCCGCCAATGACCAGGACCTGGCCTACAGCCTGGGCGCAAGCCTTGGAGAACGCCTGCGCCAGGAGATGCCCGACCTGCAGCTCGATGCGCTGGTCGAGGGTCTGCGCCAGGCCTACCAAGGCCAGCCGCCGCGCATCGACAAGACGCGCATGCAGGCGATCCTCCAACAGCATGACGAGCAGGCGAACGCTGCCGCACAGCAGGCGCAGGTCGACAAGCTGCTGGTCGCAGAGAAACGCTTCATAGCCAACGAGCGCGCCCGCAGCGGCGTGCACGAACTGCCCGAGGGTGTGCTCTACAGCGAGCTGGCCAGCGGCAGCGGCGCGCAACCCAAGGCGGGTGGGAAAGTGCAGGTTCGGTATGTCGGCAAGCTGCCGGACGGCTCGGTGTTCGACCAGAGCCAGCAACCGCAGTGGTTCAGCCTGGGCTCGGTGATCGAAGGATGGCAGGTGGCATTGCCACACATGAAGGCAGGCGCCAAGTGGCGACTGGTGATTCCGTCGGCGCAGGCTTATGGCGCCGATGGGGCGGGCGACCTGATCGCGCCCTATACCCCGCTGGTGTTCGAAATCGAACTGCTGGCAGTTGGCGACTGAGACAGGCCGTCAGGCCTGTACCGCATCCTCTTCCTTGTGCGCGTTGTGCAGCACTTCGATCAGGCAGTCTTCGAGCTCGAAGCGTTCGTGCAACAGGCTGCCCAGCTTGCCGAGCTTATCGGCGAAACGCTCGGTATCCGTGCACTCGCCTTTCTCGCAATGGTCATTGAAAGCCAGAGCGATCTGGGTGATGTCATTGATCCGGGGGTTGATTTCCTCGGCCAGCTTGAGCGCCTGCTCGTCGCCGAAAGCCTTGGCTTCAGTGACCAACTGCTCGCTGACCTCGAAATGCCAGGCCGACACGTAGTCGACCAGGACCGCGCAGAAGTCGCGGTTCTTGTCCTTGTCGGCGAAGGCTGGCTTGGCATCGCGCAGTGCGCGGAAGGCCTGCACCAGTTCATGACGCTCCTTCAGCCAACGGTCGATCAGCTTGTGAACCCCGCCCCATCGTTCCTGGGCGTTCTGGCAACTATCGAGCATGGCAGTCTCATCCCTAGCTGGGCAGATGCCGCTGCACCTCGCGTCACAACTACGCGACACAAAGGTGACATCCGCAGAGCGGCATCGAACCGTATGTTTTCAATGTGCGTGCACGGGAGATTATTCCCGCGCGTGCTGACCATCAAGGTACGCAGTGGACTAAGTTCATACAAGCGTTTGATGCCCAGGCACGGGACCATTGGTCGCGCAATTGCGCTGGGTCAACTGCCGCCAGGGTTGCGGAAACGATACGCCAGCAGGTAGTACAAGGGCAGCGCCGTCAGCAGCAGGAAGGCCATCAGGCTCCATTCGGGGAGCGTGAGGTCGAGGAAGCTCCAGCTGATCGAAACACATTCGGAGCCGCCGATCAGCAGACGCTCCAACGCCTCTGGCCAGGAGCGCTGGAGTGTATGCGCGAAAGGTTCGGGGGTAACCGCAAGCCACTCACCTTGCAGCCACACCTGTCGTGACGCCAAGGCGACACCGGCACAGGAAAAACCACCTGCCAGCCACGCATAGACACGCATGCCGGCTGCGCCCGGGGCATGCAGCATGGCGCACAGGCAGACCAGGGCGTAGAGCCCCAGCAACAGGCGCTGGGTCAGGCACAGGGGGCACGGAACCAGGCCGAGCCAGTTCTCAAGCAAACTCGCCCCGCTCAAGGTGGCGAGCGAGGCGAAGAAGGCTGCAAAGAACAAGGAGCGCGAGCGAGCCAGCGACATGAGTGATGGAAATCCCGGAAGAGCAGTAGGGGCTTGAAACGGTAGAGGAAAGAGGATCACTGTTTCAAGTTACTACAGCTGGGACAAGTCGCTGATTCAAAGGGAAAGTTTACGGATCTTGGTAGGAGATATCCGAAGCTTCGCCACTGGGCAGATACCGTCCTACCACTGCCACGGGAAATAGCCCATTGAATGTGCCCGATCGCAACACAAGGCAGCAGGTGCTGCCTTGTGTTGCGATCGGGCTACGCAATGGCCCAGGCGAGCTCAGGAAGCGTGCACACCCTCAGGCAACGGCAAGGCCAGCAAGCGCTCGTCCAGTAGGCCAAGGCCCTCCTGGAACAGCTGGTTGCTGCGCTCGGTCTCGCCCAACCCAGCCAACAACCGCGCAAGCTCGGCGCAGGTTTCCGGGTTGCGCTCCATGCGCAGGCTGCTTTCGAGGTAGTCGCGCGCCTTGCCCCATAGGCGGTTCTGCAGGCTCAGGCGACCCAGGGTAAGCAGCAAGCTGGGGTCTTGGGGATGATCCTTGAGCCAGCCTTCGGCCGTCTGCAACTGGCGCGCCGGGTCGTCGCCGCGTACCAGGCCATAAAGGCGCGCCAGGTGGCTTTCGAACTGACGCTTCAGCGCAGTACGCAGCACCTGCTCGGCTTCACCCTGGGCGTCGACCTGGCGCAGTTGCTCGGCATAGGCCAGCACCAGTTGCGGCTCCTGGCGCTGGGCCGAGGTGAGCTGTTGCCAGGCGCGCTCCAGCGACTGGCGGGCGGCTTGAGAGTCCTCGCCCCGGGTTACGGCCAGCGTCAGGTTCTGGCCCCAGGCACGCTGCTCCAGCTCGGCCAGCTCGTTGCCCGGCAGTACCTTGCCCTTGCGCAGGTCCGGCAGCAGGCGGATCAACGCCGGCCAGTCACCGCGCTCGCGGTGCAACCGCTGGAGCAAACGCAGCACCTGGGCGTTGTGCGGATGCCGTGCCTGCATCGCCAGCAGGGTTTCCAAGGCACCGTCACTGTCGCCGCGGTCCATCTGCAGCTGCGCATGGGTCAGGGCGATACCCAGCTCCGCCTGGGGCTGACGCTCCAAGGCGCGCTCGAGCAGGTTGTCGCTGTCTTCGGTGCGCCCCTGCTCGTTGGCCGCGCGGGCGGCGCCGAGATAGTACAGCAAGGGTTGACGCTCGGCTTCGGCGGCGCGGTGCAGGTGGCGCTGAGCGCTGGCCCAACGACCTTCGGCGAGGTCCAGTTGGCCCTGCTCGATGGCGATACGCACACGTCGGCTGCGATTGCGTCGCGACCAAGGGTTGACCACCCCGCTGGAGGCCAGCACCAGGCCGACCAGGTAACGCAGCAACAGCAGCGCCAGCACCAGCACCACCAGTGCCGCGAGCGCCGCCCACAGCCCTGACTGGTAACGGAAGCCGCCATAGGCGATCAGAACATAGCCACTGTGCTTGGCGATGGCGACGCCCAAGGCCGCGGCGATGACGATCGCCACCACCGCCAGCAGGTAGACACGCTTCATGGCTTGCCCCCTTCGCCTTCGGCCGGCAGATGGCGCCGCTGGATATAGGCCTGCACAGCGGCGAGGCTTTCGCTCAGGTCAGGCACGACCACCGAGACGGGCTGCTCGGCCAGTGCGTTGAGGCTGTCGAGCATGGCCTTGCTTTGCGGGTTGTCCGGGTTGAAGTTGGCCAATAGCACGCTGCGCGCATCGTCCAGCGCCTGGCTGTAGACCTTGGCCTGGCCATTGAGCGCCGCCCACTGGGCCTGCTCGATGGTGAGGCTCAACGCGAGACGCAGCTGGTTGAGCGATTGCCCGGCCAGCAACGGGCGTACGTTCTGGTCAGCGTCGAAATCGATCTGGAAGTACTTGGAAATCTCTGCCCACCACCGGGACAGGCGGCTTGCACCATCGCCGTCGGCGGTCAGCGCACCAAGGGCATCGGCATCGCTGTTGAATTCAGGCGACTGGGCACTCAGTTGCTGTACCTGCTCGCGCTGGGCGGCGAGCTTGAGGAACAATCCGGTACGGTCGGGTTGCTCGGTGCTGTTGAGCGTCGCCAGGCTGCGCGCCAGTTGCTCGCGCGCCGCGAAGGCGCCCGGGTCGCTCTGCTCGCGCAGGATCTCGTCGGCACCTTCGACCAACGCCTTGGCACTGGCGATATCCTGCAGCGCCGACAGGCGCAGGGTGGCCAGGCGCAACAGATGCTCGGCCTCGGCCAGACGCCACTCCTTGCGGCTTTCGCCAAGCACGGTTTCCAGGCGCTGGCTGAGCCTTTGCTGGTCACTCTGCAACTGTGCCACCAGGCGGCGGCGGTCTTCGAGTTCGCTGGCTGCGGGCAAGGTCGCGAGTTGCGAGCCGAATTGCTGCTGGCGTTGTTGCAGCGCTTCGGCGCGCTGGTTCAGCGCCTCGATATGCTCGCCCTGCCCCTGCTCGCTGCCTTGCAGTTGGCGCACCTGCCATGCGCCCCAACCACCGACGGCCACACCGGCGGCGCCGATCAACAGCGCCAGCAGGGCCAGGCCATTGCCGGCGCGCTTGGCCGGCTGCTCGACGGGAGTCTGCGGCGCATCGATCGCCGAAGGTTGTTCGTTGTTGGACAAGACAGTCTCGCTCACGTATCCATCCTTTGCATGGGGGCGTCGTCGCAATCCGCTCGACGCCTTAGGAGGCAGGTGCAGCGCTGCGCTGCACGGCTGCCAGCAAGGCCGCGGCGCTCGCGCCACGGCAATCCACAACCTGTTGGGCGCCTGCCGCCCTGGCCTGTTCGGCCACGCGCGGGCTTGGCACGAACAGCGCAAGCCCCGCCAGACGCGGCCAATCCGCACCGGCCAGCTGGAGCAGGTGTTCGAAACCCTGCCCACTGCTGACCACCAGCCCGTTCAGGCGTTCCGCTTGGATCCGGCGCATCAGGCTGCCTGGGGGATAATCCGGCAGGCGACGTTCATACAGTTCCAGATAATCGACACTAGCACCTTGCTCACCAAGACGCTCGGCCAGCCATTCACGACCACCGACACCACGGACAATCAGGACGCGTGCTGTAGGAACTGCGACAGCCTCTCGCAGGACAGATAGACCGAGCAAGGCCTCGCTGTCATCACCCGCTGTAGGGAACGTCACCTGCAGATCGGCAGCCTGGAGAATGCGTGCCGTCGCCTCACCCACAGTGAACCAGCCCTGGAGCGGCGCCGCGATGCCCTCGTCGGCAAGCCGCTCGAGCAGCAGGCGCGCCGCAGGCTTGCTCACCACGATGATCGCCTGGTACTGGCCGATGTCGGCCAGTCGCGCCTGGGCCGTTTGATCCAGGGTCAGCGGGTCGATCGCCAGCAAGGGCAAGCGGCTGCTGGCGATTCCGACAGCAGCCAGGCTCTGCGCCAAAGCCGCGCACTCCTCTTCGGGGCGGGTCAGCAGCAGGCGCCAGCCGCTCACGGATGGCCGGCCTCGCCGTAGACTTCCTTGAGGATCGCCTCGGCGCCCTGCCCCAGCAGGTCTTCGGCCACCTGCACGCCCAGGGTTTCGGCGTCGGCACGCGGGGCGCGGGCATCTGCCATCAGTAACGTCCCGCCACTGGGCTGGCCGACCAGGCCACGCAGCCACAATTGATCGCCTTCAAGCACGGCATAGCAGGCGATCGGTACCTGGCAGCCACCGTTGAGGTGCTTGTTCATCGCCCGCTCGGCCTTCACACGGTCAGCGGTATCGGGGTGGTTGAGCGGCGCCAGCAAGGCGTGGATCTCACTGTCGGCGCTGCGACACTCGATACCGACAGCACCCTGGCCACCGGCCGGCAGGCTGTCATCGACACTGATGCTGGAGGTGATGCGGTCTTCGAAGCCCAGGCGGATCAAGCCTGCGGCAGCCAGGATGATGGCGTCGTACTCACCGGCGTCGAGCTTGGCCAGGCGGGTATTGACGTTGCCGCGCAGAAAGCGGATTTCCAGATCAGGGCGGCGCGCCAGCAACTGGGCCTGGCGGCGCAGGCTGGAGGTGCCGACGACGCTGCCGGCCGGTAGCGCCTCAAGGCTGTCGAACGTGTTGGAAACGAAGGCGTCGCGCGGGTCTTCGCGCTCGCAGATGCAGTACAGCCCCAGGCCCTCGGGGAAGTCCATGGGCACATCCTTCATCGAATGCACGGCGATATCGGCTTCGTTGTCGAGCAGGGCGGTTTCCAGTTCCTTGACGAACAGGCCCTTGCCGCCGATTTTCGCCAGGGGCGAGTCGAGCAGCTTGTCGCCGCGGCTGACCATCGGCACCAGGGTCACGACCAGGCCCGGATGGGCCTGCTCAAGGCGAGCTTTGACATAGTCGGCCTGCCACAGGGCCAGGGCACTTTTACGGGTAGCAATGCGGATTTCGCGAGTGGACATGTAACGCCCCGAAGCAGAGAAATGCCGCCGATGATAACAGCTCCGCCAGCCTCGCTAGCAGATCCAGGTCATCACCTGGCCCGCCATCCCTGGCAGCGGCCGGCATTCACCTCGGTCAGAGCGTCTGCATCATCTTGCGCACACCGGCCACATGCCGGCGGCTGACAGTCAGGGCATCGCCGTCGAGGCCTTTGAGAAACAGCTGGAAATGCCCCAGCGGTGTGCGCTGCAGGCGCTCGATACGCTCGCGGGCCACCAGGGCGTTGCGATGGATACGCACGAAGCGCTCGCCGAATTCGTCTTCCAGCGATTTCAGCGGCTCGTCCAGCAGCACTTCGCCAGACTCGTGGCGCAAGGTCACGTACTTGTGGTCGGCAATGAAGTAGATCACCTGGGGCAGGGGAATCAGCTCGATACCCTTGCGCGTTCGCGCACTGATATGACTGCGCGGGCCGCCTCCGCTTTCGGTGGACGGGCGGGTCAGGGCGGCGAGCTGGGTGCGGTTGGGTTTTTCCGCCTTGCGCAGGGCATCGCGCAGGGCCTGGGGCTGGGTCGTGCGACCTACATGGCTGAGGGCGCTCTGGCTGAATGCCTCCTGCTCGTCGTCATCGAGGCAGAACACCAGCGCCGGTGGCGCCTCGCGTTCGCACAGACGCGCCGCCACCTGCAGTCCATCGAGGCCCGGCATGCGGGTGTCCAGCAGGACGACATCGGGTTTGAGGCTATCGATCAGCGCCAGGGCCTCCTCGCCATTGGTGGCACTGGGCTCAAGCACCGTATAGCCCTCGAGCTCACCAAGCAGTCGGCTCAGGCGCTCGCGGGCCTGGGGTTCATCATCAACGATCAGGACATTCATAATTGCGCTGGATTCCTGAGTGAGTCTCGCAGTGGGTACAAGCGTAGACAGGAGTCGGTGACCGTTGTAACGGTCACGCTACAGACCCATGCGAAGGCCAAAGATTCACTGGTCTGGCAGAATCGCTGCCAGTCCTCTGTCCAACTGTAGACGGTCCGTGGAACACTGCCGTTCAATCGTTGAATATCCTGTGGCGCCCGCCACCCGGCGTAGACCGGCAATTTTCTCGCGACCGGCGCCCTGCTTAGCGAAGCCCAACCCTGCTATGATCGGCGCCACTTTTTCATTCACGCCTTCTATGAGTGGATCCATGAGCACCGACAAGACCAACCAGTCCTGGGGCGGCCGCTTCAGTGAGCCCGTCGACGCCTTCGTCGCCCGTTTCACCGCCTCGGTCGATTTCGACAAGCGCCTGTACCGTCACGACATCATGGGTTCGATCGCCCACGCCACCATGCTGGCGCAGGTCGGCGTACTCTCCGACGCCGAGCGCGACACCATCATTGATGGCCTGCAAACCATCCAGGGTGAAATCGAAGCGGGTCAGTTCGACTGGCGTGTCGACCTCGAAGACGTGCACATGAACATCGAGGCGCGCCTGACCGACCGCATTGGTATCACTGGCAAGAAACTGCACACCGGCCGTAGCCGCAACGACCAGGTCGCCACCGACATCCGCCTGTGGCTGCGTGACGAGATCGACCTGATCCTGGACGAGATCACCCGCCTGCAACAGGGTCTGCTGGAGCAGGCCGAGCGCGAAGCCGAAACCGTCATGCCCGGCTTCACCCACCTGCAGACCGCCCAGCCGGTGACCTTCGGCCACCATCTGCTGGCCTGGTTCGAAATGCTCAGCCGCGACTACGAGCGCCTGGTCGACTGCCGCAAGCGCGCCAACCGCATGCCGCTGGGCAGCGCGGCGCTGGCCGGCACCACCTACCCGATCGACCGTGAGCTGACCTGCAAGCTGCTGGGCTTCGAAGCCGTGGCCGGCAACTCGCTGGACGGCGTCTCGGACCGTGACTTCGCCATCGAATTCTGTGCGGCCGCCAGCGTGGCGATGATGCACCTGTCGCGCTTCTCCGAAGAGCTGGTGCTGTGGACCAGTGCGCAGTTCCAGTTCATCGACCTGCCTGATCGCTTCTGCACCGGTAGCTCGATCATGCCGCAGAAGAAGAACCCGGACGTCCCGGAGTTGGTGCGTGGCAAGACCGGCCGCGTGTTCGGCGCCCTGACCGGCCTGCTCACGCTGATGAAAGGCCAGCCGCTGGCCTACAACAAGGATAACCAGGAAGACAAGGAACCGCTGTTCGACGCCGCCGACACCCTGCGCGACTCGCTGCGTGCCTTTGCCGACATGATCCCGGCGATCAAGCCCAAGCACGCAATCATGCGTGAAGCGGCGCTGCGTGGTTTCTCCACCGCCACCGACCTTGCCGACTACCTGGTTCGCCGCGGCCTGCCATTCCGCGACTGCCACGAGATTGTCGGGCACGCCGTGAAGTACGGCGTCGACACCGGCAAGGACCTGGCCGAGATGAGCCTGGACGAACTGCGTCAGTTCAGCGATCAGATCGAGCAGGATGTGTTTGCCGTACTCACCCTGGAAGGCTCGGTGAACGCGCGCAACCACATCGGCGGCACCGCGCCGGCACAAGTGCGTGCAGCGGTGGCGCGCGGCAAGGCGCTGCTGGCTTCCCGCTAAGCGCGTACCGAGGGCCGCGCCCTCGAATCACCACACAAGGCCGCTGCCACAGGACACCTCGAACCCTGTGGAAGCGGCCTTGTGCCGTGATGGGCCGCACAGCGGCCCTTCTTCCCATCACCGCTTGTTCTGCACCATCTCCATGAACCTTGGCATCGCCGCCTCCTTGTCCGCCACGATCCGCGCCATGTGCGGATGCTCGCGCAGCTTCCCCAACAGCGCCGCTGCCTGTGGGAAGTCCGCCAGGAAATCGATCCCCAGCACCTTCTTGCCCACCGCACACGCCAGGTCGACCGAGAAGCAGAACATCAGGTCAGCCAGGGTCAGCTTTTCGCCAGCGACATAAGGCGCGAACTTGCCGTTGCGCTTGAGCGTGGCAAAACCTGCCAGCAGCTCGCTGCGCGCACGCTCCTTGATCAGCGGCTCCACCGCCGTACCGAAGAACGCTTCGGCGTAGCAGGTACGTGCAGGCAGTTCGATGTACAGCTCGATCTCCTTGAGCAGCTCACGCACCTTGGCCTGCCCGAATGCATCACTGGGCAGCAGCGGATGCTCGGGGTGGGTCTGCTCGATGTAATCGAGGATCACGTTTGTCTCACTGAGAAAGCCGTGTTCGGTTCCCAGCACCGGAACCTTGCCACGTGGGCTGATGGCCAGCACCTCGGGCGTCTGCCCGGAAACGAACGGCACTTCCTCGAAGGGCACGCCTTTTTCCAGCAGGGCCAGCTTGACCATGTTGTAGTAGTTGCTGACCGCGAATCCGTAGAGCTTGAGCATGAACGACAGCCTCCAGGCCGTAAGGGGTTGGCCTGGCTGTTATAGCCGCCTGGCCACCCCCTGACCAGCATCATGGCGCGCGTCGATGACCGGGCATTGCCGACACAGGCATGGCACACTGTCGCTTTCATCACAGGAGTAGCGCCATGAGCGAACCCACCGACATCGAAAACGACGACGAAGAATTCGCCGAGGCGACGCTGACCCAGGCCATCGAGAACCAGATCGAGAGCGGCAATCCGCCTGCGGCCAAGGCCACCTTCAACAAGCTGACCCTGGTCGGCTACGAACGCGAAGACATCCTCAACCTCATGGCCCACGTGCTGGCCATCGAGATCGACGCGCTGCTCACCGAGGACCGCGCATTCGATACCGAGTGGTACGAAAATGCCCTGCGTGCCCTGCCCGAATTGCCACCTGAGGCAAATCAAGGCGACGACGACGAAGCCTGACTACACTCCTGACTTCCATCCTCGTCTGAGAAGTCAGGAGTCGCCCCATGTCCTTTACCCCCGAATTGGTCGCCGAACTGGAAGTCCTTGCGCTGTTCAACCTCGACAGCAGCCAGGAAGGGATCAAGATTCACGCCAATGCCTCGCCAGCCCTGGTCGCTGCGGCCAAACGCCTGCATGACAAGCAACTGACCGATCAGCCAGACGGCGGTTACCTGACCAGCCTGGGACACGATGCGGTGGAGAGCGTGCAGTTGCTGTTGAATGTTCTGAAGACCCCACAGCCTGCATAACTGCACCGGCCTCATCGCGGGACAAGCCCGCTCCCACAGGTGCAGCACCGTTTTCAAGGGTCTGGTTGGATCTGTGGGAGCGGGCTTGTCCCGCGATGAGGCCCGTAAAGACACCGCACTTTCTTGGGCGCTGGAAAAATGGCGTCAAAATGCCACTCACCCTCTTATCCGACCTCGCCACTCAGGCTAAACTCGCCGGTGCTCCCCCGGCCTGTCTGAGTGCGTCATGAACCACCCCCATGAAATTCGCCCCGATCTGCACGACGGTATCGACCGCAAGGTGCTGTCGACCCTGCGCGGGCGTTTTCTCCAGCTGAACCAGGGGCGCCTCGAGCGGGCCATGGAAGGACTGTCCAGCCGCCAGCAGCAGGTACTGACGCTGCTGCCGCTGTTCTTCCACGTCAATCATCCGCTGCTGCCGGGCTATGTGTCGGGCAGCACGCCAGCGGGCGTCTCGGGCTTCGAGCCGGACGCCGATCTGTTGGCCGAGGCCCAGCGCCTGACCCGCTCCTTCACCTACAAGGCCCGCCACGGCAACCCGCCACGGCCGATTCACGGCCTGTTCCTCATGGGCAGCCTCGGCACCCTGGCCCAGGCCGAGCAGAGCGACATGGACCTGTGGGTCTGTCATGCGCCGGGGATTGGCGAGGGCGCCCTGGCCGAGCTGCGGCGCAAATGCCAGCTGCTCGAGGCCTGGGCCGCTACCCAAGGCGCCGAGGCGCATTTCTTCCTGATCGAGCCCCAGGGCTTTGTCCAGGGCGAACGCGACAGCCAGCTCAGCTCGGACGATTGCGGCACCACCCAGCACTACCTGCTGCTCGACGAGTTCTATCGCACGGCAATCTGGCTGGCCGGGCGCACGCCGCTGTGGTGGCTGGTGCCGGTCTACGAAGAGCACAACTACCAGGCCTACACCCAGACGCTGCTGTCCAAGCGCTTCATTCGCGCCCAAGACGACCTCGACCTGGGCCACCTCGCGCACATCCCCCCCGGTGAGTTCGTCGGCGCCGGACTGTGGCAACTGTTCAAGGGCATCGACTCGCCCTACAAATCGCTGCTCAAGCTGCTGCTGACCGAGGTCTACGCCAGCGAGCACCCCGAAGTGCGCTGCCTGAGCCTGGACTACAAACGTGCGGTGTTTGCCAACCGCCTGGACCTCGACGAGCTGGACCCTTATGTCATGGTCTACCGCCGGATCGAGCAGTACCTGCAGCGCCGCGGCGAGCACGCGCGCCTGGAGCTGGTGCGACGCAGCCTCTACCTGAAGGTCAACAAGAAGCTCAGCGCCCTGGCCCGCACACGCAGCACCGGCTGGCAGCGCCAGCTCCTGGAGCGCCTGACCGAGGAGTGGGGCTGGGACGAGCGCCAACTGGCCCTGCTCGACAGCCGCAGCCAGTGGAAGGTCCGCCAGGTGGCGGTCGAGCGTCGTGAGCTGGTGTCCGAGCTGAACTACAGCTACCGCTTCCTCAGCCAGTTCGCCCGCGACCAGAACGCCAGCAGCCGCGCTGATCAACGCGACCTCAACGTGTTGGGTCGCCGCTTGTACGCAGCCTTCGAGCGCCGCGCCGGCAAGATCGAGGTCATCAACCCGGGCATAGCCCCGGACGTCGCAGAAGACACGCTCACCCTCGTCCAGTCGCCCAACCGCAAGGAGCCGGGCACCCACCACTGGGGCCTGTACAACGGCAACCTGGGCGTGCACGAGTGGGAACATTTCAGCCCGATCAAACGCTGCCGCGAACTGCTCGAACTGCTGACCTGGGCGCACCGCAACGGCGTCATCGACAGCAGCACCCGCCTGGCTCTGCACCCTGGTGTCAGCGACCTGAGCGAATTCGAGCTGTTCAACCTGCTCGGCAGTCTGCAGCAGACCATCGCGCTACCGCTGGAAACCGTCAGCGAAATCCGCCTGCTGCAACCAAGCGTGGCCGACGAAATCCTGCTGCTGGTCAACGTTGGCATCGACCCGCTGCGTCATCACCGCGACCTGAACATCCTGATGACCACCGAGCGCACCGACTCGCTGAGCTATGCCGGGGTGCGCGAAAACCTGGTGCTGACCTTCGACCAGATCACCCTGAACAGCTGGAACGAAGTGCTGGTGCAGCGCTACGACGGCGAGCACGCGCTGATGCGCTGCTTGCGTGATTTTCTAAACAGTCAAGGCCCACGCACGCAGCGTCCGCGGTTACGGGTGCGCTGTTTCTGCCACAACCGCGCGCAAGCGATCGCCCAACGCGTCGAGGACATCTTCGAGACCGTGCAGTCGCTGCTGGATCAGGGCCTGAACCACCGCTACCTGCTGCAGGTGGCGCAGCACACCCATGTGCTGGACCTGGTGCCCGGCCAGGTCAGCCTGACCACCCTGGACGACCAGGATGCCGTGCTCGCCCACCTCGGCGAGGAGCGCAGCCAGTACAGCCCGCTGTACCTCGACGCCAACGCCCTGCAGGACCACGACCTGCCGCTGGTGCTGGAGCAGGGCCAGCCGGGTTGCATCCAGGTGTTCTATCGCCTGCACGAAGGCTGGGCCGAACTCTACGTACTCGACGAGTACAACGCACTCTGGCAGCAGCGGCTGCCACTGCAGGACGAAAGCCACCTGCTGCTGCCCCTGCAACGCTTTCTGCAGTCGGTCGTGGTACGCCGCGATGCCCAACTGCCGCTCGACAGCCTGCAACAGGCCGCGCTGGACATGCTCTACTACCAGCTACTGCCCAACGGCCCAGGCAAATGCCGTGCCCTTGAGCCTCGGCAAGCGCCACAGGTCGCGGGCGGCCAGCCGTACTACGAAGTGCAGGCGATTCTCCAGGCAGGCGCGGGGGATGACGTGCATGTCACGCTGTATTGCGACCAGCAGGAGTTTTCCCAGCTCGATCACGGCGACCAGCTGTATGCCGTGGTCGCCCGGCAGATTCTCCGCCAGCGCCGCAGCGCCGGGAACTACCGCTGCTACATCACCGACCTGGATCTGTCCGAACTGCTTGAGGACGAACAGGGCTCGACGGTGCTGTTCCTGCGCTACAAGCGCGAACTGGAGCAGTCGCTCAATGATGGGCTGGAGCAGCTACAGGCTGGTTTGTAGGTGATGCCGTTCAGAGGTCGAAATCACCCGCCGCTTCAGGCTGGTATTCCACCTCGAGCAGCTTGAGCTTCAGCGTCTTGCCACCCGGCGCCGGCCAGTCGATCTGGTCGCCCACCGACAACCCCAGCAGCGCACAGCCGATCGGCGCCAGGATCGAGACGTTGCCTTCCACGCCAGCATCCTTCGGGTAGACCAGGGTCAGGTGATAATCCTTGCCGGTGGCTTCCTCGCGGCAGTGCACGCGCGAGTTCATGGTCACCACGCCCGCCGGGACCTCCTCGTGGCCGACCACCTGTTCGGCGCGGTCCAGCTCGTCCTGCAGGGCGAGCACACCCGGCGTGCTTTCGTCGAGGCTGTCGAGCAGACGCTCAAGACGCTGCACGTCCAGTCGGGTGAGGATGAGGGAAGGCTTGGTGCTCATGGTCCAGTCAGACTCCTTTCAACGAAGTATTTCAAGCTGTAGATAAAGCAAAACCCCGCCCAAGGGCGGGGTTTGAGAATGCTTCTGGCGCGGCCAGTACCGGATTGACACTACCACAGCCGGGCAAATACTCAAGCCTGTGGCGTCGAAGCCCTCAGCGCGTCGGCCTCGCGGCAGATCTGCCGCCGCCGTTCGTCATCGGCCGAACGCCATTCACGGATATGCTCCACATGCCGCATGCATCCGGTGCAGACCCGACGCTCGTCGAGTCGGCAGACGCTGATGCACGGCGAAGGCACGGCCGGACTGACGTTGCTGTAGAGCGGCTTGGGCGGCCGCGGTTGCTCGCTCATCTCAAATCTCGTCGAAGTCCAGCTTCTCGCCGACTCGCTCCCAGACGATGCGCTCGAGCATCTCACCGAGCAGTTCTTCGCTCTTCTCGCAGACCCACTTGCCGCTCTCTTCGTCATAGTCGAAGTGGAAACCGCCCGAGCGGTCGGCCAGCCACAGCTGACGCAGCGGCTCCTGGCGGCTGAAGATCAGTTGGCTGCCGTTGTCGAACTTGATCGTCAGGACACCGGCGGAGTTTTCCATGTCCAGGTCCAGGTCGGTCTCATCGAACAGATCCTCCAGGGCCTGTTGGGTCGCGTCGACCAGGTCGTGGAAACGCGCTTCGCTCAAACTCATTGCAGGAACCTCGAAAATGGCTGCACACACGCAAGCCGGGCACGATACGACCGCTGGGCGCTGATTGCAAAGACTAGCGACCGGCAGCACCGAGCCCAACCCTCACAACGAGCAAGCCTGGCCCGCCCGACGGACCGGCCCTTGCATAGGCAATCCGCCGGTCGCTCGGTATACTCGGGCGCAATACTGCTTATTTCAAAGGATTTCACCCATGAAGCGCCTGATTTCCTCCATTGCGGCGCTGGTCGCTGTAGCCTGCCTCGTTTCGGCCTGCGGTCAGAAAGGCCCCCTGTACCTGCCTGAAGACGGCAAGGACGGCAAGAGCGCACGCAAGTCGTCGCACCAGCACGCGCAGCCGGCCAAGGCCGCCCCGCAAGACGAAGAATCGCTGCCCGAGCAGTCGCCAGAGCAGTAAGGAAATCCAATGGACGCATTCAACTACCGCGACGGTGAACTGTTCGCGGAAGGCGTGGCCCTGTCGGCCATCGCCGAACGTTTCGGCACCCCCACCTACGTCTACTCGCGCGCCCACATCGAGGCCCAGTACCGTAGCTACACCGACGCCCTGCAAGGGGTCGAGCACCTGGTGTGCTTCGCGGTCAAGGCCAACTCCAACCTCGGCGTGCTGAACCTGCTTGCACGCCTTGGCGCGGGCTTCGACATCGTTTCCGGTGGCGAACTGGAGCGTGTGCTGGCCGCCGGCGGCCGGGCCGACCGCGTGGTGTTCTCCGGCGTCGGCAAGACCCGTGAAGACATGCGCCGCGCGCTGGAAGTCGGCGTGCACTGCTTCAACGTCGAATCCACCGACGAACTCGAGCGCCTGCAAGTGGTAGCCGCCGAGATGGGCAAGGTCGCCCCGGTCTCGCTGCGGGTCAATCCGGACGTCGATGCCGGCACCCATCCGTACATCTCCACCGGCCTCAAAGAGAACAAGTTCGGCGTCGCCATCGCCGATGCCGAAGCCATCTACGTGCGCGCCGCACAGTTGCCCAACCTGGACGTGGTCGGTGTCGACTGCCACATCGGCTCGCAGCTGACCACCGTCGACCCGTTCCTTGACGCCCTCGACCGCCTGCTCGACCTGGTCGACCGCCTTGCCGACTGCGGTATTCACCTGCGTCACCTCGACCTGGGCGGCGGCGTCGGCGTGCGCTATCGCGACGAACAACCACCGCTGGTGGCCGACTACATCAAGGCCATCCGTGAACGCGTCGGCGCACGCGACCTGGCCCTGGTGTTCGAGCCGGGCCGCTACATCGTCGCCAACGGCGGCGTGCTGCTGACCCGCGTCGAATACCTCAAGCACACCGAGCACAAGGACTTCGCCATCATCGATGCGGCGATGAACGACCTGATCCGTCCGGCGCTGTACCAGGCCTGGATGGGCGTCAGCGCGGTCAAGCCACGCGAAGGCGAAGGCCGTGCCTACGATCTGGTCGGCCCGATCTGCGAAACCGGTGACTTCCTCGCCAAGGATCGCCAGCTGAACCTGGCCGAAGGCGATCTGCTGGCCGTGCACTCCGCGGGCGCCTATGGTTTCGTCATGAGCTCGAACTACAACACCCGTGGCCGTTGCGCCGAAATCCTGGTCGATGGCGACCAGGCCTTCGAAGTCCGCCGCCGCGAGACCATTGCCGAACTGTTCGCCGGCGAAAGCCTGCTGCCGGAGTGAACCCATGCTGCTGCGTTTCACCAAGATGCACGGGCTGGGCAACGACTTCATGGTCCTGGACCTGGTCAGCCAGCACGCGCACATCCAGCCCAAGCATGCCAAGCAGTGGGGTGATCGCCACACCGGCATCGGCTTCGACCAGCTGCTGATCGTCGAGGCACCGAGCAATCCGGAAGTGGATTTCCGCTACCGGATCTTCAATGCCGATGGCTCCGAAGTCGAACAGTGCGGCAACGGCGCGCGCTGCTTTGCCCGTTTCGTGCTGGACAAGCGCCTGACCGCCAAGAAACGTATCCGCGTCGAAACCAAAGGCGGTGTCATCGAGCTTGATGTGCAGAACGACGGCCAGGTCTGTGTCGACATGGGCCCGCCGCGCTTCATCCCGGCCGATATCCCCTTCGTTGCCGACCAGCAGGCGCTGAGCTATCCACTGGAAGTCGATGGCCAGGTTCACTCGATCGCCGCCGTGTCCATGGGCAACCCGCATTCGGTGCTGCGCGTCGATGACGTGCGCAGTGCCCCCGTGCATGAGCTGGGCCCCAAGATCGAGCACCACCCGCGCTTCCCGCAGCGGGTCAACGCCGGCTTCATCCAGGTCGTCGACCGCCACCGTGCCAACCTGCGGGTCTGGGAGCGCGGTGCCGGCGAAACACAGGCCTGCGGTACCGGCGCCTGCGCCGCCGCCGTGGCAGCCATCGCCCAGGGCTGGATGGACTCTCCCGTGTCCATCGACCTGCCGGGCGGGCGCCTGAGCATCGAATGGGCTGGCCCCGGCAAACCGGTATTGATGACCGGCCCAGCCGTACGCGTCTACGAAGGACAGGTTCGTCTCTAAGCGAGTATCCGCCATGACCGATCAGCCACAGGTTGTACCCGAGCAAGCCGCCGACCTCGACGCCGAGGCGGTGGTCGCCTACCTGCGTGCCCACCCAACCTTCTTCTCCGAACATGACGAACTGCTCATCGAGCAGCGCATCCCCCACCAGCGCGGCGACAGCGTGTCGCTGGTGGAACGTCAGCTCAAGCTGCTGCGTGACCGCAACATCGAGATGCGCCATCGCCTGTCGCAATTGATGGATGTGGCCCGCGACAACGACCGACTGTTCGACAAGACCCGCCGCCTCATCCTCGACCTGCTCGACGCCAGCAGCCTGGAGGAAGTGGTGATGGCGGTCGAAGACAGCTTGCGCCAGGAGTTCCAGGTGCCCTTCGTGAGCCTGATCCTGTTCGGTGAAAACGCCGCGCCGGTCGGCCGCTGGGTCAGCGGTGCCGAGGCGCAACAAGCCATCGGTGGCCTGCTGGGCAGTGGCAAGACGGTCAGCGGCAACCTGCGCGAGCATGAGCTGGCATTCCTGTTCGGCGAAGACCAGCGCAAGGACGTCGGCTCAAGTGCCGTCGCCTCGCTGGAGCATCAGGGCCTGCACGGCGTGCTGGCCATTGGCAGCCGCGACCCGCAGCACTACAAGAGCAGCGTCGGCACCCTGTTCCTCACCTACATCGCCGAAGTCCTCGGTCGCGTGGTTCCGCGCTTCACCCAGACGCTGCGCTCGGTACGCTGATGGAACGCCAGCTGGAAGCTTATTGCGCGCACCTGCGCAACGAGCGCCAAGTGTCCGAGCACACCCAGCTGGCCTACCGCCGCGACCTGGAGAAAGTGGTCGAATTCTGCAACACCCAGGGCATCGCCAGCTGGCAGGCCCTGCAGATCCAGCAACTGCGCCAGTTGATCGCACGCCTGCACCACCACGGCCAGTCATCGCGCAGCCTGGCGCGCCTGCTCTCGGCGGTGCGCGGCCTGTATCGCTACCTCAACCGTGAGGGGCTGTGCCAGCACGATCCGGCCAACGGCCTGACCCCGCCCAAGGGTGAGCGTCGCCTGCCCAAGACCCTCGACACCGACCGCGCCCTGCAACTGCTCGACGGCGGCGTCGACGACGACTTCATCGCCCGTCGCGACCAGGCCATTCTCGAACTGTTCTACTCCTCGGGCCTGCGCCTGTCGGAACTGACCAACCTCGACCTCGAACAACTGGACCTGGCCGGCGGCCTGGTCCAGGTGCAGGGCAAGGGTGGCAAGGCCCGCGTCCTGCCGGTCGGGCGCAAGGCGCGCGAGGCGCTGCAGGCGTGGCTGAAACTGCGCGGGATCAGCGCGCCACGCGACGGTGCGATGTTCGTCACCCGCCAAGGCAAGCGCCTGGGACCACGGGCCATCCAGTTGCGGGTCAAGGTCGCCGGAGAACGCGAACTGGGCCAGCACCTGCACCCGCACATGCTCCGCCACTCCTTCGCCAGCCACCTGCTCGAATCGTCCCAGGACCTGCGCGCGGTACAGGAGATGCTCGGTCACGCCGACATCAGCACCACGCAGATCTACACCCACCTGGACTTCCAGCACCTGGCCGCCGTCTACGACAGCGCCCATCCCCGAGCCAAACGCAGCAAAGGCAGCGACTCATGAGTATCAAGCTGATCACCTTCGACCTGGACGACACCCTGTGGGACACCGCACCGGTGATCACCAGTGCCGAAACCGTCCTGCGCGACTGGCTTGCCGCCAATGCCCCAACCCTGGGCGGTGTGCCGGTCGAGCACCTGTATGCCATCCGCGAACGCCTGGTGCAGGCCGAACCGGGCCTCAAGCACCGCATCAGCGCCCTGCGCCGTCGCGTGCTGTTCCACGCACTGTCCGAGGTTGGCTACAGCGAGCAACACGCCCAGACGCTCGCCAATGAAGCCTTCGAGGTGTTCCTGCATGCCCGGCATCAGGTCGAGGTGTTTCCCGAAGTGCAGCCGGTGCTGGAAATCCTGCGCCATCACTATGTGCTGGGCGTCGTGACCAACGGCAATGCCGATGTGCGGCGGCTGGGGATTTCGGACTACTTCCGCTTCGCCCTGTGCGCCGAGGACCTGGGGATCGGCAAGCCCGACCCTGCGCCCTTCCGCGAAGCCCTCAAGCGCGGTGAAGTGGAGGCCAGTGCCGCAGTGCATGTCGGCGATCATCCGGGTGACGACATCGCCGGGGCCCAACGCGCCGGCTTACGCGCAGTCTGGTTCAACCCCCAGGGCAAGGCCTGGGCCGGCGAGCAGGCGCCCGATGCCGAGATCCAGCGCCTTTCGCAGTTGCCCGAGGTGCTGGCACGCTGGCGCTGACGGCCCTATCGCAGGGCAAGCCCGCAAGAACAGCCAAATTCCACCCACAAAAAAGCCCGCAGCGACCGCGGGCTTTTTTGTATCCAGCCACTCAGATAGGGCGGCTGCCGTACTTGTTGTCCGGCTTCTTGGGCGGATCGGCGACCACGTTGGCCTCGACTTCCTGGACCTTGCCACCGCGTGCCAGGAACTCTTCCATGGCGCGCGCCAGCGCGTCGCGTTCCTTCTGCTTGGCTTCCATGCTCGGCATCTCGTCTACCGAGACTGCCGCCTTGGACTTGCCTTTGGCGGCAGGTGCAGGGCTGCTGTCGTCGTCGCCGGCGTCTTCCGCGCCGTCGTCGGATGCCGCTTCAAGGGCCTCATCACCCTCGTCTTCGTCGCCTACTTCGAGGTCATCATTTTCCAGATCGTCGTCGCTCATGTTCTACCTCATGACTTGCGAAAAGCAGGTTAGTTATAGACCAGTGATGCCGTAGACCGGCAGCCACCAGTGAAAATTCAACTGGCCGTGGGTTGGCCACTGCCTTGGATGTACGGCCCCTGGTGAGGGCGTTTCACCCAGCAGATCCCAGCTCCTGGCGGGATCTGACGAAATCCTTGAGCCACCGCTGCTGGCCTTGCGCTATTGGCAAGCCTAGCAAAGCGTGGCGAAGTGTGTAGAAGGCACTGCAAACACCCTTCCGGCGCGCATTCTAGCGCGCCGGGAGAAAAAACAAAGCACCATCAATGCCCGCTTTTCTGTAAGTTTTATGCCTGCGTCACGAACGTGCCGGATAAACCGTTTGCCTATCGGCGAAACGGTAAAAATCAGGCAAAAAAATGCCCGGACAAGCCGGGCAAGTTTTTTACTGCAGGGCGGTTACAGGTTGTAGCCGCGCTCGTTGTGCTGAGCCAGGTCGAGGCCGACCGACTCTTCTTCTTCGTTGACCCGCAGGCCCATTACCACGTCCAGCACCTTGAGGATCACGTAGGTGACGATGGCGGTGTAGGCCACGGTGAAGATCACGCCCTTGGCCTGGACCCAGACCTGCGCACCGATATCGGTGACCGCGCCGAAGCCGCCCAGGGCCGGTGCTGCGAACACACCGGTGAGAATCGCGCCGACGATACCGCCGATACCATGCACACCGAAGGCATCCAGCGAGTCGTCGTAACCCAGCTTGCGCTTGAGGCTGGTGGCGCAGAAGTAGCAGATCACACCCGACGCCAGGCCGATTACCAAGGCGCCCATCGGGCCGACAGTGCCGGCAGCCGGAGTGATGGCGACCAGGCCGGCGACCACACCCGAAGCGATGCCCAGGGCACTAGGTTTGCCGTGGCCGATCCACTCGGCGAACATCCAGCCCAGCGCGGCGGCGGCGGTGGCGATCTGGGTCACCAGCATGGCCATGCCGGCAGTGCCGTTGGCCGCTGCAGCGGAACCTGCGTTGAAGCCGAACCAGCCGATCCACAGCATGGCAGCGCCGACCAGGGTGTAGCCGAGGTTGTGCGGAGCCATCGGCGTGGTCGGGTAGCCTTTGCGCTTGCCCAGTACCAGGCACGCCACCAGGCCTGCGATACCGGCGTTGATGTGCACCACGGTGCCGCCCGCGAAGTCCAGTACGCCCCAGTCCCACATCAGTGCGCCGTCACCGCTCCAGACCATGTGCGCGATCGGCGCATAGACCAGGGTGAACCACACGCCCATGAACACCAGCATGGCGGAGAACTTCATGCGTTCGGCAAAGGCACCGACGATCAGTGCCGGGGTGATGATGGCGAAGGTCATCTGGAAGGTGATGAACACTGCCTCAGGGAACAGTGCGGTGGCCGAGGTCAGGCCAGACGGCGTCACACCGGCGAGGAAGGCTTTGGAGAAGCCGCCGATGAACGAGTTGAAGTTGAGCACGCCCTTTTCCATACCGGTGGTATCGAAGGCGATGCTGTAGCCGTAGATGACCCACAGGATGCTGATCAGACCGGTGATGGCAAAGCACTGCATCATCACCGACAGCAGGTTCTTGGAGCGCACCATGCCACCGTAGAACAGGGCCAGGCCCGGGATGGTCATGAACAGTACCAGCGCCGTGGCCGTGAGCATCCAGGCGGTGTCGCCGGAGTTCAGTACCGGGGCGGCTGCTTCCTCTGCCAGGGCCAGGCCAGGCATTACGAGGGACAATAGGGCTCCTAGCCCTGCGATCTTGCGCAGAGTCATTTGTTTTCTCCTGGGGCGTTTGGGTTTGGTGAGGCTTGTTGTGTCGCTTAGATCGCGTCGGTATCGGTTTCGCCGGTACGGATGCGGATCGCCTGCTCCAGATTCACCACGAAGATCTTGCCGTCGCCGATCTTGCCGGTGTTGGCCGCCTTGGTGATGGCTTCGATCACCCGGTCCAGGTCCTTGTCATCGATGGCGACATCGATCTTGACCTTGGGCAGGAAATCGACCACGTATTCGGCGCCACGGTACAGCTCGGTGTGGCCTTTCTGCCGGCCGAAGCCCTTGACTTCGGTCACGGTGATGCCTTGCACGCCGATTTCCGACAGCGACTCGCGCACGTCGTCCAGCTTGAACGGCTTGATGATGGCAGTGACTAGCTTCATGAAACTCTTCTCCCGATTTGGTGGACTTGCCCCAGGAAAACAAACCCGTCTCAAGTCTAAGCGCAGCGCCTGGCTTTGTAACGCGTCGTCGGCTCCATTCCCCCACCGACACACGTTTCGGCGGGTGGAGAGGGAGCCTTGCGGCTCCGCCTGCACACTGCCCGATCACAAGGGACTGCATCAGTGCATGGCGCACAGAGGCCTTTGCAGAAACCTTGCCAGATCCGGCAAAGGGCCAGAAAACAAGTAGTTGCGCACAATGCTCGGGATTAGCCCATGGCCAGTACGCTGAAAGCTGCACGATTCTGGTGCATCGAGCCGCCAGCGGCTGCTCAAAAAGTGTGCGTCCGACCGTCGAAATGCGCCGTGCTACACTGCCCACCTTTCACACGCCACGGAACAGCCTGACCCATGCTCGCGCCCAAAGCCCTTCTCGACGCCCTGAGCGACCAGGCCTCGCGCCTGTTCAGCGGCGAAACCGCGCAGCCGCGCGCCGAACTCGAAAGCCAGTTCAAGATCCTGATGCAGAGCGCGTTCAGCAAGCTGGACCTGGTCAGCCGGGAAGAATTCGACAGCCAGATGGTGGTCCTGGCGCGCACCCGCGCGCGCCTCGAAGCCCTGGAGAAGCAAGTGGCCGAGCTGGAAGCGCGCCTGGCGCCACCGGCCCAGGACTAGCCACCCTGAGGGATATACGGCCTGCCTCCGCGCAGAGGCCGGCCGCAAACTTCAAACGCTTCCTACAAACACCAGGGAGCATTCAAACAAGATGAAACTTATTTAAAGTTCACCTCCCCGGTTGACTTCGATACTACCCTTGAATAAAGTTCGCTCGCCCTGAGAGAAGGGGCCTTTTTTCCATTCACTGAAGAATTCAATGGACACAGTATCTAGTCGCTGCCTGACCACCGCCGTACGGCCCGGTCAGGCACTTGAACCGGAACACCGGTCCCGACACCCTGGTCGGGCAAGCCGCGCCAGAGCCTGATGCTCCGCCGTGACTTGCCACAGCCGGTGTCCGCCGGTTGGAGGCAAGCTCATGAACCTCACGTCATTCGTTTCACATCGCCTGCACGCCTGCCTGGCGCGTTTGCAGGCCCGCGCCTGGCCGCCCCATGGCCCGTGCGCTCCAGCCCAGCCCCCGGCCGCCGTGCGCGGCCCGCAGTTGCGTGCCCTATGGCAGGCACACTCCTGCCTCGGAAAACTCCAGTTGCGCCTGCACTGGCACCATGACGACAGCCAGGACCCTCCAGGTAGACGGGGGCCGCTGGCACGCGTTTGCGCTCGCCTGAGACCCCACACACTCCACTGAACAACTGATATTGAACAGTCACTTTTTATCGAACTTTCAACCTTGAAAGTTCGCCGGACCGTTATTGCCCATTATTTATCAACGAGGAATACAAACATGGACTGCGCGAGTAGAAAGTTCGCTGCCGAAACAACTTCCGACTCTCGGCAGCGGACAGACAACTGTCGGAAAAACCAAGCTTTTTTCTGCGACCCGACATGCCTTCGTTCACCCCCTGAGTGAAACGTCTGTGTGTCGTGCCGCCGCAGCGGCAGGAGCACAGCAACATGACCGTCAAACACCGCAACACCGCACCGGCCAAGGCCGAACGCGAAACCCGCCTGTCCACCCGCGCCGCCCGTGAAGCGCGCAATGGCCTGTCCGTCACCCTCGCCAACCTCGATGCCAGCGAGCATGGCCTGACCGAACACGAAGCCGCCAAGCGCCTGCAGCGCGACGGCGCCAACCAGGTCGCTCACGACCAGCAACCCCACGCCCTGGTGCAACTGCTCAAGGCCCTGCACAACCCGTTCATCTACGTCCTGCTGACCCTGGCCGGGATCAGTTTCGTCACCGACTACTGGATGCCGATCAACGCAGGTGAAGCGGACGACGCCGACCTGACCAAGGTCATCATCATCATGACCATGGTCAGCCTCAGCAGCCTGCTGCGCTTCTGGCAGGAGTACCGCTCGAACAAGGCCGCCGACGCCCTCAAGGCGATGGTGCGCACCACCGCCACCGTGCTGCGCCGCGAACAGTTCGGCCAGCCGCCGCGCCTGCGCGAAGTGCCCATGGACGAACTGGTGGCCGGCGACATCGTGCAGCTTTCGGCGGGCGACATGATTCCCGCCGACATCCGCCTGCTCGAATCACGCGACCTGTTCATCAGCCAGGCGGTGCTCACCGGCGAGGCACTGCCGGTCGAGAAGTACGACACCCTGGGCAATGTCGCGCAGAAGTCCGCCACCGATGACAGCGGCAACCAGGACAACCTGCTCGAGTTGCCGAACATCTGCTTCATGGGCACCAACGTGGTCAGTGGCCGCGCCCGCGCCGTGGTGGTCGCCACCGGTCGACGCACCTACTTCGGCTCCCTGGCCAAAGCCATCGCCGGTTCACGCAGCCAGACCGCCTTCGACCGCGGCGTGAACAGCGTCAGCAGCCTGCTGATCCGCTTCATGCTGGTGATGGTACCGGTGGTGTTCATGATCAACGGCCTGGTCAAGGGCGACTGGGGCGATGCCTTCCTCTTCGCCCTCGCCGTGGCCGTGGGCCTGACCCCGGAAATGCTGCCGATGATCGTCAGCGCCAACCTGGCCAAGGGCGCCGTGGCCATGGCCCGGCGCAAAGTGGTGGTCAAGCGCCTGAACGCCATCCAGAACCTCGGTTCGATGGATGTACTGTGCACCGACAAGACCGGCACCCTCACCCAGGACCGGATCATCCTCGAGCACCATGTGCGCATCGACGGTGAGCGCGACAAACGCGTGCTGGAACTGGCCTGGCTCAACAGCCACCACCAGAGCGGCGTGCGCAACCTGATGGACCAGGCTGTGCTGCACTTCGCAGGCCAGGACCGTGAGTTCCAGGCGCCCTACGCCTACGCCAAGGTCGACGAGTTGCCGTTCGACTTCATTCGCCGTCGCCTGTCGGTAGTAGTGAAGAACGCCCTGGGCGATCACCTGATGGTGAGCAAGGGCGCCGTCGAGGAAATGCTCGCCATCGCCACCCATGTGCAGAAAGGCGACAGCGTCGTGGCCCTCGATGAGCGTCGGCGCCAGCGCCTGCTGGCCAGCGCCGATGCCTTCAACCGCGACGGCTTCCGCGTGCTGGTGGTCGCCACCCGCGACATTCCGGCAAGCGAAGGCAAGGCGCAGTACCACACCGACGACGAGCGCGACCTGGTGATCCAGGGCTTCCTGACCTTCCTCGATCCGCCCAAGGAAACCGCCGGCCCAGCCATTGCCGCCCTGCGTGAGATGGGCGTGCGGGTCAAGGTGCTGACCGGCGACAACCCGGTGGTCACCTGCAAGGTGTGCCGTGAAGTGGGCCTGGAGCCCGGCCTGCCGCTGCTCGGCCAGGACATCGAGCGCATGGACGACACCACCCTGAAGATTCAGGTCGAGGAACGCACCGTTTTCGCCAAGCTCACCCCGCTGCAGAAGTCCCGCGTGCTCAAGGCGCTGCAGGCCAACGGTCACACCGTGGGCTTCCTTGGCGACGGCATCAACGACGCTGCCGCCCTGCGCGACGCCGACGTCGGTATCTCGGTAGACAGCGGCACCGATATCGCCAAGGAATCGGCAGACATCATCCTGCTGGAAAAAAGCCTGATGGTGCTTGAGGAGGGTGTGCTCAAAGGCCGCGAAACCTTCGGCAACATCATGAAGTACCTGTGCATGACCGCCAGCTCCAACTTCGGCAACGTGTTCTCGGTGCTGGTGGCCAGTGCGTTCATTCCCTTCCTGCCGATGCTGGCGATCCACCTGCTGCTGCAGAACCTGATGTACGACTTCTCCCAGCTGTCGCTGCCGTGGGACCGCATGGACAAGGAGTTCCTCAGCGAACCGCGCAAGTGGGATGCCCGCAACATTGGCCGCTTCATGCTGTGGATCGGCCCGACCTCCTCGATCTTCGACATCACCACCTTTGCCCTGATGTGGTACGTGTTCGCCGCCAACAGTGTCGAGATGCAGGCGCTGTTCCAGTCTGGCTGGTTCATCGAAGGCCTGCTGTCGCAAACCCTGGTGGTGCACATGCTGCGCACCCGCAAGGTGCCGTTCTTCCAGAGCACAGCAGCGCTGCCGGTGATCCTGGCCACGGGCCTGGTGATGGCGCTGGGCATCTACATCCCGTTCTCGCCAGTGGGCGCGATGGTCGGCCTGGTGCCGCTGCCGTGGGAATACTTCCCTTGGCTGGTCGCCACCCTGCTGGGTTACTGCGTGGTCGCACAGACCATGAAAACCCTCTACATCCGCCGCTTCGGACAGTGGTTCTGAGCCTGCAGGGAGAGCAGACCATGCGCGTACTGATCTGTGCGGGACGCAACTACGCCGACACCCGGCGCTGCCGCCAGGCCCTGGACGATGTCCAGCGCCAGCGGCCGATCCGGGTGTTGATCCACGGCGGCAGCCAGTTCCTTGGTGGCGAGATCGAAAGCTGGGCACGCGAGCACGGCGCCGACCTGGTGCGCTACCCGCCTAACTGGCAGCTGCACGGCAAGCAGGCCGAACGCCTGCGCAACCTGTTCATGTTCACCGACAGCCGCCCCGAGTTGTTGCTCGCCCTGCCCGGGGGCGACGACACCGAGGAGCTGCTGGCCAGGGCCCGCGGCGCGGGTGTGCAGGTGATCTGCGGCAGGCAACCACGACAACCCGAGCGAGAGGAGCATTGCCATGACGCCTGAAAAGCCTGATGAGCGAGCCCGTTTCTCGCTCACCCACGACCTGCCACCCGCCCAGGCCCGGGCGGCGCGGCGCAATGTGCTGTTTGTGATCGTGACCTTGGTGCTGAGTGGGGTGTTGGTGGTGTTGTTTGGGGTCGAGGCGCGATTGTCTGGATGATGCGCCGCAACAGGCTTGTGGGGCGCCGCGAACGCCGGCACTGCCGGTGCCAACCACCACGGTGTCTGCTTCGCGGGCAAGCCCGCTCCCACAAGTGCTGCACCGACTCCGGTGCCTGTGCCCCCCCTGTGGGAGCGGGCTCGTCCCGCGATCGGGCGCGCAGCGGCCGCCAACGTACGAAAATTCTGAAACCTCTAGCAGGAGCCTTCGATCCGTAAACCTTGGGAAGTATCCTACGCGCTTTGCGGAAGCCTCTTAATTGTCGGGGAAATACCTCAGGGATAACTTCGCTGGGTCGCCCACATTGGCGACTGGGTGTGAGAAGCCCAAGTGTTTCAGGAATGGCTTCCCGTCATGGTAGCCGTGCGCGAGCAGGTTTCGACCTGGCCGTGTCCCTGGACCACGGACTTCTCACCTCGTGCACGGCTGCCACCCTAATCCGTGAGAAGGGTTCTGGTGGCAGCTCCAGATGTCGTCCAGGAGTTGAACCATGAAGAAACTCGTCCCCGACCCACCCCGCCTCAAGCTCATCAACAACCCCTACTTCTCCATCCACACCGACATGACCCCTCCCGACGCCCTGGCCCATGCCAGCGAGCTGTTGCGCGGTGTTGCCGAAACCATCGACGAACACTGCCGCACCTATGCCGGTGTACCCGGCCTGCACATGCTGTCGAACGCCGCGCACTCCGCCGAAACGGCTCGCGCGCTGATCGAACATGCGTTGAACCGGATGTGACCCTGAGCCCGTCAAGGAGTGATGAACATGAGCGGTAACCAATCCGGTCGCACCACCGCAGGTGTTGCCACCTTTCTCGAGATGTTTCGCGTACAGCCCGGTATCCCCTATGAGCGCGCCATCGAAGAAATCTCAGTGCTGGTGGGCTGTACACGTGATCTGAGCGATCAGTTCACAGGGGAGGCAAACCCTGCGGCAATCACCGCCCTGCACTACCTCAGCGCCCTGGCCAAGGCGTTGTTGAATGATCTTGAAGTCAGCCGCAACGCTGGCGTCTGAAACCTCACGAGCAAGCCTCGATACCGCCTCGGCATCGAGGCCCAGGCAAATGCTGCACGAGCACGCTTCAATGAGCTGAAGTCTCAGGCCGCGCGAGAATCCGTCACTAAAGTATTCCCTCCCTGTGCCGTTAACTGCCTCAACTGGAAGGATTTATTTAGCTGGACTTTGCGCAAGTCGAGCTAACCCATGGAAGGCACCGATGCAAAGTGACCGGAAAGGACATGCAGCTGCCGTAACGCTGCAGACCGGGCAAGGCGGACTGTTGTCCGTCGTGCGACATACGAAAATGTCAACACATGGAAAATACGCTATGCAATTCAAGAAACGGATCTTCGCGGCCCTGGCCGTTACCTCCCTGTTCGCTGCCGGTGCAGCGCATGCAGGCCCTCCCGTGCAGATCACCGTCAAGAATCTGGGCACTGCCGAAGCCAAGTACTCGATGATCGGCAACAACGAAGCCCTGACCAACGCCAGCGCAACGCCCAAGCCCAAGGATTCGATCCTGCCGAACCAGGCCTTCACCTTCGTCGTGACCGGCCCCCTGAGCCCAGACATCACCACCGCCTTCGTGCGCTACGCCATCGGCGGCAAGTCCTGCGTGTTCCGTACCTCGTTCGTCAACACGATTGCCCCGGGCGGGCTGGGTGGCACCATCACCAAGATCCCGAAATGGACCAAGGATGCCGATGCCAGCGGCGGCGCTCGCTGCACCGCAACCATCACCTCGACCAGCCTGTCGAACTATTCGTGGAACGTCGAATTCACGATCAAGTAAGTCGCTGAACGTTCTGCCTCGGAGCGATCCGGGGCAGAACGGGTCCAAAGTAGACGCAGCATCCCCGCTGCCCAGAGAGATACGGAGACGATCATGGATGGTGTCAACAGCCTGCCGGCGTCACAGGTAAAAACCCTCAACGCAACTCAAGGCACTGGCAAGCCAGATGAAAAGCCTGACGCCACGGCCTCGGTCGCGGCGCCCCAGAAAACGGGCAGCTCGGATAACGCGAGCATCTCGCCACTGGCGCAGTTGCTCAGCGACGCAGCAGCACGGGCGGCAAAGCGCGACGCCAGCACTGACCGTAGCGGCCTGAAAGCCATCGCCGAGCAGGTAACCCGCGCTATTCACAGCCCGGCGTTCGAGCAGTCCAAGGTCGAACGCGATGCCGAAACGCCCGCTTCGGACGACCCACAGCGCCTCGATCAAGCACGTCAGGCAACCGCCTTCCTGAACAACAAAGGTTCCAACCCGTTCGCGGGCATGTCCATGGAACAACTTTCTCTGATCGTGCATGACGACAGCGGTGCATTTACAGTCAACGAACGGCGCGCAGCGCTGGTGGAGATCGGTGCGCAAGAAGAGGCTTGGTCCAGGGCGGTTTCGCAGAAGTTGATGGACGAGTACAACCGCGACGGGCACATGTCACCTAAAACCCTTCAAGGCATCCTGGATTATTACAAGGGCCTGCCGCCGATCATGGAAGCCCAGCTTCCCGACAAATACGAACACGATTTGAACAAACTCATCCAGTACGCCGAAAAAGAACAATCGCACAGCAAGGATCAACTGCAATCGCTGCTCGATCTCGTCTTGGCAAAACGCCTTGAATACACCGACAAGACAGCAACGCAAGACACCTGAATTTATTCAACCAGGTGCCCATCGTGTTGAGTGGGGTACCTGGACAGATTCCCAAGGATCGTGGGCAATGGATGCCTGAGTCACCCAACCAGACGCTGATTCGCCTGCAAGGCGTGACGCATGCGTACAGCTCCCATAGCGCCGCGCGGCCCGTGCTGCGTGATGTCTCGTTGTCGGTCGAGGCGGGCCAAAGTTGCGCCATCGTTGGCGCCTCGGGCTCCGGCAAGAGCACCTTGCTCAGCCTGATCGGTCTGCTCGACCAGCCCACCCAAGGACACCTCCACCTGGCAGGCCGCGACATGACCCTGGCAACCGATGGCGCCCGCGCAGTGATGCGCAACCAGCACATCGGCTTCGTTTTTCAGGGCTTCAACCTGCTGCCGCGTCTGGATGCCCTCGACAATGTCGCCTTGCCGCTGCTTTACCGTGGCGAGCCACGCAACTCGGCACGGGAGGCGGCGCGCCAGCAGTTGCGGCGGGTAGGCCTCGGCGAACGGCTGCACCACCGCCCGGCAGAGCTCTCCGGGGGCCAACGCCAGCGAGTGGCCATTGCCCGCGCCCTCGTCGGTGAGCCACAACTGCTGCTCGCCGACGAGCCCACCGGCAACCTCGATGGTCAGACTGCACAAGACATCATCGAACTGCTGCTGGCTCTCAACCGTGAGCAGGGCGTCACCCTGATCATCGTCACCCATGACCTGGGGATTGCCCGTCGTCTGCAACGCTGCCTGCAGGTTGTCGAGGGCTGCATACGCGAGGTCGTGCATGGTTAGCACGCGAGCCTACGGCCCATCCCTCGCTCAGCGCCTTTCTGAACCATTCGATAGCCTCCAGCGCCTGGGACGCCGGGCCATTCTGGCGTTGCTCGGTATCGCAGTCGGCTGCGCAGCCGTGGTTGCGCTGCTGAACATTGGGCACAACGCCCAGCGCCAGGCGATGGCGGTGTTCAAGGGCATGGGCAGTGACCTGCTGGTCGCCGACGTGCAATGGCCTGCAGGCGCCCACTTGTCGGCACAGGCAACGCAGCCCTTCGACGCCCAAGCCGTGCGCGAAGCCGAGCCGGGACTGCGTGCAATCAGTCCGCTGAGCCTGTCGTCGGTACGCGTGAGTCTGCACGGACGAACACACGACGCGCTGCTAGCTGGGGTAGATCCGCAACTGGCCGAAGTACTCGACCTGAGATTGATAGAGGGGCGTTTCATCAGCCCTTACGACAGCCGCAGCACCCATGCGGTACTGGGCGAGCGCCTTGCCGCCGATCTGGCCGCACAGGGCATGCCGGTCATGCCTGGCGCACAGCTACAGATCGCAGGCTACGTGTTCCAGGTGATCGGCGTATTGCACAGCATCGGACAAAACCCACTGCTGCCGCTGTCGATCGACGACAGCTTGCTGATCCCGCTCGAAGGTATGCGACGGCTGGTCAGCGCACCTCAGGTGGGTACCGTTCTGGCGCGCACTGCCGACGGTGCCGACCCACTTGCCGTCGCCCCTCGCCTGCAGGCGCGGTTGCAGACCGCACTGCCCGGTCGCACGATCGATGTCCAGGCTCCCCAGCAGTTGCTCGCCGGTATCGCCCAGCAGTCGCGGCTGTTCTCCTGGCTGCTGGCAGGGCTGGGCGGCATTGCCCTGCTGGTGGGCGGTGTCGGGGTGATGAACGTGATGCTGATGAACGTCTCCGAACGCCGCCGCGAGATCGGCGTGCGCATGGCACTAGGCGCCCGCCCGCAAGATATCGCCTGGCTGTTTCTCCTCGAAGCGGTGGTACTGGCCGTGACCGGCGCAGCTTGCGGTGCAGTGCTGGGCGTGGGCGCGGGGTGGCTGTTTACTTTGCTGTCTGGCTGGGCCGACTTCAGCCTCGCCCCCCTGTCGTTGCCACTTGGCATCGGAGGCGCGGTCCTCACCGGGCTGTTCTTCGGCTTGAGCCCGGCGCTGTCTGCCGCCCGCCTGCAACCGGTACAGGCATTGCGCGATGATTGAGCGCTGCCTGGCCTTGCTACTGCTGATCATGAGCACCGGGCCTGCCCTGGCCAGCCTGGCGCTCGCGCCTTCCCAGGCGACCCGGTCGAGCGCACCTTCGCCAGCCGTTTCCAGCCTCTCGCTGAAGGCACAGCGCATTGATTTGAGCCTAAGCGACGCGATCTACCTCGGTCTGCGCGACAACCGCGGGATCCGCAGCGCCTATCTGGATCGAATTGCTCAGAAGTTCGACCTGCGGGTGGCCGAGGATCGTTTCAGCCCCAAGCTGCTCATCCGCGGCAACTACCTGTCCAATCACAACCAGGCCGACCGCTATCGCCAAGGGGATATCACACCCACTACGACCCTGCTGACTCCTTACGGCACCCGCCTGAGCCTGGGCTGGACCTATCGTCACACCGAGGCCGATCTGGCCGGGCTGACCCGTAACGACGGCGCCAACATCACGGTCATCCAGCCGCTGCTGCGCGGTGCCGGCAGGGATGTCGCCACGGCACCGGTGCAACTGGCCCGCCTGGGCGAGCAGGTCAACCGGCTGGCGTTGAAAGACACCGTGGCGCAGACCATCACCCGAATCATCATCGGTTATCACACTCTGCTGCAGACCCAGGAGCAGTTGCAGATTGCCCGCGACGCCCTGCAGCGGGCCAATCAATTGCTCGAGGTGAACCAGGCAATGATTGCTGCCGGTCGCATGGCAGCCTTCGAGATAGTCCAGACCGAAGCCGAAGTCGCCACCCAGGAGCTCGGACTGGAAGACGCCCGCAATCAACAGCAAGCCGCGCGCCTGGCTCTGTTGCAGATGCTGGCGCTGGATCTCGATACCCCCATCGTCGCCAGCGACACGGTCCATGCAGACGCGATCGATGTCGACACCTCCTTGGCCCTTCAACAGGCTCAGGCCCTGCAACCGACCTACCTCATCGAACTGATTGCCGGCGAGCAAGCAACGATCAACCTGACGGTGGCGCGTAACGAGCGCCTGTGGGACGTCTCTCTGGTCGGTGGTGGCGCCCAGGTACGTGAACGCAACAACCTCAACGGCAGCGCGCGCAGTTGGGAGAATTATGTGGGTGTTCAAGTGGAAATTCCGATCGGTGACCTGAGTACCCGTCAGGCTGAAGTACATGCGCGTGTCGGGGTGGAAACCCAGGAAGTCCGGTTGCAGGAAGCACGTCAGCAACTCCAGCGGGACGTGACCAATGCCGTGCGCGACATCGGCGTGCGCTGGCGCCAGTACCAGATTGCCCTGCGCGCGCAGGAATTGTCGCAACGCAAACTAGCGATCGAACGAGAAAAACTCACCGTCGGCCGATCGAGCAACTTCCAGGTTCTGAGTTTCGAGAACGACCTGCGCACGGCGCAGAATACGCGCCTGGGTGCGCTCATCAGCTACATGAACGCCCAGGCCGAACTGGACCAGACCCTGGGCACCACGCTGGACAGTTGGGACATTGCACTGAATGACTAGGTTTTGCTCGATCACTGGCGGCCGCGCGCTACTGGTGCTGGCCCTCGCCAATCTGCCGGGCTGCTACGGCGATGCGGATGAGCAGCCGGGCGCTTCCCCGCAAGCGCAGTGGGTGCAGGTAGCACCGCGCCTGCTGGAAAATCGCCTGGGCCTGGTAGGCCACCTGCAGTCAATGGACCACATCACCCTCGCTGCACCTTTCGATGGGCTGATCGCCGACGTGCGCGTACAGGAGGGCCAGCACGTCGAGAAAGGCCAGGTGCTGGTGACGCTGGACCCTGCGCAGTTGCAAGTGCAATTGCGCCAGGCACAGGCTGAGCTGCTCAAGGCCCGTCGAGAGGCGCAACGCCTGGAACGTTGGAGCTCCAGCCCGGAAGTCGCCCGCGCACGGCGCGCAGTGGCGGCCGCGAACCAGAACCTATCCCGCAGCGAGAATAGCCTGCGCGATACCCAGGCGCTGTTCGAGCGCGGCATCGTCGCGCGAATGGAGGTCGAAAGCCTGGCTCAGCAAGTGAACACCCAGCGCCAGGACCTGACCGCCGCCAACGAGGATCTGCTTACAACACTTGCGCACGGCCACGGCGAGGAGCTCAGCATCGCGGCAATGGAACTGGCCAACGCCCAAGCGCGCCATCAGGCCCTCGAGCAGTTGTATGCACGACGCGAACTGCTCGCTCCGCTGGCCGGGTATGTGGTTCGCCCGGCCCCTCAAGAGGGCGGAAAATCCGTTCCCCTGCAAACGGGTGTCGCCGTTACCCAGGGGGTACCGCTGCTCGGCGTGATAGGCCAGGAGCGCTTCCAGGCCTTGAGCCGGGTGGAAGAGACCGACCTGCGCCTACTCCACGAAGGCATGCCGGTGCAGATCAGTGGCGACGGCTTTTCCGGTGAACTGAGCGGCCGCCTGACCGCCATCGGTATCCAGAGCGAGACGGCTGATACGCAAGGCGCCGGAGCCCAGTACCCAGTGAAGGTGTCGATCGACCTGCCAGCACAGCCCTTGCAGCACCCCATGCGCGCGGGGATGAGCGCACGCCTGTCGATCATTCTGCAGCGTGACGAACAGGGTATCGCCATTCCCCCGCACGCATTGCGCGATGATGGGCAGGGGGGACGCTACGTGGTGTATCGAGCGACGCCACAGGCTTCGGTCGAGCAGATTCCGGTGACGACCGGTGCAGCGGTGCCCGAGGGCGTGATGGTGCGGGGGCTGGAGGCTGGGCTGGTGGAGGTGCAGGCGCGCACGCCTGACTGAAGAACTGCCACGTCCGAAGACCAAAATCCGGAAACCAGGGTGATCTGACAGTGTTCAATGCGTGAACTGAGCTGCAAGGTCCGCATGTATACATCGCCTTCCATGCGGACCTCGTGGCTGGCCACCACCGCACCATGCCCGCAGTCTGTTCCCAAGGCTTCCAATGCCGATATCGCCTCAGGCCGTGACGATGGTATTGCCCAAGGGCTCGAGCAGGCCCTGGCGAGTGGCCCTGCACACGGCACTGACCAAAGCCTGCAGCGAAGCCTGGAGAATGCTGCTGTCTTTACCAACACCGAAAAGCAGCTGGTTGTTGACGCGAATTTCCACATAGGCGATCGCCTCGGCCTGGGCGCCATCACGTACCGCATGCTCATGGTAGTCGGCGATGTCGAAATTCAGGCCAAGTGCGGCAAAGGCGTTGACCAGCGCGGCGAGCGGCCCGTTGCCCTTCCCGGTCAATGGCAGGCGGCCACCGTCAACGAGCAGTTGAGCATTCACGTAGGTGCTTGCTTGGTCACTGGTGAGCATGGGCTGGGTCAGGGTGTAGGGCCTGCCCTGCTGCAGATAGGTTTCAGTGAAGCAGGACAGGATCATATCGCTGGTTACTTCCCGGCCTTCGGCATCGGCAACCCGCTGGACTACGCCGCTGAACTCCATTTGCAGACGCCGCGGCAGCATGATGCCCTGCTGCTCCAGCAGATACGCCACGCCTCCCTTGCCCGACTGGCTGTTGACACGGATCACCGCCTCATAGCTGCGCCCCATGTCGGCAGGGTCGATCGGCAGGTAGGGGATTTCCCAATAACCGTGAGGGTTTGCGCGGCGGCGCGCAAAGCCTTTCTTGATCGCGTCCTGATGAGAGCCGGAGAACGCAGTGAACACCAACTCACCGGCATAGGGATGACGAGGATGGGTAGGTAACTGGTTGCAGTACTCGACCTCACGCTGAACGTGGGTGATGTCCGAGAAGTCCAGTTCAGGGCTGATGCCGCTGGTATACAGATTCATGGCCAAGGTCAGGATATCGACGTTGCCGGTGCGCTCGCCATTGCCGAACAGCGTCCCCTCGACCCGTTCGGCACCCGCCAGGCACGCCTGCTCGGCAGTTGACACCCCGGTGCCGCGGTCATTGTGTGGGTGCACGCTGATGATCACGCTGTCTCGCTGGCTCACATGCCTGCAGAACCATTCGATCTGGTCGGCGAACACGTTGGCCGTCGACACCTCGACGGTTGTGGGCAGATTGAGAATCATCTTGTTGGACGGCGTTGGCTGGAACTCGGCGATGACCGCGTCGCAGATTTCCAGGCCGAAGTCCAACTCGGTGAAGCAGAACGTTTCCGGCGAATACTGGTAGGTCCACTGGGTTTGCGGATTGGCCTGCATCAACGCCTTGATCTCACGGGTGGCCTGGGTGGCAATATCGATACAGCCAGCGCGGTCGACACCGAACACGACTTCGCGGAACACAGGGGCCGTGGCGTTGTAGACATGCACAATGGCCCGCGGCACGCCCTTGAGCGCCTCGAAGGTGCGCTCGATCAGGTGAGTACGCGCCTGAGTCATGACCTGGATGGTGACATCGTCAGGGATTGCGCCGCTTTCGATAAGCTCACGGACGTAATCGAAATCAGTCTGCGAAGCCGCCGGAAAACCTACCTCGATCTCCTTGAACCCGACCTTGACCAGCAGATCGAAGAAGCGGCGCTTGCGCTCGGCGTTCATCGGTTCTATCAGGGCTTGGTTGCCGTCGCGCATATCAACGCTGCACCAGACCGGTGCGGCTTTCTGTACCTGGCCAGGCCAGGTGCGGTCCGGCAGATCAACCACGTTGAAATGGCGGTATTTAGTGGAAGGGTTCTTCAACATCATGGTGGCGTTCTCCTTGGCCTGTAAGCGATCGTGCTGGCGCTGGGTGAGGTGAGCGTGTATCTGATATTGGATCCAATTTATGCTGAAAGCGCTTAGTCTGGATTGCGTTCTATTTACCCAGAAACAGGGTTATATTTTTTAAAATTGCTGAGAAATCAATTTTCTTAGTGAATACTTGCCATATGACATAAAAAGTATCTTCACGCTGCTGCGCCACGGTGGGCCTGACGGACTGTGTCCACTCAACAAAAAAACGCCATGCCTTGGCAAAATCTCGTCGCACTCTTCACCCGCCACTGCCCACGCCCCTGGCTATCCTTGCCCCTGCCGCAGGACGCGGCATCCCCAGTGACCAAGGAGTGTCCATGTCTCTCGCCCTCGTCCACAGCCGCGCCCAGGTCGGGGTGCTGGCGCCCGCTGTCAGCGTCGAAACCCACTTGGCCAACGGTCTGCCCAACCTCACCCTGGTCGGCCTGCCCGAGGCCACGGTCAAGGAAAGCAAGGACCGGGTACGCAGTGCCATCGTCAATTCCGGCCTCGAATACCCGGCCCGACGCATCACCCAGAGTCTCGCCCCCGCCGACCTGCCCAAGGATGGCGGGCGCTACGACCTTGCCATCGCCTTGGGCATCCTCGCCGCCAACGGCCAGGTGCCGGTGGCGACCCTGGCCGATTTCGAATGCCTGGGCGAGTTGGCGCTATCCGGGGCATTGCGCCCAGTGCAGGGCGTGCTGCCAGCGGCGCTCGCAGCGCGGGAGGCCGGGCGGGCACTGATGGTGCCGCGGGAGAATGCCGAGGAGGCGAGTTTGGCCAGTGGGCTGGTGGTGTATGCGGTCGGGCACCTGCAGGAGCTGGTAGCACATCTCAATGGCCAGGCACCGCTGCCAGCCTATGCCGCCAATGGCTTGATGCTACGCGCGCGCCCCTATCCGGACCTGAGCGAAGTACAGGGGCAGATCGCGGCCAAGCGCGCCCTTCTGGTCGCGGCGGCGGGGGCGCACAATCTGCTGTTTACCGGGCCACCCGGCACTGGCAAGACCTTGCTTGCCAGCCGCTTGCCGGGCTTGCTGCCGCCGCTGGACGAGCACGAGGCGCTGGAGGTTGCGGCCATCCAGTCGGTCAGCGGCAAGGCACCGATCGACTGCTGGCCACAGCGGCCGTTTCGCCATCCTCATCACAGCGCGTCGGGCCCGGCACTGGTCGGTGGCGGCAGTCGGCCACAGCCTGGGGAAATCACCCTGGCCCATCATGGGGTGCTGTTTCTCGACGAACTGCCCGAGTTCGAACGACGTGTGCTGGAGGTGCTGCGCGAGCCGCTGGAGTCTGGAGAGATCGTGATTTCACGGGCCCGGGACCGGGTGCGCTTTCCTGCGCGCTTTCAGCTTGTAGCGGCGATGAACCCCTGCCCCTGCGGCTATCTGGGCGACCCGGCAGCCCGCTGCCGGTGCAGCCCTGAGCAGATCCAGCGCTACCGCAACAAGCTCTCGGGCCCGCTGCTCGACCGCATCGACCTGCACCTGACGGTCGCACGCGAAAGCACCACCCTCAGCCACCAGCCCAGTGGCGAGACCAGCGCCAGCGTCGCCGCCCAGGTCGCCCAGACCCGCGAGCGGCAACAGCGTCGTCAGGGTTGTGCCAACGCGTTTCTCGATATGCCAGGCCTGCGCAAGCATTGCGACCTGAAAGCCGCCGACCAGTCATGGCTGGAGGGCGCGTGCGAGCGACTCAACCTTTCGTTGCGCGCCGCTCACCGTCTGCTCAAGGTCGCCCGCACCCTGGCCGACCTTGAACAAGCCGATCACATCGACCGCCCCCATCTGGCTGAGGCCCTGCAATACCGCCCCGGTAGTTGACCCGACGTCCGCACAACCACCGATTACCCCACTCAATCTTCTCCATAGCGGAAATATATTTTGCGCGCTAAATATTTGCGCGCAATATTCACTTCAAGCAGCAAGCAGTCGCTGACCCCTTACCGAACCCTTGGAGAACGATCATGACCACTCTTCGCAAAGCCTTCGCCATCGCCACCCTGACCCTCGGCACCACTGCAGGCGCCTTCGCCCAGTCCATCGAGGCCACGCCGTACCACTACGGCATGGACCTGGACATCGCCCAGGTCATCGCGGTCGATGCCCCGAACAGCACCCGCAGCCATGCCTCGGCCGCCACCCTCACCTACCGCGACAGCAGCGGCCAGGTGCAGAAGGTCAGCTACATCCACCCCACCACCGCCGCCAACCAGAACTGAACACCACGGCCCGACACCAGAGGAGCTTGAACCATGAAACTGTCCCGCACCCTGACCACCGGCCTGCTGGCCCTCGCCGTCAACAGCGCCTTCGCCGCCGGTAGCCCCGGCGTCGAGCACACCACCCAGGGCTTCCTCGACGCGCTGGCCGCCGGTGGCGGCAAGCCGCTGGAAACCTTGGCGCCCAAAGACGCACGGGCCGTGCTCAGCGGTGCGCAGGCCAGCGTCAAGGTCGACCTCTCGGGTATCGAGGTCGAGCGTCGCACCCTGCAGATCGACGGCAAGCCGCTGGACATCCGCGTGGTGCGCCCGCAAGGCGCGAAGGGTGAGCTGCCAGTGTTCATGTTCTTCCACGGCGGCGGCTGGGTGCTGGGCGACTACCCGACCCACGAGCGCCTGATCCATGATCTGGTGGTTGGCTCCGGCGCGGCGGCGGTCTATGTCGACTACACGCCATCGCCAGAAGCCAAGTTCCCCACCGCGATCAACCAGGCCTACGCCGCAACCCGCTGGGTAGCCGAGCACGGCAAGGAAATCGGTGTGGATGGCAGCCGACTGGCCGTGGCCGGCAACAGCGTCGGCGGCAACATGGCGGCGGTGGTGGCGATCAAGGCCAAGGAAGCAGGTACGCCCAAGTTGCGGTTCCAGGCGCTGTTGTGGCCGGTCACCGATGCCAACTTCAACAATGCGTCGTACAACCAGTTTGCCGAAGGGCACTTCCTGACCCGCAACATGATGCAGTGGTTCTGGGACAGCTACACCACCGACCCGCGCCAGCGTGACGACATCCATGCTTCGCCGCTGCGGGCCAGCCTGGATCAACTCAAAGGCCTGCCACCAGCACTGGTGCAGACTGCCGAGATGGATGTACTGCGTGACGAAGGCGAAGCCTACGCCCGCAAGCTCGATGCTGCCGGTGTGCCGGTGACTGCCGTGCGTTACAACGGCATGATCCATGACTTCGGATTGCTGAACGTGCTGGGACAGGTGCCCGGAACTCGTAGCGCGATGGGCCAGGCGGCGCAGGCGCTGAAGGAACATCTGCAATAACGATGGTGGCCTCACGGGCCTCTTCGTGGGCAAGCCCGCTCCCATTTGTAGGAGCGGGCTTGCCCGCGAAGAGGCTCGTGAGGGCTACAAAGGCTCCAGATCCTGAACGCTGCTTCCCACCCCCGACGGTTGCCCCCTCCCCCCGCCGAGACGAAAATGCCTACCGTCCCCGGCGCCTGCTCACACAGCGCTTCATCCAAGCCTCCTGGAGTTCTACCCATGCCACATGAAGGCAGCATCCTGCAGACCGCAGTGATCTTCCTGCTTGCCGCCGTCGTCGCCGTGCCCCTTGCCAAGCGCCTGCAACTGGGTGCCGTCATCGGCTACCTGCTCGCCGGCGTGGCCATCGGACCACAAGCGTTGGGCCTGATCCGCGACACCGAGAGCGTGGCGCACATTTCTGAACTGGGCGTAGTCCTGCTGCTGTTCATCATCGGCCTCGAACTTTCCCCACGACGCCTGTGGCTGATGCGCAAGGCGGTGTTCGGCGTAGGCCTGGCACAAGTGGTGCTGACTGGCGCGATCATCGGTGCCATCGCCCTGTTCGGCTTTGCCCAGTCCCTGCCAGCAGCCGTGGTGCTCGGCCTGGGCCTGGCGTTGTCATCCACCGCGCTGGGCCTGCAGAGCCTGGCCGAAAGCAAGCAACTGAACGCCCCCCATGGGCGCCTGGCCTTTGCCATCCTGTTGTTCCAGGACATCGCGGCAATCCCGCTGATCGCGCTGGTGCCCTTGCTGGCGGCCAGCGGCCCGGACACCAGCCACGGCGACAGCATCGAACATGGCCTGCGGGTGTTCGGCAGCATCGCCATCGTCATCGTCGGCGGGCGCTACCTGCTGCGCCCGCTGTTCCGCATCGTCGCCCGTACCGGCCTGCCGGAGGTGTCCACGGCCACCGCGCTGCTGGTGGTGATCGGCACCGCATGGCTGATGGAGGAAGCCGGCATTTCCATGGCACTGGGCGCGTTCCTCGCGGGCCTACTGCTGGCCGACTCGGAATACCGGCACGAGCTGGAGTCGCAGATCGAGCCATTCAAGGGCCTGCTGCTGGGGCTGTTCTTCATCAGCGTTGGCATGGGCGCCAACCTTGGCCTGCTGCTGGAGGCACCCGCGCTGTTGCTGGGCCTGACCTTGCTGCTGGTAGCGGTGAAACTGCCACTGCTGATGCTGGTCGGCCGTGCGGTGGGCGGCCTGAGCAACCTGAGCGCGCTGCGCCTGGGGCTGGTGCTGGCGGCGGGCGGTGAGTTCGCTTTCGTCGTGTTCAAGCTGGGCAAGGACCAGAACCTGTTCGACACCTACACCTACGATCTGCTGCTGATGACCATCACCCTGTCGATGGCCCTGACGCCGATGTTGCTGCTGGCCAGCTCGCGCCTGATCAAGCGCCCGGCGCCAACCCGTGAAGTGCCAGAGCAATACCGCACGATCCAGGCCGACGCCCCGCGCGTGGTGATCATCGGCATGGGCCGCATGGGGCAGATCGTGGCGCGTATCCTGCGGGCCCAGAAAGTCTCCTTCATCGCCCTGGACACCTCGGTCGATGCCATCGAGATGACCCGCACCTTCGAACAGGCCCCGGTGTTCTACGGCGACCCGATGCGCCCCGAGGTGCTGCATGCGGCCAAGGTCGGCGAGGCCGAGTACTTCGTCATCACCACCGACGATCCGGAAGCGACCATCCGCATCGCCGAGCGGGTCAAGCATGAGTATCCGCACCTGAAGGTGATCGCCCGGGCGCGTAACCGCCAGCACGTGCACAAGTTACTCGACGTCGGCGCCGAGCCGATTCGCGAGACTTTCTACTCGAGCCTGGAGATGACCCGCCTGACCCTGATCGGCCTTGGCCTGAGCGAGGCCCAGGCGGCAGACCGCATCCAGCGCTTCACCGAGCATGACCAGCAGGTGCTGGAAGCACAGGGACGGGTTCGCGATGACCGGGCGAAGGTGATGCAGACGGCCAAGGAGGCCAGGGTGGAGCTGGAGCGGTTGTTCGAATCGGATAGCGACTGAGCTGTATGCCGCAGGGGCCTCCATGCCGCCCCTGCGGCGACACGGCACCTGCTCGACGCCGTGCCAGGAAGGGTCAAAATCAGCTTCGACTCAAGCAAATCCCAGCCGCGCGATAGGCGGGTGCTCACGATGAGCAGCCTGCCATAGATCATAAGCCGCCTGCTCTGCCAGATATTGGCGGGCACTGCCCAGACCAGCCAATTCAAGCCGGTACGCAAGATCGGCGGAGATAGCTGCGCGCCCGTTCATCACAGTGGACAGTTGACCTCGGGAATAACCGAGATGACGAGCAAGCGCAGAGACACTCAGGCCAATCGCCGGCAGGACATCCTCGCGCAACGCTTCACCCGGATGGGGGGGGTTATGCATGGGCATGACAGTGCCTCCTAGTGATAGTCCAGATAGTCCACAAGCTCTGCATCAGTGCCGACAAAGCGAAACACCAGCCCCTCTACACAGACTGCACAATTCTGGAGGGAAGGCGTTCCGGGAGGGAGTTTCAGCTTTCCGCCTAAGGCGTGAGAGCCTTCCGATCCACTGGCGTGATCTGATACCTGCGAAAACCCACCACACAAACAGCAAAAAGGGCGACTGTCTCCAGTCGCCCTCAATGCCGCAGTTGCGCAGGCCAGGCCTCAGCCGGTCACTTCGCCAGAAACGCCAGCAAGTCGTCGTTCAATTGCTGCGCGTGGGTCACGGCAAAGCCGTGTGGTGCACCCTGATACACCTTCAACTGCGCCCCCTCGATCATCTCGGCGGCTTTCTTGCCGGTGGTCTCGAACGGCACGATCTGGTCGTCATCGCCGTGGATCACCAGTGTCGGTACATCGATTCTGGCCATGTCCGGGCGGAAATCCGTTTCGGAAAACGCCGTCACGCAGTCGATGGTGCCTTTGAGCGAGGCCAGCAGGGCAATGTTCAGGGTCTGGGCCTGCACGCCCTGGGAGACTTTCTGCCCGTGGTTGATGCCATAGAACGGCGCGGCGAAGTCGGAAATGAACTGCGCACGGTCGGCACGCAGGCCGTCGCGAATACCGTCGAATACCGACTTGTCGACGCCCTCGGGGTTGTCGGCGGTCTTGATGAACAGGGGCGTCACCGCACCCAGCAGCACCAGCCCGGCCACGCGCTCGCTACCATGCTTGGCGATGTAGCGGGTGACATCGCCACCGCCCATGGAGAAGCCGACCAGGGTGACGTCACGCAGGTCCAGGTGCTCGATCAACTGGGCGATGTCATCGGCAAAGGTGTCGTAGTCGTAACCGTTCCACGGCTGGCTGGAACGCCCGAAGCCGCGGCGGTCGAAGGCGATGGTGCGATAGCCGCGGCTGGCCAGGAACTCCATCTGGCCATCCCACATGTCGGCGTCCAGCGGCCAGCCGTGGCTGAACAGCACGGGCTTGCCGCTGCCCCAGTCCTTGTAATAGATCGCGGTGCCATCGCGGGTAACTAGTGTGCTCATGTCGGAATCTCCTGAAAGTCGGGTAGGTCTGGATCTTGAGTGCGGGGCGCGAGGAACATTCCATCGCGCGGCTGGCCGGTCGGTCACGAGGCGTACCGACCGGCGTTTGGCTGGGTCACTTGCTCGCGGTGAGGGCGTTGTAGCTGGTGATCAGGTTGCGGTAGTCCGGGATGTGGTTGGAGCACAGCGCGGCCAGGCCTTCGACGTCGTTGCGCCAGTCGCGGTGCAGCTCGCAGGCCACGCCGAACCAGGTCATCAGTTGCGCACCGGCAGCTTCCATCCGGCGCCAGGCGGCATCGCGGGTCATCTCGTTGAAGGTGCCGGAGGCATCGGCCACCACGAACACTTCGAAGTCCTCGGCCAGGGCCGACAGTGCCGGGAAGGCCACACACACTTCAGTCACCACACCGGCGATGATCAGCTGCTTCTTGCCGGTGGCCTTCACCGCCTTGACGAAATCTTCGTTGTCCCAGGCATTGATCTGGCCAGGGCGGGCGATGTAGGGCGCGTCCGGGAACAGCGCCTTGAGCTCCGGCACCAGCGGGCCGTTCGGGCCTTGCTCGAAGCTGGTGGTGAGGATGGTCGGCAGGTTGAAGAACTTGGCCAGGTCGGCCAGCGCCAGCACGTTGTTCTTGAACTTGTCCGGCTCGATGTCACGGACCAGCGACAGCAGGCCTGCCTGGTGGTCGACCAGCAGTACGGCGGCATCGTCTTTGTTCAGGCGGTTGTAGGTGAATTGGCTCATGGTCTGTACTCCCAATGTGTCTTCGATGTGCGGTAAGTGGGGTGTTGCGCGTTGATGAGTACAGATTAAAAACATCACCTTTGATGCGGTAGACTGCAAAAATTGTCTGTAGCGTTCTGTTTGGAGAACGATCTTGGAAGACCTGAATTCCCTCTATTTCTTTACCCAGGTCGTCGAGCATGGCGGCTTCGCCCCGGCGGGCCGGGCGCTGGACATGCCCAAGTCGAAACTCAGTCGGCGCATCGCCGACCTGGAAGACCGTCTTGGCGTTCGCCTGCTGCACCGTACCAGCCGCCACTGTTCGCTGACCGAGATCGGCCAGGCCTACTACAACCGTTGCCTGGCCATGCGTGTGGAAGCCGAGGGCGCGGCAGAAATCATCGAGCGCAACCGCAGCGAACCACGTGGCCTGGTGCGAATCAGTTGCCCCACCACCCTGCTCAACTCGTGGGTCGGGCCGATGCTCACGCGCTACATGCTCAAGTACCCGCAGGTGGAGCTGTTCATCGAGAGCACCAACCGTCGCGTCGACCTGTTGCATGAAGGCTTCGATGTGGCGCTACGGGTGCGCTTCCCGCCGCTGGAGAACACCGACATGGTGATGAAGGTGCTGAGCAATAGCACCCAATGCCTGGTGGGCCATCCATCGTTTCTCGCCCAACTGCCCGAAGGTTTCGAACCGCAGGTACTGAGCTCGCTGCCAAGCCTGCACTGGGGCGCGGCGCAGCAGAAGTATCAATGGGAGTTGTTCCAGGGGGAGGACATGGCGCGCAAGCTGGTGATCACGCACACGCCGCGCATGGTCACCGATGATCTGTTCGCGCTGCGGCATTTCGTGGTGGCGGGGGTGGGCATCGCGCACTTGCCGCGGGTGGCGGTGCGCGAGGACCTGGCCCAGGGGCGCCTGGTGGAGATGTTGCCGGCGTGGCAGCCGCGCTGCGGGATCGTCCATGCGATCTTCCCGTCGCGGCGCGGGCTGCTGCCTTCGGTACGCTCGCTGATCGACCATCTGGCCGAGGAGTTTGCGGTCAGTGATATGGCTTGAGTTTCAGAACGCGAAGCAGGAACAGCCCAGCGCTCCCCAGAAGCCCTGATAGTCGCTCACCGGCACGCTGGAATGGCGTGCCTTCTCATGGCTGTGCGCATGCACCCCGCACGGCCCGACGCACTGGTGTACCGCCGCCGCCAGCGGCGCACCGGCCCGCCAGTGGCCCGGCACCTTGGCCACCGGCGACCACTCGGGCACCACCGGAATCTGCGCCGGGCCGAGCTTGTCGAACTCCGCCGCGCCGTACACCACCTTGCCATCCACCACCGTCAGCACCGACTCGATGCTCTTGATCGCCTCTTCCTCGACGCTGAAGAAGTCCAGCGACAGCGCCGCCAGGTCAGCCAACTGCCCGACCTTGATCTGCCCCTTCTTGCCCTGCTCGCTGGAGAACCAGGCGCTGCCATGGGTGAACAGCTCGAGCGCCGTGGCGCGACTCAGGCCTTCCGGATACAGCTCCAGGCCGCCAACGGTCTTGCCGCTGACCATCCAGTACAGCGACGTCCAGGGGTTGTAGCTCGATACTCGGGTGGCATCGGTGCCGGCACCGACCGGCACACCCTCGGCGAGCATGCGCTGGATCGGCGGGGTCTTCTCGGCGGCCTTGGCGCCGTAGCGGTCGACGAAATACTCACCCTGGAAGGCCATGCGGTCCTGGATGGCAATCCCGCCATTCAACGCCCGCACCCGCTCGATGTTCTTCGGCGAGATGGTTTCGGCGTGGTCGAAGAACCACGGCAGGTTGTTGAACGGGATGTCGCGGTTGACCTTCTCGAACACATCGAGCATGCGCGAGATGGACTCGTCGTAGGTGGCATGCAAGCGGAACGGCCAGCGCTGCTCGACCAGGTGACGGATCACCGGCTCCAGCTCTTCTTCCATGGTCTGCGGCAGGTCCGGACGCGGCTCGAGGAAGTCCTCGAAGTCGGCCGCAGAGAACACCAGCATCTCGCCAGCGCCGTTGTGGCGCAGGAAGTCGGTGCCGCTGTGCACCTTCACGCTCGAGGTCCACTTCTTGAAGTCGTCCAGCTCTTCCTTGGGTTTCTGGGTGAACAGGTTGTAGGCGATGCGCACGGTCAGCTGGTCGTTGTCGGCCAGTTGCTGGATCACCGAATAGTCGTCCGGGAAGTTCTGGTAGCCGCCACCTGCGTCGATGGCGCTGGTCAGGCCGAGGCGGTTGAGCTCACGCATGAACTGACGGGTCGAGTTGACCTGGTACTCCAACGGCAACTTCGGCCCCTTGGCCAGGGTGGCGTAGAGGATGGTCGCGTTGGGACGGGCGATGAGCATGCCGGTCGGATTGCCGAACTTGTCGCGCTGGATTTCGCCACCGGGCGGGTTGGGTGTGTCCTTGGTGTAGCCGACAGCACGCAACGCCGCGCGGTTGAGCAGCGCCCGATCGTACAGGTGAAGGATGAACACCGGCGTGTCAGGCGCAGCCTGGTTGATTTCTTCAAGGGTAGGCATGCGTTTTTCGGCGAACTGGAATTCGTTCCAGCCACCCACCACTCGCACCCATTGCGGCGTTGGTGTACGCAGGGCCTGCTCCTTGAGCATGCGCAGGGCATCGGCCAGCGATGGCACACCTTCCCAGCGCAGTTCGAGGTTGTAGTTAAGGCCGCCGCGGATCAGGTGCAGGTGCGAGTCGTTCAGACCCGGGATCACCGTGCGCTGCTTCAGGTCGATGATCTGCGTGCTGTTGCCCTTGTGGGCCATGGCCTCGGCATCGCTGCCCACGGCGACGAAGCGCCCGTCCTTGATGGCCACGGCAGTGGCGGTCGGTTTTTCACGGTCGACGGTGTGCAGCTTGCCGTTGAACAGAATGAGGTCGGCGGTCATGGGATCTCCTGAAATGTCGGCATGGGCGGAATCGGTGAAGGGCAGTGCGGACCAGAGCGCGCCAGCCGCACCGAGCAGGGTGCTGTTGGCGAGGAAACGGCGGCGGCTCTTGTCGGTGGGGTCCTGATTCATGGTGCTCTCCGTCCGGTGGGGTGATCGGGCGATTGAACGCTAGCAGTGGATCGTCAGGCGTGCGCTCAACGGCGCAGCCATCCGGCGCAGCGGCGCGTCACCCACGGCATGATGAAGAACACCACCGGGAGGATGACGCACAGGTTGACCAGCAAGTTGCTCGCCAACGGCCCGCCCAGCGGCGGCACCTTTGCGAACAGCGGCGCCAGCAACAGGGGCACCAGCAAGGTCATCGGGCAGATAACCAGATAAGTCAGCACCGCCTGCTTCCAGCGCGCAGGCTGTGTAGCTGCCGTGCTGGATGGGGTGAACCAGAACTCCGGGTCATCGTGGATACGGGTCTGGTCACCCTCCTCCAGCAGCGGCAGCACTTCGGCGACCAGGCGCTGGCGCTCCGGTGAATCGACCCAGGCACGCAGTTGTCCTGCATCGGCAAAACGCACCACGGTAGTGAACTGACCGCCATTGGCGTCCGGGCGGATCACGTTCACGTCCAGATGACCCGGTTGGCGGCGGGCAACCCCGACGGTATGACGCAACCAGGTCTCGTAGTGCGCCAGGGCATCGGCCCGGACCTTGTGCTGGATCACCAGGGTGACCACGCTGCTGTTGTTCATTGCTGAATACCTGAGCAAAAGTTGACCAGGCGCCGCAGAGGGCGCCTGGCGGGGCGGCTCACTTGCCCGCGGTGAGGGCGTTGTAGCTGGTGATCAGGTTGCGGTAGTCGGGGATGTGGTTGGAGCACAGCGCGGCCAGGCCTTCGACGTCGTTGCGCCAGTCGCGGTGCAGCTCGCAGGCCACGCCGAACCAGGTCATCAGTTGCGCACCGGCAGCTTCCATCCGGCGCCAGGCGGCATCGCGGGTCATCTCGTTGAAGGTGCCGGACGCATCGGCCACCACGAACACTTCGAAGTCCTCGGCCAGGGCCGACAGCGCCGGGAAGGCCACGCACACTTCAGTTACCACACCGGCGATGATCAGCTGTTTCTTGCCGGTGGCCTTCACCGCCTTGACGAAATCTTCGTTGTCCCAGGCGTTGATCTGGCCAGGGCGGGCGATGTAGGGCGCGTCCGGGAACAGCGCCTTGAGCTCCGGCACCAGTGGGCCATTCGGGCCTTGTTCGAAGCTGGTGGTGAGGATGGTCGGCAGGTTGAAGAACTTGGCCAGGTCGGCCAGCGCCAGCACGTTGTTCTTGAACTTGTCCGGCTCGATGTCACGGACCAGCGACAGCAGGCCTGCCTGGTGGTCTACAAGCAGTACGGCGGCATCGTCTTTGTTCAGGCGGTTGTAGGTGAATTGGCTCATGGTCGTGCTCCTTCGGATGGGTTGGGTTGTTGTCTCGACTGCATGGGCACAGATTAAAAACATTGCATTTCTTGCGGTAGATAGTGAAAAACAGCCTTAGCGTTCCTTTTTTGGAACGATGAAATCGGTGCGGTCTTGTTCGCGGGCAAACCCACTCCCATAGATGCCCCATTGCCTGGGCAACCAACCTGCTCTTTACTACCCCTCAACCCTCCCCTAGCCCCCCGAGACCACCATGCTGGCCTTCATCCAGTCTTATCCCCTGCTGCTGGGTACCTGCCTGATCTTCCTCGACCTGCTGCTCTGGCAACTGATCCCGCTGGAGCGCCGCGCCTGGCGTATCGTCACGCGCCTGGGCATCTTCGTCATCTTCAGCGCAGTTCTGCTGGCTGCCGGCATGAGCCCGCTGCAACCGCCGCCATGGGCGGACGATGTCGCACGCAACCTGATCGCCACGGTGCTGACCATCGGCTGGTGGCTGTTCGGCGCGCGCACGGTGACGGTGGTGTTCGGCCTGCTGATGATCGCCCGCGGCAGTCACGGCGGACGCCTGCTGCAGGATGTCGTGGGGGCGCTGATCTTTCTCGCCGCGGCCGTGGCAGCGGCGGCCTATGTCCTGCAACTGCCGGTCAAGGGGTTGCTGGCGACCTCCGGGGTGATGGCCATCGTCATCGGCCTGGCGCTGCAGAGCACCCTGGCCGACGTGTTCTCCGGCATCGTGCTCAACACCACGCGGCCCTACCAGATCGGTGACTCGATCTCCATCGACGGCACCGAGGGCAAGGTGGTGGATATCGACTGGCGCGCCACGCGGCTGATCACCGGCAGCGGCAGCCTGGCGGTGATTCCCAACTCGGTGGCAGCCAAGGCGCGCCTGCTCAACCACAGCCGGCCTGCCGACCGCCACGGAATTTCGATCAGTGTGGTGGTACCCGCCAGGATCCGCCCCAAGCGGGTGTTCGATGCGCTGGAAAAAGCCCTGCAAGGCACCAGCGCCCTGCTCCCGTCACCCGCAGCGAAGGTGTCGGTGAAAGCCTCGACACTGGAATCGGTGGAATACGAGGCCAGCGGCTTTATCGCCGACGCGACGCACAAGACCGAAGTACGCAACCAGCTGTTCGACCTCGCCCACCGCCATCTCGAGGCCAGCGGCGTGATGTGGAACCTCGACCTCGCCGTGACCCCACGCAGCCGACAGCGTGAGCTGCTCGACGAAGTGCGGGTGTTCCGTTCCCTGAGCAGCGAGGAGCGCGATGCCCTCAGCCAGCGCATGATGGCGGTGGAGTATCTGGCCGACCAGGTGATCCTGGATGTCGGCGAACAGTCCGATCACCTGCTGGTGATCGGCAGCGGCGTGGTCCAGGCATCGATCCGCAATGGCGACAAGCGGGTGGAGGCCGGGCGCATGGGGCCGGGGGAAGTGCTGGGGATCGAGGGCATCATGGACGAGGACAGCTCGTTCGCCGAGTTCCGCACCCTGACTGGCTGCCTGCTGTACCGGATCGACAAGGAGCAGGTGCGCAGTTGCCTGGCCGAGCGCGGCGAAGTGGTGCAGGCGTTGAACAAGCTGCAGCGCTTCAGGCTGCAGAGCCGGGAGTCACTGCTGCTGCAGAAACCGGCAGCGGTGAAGAAGGGTGGCTTCCTGAGCTGGCTGCACAAATAAACGGGCCCTTTCGCGGGCTTATCCGCGAAAGGGCCAGCGCAATCACAACACCACGCGCAAGCACTGCCCAGCGTGATACAGCGAGAAGCCCGACTCGTAGAAGGCCGTGCGCAACGAAGGCGCACTCACCGGTTTCATCGGCGAGAACGGGATCGGCAGGTGGTCGGGATCATCCTTGAGCAGAAACTCCGCAAGGGCCCGGCCAATCACCGTGCCCGTGGTATTGCCACGACCGTTGTAGCCCGTCACCGCTACCACCCCCGACGCAGGCTCGAACAGGCGCATCAGGTGGTCGGGGGTGAAGTCGATGCAACCGGTCCAGTGCACCTCCCACTCGACCTTGCCCAGCTCGGGGAAGTAATGGCTCTGGATTCGATCGGCCCAACTGCGCACGAACCACGCCGGCTTGTTGTCGACCCGGCCCAGGCTGCCGAGCAGCAGGCGACCTTGATCATCGCGGCGGATGCTGCTGAGTACGGTGCGGGTATCCCACGAGCCCTGGCCATGGGGCAGGATCCTGTCGGCCGCCGCCCCCTGCAGTGGCTTGGAGGCGACCTGGTAGTAGTAGCCGCGGAAGAAGTGCTTCTGCAGATGGCTCCAGTCGCCCTCGGTGTAGGCGCCCGTGGAAATCACCACCTTGTCCGCGCGCACGCTGCCACGGTCGGTGGCGACTCGCCAGCCGTCGCCATCACGCGTCAGGCCTTCGACCGGCGATTGCTGGAACAGCTTACCCCCCAGACGCTGCACTGCGGCGGCCAGGCCCTGGGTGTAGCCCATGGGGTTGATGGTGCCAGCGCGGCGGTCGAGCAGCGCGGCGGAAATCTTGTCGGTACCGCAGTATTCCTGGCACTCGGCCCCCCGCAGCAGTTCCACGTCGGCACCACGGCGGCGCCATTGCTCGTGGCGTGCTTCGAGGTCGGCGAGGCCCGTGGCGTTGTGCGCCATGTGCAGGTTGCCTTTGTGCTGAGCCTGGCAGTCGATGCCCAGGCGTTCGATCATGGCGAAGACTTCACCGGGCGCCTCGCCCAGCACCTTGTTCAGGCGCCCGCCCTGCTCGACGCCCAGGGTTGCCTCGACGTCGTCAGGGCGAATCCAGGTCCCGGCATTGACCAGCCCGACATTGCGCCCGGAACCGCCATGCCCAACCTTCCACGCCTCCAGCAGGACGACCGACTTGCCTTGTTCGAGCAGGTGGATCGCCGCCGACAGCCCGGTGATTCCTGCGCCGATCACGCAGACATCGGCCTTGTATTCACCGGCCAGGGCCTGTGAAGCAACGGTCGGTTGGGTGATCGATTCCCACAGACATTCTTGACGCAGTTCGGACATGGCCCGGCTCCAGCAATATTATTCTTGTTGCGGTTAGGGCGGCGTATCGCCCAATCGCGGGACAAGCTCGCTCCTACAGGGATCCCCATCGCCTGCGCGATCCTTGTAGGAGCGGGCTTGCCCCGCGAACCGGGGGCCAAGGCCCCCGGCCATTACATCAGTCGAACACGATACCCTGCGCCAGCGGCAGCTCACGCGAGTAGTTCACGGTATTGGTCTGACGGCGCATGTAGCCCTTCCACGCATCCGAACCGGACTCACGGCCACCACCTGTCTCTTTCTCACCACCGAAGGCGCCGCCGATTTCCGCGCCGCTGGTGCCGATGTTGACGTTGGCGATACCGCAATCACTGCCCGAGGCGCTCTGGAAGCGCTCGGCCTCACGGATGTCGGTGGTGAAGATGCACGACGACAGGCCCTGTGGCACTTCGTTGTTCAGGCGCAGGGCCTCTTCGAAGTCATCGTAGGCCAGCACGTAGAGAATCGGCGCGAAGGTTTCGTGGCGCACCACCTCGCTCTGCGCCGGCATCTCGGCGATGGCAGGCGATACGTAATAGGCATTGGGGTACTGGTCGGCCAATTGGCGCTCGCCACCGAAGACCTGCCCACCCTCGTCGCGTGCCTTGGCCAGCGCGCCCTGCATGGCGTCGAACGACAGCTTGTCGATCAGCGGGCCGACCAGGTTGTCCTTGCGCGGGTCGCCGATGCGCACCTTGCCGTAGGCGGCTTTGACGCGGGCGACCACTTCGTCCTTGATCGAACGGTGGACGATCAGGCGGCGCAGCGTGGTGCAGCGTTGACCAGCAGTACCCACGGCCGAGAACAGGATGCCGCGCACGGCCAGGTCGAGGTCGGCGCTCGGGGCAAGGATCATGGCGTTGTTACCGCCCAGTTCGAGGATGCTGCGGCCGAAGCGCGCCGCAACCCGTGGGCCTACTTCGCGGCCCATGCGGGTGCTACCGGTGGCGCTGACCAGCGGTACACGTGGATCATCGACCAAGGCTTCACCGGCTTCACGCCCGCCGATCACCAGTTGGCTGAGCCCCTGCGGCGCCTCACCAAAGGCTTTCAGGGCCTTCTCGAACAGCGCCTGGCAGGCCAGTGCGGTCAGCGGGGTCTTTTCCGAAGGTTTCCACACCACCGAGTTGCCAGCTACCAGCGCCAGCGTGGTGTTCCATGCCCATACCGCAACCGGGAAGTTGAAGGCGCTGATCACCCCAACGACGCCCAGCGGGTGCCAGGATTCACGCATGTGGTGGCCCGGACGCTCGGAGGCGATGGTCAGGCCGTAGAGCTGACGTGACAGGCCGACAGCGAAGTCGCAGATGTCGATCATCTCCTGCACTTCGCCCAGGCCTTCCTGGGTGATCTTGCCGGCTTCGATGGACACCAGCTCGCCAAGGTCAGCCTTGTGCGCACGCAGCACTTCACCAAACAGACGTACCAGCTCGCCGCGACGCGGGGCCGGTACGTTGCGCCAGGCTTCGAAGGCTGTTTGCGCCTGGTCGATGCGGGCGATGGTCTCGGCTTTGCCGAGCAATTTCACCGAGGCGATCTGGCTGCCGTCGATCGGCGTGTGGACAGGGTAGTCGCCCTGGGTGTGATCCGCGGCGGCGACGCCGAGGCGCTCGAGCAATGCAGCAACCATTGTGCTTCTCCTACATCGGGTGAAGGGTTGAAAAGGTGATGGGGATCAGTATTAATCCGATTACATTGCTGCAACAAACGACCTTTATTCCTCTTATCATTCCCCTCCGGAATGGTATCGCTGCCGTAGAGAGTGCCATGTCCAAACGCCTGGTTCCGTCGATGACGGCCTTGCAGTGCTTCGAGGCTGCCGCCCGCCACCTGAACTTCACCCGCGCCGCCGAAGAGCTGCACCTGACCCAGAGCGCTGTCAGCAAGCAGGTGGCACAGCTCGAAGAGATGCTGCGTCACCACCTGTTCCTGCGCATCCGCCGGCGCCTACAGCTCACGCCGGCGGGCTCGCTGTACCTGGCCGAGGTCAACAAGATCCTCACCCAGGTGGACATGTCCAGCCGCTATGTCCTCACCTATGGCGAGCAGACCGAAGTATTGAAAGTAGCCACTCAACCGAGTTTTGGCGTGCGCTGGTTGATTCCTCGGCTCAAGGGCTTTGGCAAACGCCACCCGAACATCCACCTGGACATCCGCAACGAAATGGAGCCCTTCGCCCTGCTGCAGGGCTCGGCCGACGTGGTGTTCTTCTTCGGCCAGGGCACCTGGCCGGGTGCGACCTGCGTGGAACTGTTCGGCGAAGAAGTGGTGCCGGTATGCGCCCCGGAGCTACTGGCCGGACAAGTGCTGGACAGCCCCGGCGCGCTGGCCGGGCAGGTGCTGCTGCAAAGCACTTCGCGGCCGGAGGCCTGGCATGAATGGTTCCTGGAACAGGGGCTGCACACTGACAACAGCTACCATGGTCCGCGCTTCGATACCTTCTACATGGCCCTCAGTGCCGCGCAGTCCGGCTGCGGCGTGGCCCTGGTGCCGCGCTACCTGGCGGCCAAGGAGTTGGCCGAGGGTAGCCTGGTGGTGGCCTGGAACCATGCCATGCCGAGCAACGGCAAGCACTACCTGGCGTTCGCCGAACATGCCGCGGAGGTGCCCAAGGTGCGGGCGTTGGTGGAGTGGATTCGGGCGCAGTTGCCAGGATGATGTGCTGGCGCGGCGGGCCCAATCGCGGGACAAGCCCGCTCCCACAGGCACCCCGCTGGTCTCAGAGTCGGCGGGGGCCTGTGGGAGCGGCGGTTCGCCGCTGCGACTGGCCCCGCGATTGGGCTGGCAAATTCAATAGCAAAAGGAATGACCCTCACACTTTTTTTCGCTTGTGGACAAAGTCCATTCCCCGCTTTCATGTAAGGGTATCTACTGACCTTCAGGAAGCTAGCGATGCCCGCCCACGATTTCGTCAGCCCCGACAGCATCCGCGCGCAGTTCTCTGCCGCCATGTCGCTCATGTACAAACAGGAAGTGCCGCTGTACGGCACGCTGCTGGCGCTGGTGAGCGAAATCAACCAGCAGGTCATGGCCCAGCAGCCTGAAGTCGCCCAGGCCCTGCGCTGGACCGGTGAAGTCGAACGCCTGGATCAGGAGCGCCATGGCGCGATCCGCGTCGGCACCGCCGAAGAGCTGGCGACCATCGCCCGCCTGTTCGCCGTCATGGGCATGGAGCCGGTTGGCTACTACGACCTGAGCTCGGCCGGCGTCCCGGTGCACTCCACCGCCTTTCGCGCGGTGCACGAACAGGCGCTGCACATCAGCCCGTTCCGCGTGTTCACCTCGCTGCTGCGCCTGGAACTGATCGATAACCCGCCCCTGCGCGCATTGGCCCAGGACATCCTGGCCAAACGCCAGATCTTCACCCCGCGCGTGCTCGAACTGATCGCCCAGCGCGAACGCGACGGCGGCCTGAACGCAGCCGATGCCGAAACCTTCGTACAGGAGGCGCTGCACACTTTCCGCTGGCACCAGCAAGCCACGGTCACCGCCGAACAGTACCAGCAACTGCACGATCAGCACCGCCTGATCGCCGATGTGGTGGCCTTCAAGGGCCCGCATATCAATCACCTGACCCCGCGCACGCTGGACATCGATGCAATCCAGGTCGGCATGCCGGCCAAGGGCATTCCGCCCAAGGCCGTGGTCGAAGGCCCGCCCACTCGGCGTCACCCGATACTGCTGCGTCAGACCAGCTTCAAGGCGTTGCAGGAAAAGGTCGCGTTCAGCGATGCCCAGGGCAGCCACACCGCGCGCTTCGGCGAGATCGAGCAACGCGGGGCGGCGCTGACGCCGAAAGGCCGGGCGCTCTACGACCGCCTGCTCGACGCGACCCGGGCCGCCCTCAACGGCGTACCGGCCGAAACCAATGCCGAGCACTACAAGACGCTGCTGGCGCAACACTTTGCCGAATTCCCGGATGATCTGACGCAGATGCGCGAGCAGGGGCTGGCGTACTTCCGTTACTTCGCCACCGAAAAAGGCCTGGCCGAGCGAGGTCGCCAGGATCGACCGTCCACGCTGCAAGGCCTGATCGACGCTGGGCATGTGCATTTCGAGGCGCTGGTGTACGAGGATTTCCTGCCGGTCAGTGCCGCAGGGATCTTCCAGTCGAATCTGGGCGACGATGCCCAGGCCGACTATGGCAGCAATGCCAACCGCGACGCCTTCGAGGCAGCGCTGGGACTCAAGGTGCAGGACGAACTTGCGCTGTACGCCCAGAGCGAACGACGTTCGCTGCAAGCCTGTGCACAGGCCTTGGGCGTTACGCTGGCATAGGGCTGCCAGGCAGCCCCTGTGTGCGGCCTCGGCCGCACGCCATCACTCGCCGATGGCAGCCTTGTAGCCTGCCGCGTCCAGCAGTTTTTCCAGCTCGGCCTTGTCGCTCGGCTTGAGCTTGAAGATCCACGATTCGTAGGGCTCTTCATTGAGCAGCTCAGGGCTGTCGGCCAGCTCCTCGTTGACGGCGATGACTTCGCCGCCGACCGGGGCGTAGATGTCGGATGCGGCCTTGACCGACTCGACCACCCCCGCAGCGTCGCCCGCGGCGAACACCTTGCCGACTTCGGCCAGTTCGACGAACACCACATCACCCAGAGCTTCCTGGGCGTGATCGCTGATACCCACGGTCACGGTGCCGTCGGCTTCCAGGCGCGCCCATTCATGACTTTCAGCAAAACGCAGGTCGGCGGGGATATTGCTCATGTCTCGTATTCCTCGGTTGGCTCAGCGGTCTACCGCCGGTAATTGAGTGTTCAGATCAGGGTCTTGCCGTGGCGCACGAAGGTCGGTTTGACCACCCGCACCGGATACCACTTGCCACGAATCTCTACTTCGGCGCGGTCGCCAGTGGCGATGGGCACGCGCGCCAAGGCAATGGACTTGCTTAGCGTAGGGGAGAAACTACCACTGGTGATCTCTCCTTCGCCAATACCGGCAACACGAACTGTCTGGTGGGCACGCAGAACGCCGCGCTCCTCCAGTACCAGGCCGACCAGTTTGTCCTGCACACCACGCTCGATTTCCGCCAGCAGGCCGCTGCGGCCGATGAAATCGCGTTCAGCAGGCTCCCAGGCAACGCTCCAACCCAGGTTGGAGGTCAGCGGTGTGTGGGCTTCGTCGATATCCTGGCCGTACAGGTTCATGCCGGCCTCCAGGCGCAGCGTGTCACGAGCGCCAAGGCCGCTGGGGGCGATGCCGGCACCGACCAGGTCGTAGAAGAAGCTTGCGGCCTGATCGCCCGGCAGGATGATTTCCAGCCCGTCCTCGCCGGTGTAACCGGTGCGGGCAATGAACCAGTCGCCTTCGGCGACGCCCTCGAACGGGCGCAGCTCGCGAATCAGCGCCGCACGCGCAACACTGAGCAACGCAGCGACCTTCTCACGGGCGTGAGGCCCCTGGATCGCGAGGATCGCAAGCTCGGGGCGTACCTCGATGCAAACGGCAAAGCCTTCGCTCTGGGCCTTCAGCCAGGCCAGTACCTTGTCGCGAGTGGCAGCATTGGCCACCAGTCGATAGCCGTCTTCGGTGCGGTAGGCGATCAGGTCGTCGATGACCCTGCCCTGCTCATTGAGCAACGGGCTGTAGAGGGCTTTGCCGGGGCTTTGGAGGCGGGCCACGTCGTTGGCCAGCAGACGCCGTAGCCAGGGGGTGGCGTCGGCACCGTCGATGTCGATGACTGTCATGTGGGAAACGTCGAAGACGCCGCAATCACTGCGGACCTGATGATGTTCTTCGACCTGAGAGCCGTAATGCAGGGGCATGTCCCAACCGCCGAAATCGACCGTCTTGGCGCCAAGCGCCAGATGCAGGTCGTACAGGGGCGTGCGCTGTCCCATGGGTTTCTCCTTCCGGGCGTGGCGAAGCAGAGGCGGTCGGCGCTGTTGAATCAACACCTGATCTTGTAGGACCCACCTCTACGAATGCCGCGCATTGTAGCCGCAAGGGCGGGGACTGGCACCCTCAGCGAGGATGCCCAGGACGAGAGGCAGAGCGGCGGATCAAGCCGATGACCGGCAAAAGCCCCACCAGCACCAGGGTCAGGGCCGGCAGCGAAGCGCGCGCCCATTCGCCCTCGCTGGTCATCTCGAACACCCGCACGGCCAGGGTGTCCCAGCCGAACGGCCGCATCAGAAGCGTGGCCGGCATCTCCTTCAGCACATCGACAAACACCAATAGCGCGGCACTGAGCGCACCCGGCACCAGCAGCGGTAGATACACCTTGAAAAACAATCTCGGCCCCGCCACGCCGAGGCTGCGCGAAGCCTCCGGCAACGACGGGCGGATCCGCTCCAGGCTGCTTTCCAGCGGCCCGTAGGCCACCGCGATGAAGCGCACCAGATAGGCCAGCAACAGCGCAGACACACTGCCCAGCAACAGCGGCTTGCCAGCGCCGCCCAGCCAGGTAGAGAGCGGAATCACCAGTTGATTGTCCAGATAGCTGAACGCCAGCATGATCGACACCGCGAGCACCGAGCCAGGCAAGGCGTAGCCCAGGTTGGCCAAGCCGACGCCGGCACGAATCGATGGCGTGGGCGCCTGACGCCGGGCAAAGGCCAGCAGCAGCGCCACGCTGACGGTGATCAACGCCGCCATCGCGCCCAGGTACAGGGTGTGCAGGATCAACGCGCCATAGCGCTCGTCCAGATCATGTCGGCCACGCTGCCAGAACCATACCAGCAACTGCAGCAGCGGGATGACGAAGGCGCAGGCGAACACCAGCAGGCACCAACCACTGGCCGCCAGCGCCTTGAGCCCGCGCAGATGATAGAGCGCCTGCCCGCGCGGGCGCTCGTTGCCGCTACGGCTGGCGCCACGGGCGCGGCGTTCTCCATAGAGCACCAGCATCACGGCCAGCAGCAACAGGCTGGCCAGTTGCGCCGCACCGGACAGGCTGAAGAATCCGTACCAGGTCTTGTAGATGGCGGTGGTGAAGGTGTCGAAGTTGAACACCGAGACCGCACCGAAGTCCGCCAGCGTCTCCATCAACGCCAGGGCGATGCCCGCGCCGATGGCCGGCCGCGCCATCGGTAGCGCCACCCGCCAGAACGCCTGCAACGGCGACAGCCCCAGCACCCTCGCGGCCTCCATCAGGCCCTTGCCCTGGGCCAGAAAGGCGGTGCGCGCCAACAGGTAGACATAGGGGTAGAACACCAGCACCAGCACGATGATGACCCCGCCGGTCGAACGTACCCGGGGCAGGCGCATCGGCCCGAACACCTCGCGCAAGGCACTCTGCACCGGGCCGGAGAAGTCCAGCAGGCCGACGAAGACGAAGGCCAGCACGTAGGCCGGGATGGCAAAGGGCAGCATCAGCGCCCAGTCGAGCCAGCGCCGGCCGGGGAACTCACAGAGGCTGGTGAGCCAGGCCAGGCTGACGCCCAGCACGGTGACGCCGACACCCACGCCCAGCACCAGGGTCAAGGTGTTGCCCAGCAGGCGGCTCATCTGGGTGTCGAGCAGGTGCGACCAGATCTGCGTGTCGATCGACTGCCATGACAGCACCAGTACGCTCAGGGGCAGGAGCACCAGGGCGGCGACAAGGCTGACCGGAAGGTACCAACGGCGTTGGGGGGAGTGGGGCAAGGCAGGTATCTCGGTTGCAGGTTGCGACCGCTGTGCAGTCGTTCGCAGCTAAAGCCGCTTCCAACCTGTGGGAGCGGCTTCAGGCGAAGGGGCCCAGGAAGGCCCCGAGAGGATAAGCTGTGAAACTCAGTTCCAGCCAGCCCGATCCATCAGGCGAATGGCTTCGGCCTGGCGCTTGCCGGCCACTTCCACCGGCAGACTGTCGGCCTTGAAACTGCCCCAGGCCGCGACTTCATCCGATGGCTTGACCTTGGGGTTGGCCGGGAATTCCTGGTTGATGTCGGCGAACAGCTTCTGCGCTTCCTCGCCCGTCATCCACTCGACCAGCTTCTTCGCCGCTTCCGGGTGCGGGGCATGCTTGGTCAGGCCGATACCCGAGAGGTTGACGTGCACGCCACGGTCGCCCTGGTTGGGCCAGAAGATCTTCACCGGCAGCTTCGGGTCGGCCTTGTGCAGGCGCCCGTAGTAATAGGTGTTGACCACGCCCACGTCACACTGGCCCGCGGCAACGGCCTGGATCACTGCGTTGTCGTCGGAGAACACGTCGGTGGACAGGTTGTTGACCCAGCCCTTGACCAGCTTCTCGGTCTCGGCCTCGCCATGGGTCTCGATCAGGGTGGCGGTCAGCGACTGGTTGTAGACCTTCTTCGCGGTGCGCAGGCACAGGCGGCCTTCCCACTGTTTGTCGGCCAGGGCTTCGTAGGTGCTCAGTTCCGAGGGTTTGACCCGCTCGGTGGAGTAGATGATGGTCCGCGCACGCAGGCTCAGACCTGTCCAGTCGTGGGAAGAGGCGCGGTACTGCGGCGGAATGTTCTTGTCGATGACGTCCGACTTGATCGGCTGCAGGATGCCCATCTGCTCGGCCTGCCAGAGGTTGCCGGCATCAACGGTGAGCAGCAGGTCGGCGACGCCGTTCTGGCCCTCGGCCTTGATGCGCTGCATCAGCGGCGCTTCCTTGTCGGTGATGAACTTGATCTTCACCCCGGTCTTGGCGGTGTAGGCATCGAATACCGGTTTGATCAGTTCGTCGATGCGCGAGGAGTACACCACCACTTCATCATCCGCCGCCTGGACGGAACCGGCGAACAGGGTCAGGGCCAGGGCGGCCAGTAGGGGCTTGCGGGGCGACATGGTGGATGCTCCTCGGGGTTAAAGAGATGCAAATGGTAGTGAATCCCATTTTCCCACTCACCCTGGAAGCAGTTACCGGATGTTGCAAAGCAATCGCGGGGCACGCCCGCGCTTACAGAACCACCCCGTTCTTCAGGCAGGTGGCGTACCTGTAGGAGCGGGCTTGCCCCGCGATAGGGCCCTCACGCCTTGGCCAGGTCTGGAAGGTCGCCGCTCAACCCCAAGGCCTGGCGCACGAACACTGCCTTGGCCTCGGGCATCCCTTCCACCAGTTTCAAGCCCGTGTTGCGCAGCCAGCGCAGCGGCAGAGGATTCGCCTGGAACAGGCGTTCGAAGCCCTCCATCGCCGCCATCAGGGCAAGGTTGTGCGGCATACGTCGACGCTCGTAGCGACTCAGCACCTTCACATCCGCCAGGCGCTCGCCACGCTCGCACGCGTGCATCAGCTCCTCGGCCAGCACTGCCGCATCGAGAAAGCCCAGGTTGACGCCCTGCCCCGCCAGGGGGTGGATGGTGTGGGCAGCATCGCCGATCAGCACCAGGCCTTCGTCCACATAGCGCTTGGCATGGCGCTGGCGCAGCGGTACGCAGACACGGCGGTCGGCGTGCAGCACCTGGCCCAGGCGGCCTTCGAAGGCGCGCTCCAGCGCCTGGCAGAACGCCGCGTCATCCAACGCCATGGCCTGCTCGGCCTGCTCCGGGGTAGTGGACCAGACGATCGAGCACCAGTGCTGCCCGTCATCGCGCGACAACGGCAGGAAAGCCAGCGGCCCTTCGTCGGTGAAGCGTTGCCAGGCCGTGGCGCGGTGCGCCTCGCTGCAGCGCACGCTGGTGACGATGGCGTGATGCAGGTAATCCCACTCGCGCGTCTCGCAGCCCGCCAGGCGCCGCACGGCCGAATTGGCGCCGTCGGCGGCGACCACCAGCGGCGCACGCAGGCGACGGCCATCGGACAGGGTCACCAGCCACTCATCGCCGGAGCGGCGCAACTGCTCCAGGCGAGCATTGGGCAGCAGCCCGACGTCACTGTCGTGCAGACGGTCCAGCAGGCCGTCCTGCACCACACGATTCTCGACGATGTGGCCAAGCACCTGTGCATGCACACTGGCGGCCGAGAAATGAATCTGACCAGTACCGCTACCGTCCCAGACCTGCATGTCCGAATAGGGTGTCACACGGCGCCCGACAATGCCCTCCCAGGCGCCAAGACGCTCGAGAATGCGCTGGCTGGCCGCCGACAGGGCACTGACCCGCGGCTCGAAGGGCGCGGCGTCATCGAAAGGCTTGACCGACAGCGGCCCGCCATCGAGCAGCAGCACCTCCAGGCCACTGTGGCGCAACGCCAGGGCCAGGGCGCTGCCGACCATACCGGCACCGACAATCAACAGATCCGCGCGCATGTCCATGCCTTACGCCTGCCTCGCTTGCGGCTTGAGCCGCACGTATAGGGTTTTGTCGACCCGCGCCACCAGCTCGCCGGCGCCATCGCGGATATCGACCTGCAGACGCGGCAGGCACTTCTTGCCACCGGCCGTCTGCTGGCGGATGTCGTCCAGCAGTGCGTCATCGATGTGGAATTCGGCGAACACCGGGCCCTTGCCCGGTGCGATGAAGTCGATGCTGGCGGCCTTGTCCCAGACGATGTACTCGCGGCCCAGTTGCTCGATCAGCAACAGCATGTAGAACGGGTCGACCATCGAGTAGAGGCTGCCACCGAACTGGGTGCCGACATAGTTGCGGTTCCAGCGGGTCAGGTTCATGCGCACCTTGACGCTGCGCATGTCGGGGCTGATGTGCTGCACGCGGATACCCGCCCCCAGGTAGGGCGGGTAGAAATTCAGCAACCAGCGCAACATGCGGGCCCGACGGGCGAGCTTGCGGGCGTCCTTCATGCGCGGCCCCACGGGTCGGGGCGGGTTCCCAGGCCCATGGCCTGGCGGGCGAACCAGCTCTTGGCCGGTGGCAGCAGGTCCAGGCCCAGCAGGCCGAGGTTGCGCCCGGCGGCGAGTAGCGGTTGGGCGCTGCCGAACAGGCGGGTGACCTGGTCGGAAAAGCCGATGGTCAGGCTCTGATCCAGACGTTGGCGCTGGCGATACCCCTGCAGTGTTGCCAGGTCGCCCGGCTGCTGCGGGCCTGCGAGCAGGGCCTCGGCCAGTGCCTGCACGTCGCGCAGCGACAGGTTGAACCCCTGACCTGCGATCGGGTGCAGGCTGTGCGCCGCGTTGCCCAGCACCACCAGGTGCGGGCGTACCTGCTCCTCGGCTTCGACCAGCGCCAGCGGGTAGAGATGCCGTGCGCCGACCTGGCGCAGAGCGCCGAGGCGGTAGCCGAACGCGTCCTGCAGTTCGCGCAGGAAGGCGCGCTCGTCGATATCGGCCAGACGCCGTGCGTCCATGCCCTGCCGCGTCCAGACCAACGCGCAGCGGTTTTCCGGCAGTGGCAGCAAGGCCATCGGGCCTTGCTCGGTGAATCGTTCGAAGGCCTGGCCACGATGGGCCTCGCCTGGAGAGATGTTGGCGATCAGCGCGCTCTGGTCATAGGGCGTGCGGCGCACATGAATGCCCAACTGCTCGCGCAGGCCGGAGCGGCCGCCGTCGGCGAGAATCGCCAGGTCGCATTCAAGGCTGGTGTCATCGTCGAGTTGCAGGCGATAACCGCCCTCGACAGGCTGCATGGCCCTGACTTCGGCCGGGCAGCGCCAGCTCACCACCTCGCTGTCCAGCCCCTGCCACAGGCACTGGCCAAGCCAGGCGTTTTCCACCACATAACCCAGCGCAGGCACACCTTCTTCCTGGGCATCCAGGCGGGTGGCGCCAAAGCGGCCGCGGTCGGACACCTGGATCTGCCGGATCGGCTCGGCGCGGCGCTCGATGCCCTGCCACAGGCCAAGCTGGTCGTAGATCTGCCGAGTGCCGAAGGACAGCGCCGAGGAGCGTGCATCGTAGCTGGGCTGGAAGCTGTCGCCGGGGGCGAACGGCTCGATCAGCAGGATCTTCCAGCCACGCGCCTTGGCCCCGGCCTGCAGCGCCAGCGCCAGGCTGGCACCGACCAGGCCGCCGCCGATGATCGCCAGGTTGACCCGGCTCATGCCACGTCCTTGCGCGCGTCGAGCATCAGTGCCTCGATTTCGTCGACTGTCTTCGGCACACCCGAAGTGAGAATTTCACAGCCCTTTCTGGTGACCACCACGTCGTCCTCGATCCGCACCCCGATGCCGCGCCACTTCTTCGCCACGCTCTGGTTGTCGGCTGCGATGTAGATACCTGGCTCGACAGTCAGCGCCATGCCCGGTTCGAGCACCCGCCACTGACCGCCGACCTTGTATTCACCCACATCGTGCACATCCATGCCGAGCCAGTGTCCGGCGCGGTGCATGTAGAACGCGCGGTAGGCTTCGCTGTCGATCAGCGCCTGCACCTCACCCTTGAGCAGCCCCAGTTCGACCAGGCCCTGGGTGATCACCCGCACCGTCGCTTCATGGGCGTGATTCCAGTGTTTGCCTGGCGCAATCTCGGCAAAGGCGGCTTCCTGGGCCTTGAGCACCAGTTCATAGATCGCCTTCTGCTCGGGCGAGAACCGCCCGCTGACCGGGAAGGTACGGGTGATGTCACTGGCGTAGCAGTCGATCTCGCAACCGGCGTCGATCAGCACCAGGTCACCGTCCTTGAGCGGCGCATCGTTCTGCTGATAGTGCAGGATGCAGGCGTTACGCCCGGCGGCGACGATCGAGCCGTAGGCCGGCATCTTCGCGCCACCCTTGCGGAACTCGTAGTCCAGCTCGGCCTCCAGGCTGTATTCGTGCAGACCGGCGCGGCAGGCCTGCATGGCTCGTACATGGGCGCGCGCGGAAATCGCCGCAGCCTCACGCATCACCTTCACTTCCGCTGCCGATTTATACAGGCGCATGTCGTGCAGCAGATGATCCAGGGCAACGAACTCGTTCGGCGGCAGCGCGCCAAGGCGTGCCTTGGAACGGATCACATTGATCCAGTCCATCAGCCGGCGGTCGAACTCGGGGTTGCTGCCCATGGCGCTGTAGACCCGCTCGCGACCTTCGATCAGGCCAGGGAGGATCTCGTCGATATCGGTGATCGGGAAGGCATCGTCGGCGCCGAAGTCGCGTATCGCGCCCTCCTGGCCGGCACGCAGGCCGTCCCAGAGCTCGCGCTCGGGATTGCGCTCGCGGCAGAACAGCACGTACTCGCCGTGCTCGCGACCGGGGATCAGGGCGATCACCGCCTCGGGTTCCGGGAAACCGCTCAGGTACTGGAAATCGCTGTCCTGGCGATAGACGTGCTCGACGTCGCGATTACGGATTGCGACCGCCGCCGCCGGCAGGATGGCGATGCTGTCGGGGACCATCTGCGCCATCAGCGCCTTGCGCCGACGGGCGTACTCCGCCTTGGGTATGTGGCTCATGGGCAAACGACCCCCGGGTCGATCAATGCAGCGATGGTTTTGGTGCCGGCGCAACAGGCGCGGCCAGCTCCGTGTACAGCAGCAGCGGTGCGACGCGCAGGTACTCCATGACTTCCATGTAGTCGCTCTCGCCGTCCTCGGACTCTTCCAACGCTTCTTGCACTTGCGAGATGGCGACCAGGTCCTGGAGCACTTCCTTGGCATCGGTGGACAGGTCCTTGCCGCCCGCGTTCAGGCCAAAACCGGTAATGAAACCCTGGCACCATTGGCCCAGGGCGGTGGCGCGATCGCTCAGGGCGGCATCGTCGGTCGGCAGCAGCAGCACGATGGCGACGTCTTCACCGGTCAGCTCGGCCTTGACCATCTCCTGCAGGCCGATCAGGGCGTTGCGGACGTTGTCACCGGGCTCGGTTTCAAGCAGTTGGGCGGCGTCGGCCAGCCAGGCGTCGGCATCGAAGCCGGCACCGGCGCAGCTGCGACCGATCAGCAGGCCGTGCAGCTCGGCAGGGGTGGCGGGATGGCCATTGCTGGAGAGCAGCATGGCGAAGGCGGTGTAAGGCGATTGGGTATTGGGCATGGGCGGCTAGGCGCCAGACGGCGCATATGACTAGAATGAAGACCTTGTATCCTAGCACCGGCAGGCGCGCCAAGACCATCTGCGCTGGCCGTCGCGGCTCGGGCAGAGGCATGATCGCCAGGCGATCGACGAAGGAGCGGATCGAGTGCAACCCATGCAAGACAATGACCTGCAAGCGCTGATGAGCCGATTCGAGTTGCTGATCGAGCGCGTCGAGCAACTAAAACGGCAAAATGCACTCCTAGTAGCTCAGGAAAAATCCTGGCGCGAAGAGCGCGCCCACCTCATCGAAAAGAACGAGATCGCCCGGCACAAGATCGAGTCGATGATCTTGCGTCTGAAGGCCCTGGAGCAAGACTCATGAGTTCAAGCAATAGCGTCACCGTCCAGATTCTCGACAAGGAATACTCGATCATCTGCCCGCCGGAAGAACGCAATAACCTGGTCGGTGCCGCGCGCTACCTGGACGGCAAGATGCGCGAGATCCGCAGCAGCGGCAAGGTGATCGGTGCCGACCGCATCGCGGTAATGGCAGCGCTGAACATCACCCATGAACTGCTGCACCGCCAGGAGCGCCCTGACGTCGCCAGCGGCGGCACCACCCGCGAGCAAGTGCGCGACCTGCTCGAGCGTGTCGACCAGGCACTGTCCGACGACGCGGTTAGCAAAAACGATTGAGATTGGTATACTGGCGCCACTCCCTGGGGGATGCGCCAGTCGGTTATGTCCCTGAGCCGATACGCACAACCACGGGGGTTGCACGTGGGGCAGGTGTGCATGTCCGCTCGACGGAAAGCCTTAACGCCTCCTGCAATCTCCACCTTGAACTTTCGGGTTCAAGGGCTACACCGATAGCGGTCTTGTCGGGGAGCCTGAATTCTCAATGCCCGCCTTTACCGGCGGGCATTTCGTTTGTGCCGCCGTCGGCGGCCAGCATCCGGGATCGCCTGTGCCATGACCGACACCGTGCCGCTCACCCGCCCACAACTTCGCCGCGTGCTGCGCAACGCACGACGCGCGTTGACGCCCGCCCAGCAACGCCAGGCCGCCGTCGGGCTGTACCGGCAACTCGCCCAGCACCCGCTGTTTCGTCGCGCGCGGCATATCGCCCTGTACCTGCCCAACGACGGCGAGATCGACCCACGCCTGCTACTGCGCGAAGCCCAGCGGCGCGGCAAGCGCACCTACCTGCCAGTGCTGCATGCCTGGCCGCGCACGCGCATGGTGTTCCAACGCTTCGAACAGGGCGAAAAACTGCGACGCAATCGCTTCCGTATTCCTGAACCGGTCATCGAGCGCAAGCGTCAGCGGCCGGTCTGGTCGCTCGACCTGATCCTGCTGCCACTGGTGGGTTTCGATGAAGTGGGCGGACGGCTGGGGATGGGCGGCGGCTTCTATGATCGCAGCCTGGCCTATCAGGGGCGGCGCAAGGCGTGGAAGAAACCGCTGCTGCTGGGGCTGGCACATGAATGCCAGAAGGTGGAGCGACTGGCGCAGGCCAGTTGGGACGTACCCTTGCGCGGAACGGTCTCGGACCGTGACTGGTACCTGGCGCCGGCCTGAAGGTCAGGCCGCGCGCCGCAGAACTTCAGCGATGCTGTTGGGCGGATACGGCCGGCGCCTGATAGGCGGCGTCCAGCTTTCGCTCCCACAGACCCTGCGCATAACCGGTGGTGACAACACCCAGACCGAAGATGAAGGCCAGGATCCACAGCAGGTCCGGTTTGCGTTTGTTCATCGTTGCCCCCCTAGGCAAACTGTTCAGGCTCGGCAGCCTTCTTGGTGCTACCGGAGCGTATAGCTTTAAAATCGGCGCATTTTCCGACAACGTGACGCGGCACGCAAACGTTGACGCCAACCGGCTGTCGGTTTGATGCAACATCTTATTTCAAACCTTGTCAGGAGCAGCACCCATGGCCTACTGGCTGATGAAATCCGAGCCCGACGAACTTTCCATCGAAGGCTTGGCCCGTCTCGGCGAGGCGCGCTGGGACGGGGTGCGCAACTACCAGGCACGCAATTTCCTGCGGAACATGAGCGTAGGCGACGAATTCTTCTTCTACCACTCCAGTTGCCCGCAACCGGGCATCGCCGGGATCGCCCGGATCAAGGCCGGCGCCTACCCCGACCCGACGGCGCTGGACCCGCAAAGCCACTACTTCGACGCCAAGGCCAGTGCCGAGAAGAACCCCTGGAGCGCAGTGGATGTCGAGCATGTGCGCACTTTCGGCCAGGTGCTTGGCCTCGGCTTGCTCAAGCAGCAGACGGCGCTGGAAGCGCTTGCACTGGTACAGAAGGGCAGCCGCTTGTCGGTAATGCCGGTGACCCCGGAGCAATGGCAGGCGATCTGCGCGCTGGCGAGGTGATCCGGGCAGCCGATGTGTGAGCGCCCACCAGGGAACTCACTGCACGATCAGGTTGTTGAACAGCAGGTCCTCGACGATTGGCTTGCCTTCTTCGGTTTCCATCACCTGCTGGACCTGCTTCAAGGCTTCCTGACGCAACGCCTCCTTGGCCTCGACATTGCTCATGTTATCCACACCTTGCTGGGTGAACAGCGCCACCAGTTGGTTGCGAATCAGCGGCTCATGGTGCTTGACCGCCGCGGCAGCGGCATCGCCAGTCACGCGCAGGGCCACGTCGGCCTTGTAGACGCGCAGCTTGGGGCCGCCATCCAGGGCGTAGTTGCCGACCAGAGGCGGGCTCAGGTTGATGTAGGCAACCTTCGGCTGGCCTTCCTTGCTCTCTTCGGCCATGGCCGCCACGGGCAGCATCAGGGCCAGCACCATCAAGATCCACGCTTTCACGAAATCGCTCCTCAATACAATTGACGCCAGCTTACCCAGCGCATCGCTCAAACCCAAGCCCAGGCTTATGCCGACTCATCAGAGCAGGCCATGCTCGTTGACCCACCCCTTCGTCCTCCTACACTTATCGGCCATCACCCGCAAAGGAATAGCCCGATGAAAGCTGTGTTGTGCAAAACCCTGGGCCCGGCACGGGACCTGGTGCTGGAAGAGGTCGCAGGCCCCGTGCCGAAAAAGAACGAGATCCTCCTCGAGGTGCATGCCGCCGGGGTCAACTTCCCCGACACCCTGATCATCGAAGGCAAGTACCAGTTCCAACCACCTCTGCCCTTCTCGCCCGGCGGCGAAGCAGCTGGCGTGGTGGCGGCAGTCGGCGAGAAGGCCGGGGCTTTCAAGGTCGGCGACCGGGTCATGGCCCTCACCGGCTGGGGCGCCTTCGCCGAGCAGGTCGCGGTGCCTTATTACAATGTGCTACCCATCCCGGCAGGCATGGATTTCACCACGGCGGCCGCCTTCGGCATGACCTACGGCACCTCGATGCACGCACTTACCCAGCGTGGCCAGCTCAAGGCAGGGGAAACCCTGCTGGTGCTCGGAGCGTCAGGGGGCGTGGGTCTGGCAGCGGTGGAGATCGGCAAGGCACTGGGTGCACGGGTCATCGCGGCGGCCAGCAGCGCCGAGAAGCTCGCCGTGGCCAAGGCAGCCGGGGCGGATGAGCTGATCGACTACAGCCAGGCCAGCCTCAAGGAAGAGATCAAGCGCCTGACCAACGGCCAGGGTGTGGATGTGATCTACGACCCGGTCGGCGGCGAGTTGTTCGACCAGGCCGTACGAGGCCTGGCCTGGAACGGCCGGCTGCTGGTGGTGGGATTCGCCAGCGGCACCATCCCGCAGATGGCGGCCAACCTGGTGCTGCTCAAGGGCGCGGCGGTGCTGGGGGTGTTCTGGGGGGCGTTCGCCCAGCGCCAACCCGAAGACAACGCTGCCAACTTCCGCCAGCTGTTTGCGTGGCATTCCGAGGGCAAGTTGAAACCGCTGGTGTCGCAGACCTACGCGCTGGGCGAGGCGGGTGCGGCTATCGAACGGCTGGGGCAGCGGCAGGCAGTGGGCAAGCTGGTGGTGTTGGCCAGGTGATTCGGTGATGACTTCTTCGCGGGCAAGCCCGCTCCTGCAAACTGTACCGTCTCTGCAGGAGCGGGCTTGCCCGCGAAGAGGCCGGCGCAGTCAAACCTCGCGCAGGTTGTGGCAGCGCTGAAACCGCGCTTCCAGCTCCCGATCAGGCATCTGGTGGCTGCGCAGGGCATTCAGCGTCTGCTCCACGTACTCCCGCGTGGTGCCGTAACGCCCCTTGGCGCTGGCCAGAATCTGGCTGAACAGGGTGTCCGGCAGGTTGCCGGCATAGCACGGCAAGTGACGCTCCAGCACGAAACCCAAGGCCTGCACCTTGCTGCCGTCATCGAGTCGGCAGGTCAGCCAATGCGGGCGATAGGCCGGATAAGGCATCTCCCGCTGCCACAGGGCCATCAGCGAGTCGTCCAGGCAGCTCTCGTCCAGGCGATAGGCAAAGCCGCTGCACGAACCACCACGATCCAGGCCGAACACCAGCCCTGGGCATTCTGGTGTACCGCGGTGCTCATGGGACCACAGGTAAAGCCCACGATGATAACCGTGCACCCGTGCACGCTGACGTTCTACCGAGTTGCACTCCGGACGCCAGATCAACGAACCGTAGGCGAACAACCACACAGGCCCACCGTCATGACGGGACATGGTCGTTGTCATGGAGTGCTGCAATTGCTCAGGGGTCAGTTGTTGACCGAAGTCGAGCGACGGAGGATAAGAAACCTGCCACGAAGAACTTTCAAGTGCCGACATAGGCTGCCGCCATTATTTCCTGTGTAACTACCGGAGTGCAGTATTGCGATCGACGCATTCGCCTGCGAGCCCGTCCCCAATGCTGCGGGGCCTGTACCGCAAGAGGTTGATGACGATGTGCCTACCGTAAGACATATGACGGCGAAACCTCAACCCCTTTTGGCAAAGTTTCACGCCCGATACCGACGACTGGAAAGTGTTGTTATAAGCATAGTAAAAGTTATTAACCCGGCGGGTAATAATTCACTGCTTATAATCGACGACGATAACTTTGGTTATTAATCACGGCGCGCCATTGCAGCGCGCCGCAGGCTCTCATGAAGACCTGGTTACTCAGCCGCGTGGAGCGTAGGCAAACACGTCGGCGCGCATGCGGTGCGCATCCATGCCCGCCTCGACCAACGCATCGAGCGTGCCATAGACCATGTTCGGTGAACCGCTGGCATAGACATGCACACTGTTCAGGTCGGCGATATCCTCGCACACGGCCTCGTGCAAAAGGCCGCAACGCCCCTCCCAGCCACACAGGTCGCTGACCACCTTGTGCAGGAACAGGTTGGGCAGACGCTCCCATTCGGCCCAGTGCTCGAGGGTGTAGAACTCCTCGGGCCGACGTACACCCCAGTACAGGTGCACCGGATGCTCGAAGCCGTTGGCGCGGCAATGCTCGACCAGGCTGTGCATCTGGCCCATGCCGGTCCCGGCAGCGATCAGCACCAGCGGTCCGTCCGGCAGCTCGGCCAGGTGTGCGTCACCGAATGGCAGTTCGATGCGGGCCATGCCGTTGCGTTGCAACTGCTCGATCAGCTTTACCGCACTGCTTTCACGGGCCAGCACATGCAGCTCGAGATCGCGACCTGCATGCGGGGCAGACGCCAGCGAGAAGGCAGCCTTGTCGGCCCCCTCCCGCTCGATCATCAGGTATTGCCCAGCGTGGTAGCGCGGCGGCTTGCCGGCGGGCGCGCGCAGACGCACGCGCCAGACATCCCCGCCTACCTCGACGCACTCGCTCACGGTGCAGGCCAGCTTGCGCACGGGCAACTCGCCCAAGGCCAGCACGCCATCCCACAGCAGCACGCAATCTTCCAGCGGTTCGGCGATGCAGGTGAACAGTTCACCGTGATCGCGGACCTCACCGTCCTGCCGCACCCGCCCTTCCACCAGCAACGCCGCACACACATGGCAATTGCCGTTGCGACAGCTGCTCGGGCACTCGTAGCCCAGGCGCCGCGCTGCATCCAGAATCCTCTCGCCCGGTTCGATGGACAGCACCGCGCCGGACGGCTGCAAGGTCACCTGCATCAATCTATTCCCAACTGGTCCCACAGCTCATCGATACGGCGGGTAACGGCCTCGTCCTTGACGATGACCCGGCCCCATTCGCGTGTAGTCTCGCCCGGCCACTTGTGAGTGGCGTCCAGGCCCATCTTCGACCCCAGGCCCGATACCGGCGACGCGAAGTCGAGGTAGTCGATCGGCGTGTTGTCGATCATCACCGTATCACGCTTGGGATCCATGCGCGTGGTGATGGCCCAGATCACGTCGTTCCAGTCGCGGGCGTTGACGTCGTCGTCGGTGACGATAACGAACTTGGTGTACATGAACTGTCGCAGGAACGACCACACACCCAGCATCACGCGCTTGGCGTGCCCCGGATATTGCTTTTTCATCGTCACTACCGCCATGCGGTAGGAACAGCCTTCAGGTGGCAGGTAGAAGTCGACGATCTCGGGGAACTGCTTCTGCAGGATCGGCACGAACACTTCGTTCAGCGCAACGCCCAGGATCGCCGGCTCATCTGGCGGCCGGCCGGTGTAGGTGCTGTGGTAGATCGGCTTCTGCCGATGGGTGATGCGTTCGATGGTGAACACCGGGAAGCTGTCCACCTCGTTGTAGTAGCCAGTGTGGTCGCCGTAAGGGCCTTCCGGGGCCATTTCACCCGGATGGATCACACCTTCGAGGATAATTTCGGCGGTGGCCGGCACCTGCAGGTCGCTGCCGCGGCACTTGACCAGCTCGGTGCGGTTGCCGCGCAGCAGCCCTGCGAAAGCGTACTCGGAGAGGGTGTCGGGCACTGGCGTCACGGCGCCCAGGATGGTGGCCGGATCCGCGCCGAGTGCGACGGCCACCGGGAACGGCTGGCCGGGGTGCTTCTCGCACCATTCGCGGTAATCCAGCGCGCCGCCACGATGGCTCAGCCAGCGCATGATGACCTTGTTGCGACCGATGACCTGCTGGCGGTAGATGCCGAGGTTCTGGCGGTCCTTGTTCGGCCCGCGAGTCACCGTCAGGCCCCAGGTGATCAGTGGCGCCACGTCACCCGGCCAGCAGTGCTGGATCGGCAACTGGGACAGGTCGACATCCTCACCCTCGACCACCACCTCCTGGCACACCGCGTCCTTGACCACCTTGGGCGCCATGGACACGACTTTCTTGAAGATCGGTAGCTTCGACCAGGCATCCTTCAGGCCCTTCGGCGGCTCGGGCTCCTTGAGGAAGGCCAGCAGCTTGCCGATTTCACGCAGCTCGCCAACCGCCTCGGCGCCCATGCCCATGGCCACACGCTCGGGGGTACCGAACAGGTTGCCCAACACCGGGATGTCGAAGCCGGTGGGCTTCTCGAACAGCAGCGCCGGGCCCTTGGCCCGCAGGGTGCGGTCGCAGACTTCGGTCATTTCCAGGACGGGCGAGATCGGAACCTGGATGCGCTTGAGTTCGCCGCGCTGCTCCAGGCCACGGATAAAGTCGCGCAAATCGCGATACTGCATGCGTGAGCCTCGTGTTGGCTGTATCGGTCGGGGGTGCAGAGTGTAGCGCCGATCGGGCTTTGATAGCCAAATGGCAGAGTGCAATGCGCTCGTTCGTAGGGCGCATCAATGACTTGGGGCCGCTATGCGGCCCATCGCGGGACAAGCCCGCTCCTACAGGTCTGGCGTGATCCTTGTAGGAGCGGGCTTGTCCCGCGATGGGCTGCGCAGCAGCCCCAATTCGCTGTACCGACGGAAACGCTTACTTGCGCTTCATCGACAGGAAGAACTCATCATTGGTCTTGGTCTGCTTGAGCTTGTCGATGAGGAACTCGATGGCCGCCACTTCATCCATCGGGTGCAGCAGCTTGCGCAGGATCCACATGCGCTGCAGCTCGTCGTCGGCAGTCAGCAGCTCTTCGCGGCGGGTACCGGACTTGTTGATGTTGATGGCCGGGAACACGCGCTTTTCAGCGATGCGGCGGTCCAGCGGCAGCTCCATGTTGCCGGTACCCTTGAACTCTTCGTAGATGACCTCGTCCATCTTCGAGCCGGTCTCGACCAGCGCGGTGGCGATGATGGTCAGCGAGCCGCCTTCCTCGATGTTACGGGCAGCGCCGAAGAAACGCTTGGGCTTTTCCAGGGCGTGGGCGTCGACACCACCGGTGAGGACCTTGCCGGAGCTCGGGATCACGGTGTTGTAGGCACGCGCCAGACGGGTGATGGAGTCGAGCAGGATGACCACGTCCTTCTTGTGCTCGACCAGGCGCTTGGCCTTTTCGATCACCATTTCGGCAACCTGCACGTGGCGGGTCGGTGGCTCGTCGAAGGTCGAGGCGACCACTTCGCCGCGCACGGTGCGCTGCATCTCGGTCACTTCTTCCGGGCGCTCGTCGATCAGCAGGACGATCAGGTGGCACTCGGGGTTGTTGCGAGTGATGTTGGCCGCGATGTTCTGCAGCATGATGGTCTTGCCCGCTTTCGGCGGAGCGACGATCAGGCCGCGCTGGCCCTTGCCGATAGGTGCGCACAGGTCGATGACACGACCGGTGAGGTCTTCGGTGGAACCGTTACCGGCTTCCATCTTCAGGCGATGGTTCGGGAACAGCGGCGTCAGGTTCTCGAACAGGATCTTGTTCTTCGCGTTTTCCGGGCGGTCGAAGTTGATGGTGTCGACCTTCAGCAGGGCGAAGTAACGCTCCCCTTCCTTCGGCGGGCGGATCTTGCCGACGATGGTGTCGCCGGTGCGCAGGTTGAAGCGGCGGATCTGGCTGGGCGAGACGTAGATATCGTCAGGGCCGGCCAGATACGAGGCATCTGCCGAACGCAGGAAACCGAATCCATCCTGGAGAATCTCCAGCACGCCGTCACCCGAGATCTCTTCGCCGCTCTTCGCGTGTTTTTTCAACAGGGCGAAAATCACGTCCTGCTTGCGCGAACGGGCCATGTTTTCGATGCCCATCTGTTCGGCCATTTCCAGCAGATCGGTAATCGGCTTTTGCTTGAGTTCTGTCAGGTTCATAAGGGGAGTGACGTAATCATGTAAGAAGGGGGGAGAATTAAGCTTCTGGCTTAATGAGGCCGCGCCGCTAGATTGGCGACAGGATCGCGTACTGATTCGAATTGGGAGTGCGTCGGCGACGGCGTGCGAAGGGCACTGGAGAAGCAGTGCGAGGCCGAATGTAACACTTGCTTTTTTCGGCGTCTAGTGGTTTTGACAGGGGAAATCGAGCCTCGGGGACAAAAAAAGCCCCGCATTTGCGGGGCTCTTTCACATCACAGGTGGGCGTCGAGGAACGCAGCCAGCTGGGACTTGGACAGCGCGCCGACCTTGGTCGCCTCGACGTTGCCGTTCTTGAACAGCATCAGCGTCGGGATACCGCGCACGCCGTGCTTGGCCGGGGTTTCCTGGTTGTCGTCGATGTTCAGCTTGGCGACGGTCAGCTTGCCTTCGTAGGTGGAGGCGATGTCGTCCAGGACCGGAGCGATCATCTTGCATGGACCGCACCATTCAGCCCAATAGTCGACCAGCACCGGGCCTTGAGCCTGCAGCACTTCGGCTTCGAAGGTGGCGTCGGTGACGTGTTTGATCAGATCGCTGCTCATGGAGTTCTCCAGGTCGTAAGCATAAAAAACGTTGCCCATCATAGCCGCACCCACGCCCTACAGGAAGCCACGGCCGATTGAGTGTAACTATAGTTGTGCAAGACGCCACGAATCGAAACTGTCATACAAGCGTCATAGGATTTGTCCGAGGCCTTTGTTGATCAGTCATCCAGGCCACCCGCACATTGCCCTGCATCAATCCTCGCCATGTCGCGCGTTGGCGTATGCCCGCGATCATGGCAGGATTGCCGGGTTATCGACCGAGAACATCCAGATCATGCCGCAAACCACCGCGAAGAACCTGTCTCTGATCGCCGCCATCGACCTTGGCTCCAACAGTTTCCACATGGTCGTGGCCAAGGCCCACCATACCGAGATCCGCATTCTCGAACGGCAGGGGGAGAAGGTTCAGCTGGCTGCGGGCATCAGCGAAGATCGCCAGCTCAGCGAAGAAGCCATGCAGCGGGGCCTCGAATGCCTCAAGCGTTTCGCCCAGCTGATCAATGGCATGCCGGCCGGCGCTGTGCGCATCGTCGGCACCAACGCCCTGCGTGAAGCTCGCAACCGCAATGACTTCATCCTGCGTGCCGAAGCCATTCTCGGCCATCCGGTCGAGGTCATTTCAGGTCGTGAAGAGGCGCGCCTCATCTACCTGGGCGTGTCGCACACCCTCGCCGACACCCCCGGCAAACGCCTGGTCGCCGACATCGGCGGCGGCAGTACCGAGTTCATCATCGGTCAACGTTTCGAGCCACTGCTGCGCGAAAGCCTGCAGATGGGCTGCGTAAGCTTCACCCAGCGCTATTTCCGCGACGGCAAGATCACGCCGGCACGCTACGCCCAGGCCTACACCGCCGCGCGCCTTGAGCTGATGAGCATCGAGAACGCCCTGCACCGCCTGACCTGGGACGAGGCCATCGGTTCGTCGGGCACCATCCGCGCCATCGGCGCCGCGATCAAGGCCAACGGTTATGGCAATGGCGAGGTCAATGCCGAAGGCCTGGCCGTGATCAAGCGCAAGCTGTTCAAGCTGGGCGAAGTCGACAAGATCGACTTCGACGGCGTCAAACCAGACCGACGCGCCATTTTCCCTGCGGGGTTGGCGATTCTCGAGGCGATCTTCGACGCCCTCGAACTGCAGCGCATGGACCACTGTGACGGCGCCCTGCGCGAGGGCGTATTGTTCGACCTGCTCGGCCGCCATCATCACGAGGACGTGCGTGAGCGCACACTGAATTCGCTGATGGAGCGCTATCACGTCGACCAGGGCCAGGCCGCGCGCGTGGAGCGCAAGGCGCTGCACGCCTTCGACCAGGTGGCCAAGGCGTGGGATCTGGAAAACGGCAACTGGCGCGATCTGCTGGGCTGGGCGGCGAAGGTGCATGAAGTCGGGCTGGACATCGCCCACTATCACTACCACAAGCACGGCGCCTACCTGATCGAACACTCCGACTTGTCGGGCTTCTCACGCGAGGACCAGCAAATGCTGGCCCTGCTGGTACGCGGCCATCGCCGCAACATCCCCAAGGACAAGTTCGCCGAGTTCGGCGACGAAGGCGTCAAGCTGATCCGCCTGTGCGTGCTGCTGCGCTTCGCCATCCTCTTCCACCACATCCGCGGCACCCAGCAAATGCCCAAGGTCGAGCTCAAGGCTGCCGACGACAGTCTGGAAGTGGTGTTCCCTGAGGGCTGGCTCGAGCAGCATCCGCTTACCCAGGCCGACTTCGCCAACGAGGCGGAGTGGCTGGCGCGGGTCGGGTTCGTGCTGAGCGTGCGCTGAGCCCCGACGCTGACCCCATGGAGGCGCGGCCTTGTGCCGCGCCTACAGCGTGTCTAGCGTACGTTCAGCACCGGGTTGCTCAGGCGCTCCAGCAGGGTCGCCTGGGCGCTGCGCGGGTTCTGGTTGCCGGTCGGGGTACTGCGCACATAACGACCATCAGGCTGCAGGGTCCAGGCCTGGGTGTTGTCGGTCAGGTAGCCCTCAAGCTCCTTCTTCACCCGCAGCAGCAACTTCTTGCCCTCCACCGGGAAGCAGGTCTCGACGCGCTTGTCGAGGTTGCGCTCCATCCAGTCGGCGCTGGACAGGTAGATCTGCTCCTCGCCGCCGTTGAGGAAGTAGAACACCCGCGTGTGCTCAAGGAAGCGGCCGATGATCGAGCGCACATTGATATTGTGCGAAACCCCCGGGATGCCCGGACGCAGGCAGCACATGCCACGCACCACCAGGTCGATGCGCACGCCCGACTGGCTCGCCTTGTACAGGGCCTTGATGACCTTGGCATCGGTCAGCGAGTTGAACTTGGCGATGATGTGCGCCGGCTTGCCGTCGAGCGCGAATTGCGTCTCGCGGGCGATCATGTCGAGCATGCCCTTCTTGAGGGTGAAGGGCGCATGCAGCAGCTTCTTCATGCGCAGGGTCTTGCCCATGCCGATCAACTGGCTGAACAGTTTGCCGACGTCCTCGGTGAGCGCATCATCGGAGGTCAGCAGGCTGTAGTCGGTGTACAGGCGAGCGTTGCCGGCGTGGTAGTTGCCGGTACCCAGGTGCGCGTAGCGGACGATCTCGCCCTGCTCGCGGCGCAGGATCAGCATCATCTTGGCGTGGGTCTTGAAGCCGACCACGCCATAGATCACCACCGCACCGGCCGCCTGCAGTCGGCTGGCCATCTGCAGGTTGGACTCTTCGTCGAAACGCGCGCGCAGCTCGATCACCGCAGTGACCTCCTTGCCGTTACGCGCGGCATCGACCAACGCGTCGACGATCTCCGAGTTGGCCCCGGAGCGGTACAGGGTCTGGCGCACGGCGAGCACGTGCGGGTCCTTGGCGGCCTGGCGCAGCAGGTCGACCACCGGAGTGAAGGATTCGAACGGGTGCATCAGCAACACATCCTGCTTGCTGATGACGCTGAAAATGTTGTCTGCGTTCTGCAGGATCTTCGGGATCGCCGGGGTGAACGGCGTGTACTGCAGCTCCGGGTGGCTGTCCAGGCCAGTGATGCTGAACAGACGAGTCAGGTTGACCGGGCCATTGACCTGGTAAAGCTCGCTCTCGCTCAGGCTGAACTGCTTGAGCAGGTAGTCGGAGAGGTGTTTCGGACAGGTGTCGGCAACCTCCAGGCGCACGGCGTCGCCGTAGCGGCGCGAGAACAGCTCGCCACGCAGGGCACGGGCAAGGTCGTCGACCTCTTCGGAGTCCAGCGCCAGGTCGGCGTTTCGGGTCAGGCGGAACTGGTAGCAGCCCTTGACCTTCATGCCCTGGAACAGGTCGTCGGCATGGGCGTGGATCATCGACGACAGGAAGACATAGTTGTCGCCGGGGCCGCCAACCTCTTCCGGCACACGGATCACCCGTGGCAGCAGACGCGGCGCCGGAATGATCGCCAGGCCCGAGTCGCGACCGAAGGCATCGACGCCCTCGAGCTCGACGATGAAGTTCAGGCTCTTGTTCACCAGCAGCGGGAACGGGTGGGTCGGGTCGAGGCCGATCGGGGTGATGATCGGGGCGATCTCGTCGCGGAAGTAGCGACGCACCCAGGTCTTGAGCTTGGGCGTCCAGTAGCGGCGGCGGATGAAGCGAATCGCATGCTTCTCCAGCTCCGGTAGCAACACGTCGTTGAGGATCGCGTACTGGCGGTCCACCTCCAGGTGCACCAGCTCGCTGATCCGCGCCAGCGCCTGATGCGGCTGCAGGCCGTCGGCGCCGGCCTGTTCCCGGGCGAAATTGATCTGCTTCTTCAGCCCCGCGACGCGGATCTCGAAGAACTCATCGAGGTTGCTGGAGAAGATCAGCAGGAACTTCAGACGCTCAAGCAGCGGGTAGGACTCATCCAGCGCCTGCTCCAGCACGCGGATGTTGAACTGCAGCTGCGAGAGCTCACGATGAATGTACAGGCTGCTGTCGTCCAGGCCGGGCACCGGAATCGCCGGGGCCGGCGCCGGGGCGGCGGCCTCGACGACAGGCGCAGGCTCCGGCTCAGGTGCCGCCGGCAGGTCCGGTGGGGTCTGCAGCAGTTCCTCCGGGAGGGCCTTGGCTTCCTTGATCTCGACAGCAGTGAGCACTTCGTTATTCATCTGACGTTCCTGTGAGGGCGTTACTGCCCTCTCAACAATTGAGCGGCACGCACGGCGAAATAGGTGAGGATGCCATCGGCGCCGGCCCGTTTGAAAGCGGTGAGGGATTCGAGAATCACGGCTTCGCTCAGCCAGCCGTTCTGGATGGCCGCCATGTGCATGGCGTATTCGCCGCTGACCTGATACACGAAGGTCGGCACGCGGAATTCGGTTTTGACGCGGTGAACGATGTCCAGGTACGGCATGCCCGGCTTGACCATGACCATGTCGGCGCCCTCGGCGAGGTCGGTGGCCACTTCATGCAGGGCCTCGTCACTGTTGGCCGGGTCCATCTGGTAGGAGGCCTTGTTGGCCTTGCCCAGGTTCAGCGCCGAGCCGACCGCATCGCGGAACGGGCCGTAGTAGGCGCTGGCGTACTTGGCGGAGTAAGCCATGATGCGCACGTTCACGTGGCCGGCCAGCTCCAGGGCCTCGCGGATGGCCTGCAGACGACCGTCCATCATGTCGGAGGGCGCCACCACCTGGGCACCGGCTTCGGCATGCGACAGCGCCTGACGCACCAGGGCGTCGACGGTGATGTCGTTCTGTACGTAGCCCTCTTCGTCGAGGATGCCGTCCTGGCCGTGAGTGGTGAAGGGATCGAGTGCGACGTCGGTGATCACCCCCAGTTCCGGGAAGCGCGCACGCAGGGCGCGGGTGGCACGCTGGGCGATGCCATCCGGGTTCCAGGCTTCGGCACCGTCGAGGGATTTCTTCTCCACCGGGGTCACCGGGAACAGCGCCAGCGCGGGAATCCCCAGCTCGACCCAACCCTGTGCGGCTTCGAGCAGCAGGTCGATCGACAGGCGCTCGACGCCCGGCATCGACGGCACTTCCTCGCGACGATTTTCACCGTCCAGCACGAATACCGGCAGGATCAGGTCATCGACGGTCAAGGTGTTCTCGCGAACCAGGCGACGGGAGAATTCGTCCCGGCGGTTGCGACGCAGGCGGGTAGCAGGAAACAGGCGGTTGGCGGGGGTAAAGCTCACGGCAGACTCCTGAGCCCGCGCAGGCGGGCTAGCGCGACAGTTATAAGCGCCCATTATGACGCCTAGGTTACAGGGAAGGGCAACCCTGCGACTTGTGGCCGCAGGCATTGTCCTTGTAGGAATTGTTCACGTCGAGACACATTTGGACACTTTCCCCCAGGCGCGCGAAGGGGTAGGCTGCGCGTTCATTTCGCCAGCACCTCAGAAAATGCTTCAACAATTCCTGCAGGATTTCGGCTATTTCGCCCTCTTTCTAGGCACCTTCTTCGAAGGCGAGACCATCCTGGTACTTGCAGGATTTCTCGCGTTCCGTGGATACATGGACATCAGCCTGGTCGTGGTGGTGGCGTTCTTCGGCAGCTATGCCGGTGACCAACTCTGGTATTTCATGGGCCGTCGCCACGGGCGCAAGATCCTCGCGCGCAAACCGCGCTGGCAGGCCATGGGCGACCGCGCGCTGGAACATATCCGCCGCCACCCCGACATCTGGGTGCTGAGCTTCCGTTTCGTCTATGGCCTGCGCACCGTGATGCCGGTGGCCATCGGCCTGTCGGGCTATCCCCCGCGGCGCTACCTGCTGCTCAACGGTATTGGCGCGGCGATCTGGGCCCTGGCCCTGGGCGCAGCGGCCTATCACTTCGGCGCCATCCTCGAAGGCCTGCTGGGCAACGTGAAGAAATACGAGCTATGGGTGCTCGGCGGCCTGCTGGTGCTGGGCGGGCTGCTCTGGCTGCGCCGACGTTTCCGCAACCTGCGTGCCGAGCGCAAGGCGGCGGCAGAAAGCCAGGCCGCACAGGCTGAACAGGCTGTAGAGCCCGAGCAGGAGCCAGGCCAAGGGCGTGACCGCCCCTAGGCCCAACACCCCACTCAGATAGAGTGCGGGCCCGTTGGACGCCAGCCGCAGCAGCTCAAGGCGCGCGGCCCAAGGCCGGTTCTCCAGCGCCACCCCAAGCACGAACAAGCCAAACGCCATCAGTGTCCAGCCAAGCACCAGCGCCGCTGGCGGCACGCGCTCGGCCACCTCCATCAGGTAACTCCCCAACCCTGCGTACACGGCGAACTGCAGCGCCACGTACAACTGCTGGGCTCGCCCCAGCGGTATCTCGAACTTGCGAAACTGCGCCAGATCAACCTTGGCCTGTGGATAACCCGCCTCCACATCCGCCGGTCGCCATCCGGTGGGCATGAACCAGATCCGCAGCTTGTCCCACAGGCTGCGAGTGCGCCGCGCATCGCGCCAGAGCTGGGCATAGAACTGCAGGTTGGCCCACAGCGGATTCCAGCTCGCCAGCGGTGTGGTCACGCCGAACACCACGGGCTCGCGCGGGTCCTCCTCCTGGAAAGTGCCGAACAGGCGGTCCCAGAGAATGAACACGCCGCCGTAGTTGCGATCCAAGTACAAAGGATTCTGCGCATGGTGGACACGATGGTTGGACGGCGTGATCAGTACCCATTCGAGCCAGCCCAGCTTGGGCACGTGCCGGGTATGCACCCAGAACTGGTACAGCAGGTTCAACGATGCCACGGTGACGAATACCAGCGGCGGCACGCCGATCAGGGCCAGCGGCAGATAGAAGATCCACGAGAAGAGAAAGCCGCTGCTGGTCTGGCGCAGGGCGGTGGTGAGGTTGTACTCCTCGCTCTGGTGATGCACCGAATGCGCCGCCCACAACACGTTGCGTTCATGGCCGAGGCGGTGCAGCCAGTAGTAGCAGAAGTCGTAGAGCACGAACGCCAGCAACCAGACCCAGAGCGCACCGTCCGGCAGGCGCAGCAGGGCCAGGTGCTCCCAGGCCAGCGCGTAGCTTACAAGCCCGACGCCCTTGGTCAGCAGCCCCGTGCTGGTCGACAGCGCCCCGGTGCTCAGGCTGTTGATCGAATCGGCCAGGCGATAGTTGCGCTGCCCGCGCAGCCGGTCGGTGACCAGCTCCACAGCAATCAGCACGAAGAAGAACGGCACGGCCAGCAGAATCAGGTCCATGGTGACGATCCCAAGCGTTATCCACAGAGATTAGGCCGCGTCGGGCACAACCCTTATGGCCACATCTGCCAAACTAGAGGACATTTAGCGCCTCGACACTGGAGTAATGAGCATGACGAAAAAGGTAGCGGTGATTCTTTCCGGCTGTGGCGTGTATGACGGCGCCGAAATCCACGAAAGCGTGATCACCCTGCTGCGCCTCGACCAGCGCGGCGCCCAGGTGCAGTGTTTCGCGCCGAACATCGCGCAGATGCACGTGATCAATCACCTGACCGGCGAAGAAATGCCCGAGTCGCGCAATGTGCTGGTGGAGTCGGCGCGCATCGCCCGCGGTGAAGTGAAGGATATTCGCGAAGCCAAGGCCGAGGACTTCGACGCGCTGATCGTCCCTGGCGGCTTTGGCGCTGCGAAGAACCTGTCCAATTTCGCCGTCGAAGGGACCAGTTGCAGCGTGAACCCCGAGGTACTGGCACTGGCCGAGGCCTTCGCCGCGGCGTGCAAGCCGGTCGGCCTGATCTGCATCTCGCCGGCGTTGGCCGCGAAGATCTACGGCCCAGGCGTGGTCTGCACCATCGGCAACGATGCCGACACCAGCGCAGCCGTGGTGAAGATGGGCGGTACCCATGAAGAATGCGATGTGCATGACATCGTCGAAGACACCCAGCGCAAGCTGGTGACCACCCCGGCCTACATGCTGGCCAAGTCGATCAGCGAAGCGGCGGGCGGGATCTACAAACTGGTGGACCGGGTGCTGGAGCTGACTCACGAGAAGGACTGAATCGCATCAGGGCGGGCCTTTTCGCGGGCAAGTCGGAGCGCCGAACCGCCGCGAAAAGGTCAACGCGTCAACCGCGTGAGGATCCGATCCAGCGAATTGGCAAACGCCTGCTTCTCCCGCTCGCCATAGGGCGCCTGCCCGCCGCCGACCTGCCCCTGTTCACGCAACTCGGTGAACAGGTTGCGCACCGCCAGTCGATCCCCCATGTTGCGCTCGTCGAACTCGCGACCACGCGGGTCCAGCGCCGCCACACCCTTCTTGATCAGACGATCTGCCAGCGGTACGTCGCTGCAGATCACCAGCTCGCCGGGCTCTGCATGCTCCACCAGGTAGTCGTCGGCGGCATCCATGCCGCTGGGCACCACGATCAGCCGCACGATCGCGAAGGCCGGTTTGGCCACGGCCTGGCCGGCCACCATCACCACTTCCAGCTTGCGCTTGAGGGCGAACTTGACGACCAGGTCCTTGGCCGCCTTGGGGCAGGCGTCGGCGTCGATCCATATGCGCATGACGATGTTTCCGTAATTCGAAAAGCAATAGTGTGCCAGCCCCGGCCTCAGTTCGCTGCAGCCCTGCGTTTTTCGGCAATGCGCGAGCGTCCGTAAAGCACCACGATAGCCAGCAATGCTACCGCCTGCGCACTCAACGAATAAGCGTCGGCATGAATCCCCAGCCAATCGAACTCGAAGAACGGCACCGGTCGCGTGCCCATTACCCCAGCCTCCTGCAGCGCCTTGACGCCGTGCCCGGCGAACACCACCGACAGCGCGCACAACAACGCAGCGTTGATGCTGAAGAACAGCGACAGTGGCAGCTTCGCCGATCCACGCAGGATCACCCAAGCCAACCCCACCAGCAACACCAGCGCGGTAGCACCACCGGCCAGCACCGCCTGGTGCCCGGCAGGCCCGGCCTGCAGCCACAGGGTTTCGTAGAACAGGATCACCTCGAACAGCTCGCGGTACACCGAGAAAAACGCCAGCATGGCAAAGCCGAAGCGCCCGCCGCCACTGAGCAGGCTGCTCTTGATGTAGTCCTGCCAGGCTGCGGCGTGGCGCCGGTCATGCATCCAGACCCCCAGCCACAGCACCATGACCGCGGCGAACAGCGCCGTGCAGCCCTCGAGCAACTCGCGCTGGGCGCCGCCGACATCGATTACATAGGCCGCCAGGGCCCAGGTGGCGAAACCTGCCACCAGTGCCAGGCCCCAGCCGATGTTGACACTGCGTACCGCCGACTGCTGCCCGGTATTGCGCAGGAAGGCGAGGATCGCGGCCAGCACCAGGATCGCCTCCAGGCCCTCGCGCAGCAGGATCAGCAGCCCGGAGATGTAGCTCAACGACCAACTCAGACCATCGCTGCCCAGCAGTTTCGCCGCCTGCTCCAGCTTGACCTTGGCCTCGGCCAGGCGCTGCGCAGTCTGCTCGGCGGGCAGGCCATCCTGCAGCGACTGCCGGTAGGCCATCAATGACTTCTCGGTATCCTTGCGCACCTGCGCGTCGATGTTGTCGAGCGAGCTCTCCACCAGCTCGAAGCCTTCGAGATATGCGGCCACCGACAGGTCGTAGGCCTGGTCGTGATCGCCCTCGCGGTAGGCCGCCAGGCTCTTGTCCAGGGTGCTGGAGGTGTATTCGAGCAACTGTGCCGGGCCACGCTTGACCTGCGGTGGCTGGGCACGCTGGGCACGGAATGCGGCAACGGCCTCGGCGCCTTCGTTGGCGGCGACTTCGGCCGGAGTCTGGCGGGCCAGGTCGGCGATGTTCCAGGTTTTGTCACCCTTGGCCGCCTGCGGGTCGGCGGTGAAGCTGGCAATGTAGGCTGCCACATCCCAGCGCTGGCGTTCGTCGAGCTGGTCGGCGAACGACGGCATCTCGGTGCCCTCGATACCCAGGCCGAGGGTGTTGTACAGGTCGAACAGGCTCAGTTGGTCAAGGCGCTGGGCGTCGCGCAGGTTGGCCGGCGCAGGCTCCAGGCCGACACCCGCAGGGCCGTCACCGGCACCGGTGTCACCGTGGCAGATCGAGCAGTTCTGCGCGTACAACGCAGCACCGCGTGCCGGATCCGGCGTGATCACCGGCGCCTGGCTGACCTCATAGGCCACCGCCAGCCGCGCGCCCAACTGCCGAGCCTGGTGCGCCACGGCGCTGCCGTCCTGGCGTTGCTCGATGGCCTGGCGCAGCGCCTGCACACCCTGCTCGAGAGCGTCGCGTTCGGGGTTGGCCGGCAAGCCATTGACCAGCTCGGCCAGCACCCCGCTGAACTCCTGCTGTTCGCGGTATTCACCTTCATCCACCACCTTGCCGCCCTCTACGGTCGGCGGGTAGTCGGCACCGATATAGTCCAGCAGGTGCAACGCCTTGATGGCCTCGGCGGGGGCTTCAGCCTGCGCCAGGGTGCTGCACAGCGCCAGCACCGGACCGAGCAACAAGGCCGGCAACCACGCGAGCGGACGGGAACGGGGAATCATGGGGCGATCTCGGCGAGAATACGAAAGCGAACATTGTTCACTTCCACTTCGACTTGCTCAAGGTTCGCGGGCGGATTTCATGAAAAATCTTGCAACGAATAAGTCCTGATCGGCCCGCTCAAGACGCGCCCAGGATCTCCACCTCAGGCAAGTCCATCGCCGCCGCCTCCTCCTGCAAGAAGGCACTCAAACGCCGCAACCGCTCGCCGCCCGGGCGGGTGCGCGGCCATACGAGGTAATAGTCCAGGCCGCTGGCCACCGCCGTCGGCCATGGCAGACTCAGTCGCCCCTGGGCGACGTCTTCGGCGACCATCAGCAGGTCACCCATCGACACCCCATAACCCCGAGCTGCGGCGATCATGCCCAGCTCCAGGGTATCGAACACCTGCCCGCCCTTGAGCGACACCGTTTCGCTCAGGCCCATGCGCGCCAGCCAACTGCGCCAGTCGCGACGATCGGGCGTCGGGTGCAACAGTTCGACGCTGGCCAGCCTGCGCGCATCCCACGGCGCTTCGGCCTGCAGGTCCGGAGCGCCAACCGGGATCAGCAGCTCGGCGAACAGCCGGCGCACCTCCCAGTCCACCGGAAAGTTGCCGTCGCTGAGCAGGACGGCGCAATCGAAAGGCTCTTGATTGAAATCCACATGGTCGACGTCCATCCAGGCGCTGGTCAGTTGCACCTCGTTGCCCGGCTGCAGGTGGCGAAAGCGGCTCAGGCGCGCCAGCAGCCAGCGCATGGTCAAGGTCGAGGGGGCTTTCATGCGCAGGATGTCGTCTTCGCCGCGCAAGGTATTGCAGGCCCGCTCCAGTGACGAGAACCCGTCGCGCACACCGGGCAACAGCATCCGCGCCGCCTCGGTGGGCTGCAGATTACGACCGTTGCGCACGAACAGGCGGCAGCCGAAGTGATCTTCAAGCGTGCGAATGTGGCGGCTGACCGCGCTCTGGGTGATGGACAGCTCCTCACCGGCGCGGGTGAAGGAGCTCAGCCGCGCGGCGGCTTCAAATGCGCGCAGGGCATACAACGGTGGTAGCTGACGAGACATGAGACACCTGTCATACGGGCGCATGAGGCAATTCGGCAGAAGCATACATTCATGAGTTGAACTCATGCCAATGATCGCTTTTATCTTTTTGTGCAATGTTGACCGAAGCCTCAGAATCGTGAGCTCTTTCTGTAGGACCCACACCCAAGGACTTCGCCCCATGCATGTCGCGCCCACCACCGAACTCAAGGCTCTGCTGCGCCTGGCCGGCCCCCTGGTCGCCTCGCAATTGGCGCACATGCTGATGGTGCTCACCGACACCCTGATGATGGCGCGCATCAGCCCACAGGCGCTGGCAGGTGGCGGCCTGGGCGCGGCGAGCTATTCGTTCGTGTCGATCTTCTGCCTGGGCGTGATCGCCGCGGTCGGCACCCTGGTGGCCTTCCGCAAGGGCGCAGGTGACATCGCCGGTGCCACGCGCCTGGCGCAGAACGGCCTGTGGTTGGCCTGGGGCCTGGCGCTGGGCGCGGCCCTGGTGTTGTGGAACCTCAAACCTTTGTTGCTGCTGTTCGGCCAGCGTCCCGACAACGTCGACATGGCCATGCAGTTCCTCACCCTGCTACCCCTGGCGCTGCCCGGCTACCTGACCTTCATGGCCCTGCGCGGCTTCACCAGCGCCCTGGGCCATTCGACCCCAGTGATGGTCATCAGCCTGGTGGGCACGGTACTCAACTACCTGTTCAACCACGCACTGATCGAAGGCATGTTCGGCCTGCCCAAGCTGGGCCTCATGGGCATCGGCCTGGTCACGGCCGTGGTGTCGCTGGGCATGGCCATCGCCCTGGCGCTTTACATCCACTGGCACCGTGCATACGACGCCTATCCGCTGCGCAAGGGCCTGTCACACCCATCGCTCGATGCACTGCGCGAGTTGTGGCGGCTGGGCCTGCCGATCGGCGGTACCTACATCGTCGAAGTCGGCTTGTTCGCCTTCGCCGCGCTGTGCATGGGTGTACTGGGCGATACCGAGCTGGCCGCCCACCAGATCGCCCTGCCGATCATTTCGGCAGCGTTCATGGTGCCGACCGGGCTGTCCTATGCGGTGACCATGCGAGTCGGGCTGTACTACGGCGCAGGCAACCTGCTGGCCGCGCGCAGCGCCGGGCGCATCGGGATCGGCCTGGGCGCGGTGGTGATGTTCACCTTCGCGGTGCTGTTCTGGCTGTTCCCGGAGACCTTCGTGGGGCTGCTGGTCGACCGCAATGACCCAGCGTTCGCCGCCATCTTCGCGCTCGCCGTGCAGCTGGTGATGGTGGCCGCCTGGTTCGAGCTGTTCGACGGCACGCAGACCATCGCCATGGGCTCGATCCGCGGCCTGAAGGACGCCAAGACCACGTTCGTGATCGGTCTGCTGTGCTACTGGCTGGTGGGCGCGCCATGCGCCTGGGTGTTCGCCTTCACGCTCGGCGGGGGTGCGGTGGGTATCTGGTGGGGCTTGGCGCTGGGGCTGGCGTGTGCGGCGGTGGCGCTGACGCTGGCATTCGAATGGCGGATGAAGCGGTTGCTGGGCAAGGCGGCCGTGGGGGCGGCGGTTTCGGCCTGAAATCAGTGGCGGCCCTATCGCGGGCCGCTACCGGCTAAACACTCACCAACTGCGGCTTGGCCGCCTGGAACAGGTAGACGATCAGCTCATCGATCGGCAGCGGCCGGCTGACCAGGAACCCTTGCACCTGGTCGCAACCGAAATCACGCAGCAGACCCAGTTGCTCATCGCTTTCCACCCCTTCGGCCACCACTTCCAGGTTGAGGTTGTGCGCCAGGTTGATCATCGCGTGCACCAGCTTGCGGTTTTCTTCGCGCTGCTCCATGCCGGCGACGAAGCTGCGATCGACCTTGAGCAAAGTGATGGGCAGGCTGTTCAAGTGCACGAACGACGAAAAACCAGTGCCAAAGTCATCCAGCGAGAAACGCACACCCAGGCGCCCCAGTGCATCCATGGTCTGGCGCACCACTTCGTTGCGGCGCATCACCGCGGTCTCGGTCAGCTCGAACTCCAGCCAACGCGCATCGACGCCGTGTTCGACGATCAGCCGGCTCAGGGTCGCCAACAGCTGGCTGTCCTGGAACTGGCGGAAGCTCAGGTTCACCGCCATGTGCAGCGGCGCCAGGCCATGCTCGCCCAAGGCCTGCATGTCACGCAGGGCGCGGGAGATCACCCAGTAGCCCAGCGGTACGATCAGCCCGCTCTGCTCGGCGAGCGGCACGAATTCGCTGGGCGGCAGCAGACCACGCTCGGCATGCCGCCAGCGCACCAGTGCCTCGAGGCCGACGATGGTGCCGTCCTTGAGGTTCAAGCGTGGCTGGTAGTGCAGTTCAAGCTCGTCACGACGCAGGGCCCGACGCAGCTCGCTTTCCAGGTCGGCGAGGCTGCGGGCGTTGCTGTTTATTCGCTCGTTGAACACGTGATACGTGCAGCCTTGGCTGCCCTTGGCCTGGCGCATGGCGATGTGCGCATGCCACATCAACGGATCGGCGCCCGCTTGCGCACGGGCATGGGCCAGGCCCAGGCTGCAACCAAGCAGCAGGCTTTCGCCATCGATCCAGTACGGCTCGGCCAGGGCTTCGACGATACGCTCGGCGGTGCGCTCGGCGCGGCTGGGGTCGCGGCGGGTGTCGATCAGCAGCGCGAACTCATCGCTGCCCAGGCGCGCCAACTGATCACCGGCCTCCAGCTGCTGCTTGAGTCGGTTGACCACCTGCAGGATCAGGCGATCACCGCCCTGGTGCCCCAGGGCGTCGTTGACGTGGCGGAAGTTGTCCAGGTCCAGGTGACCGAGGGCCAGGCCGCGGCCTGCGTTCTCCGCCAGGCGTGCGCTGAGCAGTGCCTGGAAGCCCTGGCGATTGGCGATGCCGGTGAGCGGGTCCTGCTCGGCCAGGCGTTGCAAGGTGGCGACCAGCACGCCGCGTTCACGCACATGACGCAACGAGCGGCGCAGCGCGTCACTGCTCAGTTGCCCACGCACCAGCCAGTCACTCACGCCCACCGGAGGCGTCTCGGGCTCGTGCTCCAGCAGCAGGATGGTCGGCAGGTCGCAGCGTCCGGGTGTCGGCTGCAGGTCGGGCGTGGCCAGTACCACGGCCTGGCGATCGTGAACGAACAGGCTGTCCACCGCCTCCCAGTTCGGCGCAGTCAACAGTACCGCGCTGCCAGCCAGCGGCTGGACACATTCGCGCAGCAACGCAGCCCATTCCGGCTCATCGGCCAACAGCAGCAAGCGCAACGGTTCGACGGGCGTGGACAAGCGGGCTCCTTAGGGCTCGAACAGTGTGACCGAGGATGTGCCGTATCCTAACCGACAAGTGGAAATGATTCTCACTTTTATATGTGGCGTTCCCTGCCCCGCATCTCGACGGATTTTGCCGTGCATCCTGCGCGAAAGTCGCAACGCCCGCAAATCTGAATGGTGCGCTGCATCACACTGTCAGACGGTCGCGCCATAACCGACCCATGCCTGCTAGAATGCGCGGCTATTTTCTGGTTACTCCCGGTTTCTAGCATGTCCCGACTCAATCCCCGGCAACAGGAAGCCCGAGACTACGTCGGCGGCCCTCTATTGGTGCTCGCCGGTGCAGGCTCCGGCAAGACCAGCGTGATCACGCGCAAGATTGCCCACCTCATCCAGAACTGCGGCATCCGTGCCCAGTACATCGTCGCCATGACCTTCACCAACAAGGCCGCGCGCGAGATGAAGGAGCGGGTCGGCACCCTGCTGCGTCCAGGCGAAGGCCGGGGCCTGACGGTGTGCACCTTCCACAACCTGGGCCTGAACATCATCCGCCGGGAACACCAGCGCCTGGGCTACAAGCCGGGCTTCTCGATCTTCGACGAGTCCGACATCAAGGCGCTGCTGTCGGACATCATGCAGAAGGAATACTCCGGCGACGACGGGCTGGACGAGATCAAGAACATGATCGGCTCGTGGAAGAACGACCTGATCCTGCCCGCCGAAGCCCTGGAGAAAGCGCGCAACCCGCGCGAGCAGACCGCCGCCATCGTCTACACCCACTACCAGCGCACGCTCAAGGCGTACAACGCGGTGGACTTCGACGACCTGATCCTGCTGCCGGTCAAGCTGTTCCAGGAGCACACCGACGTGCTGGAACGCTGGCAGAACCGCGTGCGCTACCTGCTGGTCGACGAATACCAGGACACCAACGCCAGCCAGTACCTGCTGGTGAAGATGCTCATCGGCATGCGCAACCAGTTCACCGTGGTGGGCGACGACGACCAGTCGATCTACGCCTGGCGTGGCGCGCGCCCGGAAAACCTGATGCTGCTCAAGGAGGATTATCCCTCCCTGAAAGTGGTGATGCTCGAGCAGAACTACCGCTCCACCAGCCGCATCCTGCGCTGCGCCAACGTGCTGATCGCCAACAACCCCCACGACTTCGAGAAGCAGCTGTGGAGCGAGATGGGCGTGGGCGACGAAATCCGCGTGATCCGCTGCAAGAACGAGGAAGCCGAGGCCGAGCGCGTGGCCATGGAAATCCTCACCTTGCACCTGCGCACCAATCGTCCGTACAGCGACTTCGCCATCCTCTACCGCGGCAACTACCAGGCCAAGCTGATCGAGCTGAAGCTGCAGCATCACCAGGTGCCCTATCGCCTGTCGGGCGGCAACAGCTTCTTCGGTCGCCAGGAGGTCAAGGACCTCATGGCCTACCTGCGCCTGCTGGTCAACCCGGACGACGACAACGCCTACCTGCGGGTGATCAACGTACCGCGCCGCGAGATCGGCTCGACCACGCTCGAAAAGCTCGGCAACTACGCCACCGAGCGCGGCGTGTCGATGTACGCGGCAAGCGAGGAGCTGGGCCTGGGCGAGCACCTCGATGCGCGCTACACCGAGCGCCTGCAGCGCTTCAAGCACTGGCTCGACGGCGTGCGTCACAAGGTTGCCCTGGAAGACCCGATCGCTGCGCTGCACGAGATGGTCAAGGACATCGACTACGAGAACTGGATCCGCCAGAACACCGCCAGCGACAAGGCGGCGGATTTCCGCATCGGCAACGTCTGGTTCCTGATCGATGCGCTGAAGAACACCCTCGAGAAGGACGAAGAGGGTGACATGACCATCGAGGACGCCATCGGCAAGCTGGTGCTGCGCGACATGCTCGAGCGCCAGCAGGAAGAGGAAGAAAACGCCGAGGGTGTGCAGATGATGACCCTGCACGCCTCCAAGGGCCTGGAATTCCCCTACGTATTCATCATGGGCATGGAGGAAGAAATCCTCCCCCACCGCTCGAGCATCGAAGCCGACACCATCGAGGAAGAGCGCCGCCTGGCCTACGTGGGCATCACCCGCGCCCGTCAGACCCTGGCCTTCACCTTCGCCGCCAAGCGCAAGCAGTACGGCGAGATCATCGACTGCACGCCCAGCCGGTTCCTGGATGAACTGCCGCCGGACGACCTGGCCTGGGAAGGCCTGGAGGATGCGCCTGTGGAGGTGAAGGCGGCGCGGGGCAATAACGCGCTGGCCGACATCCGGGCCATGCTCAAACGCTGACCAACCGTTACTCTTTAAACCTTTGCCGCGACCTTCTGGATGCGGCCACCTTTGCTACATCGAGGAATACACAGTGGAAGCACTGCAGCAGAAGATTCGCGAAGAAGGCATCGTGCTTTCCGATCAGGTTCTCAAAGTCGACGCGTTTCTCAACCACCAGATCGACCCTGCGCTGATGCAATTGATCGGTGACGAGTTCGCCCGCCTGTTCGCAGACTCGGGCGTGACCAAGATCGTCACCATCGAAGCGTCGGGCATCGCCCCGGCGGTGATGACCGGCCTGAAGCTGGGCGTGCCGGTGATCTTCGCCCGCAAGCATCAGTCGCTGACTCTGACCGAGAACTTGCTGACCGCTTCGGTGTATTCCTTCACCAAGCAGACCGAGAACACCGTGGCCATCTCGCCGCGTCACCTCAACAGCAGTGATCGCGTGCTGGTGATCGATGACTTCCTGGCCAACGGCAAGGCTTCCCAGGCGCTGATTTCGATCATCAAGCAGGCCGGCGCCACCGTGGCGGGCCTGGGGATCGTCATCGAGAAGTCGTTCCAGGGCGGTCGCGCCGAGCTGGACAGCCAGGGCTATCGCGTCGAATCGCTGGCTCGGGTGAAGTCGCTGGAAGGTGGGGTCGTGACCTTCATCGAATAAGGCCGCTACGCGAGCTCTGTGGGAGCGGGTTTACCCGCGAATGCGATTTGGGATGCGCCATCGCATTCGCGGGTAAACCCGCTCCCACAGGGAAGAGCATGTCCGAGCGTTTATTTTGCAGCCTGCAACCCCGCCAGCAGCAACCGCTGGTACAGCTCCTCCTTCAGCCCCTGCGGTTCACTCAGCCCCATCCGCACCAGATGCGCCGGATAGACCTGAGGTTCAGGCGCATCCAGCGCCGCCTTGCCCAGCTCCAGCACCTCGCTCAGCTTGAACTTGCTCTTGAGCCAGTTCAGCGCCCGCAGCAGGTCCTGCTCCTCAGGCGTGAAGTCGCTGCCCAGCGGGTACTCGGGGAACAACCCCGCATGCCGCGCCCTGATCGCTTCCAGGCGCTCGGGCGTGTTGTCGGTGAAGCGTGCCGATAGCTCGAAGTCCCGCGCCAGCTTGCCGGCCTTCTTGGCCTGCTCCATCAAAGGCTTCTGAAAACGTGAGTCACTGATTGCCAGCAACCGTGCGATCACCTCGCTGTCGGTCTGCCCACGCAGGTCGGCGATGCCGTATTCGGTGATCACGATGTCGCGCAGGTGCCGGGGGATGGTGCAATGGCCGTACTGCCAGAACACATTCGACGTCACCTCGCCACCCGCCTCGCGCCAGCTACGCAGCAGCAGGATCGAGCGACCGCCCTCCAGTGCATGGCCCTGGGCCACGAAGTTGTATTGCCCGCCCACACCACTGAGCACCCGGCCATCTTCCAGCTGATCGGCCACCCCGGCACCGAGCAGGGTCATGCCGAACACCGTATTGACGAAGCGCGCATCGCGGCGTTGGCGACGCTTGAGTGCTTCGTCGCCATACAGCTCGTTGATGAAGCTGATGGCGGTCATGGCGAAGCGTTTGCGCTGCTCAAGAGGCATCTGCCGCAAGCGCTGGTAGAAATCCGCGGTGCCGAGAAAGAACCCGCCATGCACCAGCACGCCCTGCTCGTCGGCCGGGCGCCGCACCACGCCTGCTTCGGCCAGCGCCAGCAGGCCGTTGACGAACATCTCGCTGCAGCCGTAGAGCCCCTGGGCAAAGGCATCCATACCACCCTCACGCTCGATCAGCGTGTTCCAGGGGTTCAGGTCCAGGTCTTCGAGCAACGCGCGGTAGGCGCCGTTGTCGTCCTGGCGCGCGAGCAGCGCTGCGGCCACGGCATCGCCCATGGCGCCGATGCCGATCTGCAGGGTGCCGCCATCACGCACCAGGGTGCTGGCGTACAGGCCGATGCAGTGATCCTGGAGGGTGACCGGCATGTTCGGGGTGCAGAACAGTCGACGCTGCTCGGGGGTATCGATCAGCAGGTCGAAATCCTGTGCAGGCAGTTCGGCGTCGCCCGGCATGTAGGGCAGTTCGGCATGCACCTGGCCGAGCATGAGGATGGTTTCGCCTGCGGCACGGCGTTTGGCGATCATTGGCAGCAGGTCGAGGGTAATGTCGGGGTTGCAGGCCAGGCTCAGATGATCCGGACGCTCGGGCGTGGCGGCGACGATCTGGGCGATGAGGTTCAGGCCCTTGCCGTTGATATCGCGCGCAGCGTGGCTGTAGTTGCTGCTGACGTAGTCCTGCTGGGCGGTCTCGCTGTGCAGCAGCGAACCGGGCTGCATGAAGAACTGCTCGACACGGATGTTGGCCGCGAGGGTGTCGTTGCGCAGGTCGGCGAGGTAGTCGAGCTCTTCGTAGTCGGCGAAGACGCGCTCGACGAAGGGTTCGAGGAAGCGCCGCTGCAGGCCGTCACCCAGCGGCGGTCGGCCCAGGCTGAGGGCGGTGTAGATCGTCAGGCGCCGCTCGGGCAGGCTGCGGATGCGGGCATAGAGGGCGTTGACGAAGGCATTGGGTTTGCCCAGGCCCAGGGGCAGGCCCATGTGGATATGGGCCGGGAGGCGGGCCAGGACCTGGTCGACGGCCTGGTCGATCGAGCAGCGGTGGGGCATCGGGGGCTCCTGTGGCTTTGTGGGGGCTTGCAGGCTGTGACCATTACCCTGGCTGATTTGCTGACCAGACCGGCCCTTTCGCGGGCAAGCCCGCTCCTACAGGTTGTGATCATTACCCTGGTTGATTTGCTGAACAGGCCGGCCCTTTCGCGGGCAAGCCCGCTCCTACAGGTTGTGACCATTGCCCTGGCTGATTTGCTGAACAGGCCGGCCCTTTCGCGGGCAAGCCCGCTCCTACAGGTTGTGACCATTACCCTAGCTGATTGGCTGACCGGGCCGACCTCTTCCCGGGGCCGGCACCTACCCCTAAATGCAAAAGCCCGCCATTAATGGCGGGCTTTACGCAAATCCAGTCCGGTCTACAGCCCGGACATCTTCTTGATCGCACCCTTGAGCTCTTCATCCGAGCAGTCGGCGCAGGTGCCCTTGGGCGGCATGGCGTTGATGCCGGTGATGGCCTTGGCCAGAATCCCGTCGAGGCCGCCCTGGTGATCGGCGCGCTCTTTCCAGGCCGCCGTGTCGCCGATCTTCGGCGCATTCAGCAGGCCCGTGCCATGGCAGGCATTGCAGTGCTTGGCGATGATTTCGTCGGGTGTCTTGGCGCCACCGCCACCGGCCGATACGGCCACTTCCATGCCCTTGCACTCCTGGCCCTGGACGCACACCTGCCCCACCGGCTCCAGGCGCTTGGCGATGTCGTCGTTGGTCGCAGCGCTTGCATTGAGTGCCCAGAGGGCGAATACGGCTGCTGGTACGGCCAGCATTTTCTTGATTTGGTTCACGCGTACACCCTCATGGTGGCTAATCACGCCCGCCGCCACGGTTGGCGAGCGTTGAAAAGTATAGCGGCTACCCGGAAGGCGTGAAACGACCCCACACAGGAAAGGGGTATTGGCGAAACAATACGCTGCGCTGGATCAAAAGTTCGAAGGCGTGGCAGCACTGATCAGGCGGGCAGGTTCGTCGAAAGGGTTGCGGAAACGGTGCGGACGGGTGCTCTCGAAGTAGTAGCTGTCGCCCGCTTCGAGGATGAAGGTTTCGGCGCCGACCACCAGTTCGAGGCGGCCTTCGAGGAGGATTCCGGTCTCTTCGCCATCGTGTGTGAGCATCTCTTCACCCGTGTCGGCCCCCGGCGGATAGACCTCGTTGAGAAAGGCGATGGCACGGTTGGGGTGCGATTTGCCGACCAGCTTCATGGTCACCGCGCCGTCGGAAATGTCGATCAGCTCGTGGGCCTTGTAGACGATCTGGGTGGGGCTTTCCGGCGCAAGCTCGACGGAAAAGAACTCGACCATCGACATGGGTATGCCGCTCAGCACCTTGCGCAGGGAGCTGATCGACGGGCTCACGCTGTTCTTCTCGATCATCGAGATGGTGCTGTTGGTTACGCCCGCCCGTTTGGCGAGTTCGCGCTGGGACAGGCCCTTGAGCTTGCGGATGGCTTGCAGTCGTTCGCCGACGTCCAAAGCTTGCGCCTCCAGAAACGGTCGAGATGAGGTCAAATGTGAACGATATCATGGCAATGCCGTTCAGTATTTACAACACGCAAGACCCCAGCCTGTCCGCTTCAGCGCCTCATTCGCCGTAATAATCCAATGGCACGCGCCGCAGGTTGCAGAAGATCTGGTAGGGAATGGTGCCAGCCTGCTGCGCCACGTCACTGGCCAGGACCTGCTTGCCCCACAGTTCGACCGGGCTGCCGATACCCGCCTCTGGCACTTCGGTGAGGTCGACGCAGAGCATGTCCATCGAGACCCGACCAATCAGTTGAGTACGCTTGCCGGCGACCACCACCGGGGTGCCGGTGGGCGCGTGGCGTGGGTAGCCATCGGCGTAACCCATCGCGACTACGCCAACCCGAGTCGGGCGCGGGCTGGTGAACTTGGCACCGTATCCGACCGGCTCACCGGTTGGCAGTTCGCGCACGCTGATGATGCGCGATTGCAGGGTCATTACCGGTTGCAGGCGCGCAGTTGCGGCCTGCTCGACCTCGAACGGCGTGGCCCCGTACAGCATGATGCCCGGGCGCACCCAATCACTCGGCACCTGCGGCCAGCCCAGCACACCGGGGGAGTTGCGCAGGCTGCACTCAGCAGCCAGCCCCTGGCGGGCGGCCTGGAACACGGCAACCTGCTGCTCGGTGGTCGAGGCATCGAGCTCGTCGGCACGGGCGAAGTGGGTCATCAGCACGATGCGCGCGACCTTGCCGCTGGCCAGCAGGCGCTGGTAGGCCTCGTGGTAGTCCTTGGGGTGCAGGCCGACGCGGTGCATGCCGCTGTCGAGCTTGAGCCAGATGTTCAGCGGCTTGCGCACGGCGGTCTGCTCGATCGCTTCGAGCTGCCACAGCGAGTGCACCACGCACCACAGGTCGTGCTCGGCGATCAGCGCCAGCTCGCTGGCCTCGAAGAAGCCTTCGAGCAGCAGCACCGGAGCCTTGATCCCTGCGGCACGCAGCTCCAGAGCCTCTTCGATGCAGGCAACGGCGAAACCGTCAGCCTCGGTCTCCAGCGCCAGGGCGCAACGTACCGCACCGTGGCCGTAGGCATCGGCCTTGACCACGGCAAGGGCCTTGGCGCCGGACAATTCACGGGCCAGGCGGTAGTTGTGACGGAGGGCTTGGAGGTCGATCAGGGCACGGGCGGGGCGCATGGAGGGCAGCCTTCTGGTGGATCTGTTTATGACGGAGGAACGGTGCTGGCCTTTTCACGGGCAAGCCCGCTCCCACAAGTCCTCATCCTGCCGTGGGAGCGGGCTTGCCCGCGAAGAGGCCAGCGTTGCAATTACTGGTGAGCCGATACCGGGCTACCGTGGCCAGCACTCTCGCGGCTGTTGCCATAGCGCGAGATGTCCAGCCCTTCGGCACTGATCTGCGGCTTCTTGCGCGCGATCAGGTCGGCCAGCAGGCGACCGGAACCGCAAGCCATGGTCCAGCCAAGGGTACCGTGACCTGTATTGAGGAACAGGTTGCGGAACGCGGTGCCACCGACAATCGGGGTGCCATCTGGAGTGGCCGGGCGCAGGCCGGTCCAGAAACTGGCCTGGCTCAGGTCGCCGCCGCGAGGATAAAGGTCGTTGACGATCATCTCCAGCGTTTCGCGTCGACGCGGGTTCAACGACAGGTCAAAACCGGCGATTTCAGCCATGCCACCGACACGGATACGGTTGTCGAAACGGGTGATGGCGACTTTGTAGGTTTCATCGAGAATGGTCGAGGTCGGGGCCATGTCGGCATCGGTGATCGGCACGGTCAGCGAGTAGCCCTTGAGCGGATACACCGGTGCCTTGATGCCCAGCGGCTTGAGCAGTTGCGGCGAATAGCTGCCCAGGGCCAGCACATAGCGATCGGCGGTTTCCAGCTTGCCGTCGATCCACACGCCGTTGATACGGTCACCGGCATGGTCCAGGCGCTGGATGTTCTGGCCGAAGCGGAACTCGACGCCCAGCTTGATGGCCATGTCGGCCAGCTTGGTGGTGAACAGCTGGCAGTCGCCGGTCTGGTCGTTGGGCAGGCGCAGGGCGCCAGCAAGGATGTCCTTCACGCCCGCCAGCGCAGGCTCCACGCGGGCGATGCCGTCGCGGTCGAGCAATTCGTAAGGCACGCCAGACTGCTCGAGCACGGCGATATCCTTGGCTGCGGCATCGACCTGGGCCTGGGTACGGAACAGTTGAGTGGTGCCCAGAGTGCGGCTCTCGTAGGCGATGCCGGTTTCGGCGCGCAGCTCGTCGAGGCAGTCGCGGCTGTACTCGGACAGGCGCACCATGCGCTCCTTGTTCACCGCATAGCGATTGGCGGTGCAGTTACGCAGCATCTGCGCCATCCACAGGTACTGGTCGACGTCACCGGTCAGCTTGATGGCAAGCGGTGCGTGGCGCTCGAGCAGCCACTTGATGGCCTTGAGCGGCACGCCTGGCGCGGCCCAGGGCGAGGCATAGCCGGGCGAGATCTGGCCAGCGTTGGCGAAGCTGGTTTCCATGGCCACCGCCGGCTGGCGATCGACCACCGTCACTTCAAAACCTTGCCGGGCCAGGTAGTAGGCACTGGCGGTTCCGATCACACCGCTACCAAGTACCAAAACTCGCATCGTCTATCCCTCGCACGCGGTACACCGCAGTCTTTTGTTGAAATGGCATGGATGCGCGCAGTATAAGAATCTCGGCCCAGTGCTTTTCACTATATAAAAACCTATATTTGGCGAGAATTCTCGGCAAAAACGCCTTTCACGGAGGGGCATCCCCTATGAGAACCCAACACCAGAGCAAACGTGAACTGGACAAGATCGACCGCAACATCCTGCGCATCCTGCAGAATGACGGGCGTATCTCTTTCACCGAGCTGGGCGAGAAAGTCGGGTTGTCCACCACCCCCTGCACCGAACGTGTCCGCCGCCTGGAACGTGAGGGCATCATCATGGGCTACAACGCCCGCCTCAATCCGCAACACCTCAAGGGCAGCCTGCTGGTGTTCGTCGAGATCAGCCTGGACTACAAGTCCGGCGACACCTTCGAAGAGTTCCGCCGCGCCGTCCTCAAGCTGCCGCATGTGCTGGAGTGCCACCTGGTGTCGGGAGACTTCGACTACCTGGTGAAGGCGCGCATTTCCGAGATGGCCTCGTACCGCAAGCTGTTGGGCGACATCCTGCTCAAGCTGCCGCATGTGCGCGAATCGAAAAGCTACATCGTGATGGAAGAGGTCAAGGAGAGCCTCTGCCTGCCAATTCCGGACTGAACCGTCAGACCAGCACCTGGCGGGTGCTGGCGATATAACCATGGATCAGCCGCTCGGCCTCGGGTTCGATCGGCTGCTGCGGACCACGACCACGGGGGCAGGCCATGCGCGGCGTGGTGCCGAACAGGCGGCAGATCAGCGGGCGCTCTTCATAGACGGTGCAGCCTTGCGGGCCGAGGTGAACACAGTCCAGGCGCTCCAGCGCCGCATCCTGCTCGGCCTGGGTCTTGCGTGGCAGGCGAGCCATCTCTTCACTGGATGTGGTAACCGGGCCACAGCAGTCGTGGCAGCCGGGCTCGCATTCGAAGGACGGGATGAGTTCGCGCAGGAACTGGATCTTGTGGTTGCAGGGCATGGGCGGTGTGTCGTCGAGGTTTGTGAGGATTATAGGGCCATTCGCGGAACAAGCCCTCGCCCGGTTGCCCAACCGCGAAACCCCAGCTTATCCTCGCCCCCTTCGCACCGACTCCAGGGCCTCCCCAGATGATCCACAGCGCGCAGCACGCCGCCTCCTACTATGCCGCCAGCAGCGCGCCGCAACCGGACTACCCCAGCCTCGAAGGCGAGCACAGCGCCGATGTGTGCATCGTCGGCGGCGGTTACTCGGGCCTGAATACCGCCATCGAGCTGGCCGAGCGCGGCTTCTCGGTGATCCTGCTCGAAGCCCGCAAGATCGGCTGGGGCGCCAGCGGTCGCAATGGCGGGCAGTTGATCCGTGGCGTTGGCCACGATGTCGAGCAGTTCCTGCCAGTGCTCGGCGAGGATGGCGTACGCAGCCTCAAGCTGATGGGCCTGGAAGCCGTGGAGATCGCGCGTCAACGTATCGAGCGCCACGCCATCGCCTGCGACCTGACCTGGGGTTACTGCGACCTGGCATACAAGCCCGCCGAGCTGGACGGCTTCGCTGAAAATGCCGAAGAGCTGCGCAGCCTGGGCTACCGCCACGAGGTCCGCGTGGTGCCCGCGTCCGAGATCCGCAGCGTGGTCGGATCCGACAGCTTCGTCGGCGGCCTGGTCGACATGGGCTCGGGCCACCTGCATCCACTCAACCTGGCCCTGGGCGAAGCGGCCGCCGCCGAGCGCCTGGGCGTGAAGCTGCACGAGGGTTCGGCAGTAACCCGCATCGACTACGGCCCGCAAGTCCAGGTGCACACGGCGCGGGGCCGCGTGCGCGCCAGTACGCTGGTGCTGTGCACCAACGCCTACCACAACGACCTCAACCGCGAACTGGGCGGCAAGGTGCTGCCCGCCGGCAGCTACATCATCGCCACCGAACCCCTGGGCGAAGCACGTGCCCGCCAGTTGCTGCCACAGAACATGGCCGTGTGCGACCAGCGCGTGGCGCTGGATTACTTCCGCCTGTCCGCCGACCACCGCCTGCTGTTCGGCGGCGCCTGCCACTACTCCGGGCGCGACCCGAAGGACATCGGCGCCTACATGGGCCCGAAGATGCTCAAGGTGTTCCCGCAGCTGGCCGGTGTGCGCATCGACTACCAGTGGGGCGGCATGATCGGTATCGGCGCCAATCGCCTGCCGCAGGTCGGGCGCCTGGCCAGCCATGCCAACGTCTATTACGCCCAGGCCTACTCCGGCCACGGCCTGAACGCCACGCACCTGGCCGGACGCCTGCTGGGCGAGGCCATCAGCGGCCAGCAGGCGGGGCGCTTCGACCTGTTCGCCAAGGTACCGCACGCGACCTTCCCTGGCGGCAAGCACCTGCGCTCGCCGCTGCTGGCGCTGGGGATGCTCTGGTACCGACTCAAGGAGCTGCTCTGATCACGCTCGCCAGAATGGCTTGCACCCTTCCTCCCGAGCCTGCTGGCGGCTGATGCCGATATCCAGCAACTGGTGATCGCTCAACTCGCGCAGCACCCTGCGCGAGCGCCAGCGATGCACCATCAGCCCCAGGCGACCCAAGCCCACAGGGGCACTGGAAACCTTGGGCCACTGCCCTGCGCGCAGTTCTTCCGCCAACAGTTGCAGCCGTACATCGCTCAAGCCGTTCATTGCCATGTCTCCTGATTGCCTCGAAAGCTGGAGAAAGCATGCGCTCGGCAGACATGCACGATACAGATTCAACACAGGATTATTATTTCCATACAGAATTGGCGCAACGACGGCTGAATGCCGTATTTTTGGCCAATCTGTATCGCTCACCTTGCCCAACGTGTGCAGGAGTATGCCGTGACCCTCTACATGAACCTCGCCGAATTGCTCGGTGCCCGGATCGAACAAGGCCTGTATCGTCCCGGCGAACGGCTGCCGTCGGTGCGCTCATTGAGCCTGGAACACGGCGTCAGCCTGAGCACCGTACAGCAGGCCTATCGCCAGCTGGAGGACAACGGCCTGGTGGCTCCGCGCCCCAAGTCCGGCTACTTCGTCACGGAAAATCGCAGCCTGCCGGCCCTGCCCGCCATCAGCCGCCCCGCCCAACGCCCTGTGGATATTTCCCAGTGGGAACAAGTGCTCGAATTGGTACGTGCCAGCCCTCACCCCGACGTGATCCAGCTCGGCCGCGGCATGCCCGACATCGAGAGCCCGACGCTCAAGCCCCTGCTGCGCAGCCTTGCCCAGCTCAGCCGGCGCCTGGACATGCCAGGGCTGTACTACGACAACATCCACGGCAACGAAGCCCTGCGTGAACAGATCGCCCGCCTGACGCTCGACTCAGGTTGCAACCTCGGGCCAGGCGACCTGGTGGTGACCACCGGTTGTCACGAAGCGCTGTCGACCAGCATCCGCGCAGTGTGCGAGCCGGGCGACATCGTCGCGGTGGATTCGCCCAGCTTCCACGGCGCCATGCAGACGCTCAAGGGCCTGGGCATGAAGGCGCTGGAGATCCCCACGGACCCGACCACCGGCATCAGCCTGGAGGCGCTGGAACTGGCGCTGGAGCAATGGCCGATCAAGCTCATCCAGATCACCCCCAGTTGCAACAACCCGCTGGGCTACATCATGCCCGAGGCGCGCAAGAAGGCCCTGCTGACCCTGGCCCAGCGCTACGACGTGGCAATCCTCGAAGACGATGTGTACGGCGACCTGGCGTACACCTACCCACGCCCACGCACCATCAAATCGTTCGACGAGGATGGCCGCGTACTGCTCTGCAGCTCGTTTTCCAAGACCCTGGCCCCAGGCCTGCGGGTCGGCTGGGTGGCGCCCGGGCGTTATCTGGAGCGGGTGCTGCACATGAAGTACATCAGCACCGGCAGCACGGCCTGCCAGCCCCAGTTGGCGATCGCCGACTTCATCGCCGAAGGCCACTATCAGCCGCACCTGCGCCGAGTCCGGGCGCAGTACCAGCGCGCCCGCGACCAGATGAGCGACTGGGTGACCCGCTACTTCCCGCCCGGCACCCGCGCCAGCCGGCCCCAGGGTGGCTTCATGCTGTGGGTGGAACTGCCCGAGAGCTTCGACACGCTGCGGCTCAACCGTGCGCTACTGGAACAGGGCGTACAGATCGCCGTCGGCAGCATTTTTTCGGCGTCGGGCAAGTACCGGCACTGTCTGCGCATGAATTTCGCCACCCGCGCCACCCCGGAAATCGAGGCGGCGGTACGCAAGGTAGGTGAAACTGCCTATCGCCTACTGGCGCAGGACAGTGACGCCGGGTAACTTTGCAGCGCTTTGCACGGTCCAACCTTCCAGTGACCTGTCGTACAGGACGATTCGCCTTTGAGACTCCAGCGGGCTCTGCCCCTCCTGCTGGCGCTGCTGCTCGGCCTGAGCGGCTGCGCCAGCGTCGATGCACCTCGCGACGTGAGCCAGGCGCTGCCGGCCAACGACTCGGCGTTCGGCCGCTCAGTCCAGCGTCAGGCCGCGCCCTATGAGGGGCGCTCCGGCTTTCGCCTGCTACCGAACAGCAACGAAGCCTTTCGCGCCCGCGCCGAGCTGATTCGCAACGCCCAGACCAGCATCGACCTGCAGTACTACATCGTCCACGATGGCCTGAGCACCCGCGCCCTGGTGCACGAGCTGCTGCGCGCCGCCGACCGCGGCGTGCGGGTGCGCATCCTGCTCGACGACACCACCAGCGATGGCCTGGACAGCCTGATCGGCACCCTCGCCGCCCACCCTCATATCCAGATCCGCGTGTTCAACCCGCTGCACCTGGGCCGCAGCACTGGCCTGACGCGTGCCATGGGGCGGCTGTTCAACCTGTCGCTGCAGCACCGGCGCATGCACAACAAGCTGTTCCTGGTCGACAACAGTATGGCCATCGTCGGCGGCCGCAACCTGGGTGACGAGTACTTCGACGCCGAGCCCAACCTGAACTTCACCGACATCGACCTGCTGGGTGTAGGGCCTGTGGCCGAGCAACTCGGGCACAGCTTCGACCAGTACTGGAACAGCGCCCTGAGTCGGCCGATCGGCGACTTCCTGTGGAGCACGCCGGACGCCAGCGACCTGCGCGCTAGCCGCCAGCGCCTGGAAACCTGGCTGGCGCAGGCCAGGGTGCAGCGCAAGGCGCTGTACGACCGACTGATGGCCTATCAGACCGCGCCACGCCTGGACATCTGGCGCAACGAGCTGATCTGGGCACACAGCCAGGCGCTGTGGGATGCGCCGAGCAAGGTGCTGGCCCGCGGCGAGCCCGACCCCCAATTGCTGATGACCCAGCAACTGGCGCCGGACCTGAAGAACGTACACCGCGAGCTGATCCTCGTCTCGGCCTACTTCGTGCCGGGCGAGCCAGGCCTGCTGTACCTCACCAGCCGCGCCGACGCCGGCACCTCGGTCAAGCTGCTGACCAACTCGCTCGAAGCCACCGATGTGCCGGCCGTGCACGGCGGCTATGCGCCCTATCGCCGTGCCCTGCTCGAACATGGCGTGGAGCTGTTCGAGCTGCGTCGCCAGCCCGGCGACCCGAGCGCCGCGCGCGGCGTCCTCAGCTTCAAGGGCCAGTCCGACTCGAGCCTGCACAGCAAGGCAATGGTCTTCGACCGGCGCAAGACCTTCATTGGCTCCTTCAACTTCGATCCCCGCTCGGTGCTGTGGAACACCGAGGTCGGGGTGATGGTCGACAGCCCCGAGTTGGCCGAGTACACCCGCGCGCTGGCCGAACAGGGCATGGCGCCGGCCTTGAGCTATCAACCGAAGCTGGTGGACGGGAAGATGGTCTGGGTGACCGAGGACAATGGCCAGGTGCATACCCTGACCGCTGAGCCGGGCGGAATATGGCGCCGGTTCAATGCCTGGGTGGCCAAGGCGGTGGGTTTGGAGAAGATGCTCTAGCGGACGGGCCGCGCTAGTGCGGCCCGGCTATTTCAGGCGGAGGCGGGCTCGAACGCACCGGGACGCCGGGTCAGCAGCACCAGCCCTGCAGCCCCTGCAGCCATCAGGAACAGCAAGGCATGTCCACTGACCCACTGGCTCCCTGCCCCGGCCAGCAACGGCCCGAGCAAACAACCGATACCCCACAGTTGCGCCACATGGGCGTTGGCACGCACCAATGCGTCATCGCGATAACGCTCGCCGATCAGGATCAGCGACAGGGTGAACAAGCCCCCCGCGCTCGCACCGAACAGTACCCACAGCGGCCACACCGCCGGGGTGTGCAACAGCAGCGGAATCGCCAGGCTCGAACCCAGCAGACTCACCGCACAGCCACTGAACAAGGCTTGCCGGGACATGCGATCGGCCAGGGCGCCAATTGGCAACTGCAGCACGGCATCGCCGACCACCACGGTGCTGACCATGAACAACGCCACTTCGGCGGTGAAGCCCTGCTGCAACACATACACCGGCAGAAGCGTCAGAATCATCGCCTCGAATGCCGCGAACAACGCAATGGCCCAGGCAATGACCGGCAAGCGTCGACAGAAGGCGAACAAGTCGCTGAAGGTCACGCTGCACGCCTCGGTCGACGGCGCACCACCGCGGCCTAGCAGGAGCAAGGGTGCGAGCAACAGCAGGCCGCTGGCGGCCCAGAAACCGAAATCATCTTCCGAGCCGAGAAAGCCCAGCACCAGCGGCCCGGCCAGCTGGCTCAGGGCATAGCTGCTGCCATACAGCGCCACCAGTCGCCCACGCCACTGCTCGACCACCAACTGGTTGATCCAGCTTTCGCCTAGGATGAACACCACCGTCAGTGACATGCCGATCAGCAGGCGTAGCGCCAGCCACAGCGGATAGCTGGGCAACACCGCCACCAACACAATTGACAACGCACCGCCCCACAGACACAGGCGCATCGCCGATGGCACGCCGACCCAACCCGCCAGGCGACTGGCCAGGCTCGCGCCGAGCAGTACGCCGATTGCCGGCATCGCCGCCATCACGCCAATGGCGAACCCGCCGTAGCCCCAGCCTTCCAGGCGCAGGGATACCAGCGGCATGCTCACGCCGAGCGCAAGCCCGACACTGAGCACCGACGCCAGCACGGCAAAGTAGGTTCCCCAACGCATTGCAGACCCCCAGGTAAATTTGTTCAGGCCCATTCGCGGGCAAGCCCGCTCCCACAGGTACGCCGCCGCTCGCAAGGACGGCGCTGGGCCTGTGGGAGCGGGCTTGCCCGCGAAGAAGACTACCGGATTACAGCTTGATCCAGGTCGCCTTCAGCTCGGTGTACTTCTCCAGTGCATGCAGCGACTTGTCACGGCCGTTGCCCGACTGCTTGAAGCCGCCGAACGGTGCGGTCATGTCGCCGCCGTCGTACTGGTTGACCCACACGCTGCCAGCACGCACGGCGCGGGCAGTCTTGTGCGCCTTGGAGATATCGGCGGTCCAGATGCCAGCTGCCAGGCCATACGGGGTATCGTTGGCGATGGCGATGGCCTCTTCGGCAGTGTCGAAGGCGATCACCGACAGCACCGGGCCGAAGATTTCTTCCTGGGCGATCTTCATGGCGTTGGTCACGCCGTCGAAGATGGTCGGCTCGACGTAGGTGCCGCCGGTCTCTTCGAGGATGCGTTTGCCACCGGCCAGCAGTTTGGCGCCGTCCTGATGACCGGCGTCGATGTACGACAGCACGGTGTTCATCTGCTGAGTATCGACCAGCGCACCGACCGTGGTGGCCGGATCCAGTGGGTTGCCGGGCTTCCAGGCCTTGAGGGCCTCGACCACCAGCGGCAGGAACTTGTCCTTGATCGAGCGCTCGACCAGCAGACGCGAGCCAGCGGTGCAGACCTCGCCCTGGTTGAAGGCGATGGCGCTGGCAGCGGCTTCGGCGGCGGCCTGCAGGTCAGGGGCGTCGGCGAAGACGATGTTCGGGCTCTTGCCACCGGCCTCCAGCCAGATGCGCTTCATGTTCGATTCGCCCGCGTACACCATCAGTTGCTTGGCGATCTTGGTAGAACCGGTGAACACCAGGGTATCGACATCCATGTGCAGGGCCAGGGCCTTGCCGACGGTGTGACCATAGCCAGGCAGCACGTTCAGCACGCCTGCCGGGATGCCGGCCTCGATGGCCAGTTGGGCGATACGGATGGCGGTCAGCGGGGATTTCTCGGAAGGCTTGAGCACCACCGAGTTGCCGGTGGCCAGCGCCGGGCCGAGTTTCCAGCAGGCCATCAACAGCGGGAAGTTCCATGGAACGATGGCACCCACGACACCTACCGGCTCACGGGTCACCAGGCCCAGTTGGTCGTGCGGGGTCGGTGCGACCTCGTCGTAGACCTTGTCGATGGCTTCGGCAGTCCAGTGAATGGCCTGGGCAGCGCCCGGGATATCGATGGTGGAGGAGTCACCGATCGGCTTGCCCATGTCCAGGGTTTCCAGCAGCGCCAGTTCCTCGACATGCTTGCGCAGCAGGTCGGCGAAGCGGATCAGCTTGGCCTTGCGCTTGGCAGGAGCCAGTTGCGACCAGACGCCAGAGTCGAAGGTGGCGCGAGCGTTTTCCACGGCGCGGTTGGCGTCGGCCAGGTCACAACTGGCAACCTTGGCCAGGAAACGTCCGTCGACTGGGCTCAGGCACTCGAAGGTTTCGCCGGAGGCGGCGTCGGTGTATTCGCCGTTGATGAAGGCGCGGCCTTCGATCTTCAGTTGCTGGGCACGCTGTTCCCAATCCGCACGAGTCAGGGTGGTCATACGAAACTCCTCCTCTTGTTAAGGTGCAGCCCCGTATTGAGGACTCACGGGCACTGTCAGAAATTCTGGCCGGGCGACAAGCGCACACGGGCATCCGACACCCTAAACCAGGCCGGTTAAACTATCAATATATTTGACACGAATGGCTTAAAAGCCTACTGATGTGCATTTTATTAAACAACAACAGGGTATCCAGCATGAGCATCGACAGCATCATCGACTTCGCCCAGGTCCTTACCGAAGCCGAGCGCTATCGCCCGGCGGCCGAGAAAATCCTCAAGGGCGAGCCGGACCAGGCGGTTTACAACCACTATTCGAGCCCCTGCGGGCAGTTCGCCGCGGGCGTCTGGGAGGGTGAGGTCGGCCAGTGGACGGTGAACTACACCGAGCACGAGTATTGCGAGATCGTCCAGGGCGTATCGGTCCTGCGCGACCAGGACGGCGGCGCCAAGACCCTGCGGGCCGGTGACCGCTTCGTCATCCCGGCCGGCTTCAAGGGCACCTGGGAGGTTCTGGAAGCGTGCCGCAAGATCTACGTGATGTTCGAGCAGAAGTAACGGGGCTTGCGAGGATTAAGTACCGCATCCGTCGAACGGGAGGCTGCAACGATGGCAGCGTCCATTTCCGGACAGTCGACAAGGAACAGCATATGACTACCGACATCCTCGCCCCTGCACGCCACGTCATCGGTTCGCGCTACGTTGAAAGCGTGGGCGCCTACATTCTCGAGCTGACGGGCCTGAGTGCAGTTCGGATTGTTACCGGCGCCGCAGACCTGCGGGACTACAGGTCCGACCAGGTCAGGATCGATGTAGACGACGAAGGCATCATAAGCGGCCTGCGCAACTACTGAACCCTGTGGCGCGTAAGCTACGCCTGAAAAGGCAGCAATAAAAAAACCCGCTTCCTTTCGGTTGCGGGTTTTTTTGGTTGCCGGATCAATTACTTGATCTTGGCTTCCTTGTACACCACGTGCTTGCGGACGACCGGATCGTATTTCTTGATCTCGATCTTGTCCGGAGTGGTGCGCTTGTTCTTGTCGGTGGTGTAGAAGTGGCCGGTACCGGCACTCGAAACCAGACGGATCAATTCACGCATGATGTTCTCCCTTAAACCTTGGCGCCAGCTTTACGGATGTCGACCAGAACGGCATCGATGCCGCGCTTGTCGATGATACGCATGCCTTTGGCGGAAACGCGCAGACGCACGAAACGATTCTCGGATTCAACCCAGAAACGGTGGTGCTGCAGGTTCGGCAGGAAACGACGACGGGTTTTGTTGTTTGCGTGGGAAATGTTGTTCCCGGTTACCGGACCCTTACCGGTAACTTGACAGACTCTCGACATGCCTCAGCCCTCTAAAACCACATGCCCAACCCGGCATGGGTTGGCCGCTTAATCTCTCAGTCTATGGCGCCAAGGCGCCGTGTTTCCGGGGGTCTTATCGAACCGGCTCAAATGAGCGACAGGCCGAGCCCCTAGAAAAGAGCGCTGCTTTATACCAGAAAGGGTCGGCCACAACAACAGAAGATGCACATTCCGATCGGGCCGATCGCGCCCGGCCAGCATAGCGACAAGGCCCGCGCACTGTCGACCGCTCGTCGCCGCGCAGCATAAAAATCAGGTGGTCATTTCCCGACTGGCGCACTAGGGTAGGACGTTTCCGCCTCCAGACTGCACTGGCAGATGGGCCCCTGACCAGCCGAGGATCCACCATGCGCGTCGCCGCCCTTTCCGTTCTATTCACTTCCCTGCTCGCCGCAGGCATCGCCCAGGCAGCTCCGCTGTCGGTGTGCACCGAGGCCAGCCCGGAAGGTTTCGACGTGGTTCAGTACAACTCGCTGACCACTACCAACGCCTCGGCCGACGTGCTGATGAACCGCCTGGTCGAGTTCGACGCGGCCCAGGGCAAGGTGGTGCCGAGCCTTGCACAAAGCTGGACGGTCTCCAAAGACGGCCTGGTCTATGACTTCACGTTGCGCGGCGGCGTGAAATTCCACAGCACCGACTACTTCAAGCCGACCCGCGAACTGGACGCCGACGACGTGTTGTTCAGCTTCCAGCGCATGCTCTACCCCGCCCATGCCTGGCACAAGACCGCACCCGGCGGTTATCCGCACGCCCAGTCGCTGCAGTTGGGCAACCTGATCAAGTCGATCGAGGCGCCCGATCCACAGAGCGTGCGCTTTACCCTCACCCATCCGGACGCGACCTTCCTGGCCACCCTGAGCATGGGCTTCGCCTCGATCTACTCGGCCGAGTATGCCGACAAGCTGCTCAAGGCCGGCACGCCCGAGAAGCTCAATAGCCAGCCCATCGGCACCGGCCCGTTCGTCTTCCAGCGCTTCCAGAAGGACGCCTTGGTGCGTTATCGCGCCAACCCCGACTACTTCGGCGGCAAGCCTGCGGTCGACCCGCTGGTGTTCGCCATCACCACCGACCCGAACGTGCGCCTGCAGAAGCTCAAGCGCAACGAATGCCAGGTAGCCCTGTCGCCCAAGCCGCTGGACATCGCCGAAGCCGCGAAGAACGACAAGCTGAAGGTAGCCTCCACCCCGGCCTTCATGACCGCCTTCGTGGCCATCAACAGCGAGCACCCGCCGCTGGACAAACCCGAAGTGCGCCAGGCGATCAACCTCGCCTTCGACAAACCGGCCTACCTCAAGGCCGTGTTCGATGACACCGCCATCGCCGCCAACGGCCCCTACCCGCCCAATACCTGGAGTTACGCCAAGGACCTGCCCGGCTACGCGCTGGACCTGAAGAAGGCCAAGGCGTTGCTGACCAAGGCCGGCCTGGCCGACGGCTTCAGCACCACGATCTGGACCCGGCCGTCGGGCAGCCTGCTCAACCCCAACCCTAGCCTCGGCGCACAAATGCTCCAGGCCGACCTGGCGAAAGTCGGCATCAAAGCCGAGATCCGTGTGATCGAATGGGGCGAGCTGATCCGCCGGGCCAAGGCCGGTGAACATGACCTGCTGTTCATGGGCTGGGCGGGCGACAACGGCGACCCGGACAACTTCCTCAGCCCGCAATTCTCGTGCGCGGCGGTCAAGTCCGGGACCAACTTCGCGCGTTTCTGCGACAGCCGTCTCGACCAGTTGATCAACGCCGGACGCACCACCAACGACCAGAGCGTGCGCAGCCGTCTGTACCAGCAGGCGCAGACGCTGATCCAACAACAGGCGCTGTGGCTGCCGCTGGCCCACCCGACCGCCTCGACCCTGCTGAGCAAGGGCGTCGAGGGCTATCAGGTCAGCCCGTTCGGGCGGGTGGACTTCAGCAAGGTGTCGGTGGAGCGCTGACTGGCATTCGGTGCCGGCCTTTTCGCCGCTGCGACTTACCCGCGAATAGGCCGGCACTGCCTCCACTACGCCCCGATCCAACCCTGCTCCACCATCGACAACGGCTCGCCATCGCCGACGATCACGTGATCGAGCACACGCACGTCGATCAGCGCCAGCGCCTGCTTCAACGTGCGCGTCAGGTGGACATCGTCCTGGCTCGGCGCGCTGTTGCCCGACGGGTGGTTGTGACAGATGATCAACGCCGCCGCGTTATGCAGCAGCGACCGGCGCACAACCTCACGCGGATAGATGCTTGCCCGGTCTATCGTGCCGCGAAACAGGATCTCGAACGCCGAGGGCCGGTGCCGGGTGTCCAGGAACAGGCAGCCGAACACCTCGCAGCGCTCATGGCGCAGCATCGACTTCAGGTAGCGCCGCACCGCAGCAGGGCTTTCCAGCGCCGGCGCGCGTTCGATGGTTTCGTCCAGGTAGCGTCGTCCGATCTCCAGCAGTGCCTGCAATTGCGCGTACTTCACCGGCCCGATGCCAGGCTCGCGCAGCAGCGCGGCGCGGTCGGCCTCGAGAAACACCCGCAACCCGCCAAAGCGCTTGAGCAGGCTGCGCGCCAGGTCGACCACGTTGCGCCCGGCAACGCCCGAGCCCAACAGCACTGCCAACAACTCCCCATCCGACAGCACCTGCGCCCCACGCGCCAGCAACTTCTCTCTCGGCCGCTCGTCCAGCGGCCATTCCCTGATGTTCATACCCCTCCTTGCGTTGTACTGCGGCGCCTTCAAGCCCTGTGTTAATCTATTTCGCCTCGTTAAATGCGACGTTCTGCCGCAGGCAATTTCAAACGTCGCCGCCCGCTTTCACTGGAAAAAGGCAAGCCTATGCAGCGGCTGTATCGCAAGCGCATCGTTCTCGGCGTGGGTGGCGGCATTGCCGCCTACAAGAGCGCCGAGCTGATTCGCCGACTCCTGGAACACGGCGCGCAGGTGCGTGTCGTCATGACCCGCGGCGGCGCCGAGTTCATCACTCCGCTGACCCTGCAGGCGCTCTCCGGCCACCCGGTGCACATGGACCTGCTCGACCCTGCCGCCGAGGCTGCCATGGGTCATATCGAACTGGCCAAGTGGGCCGACCTGGTGCTGATCGCCCCGGCCACCGCCGACCTGATGGCGCGCATGGCCCAGGGCATGGCCGATGACCTGCTGACCACACTGGTGCTGGCCACCGACGCCACCGTCGCCGTCGCCCCGGCCATGAACCAGGCCATGTGGCGCGACCCGGCCACCCAGGACAACCTCGAGCTGCTCAAGCGCCGTGGCATCCAGGTATTCGGCCCGGCCTCCGGCAGCCAGGCCTGTGGCGACGTCGGCCTGGGCCGCATGCTCGAAGCCACCGACCTTGCCTGGTGCGCGGCCGAGAGCTTCAAGCGCCAGGCCCTGACCGGCAAGCACGTGCTGATCACCGCCGGCCCGACCCAGGAAAACATCGATCCGGTGCGCTACATCACCAATCATAGTTCCGGGAAGATGGGCTTTGCCCTGGCCGAAGCGGCCGCCGAAGCCGGGGCCCGGGTGACCCTCGTCACCGGCCCCGTGCACCTGCAGACCCCCGACCGGGTCAACCGCATCGACGTGGTGAGCGCGCGGGACATGCTCGCGGCCTGTGAAGCAGCCATGCCGTGCGACCTGTTCATCGCCTCGGCAGCAGTCGCGGACTACCGTCCCGAGGTGGTCGCCCCGCAAAAGCTCAAGAAAGACCCTACGACCGGCGACGGCATGCTGCTGCAGATGGTGCGCAATCCGGATATCCTTGCCACCCTCGCTGGCCGTGCCGACCGCCCGTTCAGCGTCGGTTTCGCAGCCGAGACCGAGCACCTGCTCGATTACGCAACGCGCAAGCTCAAGGACAAGAACCTCGACCTGATCGTCGCCAATGATGTGGCCAACCCCAGCATCGGCTTCAACAGCGAGGAAAACGCCCTGACCGTAATCGACCGCCAGCAGCACCAGACCCTCTTCGCGCAGACCAGCAAGGGCAAGATCGCCCGGCAACTGGTCGCCTTCATCGCCGAACGGCTCAATCAGGTTCAATAAGTTCCATGCACGCTCTTCAAGCCAAGATCCTCGACCCACGCCTGGGTACCGAATTCCCCCTGCCGCAATACGCCACCCCCGGCTCCGCTGGCCTGGACCTGCGCGCCCTGCTCAAGGAAGACACCGTCCTCGAGCCGGGACAGACCCTGCTGATCCCCACCGGCCTGTCGATCTACATCGGCGATCCAGGCCTGGCAGCGATGATCCTGCCCCGCTCGGGCCTTGGTCATAAGCACGGCGTAGTGCTGGGCAACCTGGTCGGCCTGATCGACTCGGACTACCAGGGCGAGCTCATGGTCTCGTGCTGGAACCGCGGCAACACGCCGTTCACCATCAGCATCGGCGAGCGCATCGCCCAGCTGATCCTGGTACCGGTGGTGCAGGCGCATTTCGACATCGTCGAAGCCTTCGACGAAACCCAGCGTGGCAGCGGCGGTTTCGGTCATTCCGGGACCCGCTGAGCCGACCGTCGGGGCCATGGACGGCGAACTCTCGGGGCTATCTACCGTCCAAGCGTTCAGTTTGCGCTTACCCAGAAGCCTTTGACCCTTGGAGTCCCCAGAGATGAACGACATGGCCCAGCTGGTACCCGCATTGCCAGACAGCATCTTCCGCGCCTATGACATCCGCGGCATCGTCGGCAAGACGCTGCACGCCGAAACCGCCTACTGGATCGGCCGCGCCATCGGCGCCCAGACCCTCGCTCAGGGCGAGCCGAAGATCTCCGTGGGCCGCGACGGCCGCCTGTCCGGCCCGATGCTGGTCGAGCAACTGATCAAGGGCCTGGCCGATGCCGGTTGCCAGGTCAGCGACGTCGGCCTGGTGCCCACCCCCGCGCTGTACTACGCCGCCAATGTGCTGGCCGGTACGTCAGGCGTGATGCTCACCGGCAGCCATAACCCGTCGGACTACAACGGCTTCAAGATCGTCATCGCCGGCGACACCCTCGCCAACGAGCAGATCCAGGCCCTGCTGACCCGCCTCAAGACCAACGACGTACCGCGCGGCGAAGGCCACGTGGAGAAGGTCGAGATTCTCGAGCGCTACTACCAGCAGATCACCGGCGACGTGAAGCTGTCGAAAAAGCTCAAGGTCGTGGTCGACTGCGGCAACGGCGCCGCCGGGGTGATCGCCCCGCAACTGATCGAGGCCCTCGGCTGCGAGGTGATCCCGCTGTTCTGCGAGGTCGACGGCAACTTCCCCAACCACCACCCGGACCCGGGCAAGCCGGAGAACCTCGAAGACCTGATCGCCAAGGTCAGGGAAACCGGCGCCGACATCGGCCTGGCCTTCGACGGCGACGGTGACCGCGTGGGCGTGGTCACCAACACCGGCAGCATCGTCTACCCCGATCGCCTGCTGATGCTCTTCGCCCAGGACGTGCTGTCGCGCAACCCCGGCGCCGAGATCATCTTCGACGTCAAATGCACCCGTCGCCTGACTCCACTGATCGAACAGCACGGCGGCCGCGCCCTGATGTGGAAGACCGGTCATTCGTTGATCAAGAAGAAGATGAAACTGACCGGCTCGCTGCTGGCCGGCGAGATGAGCGGACACATCTTCATCAAGGAACGCTGGTACGGTTTCGACGACGGTATCTACAGTGCCGCACGCCTGCTGGAAATCCTCAGCAAGGCCGACCAGGATGCCGAAAGCCTGTTCGCCGCGTTCCCGAACGATATTTCCACACCGGAAATCAACATCGATGTGACCGACGAGAGTAAATTCAGCATCATTGATGCACTGCAACGCGACGCCGACTGGGGCGAAGCCAACCTGACCACCATCGACGGTGTACGGGTCGACTACCCACACGGCTGGGGCCTGGTCCGCGCCTCCAACACCACACCGGTGCTGGTGCTGCGCTTCGAGGCCGACAGCGAGGCAGAACTCGACCGTATCAAGGCTGTATTCCGCACGCAGTTGCTGCGGGTCGATCCCGGCCTGCAACTGCCGTTCTGACCGACTATCTGTTCCTCACTGGAGCCCTGCATGACCCTCGATCGCGATGCCGCTTCCCATGTAGCCGAGGTTTTGTCCGAAGCACTGCCCTACATCCGCCGCTTTGTCGGCAAGACCCTGGTGATCAAGTACGGCGGCAACGCGATGGAGAGCGAAGAGCTCAAGACCGGCTTTGCCCGTGACATCGTGCTGATGAAGGCGGTGGGCATCAACCCGGTGGTCGTGCACGGCGGCGGCCCGCAGATCGGCGACCTGCTCAAGCGCCTGTCGATCGAGAGCCACTTCATCGACGGCATGCGCGTCACCGATTCGGCGACCATGGACGTGGTGGAGATGGTCCTGGGCGGCCAGGTCAACAAGGATATCGTCAACCTGATCAACCGCCACGGCGGCAGCGCCATCGGCCTGACCGGCAAGGATGCGGAGCTGATCCGCGCCAAGAAGCTCACCGTCAGCCGCCAGACCCCCGAGATGACCACCCCGGAAATCATCGACATCGGCCATGTCGGCGAAGTCGTGGGCGTGAACACCGAGCTGCTGAACATGCTGGTCAAGGGCGACTTCATCCCGGTGATCGCGCCGATCGGCGTGGGTGCCAACGGCGAGTCGTACAACATCAACGCTGACCTGGTCGCCGGCAAGGTCGCCGAAGCCCTGAAAGCCGAGAAGCTGATGCTGCTGACCAACATTGCCGGCCTGATGGACAAGCAGGGCCAGGTGCTCACCGGCCTGACCACCGAGCAGGTCAACGAGCTGATCGCCGACGGCACCATCTACGGTGGCATGCTGCCGAAGATCAAGTGCGCACTGGAAGCCGTGCAGGGCGGCGTGAACAGCTCGCACATCATTGATGGCCGTGTGCCGAACGCGGTGCTGCTGGAGATTTTCACCGACAGCGGCGTGGGTACCCTGATCACCAATCGCAAGCGCCACTGATGCTTTGAGCGACGGCCCGCTCCTGCATAACCCGTAGGAGCGGGCTTGCCCGCGAAAAGTACACCGCGGTAATGGCACCGGCCATACGGGTGTTCGCTGCGATTCTGCGCCCCGGCAAGCTTGCTCCTCCAAGGATCGCGCAGGCTTGGCCGAACCAGAACAATGAAACATGGCGCAATGCCATTATTTTTCTCTGTCCCGCCCTCAACTTTCTCTCTAGGCTGCCGACACAACGTGGCAGAATGCACGCCCGTTGCAAATAGTTGCTATTTACCTGGAGAACTCGCGTGAAATACGCATCACAAGGACTCGTGCTGGCAGCTGCCGTCGCGCTCGGGTCCATCGCCGGCTGCGCTACCGAAACTTCCACCGCCGTGGCCGTACAACAGGTCGAGAGCGTCAGCCGCCCGTACAGCGGCGTGCGTGCACCGATCGCCGTAGGCAAGTTCGACAACCGTTCGAGCTACATGCGCGGCATCTTCTCCGACGGCGTCGACCGCCTCGGCGGCCAGGCCAAGACCATCCTGATCACCCACCTGCAGCAGACCGGCCGTTTCAACGTGCTGGACCGCGACAACATGGGTGAGATCCAGCAGGAAGCCGCAATCAAAGGCCAGGTCCAGCGCCTGAAGGGCGCCGATTTCGTGGTGACGGGCGACGTTACCGAATTCGGCCGCAAGGAAGTCGGTGACCACCAGCTGTTCGGCATCCTCGGTCGCGGCAAGACCCAGATTGCCTACGCCAAGGTCGCGCTGAACATCGTCAACATCAGCACCTCCGAAGTGGTCTATTCGAGCCAGGGCGCCGGCGAATACGCCCTGTCCAACCGTGAAGTCATCGGCTTCGGCGGTACCGCCAGCTACGACTCGACCCTCAACGGCAAGGTTCTCGACCTGGCCATGCGCGAAGCGGTGAACAAGCTGGTCGGCGCTGTCGAAAGCGGCCAGTGGAAGCCGCAAGCGCAGTAAGACCCTGCAGCAAGACGACAACGACAAGGAAGCACGTAGATGAGCATCACCCGCTCGGCCTGGCGCACTGGCGCCGGGCTCATGCTGGCCAGCGCCCTGCTGGTCGGTTGCAACTCGCAGAAGCCGCTGTACCAGTGGGAAAGCTACCAGCCGCAAGTACGCGAATACTTCAACGACCAGTCGAAGGAAGAACAGGTCATCGCCCTGGAGCGCGACCTGGAAAAGATCAAGGCCAAGAACGGCGCCGTCCCTCCTGGGTATCACGCGCAACTGGGCCTGCTCTACTCGAGCCTGGGCAAGGACGACCAGATGATCCAGCAGTTCCGCACCGAGAAGGCGCTGTTCCCTGAGTCGGCGGCGTACATGGACTTCCTGATGAAGAACGCCACGCAAGGAGCGAAGCAGTGATCAAGCGCCTTACCCAACTGATCGTCGGCGCCTGCGTGCTGGCCCTGTTCGCCGGCTGTGCCGAGCGCAAGACCACCGACTACGCGGCCTTCAAACAGAGCCGCCCGAAGTCGATCCTGATCGTGCCGCCGCTGAACAACTCGCCGGACGTCAAGGCAAGCTACAGCATGCTCGCGCAGGTCACCTACCCGCTGGCCGAAGCCGGCTACTACGTGATGCCGGTGGCGCTGGTCGCCGAGACCTTCCGCCAGAACGGCATGACCACCCCGGCTGACATCCATGAGCTGCCGATGGCCAAGCTGCACGAGATCTTCGGCGCCGATGCGGCGCTGTACGTGACCGTCAGCGACTACGGCACCCGCTACATGGTGCTGAGCAGCGCAACCATCGTGACCGCCAGTGCCAAGCTGGTCGACCTGAAGTCCGGCACCACGCTGTGGACCGGTACTGCATCCGCCTCCAGCGAAGAAGGCCGGCAGAACCAGGGCGGCCTGATCGGCATGCTGATCACTGCGGCAGTGAACCAGGTCATCAGCAGCGTGCAGGAAGACGCCGGTTATCCGATCGCGGGTATCACCAGCGCGCGCCTGCTGTCGCCGAACCCGAACGGCGGGATCCTGTATGGGCCGCGTTCGCCGAAGTACGGCACGGACTAAGCGGCGACCGCTTCGCGGGCAAGCCCGCTCCCACAGAGGTTTACCGCCGTTGTGGGAGTGGGATTGCCCGCGAACGATCCACCGCCGATCCAATGAAAAAGGCGACCCTCATGGGTCGCCTTTTTCATTACCGGTCCGAGATCAGATCCCGTACTGCGCCCGATAGGCCTCGACCGCCGGCAGGTGCTGCTTGAGCTGAGGATCGTCGGCCAGGAACTCCAGTACCTGGGTCAGCGAAACGATACTGACCACCGGAATGCCGAAATCACGCTCCACTTCCTGGATCGCCGAGAGCTCGCCATTGCCGCGCTCTTCGCGGTTCAGTGCGATCAGCACGCCCGCGGCATTGGCCTGCTGGCCCTTGATGATCTGCATGACCTCACGGATGGCGGTACCGGCAGTGATCACGTCGTCGATGATCAGCACGTCACCGGCCAACGGGGCGCCGACCAGGCTGCCGCCCTCGCCGTGGTCCTTGGCCTCCTTGCGGTTGAAGCACCATGGCACGTCGAGCTGATGCTGCTCGGCCAGGGACACCGCCGTGGCAGCTGCCAGCGGGATGCCCTTGTACGCGGGACCGAACAGCACGTCGAAGGGGATCTTGCTGTCGACGATCGCGGCTGCATAGCAGCGCCCCAGCTGGGCCAGGGCCGATCCGCTGTTGAACAGCCCGGCGTTGAAGAAGTACGGGCTGGTACGCCCCGATTTCAGGGTGAATTCACCGAAGCGCAGAACGCCGCGATCGATGGCAAAACGAATGAAGTCGCGCTGATACGGCTGCATGAAAAGTCCCGGACACCACGGATTTAGCTAAATGAGTTGAGCTCGGGTATCATACACGCACGAGATTTTTGGGGCCATTTATGCGGATCATCAGTGTGAACGTGAATGGCATTCAGGCTGCGGCCGAGCGTGGACTGCTCAGCTGGCTGCAAGCCCAGAATGCCGACGTCATCTGCCTTCAGGATACCCGCGCCTCGGCCTTTGAACTCGACGACCCAGCTTTCCAGCTCGATGGCTATTTCCTTTATGCCTGCGAAGCGGAGGTGCCTGCCCAAGGTGGCGTGGCGCTCTACTCGCGGATGCAGCCCAAGGCAGTCATCACCGGCCTGGGCTTCGAGACGGCCGACCGTTACGGGCGCTACCTGCAAGCAGATTTCGACAAGGTAAGCATCGCCAGCCTGCTGCTGCCTTCGGGAATGAACGGCGACGAAGACTTGAACCAGAAATTCAAGTTGATGGACGACTTCGCCAAGTACCTGGACAAGCAGCGTCGCAAGCGTCGCGAATACATCTATTGCGGCTCGTTCTACGTGGCGCAGCAGAAGCTCGACATCAAGAACTGGCGCGACAGCCAGCAATCGCCGGGCTTCCTGCCGCCCGAACGCGCCTGGATGGACGCGATCATCGGCGAGATGGGCTATGTCGACGCCCTGCGCGAAGTCAGCCGCGAAGGCGACCAGTACAGCTGGTGGCCGGACAACGAACAGGCCGAGATGCTCAACCTGGGCTATCGCTTCGACTATCAGATCCTCACCCAGGGTCTGCGCCGCTTCGTGCGCAGTGCTCGCCTGCCGCGCCAGCCACGCTTCTCGCAGCACGCGCCGCTGATCGTCGACTACGACTGGACGCTGACCATCTGAAGACCTGCGGGGGCCTTTGATCAGGCCCCCGCATTTCGTTACGGACTCTCCTCCACCTCGCCAGGCAGCTCCTCATCCAGGTGCAGCCAGGGTAGCCGGCTGCCCGTCCAGATATGCCGACTGGCCCTCACCTGTTCTGGCCGGTCCAGCGTCGCCACCGTCACATCGATGCTCAGCGGGCTATGCGTCGTCTCCAGCGCCACATGCGCGCCGCAGTCGCCGCAGAAGAACCGTGTACAACTGGCCGGCGCCACATAGCGCTTCGGCTCACCCGCCATCCACTGGAAACCCTTGCGCGGCAGGGTAAGCCAGGTCACCACCAGCCCGCCGCTGACCCGTCGACAGATCGAGCAGTGGCAGTGGGCGACATCCGTCAGATCGCCCTCCAGCCGGTAGCGCAAGGCACCGCAATGGCACCCGCCTTCCTGTACGTCATTCATGAAACGACCTCCTGTCGCCTTCATCGAGGCGAAAGCTGGCTGAAAGCTTACCCCCCTAGGATAGCGCCACCACCGGCGACAGACCGGCCAGCCAGGGTGTCGGCATTACGTACGAACCCGGCCCAATCAACAACAACAATGGTGATACCGATGTTTTCCTGTGCCCGCCTTCCTGCAGTACCCCTCCCGCTATTCCATGCACAGCGCCTGACGCGCTGATCCGCCCGAATCGTCCGTCCTTTCGCCGCGCCACGCCTGGAGTACCGCCATGCTGACCTTCCTTGGCTTTGCCATGGTCATCACCTTCATGTACCTGATCATGACCAAGCGCCTGTCGGCCTTGATCGCCCTGATCCTGGTACCGATCATTTTCGCCCTGTTCGGCGGCTTCTCCGCCAAGATCGGCCCCATGATGCTCGAAGGCATCAGCAAGCTCGCGCCCACCGGCGTGATGCTGATGTTCGCCATCCTCTACTTCGCCCTGATGATCGACTCCGGCCTGTTCGACCCGGCCGTGCGCAAGATCCTCAAGCTGGTCAAGGGCGACCCGCTGAAAGTCTCGGTAGGCACTGCCGTGCTGGCTTTGGTGGTCTCGCTCGACGGTGACGGCGCCACCACCTACATGATCTGCTGCGCCGCCATGCTGCCGCTGTACAGCCGCCTGGGCATGAGCCCGCGAATCATGGCCGGTTTGATCATCCTCGCCGGTGGCGTGATGAACATGACCCCCTGGGGTGGTCCGACCGCTCGCGCCGCCAGCGCGCTGCATGTAGACCCGTCGGACATCTTCGTGCCGATGATCCCGGCCATGGCCTTCGGTGTGCTGGCGATCCTCGCCATCGCCTACATGTACGGCAAGCGCGAGCGTGCCCGCCTGGGTGAGCTGCACCTGCCGACCGACGACATCGATCACAGCGAAATCAGCGTGTCGCAGTTCCCCGAAGCGCGCCGCCCCAAGCTGATCTGGTTCAACGGCGCCCTGACCGCTGCCCTGATGGTCGCGCTGATCTCCGGCGTGCTGCCGCTGCCGGTGCTGTTCATGATCGCCTTCAGTATCGCCATGATCGTCAACTACCCCTGCCTGCAACAGCAGAAGGACCGCATCGCAGCCCACGCCGGCAGCGTGCTGGCCGTGACCGGGCTGATCTTCGCCGCCGGTATCTTCACCGGCATTCTGTCCGGCACTGGCATGGTCGAGGCCATGTCCAAGAGCCTGCTGGCGGTGATCCCGGATGCGCTCGGCCCGTACCTGGCGGCCATCACCGCGATCGTCAGCATGCCGTTCACCTTCTTCATGTCCAATGACGCCTTCTACTACGGCGTGCTGCCGGTACTGGCCGAAGCCGCCAGCCACTACGGCATCACCCCGGTGGAAATGGCCCGTGCGTCGATCGTCGGACAACCGGTACACCTGCTCAGCCCACTGGTACCCTCCACCTACCTGCTGGTAGCCCTGGCGGGGATCGAATTCGGCGATCACCAGCGCTTCACCCTCAAGTGGGCAGTTCTGGTGTGCCTGTGCATAATGCTCGCCGCCTTGCTCATGGGAGTTTTCCCACTGATCAGTAGTCTGTAAGACAAGAGCACCACCCCACCGCGACACGCCCGCTCTCCCGGGCGCGTCGCCTTCATCGTTCGAAGGAATACACATGGAATGGCTGACCAGCCCGGAAATCTGGGTTGCCTTTTTCACCCTGACCGCACTCGAGATCGTGCTCGGGATCGACAACATCATCATGATCTCGATCCTGGTCAGCCGCATGCCCAAGCACATGCAGCCGCGCACGCGGATCTTCGGCCTGGCGCTGGCGATGGTCACCCGGATCATGCTGCTGCTCTCGATCACTTGGGTAATGCGCCTGACCGACGACCTGTTCGTGGTCTTCGGCGAGGGCATTTCGGGGCGCGACCTGATCCTGTTCTTCGGCGGCCTGTTCCTGCTGTGGAAAAGCTCCCAGGAGATCTACCACGGCCTCGAGGGTGAGGAGGAAAGCAGCGACGAACCCAAAGGCGCTGGCGGCAAGTTCTTCTACACCATCATCCAGATCGCCATCATCGACATCGTGTTCTCGCTGGACTCGGTGATCACCGCGGTGGGCATGGTCTCGCACGTTCCGGTGATGATCGCCGCGATCATCGTCGCCGTGCTGGTGATGATGCTTTGCGCCGGCACCATCAGCGATTTCATCGACAAGCACCCGTCGCTGAAGATGCTCGCGCTGTCGTTCCTGATCGTGGTCGGCACCGTGCTGATCGCCGAGTCCTTCGACGTGCACGTGCCGAAGGGCTATGTGTACTTCGCCATGGCGTTCTCGCTGGCGGTGGAAGCGATCAACATCCGCATGCGTACTGCAATGGCGCGCAAGGAAGGCAAGGAGCATGATCCGGTGAAACTGCGCAAGGACATTCCGGGTCAGTAAGTACCGGACGTCACTGAAAAGGCCCTTCGGGGCCTTTTTCGTTTGTCTGGACTGGCCCTGAACCACCCAACATGCTTGTGACAGAAATGTTTCAAATAAATGCCCGCCATGCCAAGCTGGCGACAACCGCGCAAAACAACTAAAGCTTCAGTGAGCACTGAATACAACGCCCACCCCCGGGCCAGGCTCACGGCTTCACCCATTGGCCCCGCACTGGGGCGTCGGTAATAAGGGGGCCTCGAACATGCTCACCCTGCTCAACCTGCTTTCCGCCGTGGCGCTGCTCGTCTGGGGCACGCATATCGTGCGCACCGGCATTCTTCGGGTTTACGGCTCGAACCTGCGCCGCGTGCTCAGCCAGAACATGGACCGTCGTGCGCTGGCCTTCATTGCTGGCATCGTCGTCACCGCCGTGGTGCAGAGCAGCAACGCCACCGCCATGCTGGTCACTTCCTTCGTCGGCCAGGGCCTGATGGCCATGACCCCAGCCCTGGCGATCATGCTCGGTGCCGACGTGGGTACTGCGCTGATGGCGCGGGTGCTGACCTTCGACCTGTCGTGGCTGTCGCCGTTGCTGGTGTTCGTCGGGGTGATCTTCTTCCTGTCGCGCAAGCAGACGCGCCTCGGCCAGATGGGCCGGGTGGCCATTGGCCTGGGCCTGATCATCCTGGCACTTGAACTGATCGTGCAGGCTGCTGCGCCGATCACCCATGCACAGGGTGTGAAAGTGCTGTTCGCCTCGCTGACCGGCGATATCCTGCTCGACGCCCTGGTCGGCGCCCTGTTCGCCATGATCACCTACTCCAGCCTCGCTGCCGTGCTGCTCACCGCGACCCTGGCCGGTGCCGAGGTGATCAGCCTGCCGGTGGCCATCGGCCTGGTGGTCGGCGCCAACATCGGCAGTGGAATGCTGGCCTTCATCAGCGCCCGCATGCAGAACGCTGCCGGGCGTCGCGTGGCGCTGGGCAGCCTGCTGTACAAGCTGATCGGCCTGCTGCTGATCATTCCGGTGCTGCACCCGCTGGTGGACTGGATGGACTCGCTGAGTTTCAGCCCGCAAGAGCTGGTGATCGGCTTCCATTTGCTCTACAACACCCTGCGTTGCCTGGTCATGCTGCCTACGGTCAAACCTATGGGGCGCCTGTGCACCACCCTGCTACCCGAACGCGAAGTCGCCAACGGCCAGGTCAAGCCCCGGCACCTCGACGCCTCGGCGCTGGAAACCCCCAGCCTGGCATTGGCCAACGCAGCCCGCGAGACCCTGCGCCTGGGCGACATCGTCGACAGCCTGCTCGAGGCCATGCTCGGCGCCCTGCGCGGCAGCCAGACCGCACTGCCACAACAGACCCGCGCCCTGGGCGAGGACGCCGAGGCCCTGTACAGCGCCATCAAGCTGTACCTGGCGCAGATGTCACGCGAGGACCTGAGCGAGCAGGACAACCGGCGCTGGGCCGAGATCATCGAACTGTCGATCAACCTCAAGCTGGCCAGCGACCTGATCGAGCGCATGCTGCGCAAGGTGCAGCAGCAGAAGACCTCACAGCGCCGGGAGTTCTCCCGGGTCGGCCTGGAAGAACTGACGGGCCTTCAGGAGCAACTGCTGGCCAACCTGCGCCTGGGCCTGTCGGTGTTCCTCAGCGCCGACCCTGAGAGCGCACGCCTGCTGTTGCGCGAGAAACGCCGCTTCCGCGCCCAGGAACGGCGCCTGGCCCACGCCCATGTCAGTCGCCTGCAACGCAAGGTGGTGCAGAGTATCGAGACCAGTTCGCTACACTTGGAGCTGATCGCCGACATGAAGCGGTTGAACTCTTTGTTCTGCAGCAGTGCCTATGTGGTACTGGGCGGCGCGGACACCGGCGGGCTTCTGCTCGACAGCGTGCCGGACGACGCCCGCCTGTCCTGACCCCCGCACACCTGGAGACCGGCCCGGAAGCCCGCCCATGCGTTGCCTGACCTTCGTTTGCCTGATCCTCTGCAGCCTGCCCTCGTTCGCCCTCGACCGCTCGCGGGTCGAAGGCTATCTGTTGCCCAACGGCCTGCAGGTGATTCTCAAGTCTGGGTACGAACGCGACCATGTGTCGATCCGCCTGGTGGTCGGCGTGGGCCTCGACGACTTCGAGTGCAACCAGCGCGAATTGCCGCACCTGCTCGAACACCTGCTGTTCAGCGGCATCGACGAGACCGGCGAAGGCGGCCTGGAAGAGCGCCTGCAGGCGCTGGGCGGGGAGTGGAACGCCTTCACCAGCGCCGCCGATACCACCTTCGTCATCGAGGCGCCGGCACGCAACCAGCGCAAGGTGCTCGACCTGCTGCTGGCGGCGGTGCGGGACACGAAGATCGATGCCAAGGCCCTGGCCACCGCCAAGAAAATCATCGAGCGCGAGGACGGCGGCCATTATGGCCACCTGCAGCGCTGGCTGGACCGCCAGGACATCGGCCACCCGGCCAGCGACCAGCTTGCCGTGGAACTGGGGCTCAAATGCCCGGAGCGCTCGGATATCGACGGCATGACCCTCAAACAGGTGCAGGCCATGCGCGAGCATTGGTACGCCGCCAACAACATGAGCCTGATCGTCGTCGGTGGCCTCGACCGCCTACTGCCGGCCTATCTGGAGCGTACCTACGGCGAGCTGCCAGCCACCGAGCCAGGCGAGCGGCGCAACCTCGACAGCATCAGCCAGCAGGCCGAGCAACGCCGCGACCTGACCCGTGGCTGGCTGGGCGACACCGCCAGGCTGCACTGGCTGTTCATCGAGCCGGTACTCGACAGCAATCACGACCAGACCCTCGAACTGCTCTCGCGCTACCTCGACTGGGCTGCGTACGATCAACTGCGATTGCGCCACGGCCTGGCCTACGGGCCCTCGGTGCGGCGTGAAAGTTTCGGCGACAGTGGCATGCTCAGCTTCAACGCCGATCTTGAGCGCCAGGACATCGACGAAGCGGTTAAGGTGCTGCAGGACTTGTTCGAGCACCTGCGCAAGCACGGCCTGGATGCAGACACCTTTGCCCGCCTCAAGGAGGCCGCGATTGCCCGCGAAAGCTGGACCACCCAGGGCAACAGCGCACTGGCTGACTATTACTGGGGCGCGCTGAACGACTACGAGGACGGCCGTTTCACAGACCCGATCGGCAAACTGCGCAAGGTCAGCCTGAAGGAGGCCAACGAAGCGCTGCGGTTGTTGCTCAAGGAGCCTGGCTACCTGCGCATCGAGAAGCCACTGCTGGGCTATGACGAGTTGTACGGGTTGGTGGCGCTGGGGTTGGGGCTGATACTCGCCATCGGGCTGATCCGCAAAAGGCGCCAGCCGGCGGATCGCCCCAGCGGCGCTACACGGGACAGCTGATTCGGCGGTATCCTGTTTCGGCCTCTTCGCCATTGCGACTTGCCCGCGAAGAGGCCAGAACAGTCACCCCTTATCGCTGCCCATCCCCATGCCTCCCATACCCCACATCGTCCAACGCATCATCGAACTGCTCAAACGCTATCCCGGGGTCATCGCCCTTGGCGGCTTCCTGTCCGGCATTGGCAGTTTCATCCTGGTCGACCGCCAGGCCGGCCTCGCCAGTTGGATCGCCGTGCTGATGCTGATCAGCTGGGTCTGGCTGATGCTCGAGAACACCCTGACGGGACTGTTCGCACGCACGTTCAAGCGCGAAATCCCGCAGCCACTTTTGCGTTACGCCACACAGATGATCCACCAGGAAAGTCTGTTCTTCGTCCTGCCGTTCTTCTTCATCACCACCACCTGGAACAGCGGCCAGCTGGTGTTCACCGGCTTGCTCGGCGCAGCCGGGCTGATCTCCATCGTCGATCCGCTGTACTACAAATGGCTCGCACCGCGGCGCTGGCTGTTCATGGCGCTGCACACCCTGACCCTGTTCGCCGCGCTGCTCACGGCGCTGCCGATCATCCTGCACCTGACCACCGCACAGAGCTTCAAGCTGGCGCTGATCGCGGCCATGGCGCTGTCATTCCCGAGCCTGGCCAGCAGTTTCCCGATCAACAACTGGCGCCGCGCCGTGGCGCTGGTCCTGGTGACCCTGACCGTGGGCGGAGGCGGTTGGCTGCTGCGCTCATGGGTGCCCCCGGCGACCCTGTGGATGACCGAAGTGGCGGTGACCACCGAGCTGCAGGACCGCCAGCCCGGCGAATCGCTGGACGAGATCGCCGCCAGCCGCATTCGCAGCGCGGGGCTGTACGCCTACACCGCAATCAACGCCCCGCGCGGGCTGAACGAGCGGATCTATCACGTGTGGCAGCAGGACGGTAAAGAGGTCGACCGCATCGCCCTGGACATCCACGGCGGGCGCAAGGAAGGCTACCGGGCCTGGACCCACAAGCAGAACTTCCCGCCCAACCCGGTGGGCAAGTGGCAGGTGCGGGTGCTGACCGAGGATGGCCAGGTGATCGGCGTGCTGCGCTTCAAGGTGGTCGAGGATGTACCGGCGGGGTGAGGGTTCGGCACCGCGTCGCCGCCGTTGCGACTTGCCCCGCGATTGAAGCCACCGCCGCTGCAACAGGCTATGATCTGACCCACCGCCGTCGTGCAGAGTCAGAAGCATGGAGCCCAGCGCCACCCTCGACACCCGCCAGCACCCCGCGCGCCTGCTGATCGCCGGCGACTGGACCTTGGCCCACTACACCAGCCTCAAGCGCGACAGCGAGCGCCTGCGCGACCAGTACGGTGCTGACACGATCGCCGACCTCAGCCAGCTTGGGCGCCTGGACACCGCCGGTGCCTCGCTGCTGGCCGAGTTGCTGGGCGCCGAGCGCCTGTCGCACTGCACCGACGAGCTCCCCGAGGCCAGCCGAGCCTTGCTCAGGATGGTGTATGGCTCGGTGCAGGACTACTGCATCCCGATCAAGGAAGCCGAACAACCGGTCATGCTGCAATTGCTCGCACGCATCGGCTGCGCCGTCGACACACTCTGGCAGGACACCCGGCAACTACTCGGTTTCGTCGGCCTGATCCTCGCCACCCTCGCCACCCGGCTCCTGCAACCACACAAGTGGCGGGTCACCCCGGTGGTCGCGCACATCGAGCAGACAGGCCTGGACGCCGCGCCCATCGTCGCCTTGCTGACCTTCCTGGTCGGCGCCGTAGTGGCCTTTCTCGGGGCCACGGTGCTGGCCGACTTCGGTGCGACGGTCTTTACCGTCGACCTGGTGGCCTTCTCCTTCCTGCGCGAATTCGCCGTGCTGCTCACCGCGATCCTGATGGCCGGGCGCACGGCCAGCGCCTTCACCGCGCAGCTCGGCTCGATGAAGGCCAACGAGGAGATCGACGCCATCCGCACCCTGGGCCTGAACCCCATCGAACTGCTGGTGGTGCCGCGGGTTCTGGCGCTGCTGATCGCCTTGCCGCTGCTGACCTTCGTCGCCATGGTCTGCGGCATCGTCGGCGGCGCGGTGGTCTGTGCGCTGTCGTTGGACATCCCGCCGGCCATGTTCCTCTCGCTGCTGCAGAGCGACATTGGCGTGCAGCACTTCCTGGTCGGCCTGCTCAAGGCGCCGTTCTTCGCCTTCCTGATCGCCGCCATCGGCTGCCTGGAAGGTTTCAAGGTCAGTGGCAGCGCCGAGTCGGTCGGGGCCCACACCACTTCGGCGGTGGTGCAGTCGATCTTCGTGGTCATCGTGCTGGATGCCGTGGCTGCGTTGTTCTTCATGGAGATGGGCTGGTGAGTGGCACACGTGAAGCGGTGATCGAAGCCCGTGGCCTGTGCAACCGTTTCGGTAGTCAGAGCGTGCACGAGAACCTCGACCTGGACCTGTACCGCGGCGAGATCCTCGCCGTGGTCGGCGGTTCGGGGAGCGGCAAGTCGGTGCTGCTGCGCAGCATCGTCGGCCTGCGTCGGCCCAACGAGGGCAGGGTGAAGGTGTTCGGCCAGGACCTGGCCACGCTGAACGACGACCAACGCTCGCAGGTGGAGCGGCGCTTCGGTGTGCTGTTCCAGAAGGGCGCGTTGTTCTCGTCACTGACCGTCACCGAGAACGTCGCGCTGCCGTTGATCGAGCATGCCGGGCTGTCACGCGCCGACGCCGAACACCTGGCCGGGGTCAAGCTGGCGCTGGCGGGGCTGCCGATCAGCGCCGCCGACAAGTACCCGGCCTCGCTGTCCGGCGGCATGATCAAGCGCGCGGCCCTGGCCCGCGCGCTGGCACTGGACCCGGACATCCTGTTCCTCGACGAACCCACCGCAGGCCTGGACCCGATCGGCGCAGCGGCATTCGACCAACTGATCCTGACCCTGCGCGACGCCCTCGGGCTTTCGGTGTTCCTCATCACCCACGACCTGGACACCCTCTACACCATCACCGACCGGGTGGCGGTGCTGTCGCAGAAGAGGGTACTGGTCGCAGGCCCGCTGGCCGAGGTCGAACGCACCGACGATCCCTGGATTCACGAATACTTTCACGGCCCGCGCGGACGTGCAGCCGAACAGGCAGCCGCAAGCGCGGGACAGGAGCACTGACGATGGAAACCCGAGCTCATCACGTCCTCATCGGACTGGTCACCGTGCTGGTCGTGGCCGGCGCCATGCTGTTCGGCCTGTGGCTGACCAAATCCAGCGTCGACGATGCCTTCAAAGATTATGAAGTGGTGTTCAACGAGGCCGTTTCGGGCCTGTCCCGGGGAAGCGCGGTGCAGTACAACGGCATCAAGGTCGGCGATGTCAGCACCTTGCGCCTCGACCCGCAGGACCCGCGCCGGGTGCTGGCGCGCATCCGCCTGAGCGCCGACACACCGGTCAAGGAAGACACCCAGGCCAAGCTCACGCTCGCCGGAGTGACCGGCAACTCGTTCATCCAGCTCAGCGGCGGCACGCCGCAGAGCCCGTCGCTCAAGGGCAAGGACGGACAGCTGCCGGTGATCGTCGCCTCGCCGTCGCCGATCTCACGCCTGCTCAACGACAGCAGCGACCTGGTGACCAACATCAACCTGCTGCTGCACAACGCCAACCAGATGTTCTCGGAAAACAACATCGAACGCCTGAGCAACACCCTGGCCAACCTCGAACAGACTACCGGTGCGTTCGCCAGCCAGAAGGGCGGCATCGCCCAGGCCATCGAGCAACTCGGTCAGGTCGGCAAGCAGGCCAGCGCCACCCTGGCCGAGACACAGGCGCTGATGCGCAACGCCAATGGCCTGCTCGGCAGCGAGGGCAAGCAAGCCTTCGGCAGCGCGGAGCAGGCCATGCAGTCGCTGGCTCAGAGCACCGCGACCATCAATGACCTGCTCAAGAACAACCGCGAGGCGCTCGACGACGGCGCCCAAGGCCTGAATCAGCTGGCCCCGGCAATCCGCGAGCTGCGCGAAACCCTCAATGCCCTCAAGGGCATCTCCCGGCGCCTGGAGGCCGACCCCAGCGGCTACCTGCTGGGCCGCGACCCAACCAAGGAGTTCCAGCCATGAGGCCGTCCCTTCGCCTGCTCGCCGCAGGCAGCCTGCTGAGCCTGGCCAGCGCCTGCTCGATCCTGCCACAGGCCGAGCCCACCGATATCTATCGCCTGCCGGTGAACCAGCAGAGCCGCCCGGCGACACCCGTGGATTGGTCGCTGCGCCTGAACAAGCCGCTGGCCAGCGAAGTCCTGGCCGGGCCGCGTATCGCCGTGATTGCGCAAGGCGACGTGATCAGCAGCTACAAGGGCGCGCGCTGGAGCGATCCGGTGCCACTGCTGGTGCGCAATCGCCTGCTCGATGCCTTCCAGCGGGACGGCCGGGTGCAACGCCTGAGCGCCGATGACAGCAACCTGCAGGCCGACTACGAGCTGGCGGGTGAGCTGCAAGCGTTCCAGAGCGAATACCGCGAAAACGGGGTGCAGGTACTGATCCGCTACGACGCGCGGCTGGTGCAAGGGCGCAGCCAGCGCATCCTTGCCAGCCAACGCTTCGAGGTGCTCCAGCCACTGGCCGACAAGCAGGTGCCGGCAGTGGTCAGCGGCTTTGGCGCTGCCAGCGACCAGCTCGCGCGCCAGGTGGTGGACTGGACAGTCGCCCAGGCCTCACGGATGCAGGCTCAGGCGAAGAACCAGTAGCAGACGAAGATCGCCGCGATCACCCCGGACAGCTCGGCCAGCAGCGCGCAGCCCACTGCGTGACGCACGCGCTGGATACCCACGGCGCCGAAGTACACCGCCAGCACGTAGAAGGTGGTTTCGGTACTGCCCTGAATGGTCGCGGCCACGAGCGCCGGGAAGCTGTCGACACCGTGGGTCTGCATGGTCTCGATCAGCATCGCCCGCGCCGCGCTGCCGGAGAACGGCTTGACCAGTGCCGTGGGCAGGCCTTCCACGAAGCGGCTGTCCACGCCCATCCACTCGACCGCATGGCGGATGCCGCCCAGCGCCAGCTCGAGCGCCCCGGAGGCACGCAGCACACCCACTGCGACCAGCATCGCGACCAGATAGGGCAACAGGCTCTTGGCGACGTCGAAGCCTTCTTTGGCGCCCTCGACGAAGGCCTCGTAGACCTTCACCTTGCGCAGCGCACCGATCACCAGAAACAGCATGATCACGCCGAACAGCGTCAGGTTGCCGAGGATCGACGACAGGCTCGCCAACGCAGCCGCCGACAACGTGCCGAGAAACGCCATGAAGCCACCCAGCAGCAGGGCGCCGGGGATGAAGTAGGCCAGCACCACCGGATCCCACAGGCGCAGGCGCTGCATCACGGCAACCGACAGCAGGCCGACCAGGGTCGAGACGCTGGTCGCCAGCAGGATGGGCAGGAACACCAGCGTCGGGTCGGGGGCGCCTTGCTGGGCGCGGTACATGAAGATGGTGACCGGCAGCAGGGTCAGCGACGAGGCGTTGAGCACCAGGAACAGGATCTGCGCGTTACTCGCCGTGGTGCTGCTGGGGTTGAGCTCCTGCAGCGCACGCATGGCCTTCAGGCCGATGGGCGTGGCGGCGTTGTCCAGGCCCAGGCCGTTGGCAGCGAAGTTCATGGTGATCAGGCCCAGGGCAGGGTGTCCGGGCGGCACTTCCGGCATCAGGCGCGCGAACAGCGGGCCGAGAACCTTGGCCAGCCACTCGACGATACCGGCCTTTTCGGCAATCTTGAGAAAGCCCAGCCACAAGGTGAGGGTGCCGAACAGCAGGACCATGACCTCGACCGACAGCTTGGCCATGGCGAAGATGCTCTCGACCATCGCAGCGAAGATTCCCGCGTTGCCGCCGACCAGCCACTGGGCCAGGGCGGAGATGGCCGCTACCACGAAAAAGCCGAGCCAGAGGCCGTTGAGCATCTGCAATCCCCCTGAAAAATGCCCGAATGATAGCGCATAAGGCGCCCTGAATCCGATCCCTGCAAGAGCGGCCGACAGGGGTGGTGTCGGACGCCACAATGCAAAAAGCCCCGACGGGTCGGGGCTCTTGCATGCAGCTGGAGGCTTACTGGTTGACGGTCTTGCCCGCCACCATGGCTTCTTTCTTGCCGTTCGCCTGGAACAGCGAGTTGTAGTATGCCTCGCCCTTGGCGCTGTCGTACATGCCTTGCCACTTGGCGATCACCACGGCGGCCAGGGCGTTGCCCACCACGTTCAGCGCGGTACGGGCCATGTCCATGATGCGGTCGACACCGGCGATGAAGGCCAGGCCTTCCAGCGGAATGCCCACGCTGCCTAGGGTCGCCAGCAGCACCACGAAGGAGACGCCCGGCACACCGGCAATACCCTTGGAGGTGACCATCAGGGTCAGCACCAGCAGTAGCTGTTGGCTGATCGACAGGTCGATGCCGTACAGCTGGGCGATGAAGATCGCCGCGATGCTCTGGTACAGGGTCGAACCGTCGAGGTTGAACGAGTAGCCGGTCGGTACCACGAAGGAGCAGATCGACTTCGGCGCACCGTACTTCTCCATCTTCTCGATCACGCGCGGCAGCACGGTCTCGGAGCTGGAGGTGGAGTAGGCGAGGATCAGCTCGTCCTTCATGATGCGCATGATCTTGATGATCGAGAAGCCGAACACGCGTGCCACCAGGCCCAGCACCATGAAGGCGAAGAAGGCGATGGCGAAGTACACCAGCAGCACCAGCTTGGCCAGCGGCAGCAGCGAGGCGAAGCCGAAGTTGGCGACGGTCGCGGCGATCAGGGCGAATACGCCGATCGGGGCGTAGTTCATGATCATGTGGGTGACCTTGAACATGGTCTCCGACACACCCTGGAAGGTACGCACCAGCGGCTCGCGCAGGTCGGCATTGAGGCTCGAGAGGCCCATGCCGAACATGACCGAGAAGAAGATGATCGGCAGCATCTCGCCACGCATCAGCGCTGCGAAGATATTCGATGGGATCAGGTTGAGCAGGGTCTCGATGAACGCATGCTCATGCTGTACCTCGGCCGCCGTGGCCTGGTACTTGGAGATGTCGACGGTGCCCAGGGTGCTCATGTCGATGCCGGCACCTGGGTGGAACACATTGGCCAGTACCAGACCGACGACGATGGCGATGGTGGTCACCACTTCGAAGTAGAGAATGGTCTTCAGGCCGATGCTGCCCAGTTTCTTCGCGTCGCCAACCCCGGCGATGCCCACGATCAGCGACGAAATCACGATCGGGACGACGATCATCTTGATCAGGCGAATGAAGATGTCGCCGGCGGGCTGGAGGACGTTGCTGATCCACCATGCCTTTTCTGCACTGAAATGATTCAGTAGCGCGCCGACTGCAACGCCCAGGACGAGACCGATCACGATCTGCCAGGCGAGGCTCAGTTTTGCCTTCTTCATGTCGTTACCTTTGTTGTAGTGGTCATGGCCAGCAGATCGGAAAAGCGCGTCCCAGAGCCTTTGGCAACGTCACGGGCAGCGATTGGCTTCCGTCTGGCGACCCTGTTCTCAGGTCAACGCCAGCGAGCGAACGAGCGCTCGGGCCAGCTAAAAAGGCGGCAACTATTGCGACGTGGACAGGGTCAGTCTAATGCCGGAAACGACTACCCCATGCCGAATCGGCATAGGAAAAGACCGCAAATCGGCCAATTCAGCGGCCAAAAAATCCAGGCGTTCGGTTTTCCGAACAAGACCAAACCGCCATTTTTAGGCAGAAACGACTGGATCAGTTCGAGGGTGGTGGAGGGTTGTTCGACAATCCGAATGGGAGAAAACACACCCTGCGCACAGCGCAATCGAGGGGAAAAAAATTCGATATACGGTTACGACAAAATGTGTCTTGAGAGAAAAATCGTACAAGTACGTTCTGGAAGGGAAATTTCTGTAAGGACGCTTCGGAAGCCAGGTCGAGTGTTAGTGCCTTTTCCGACACCACTGACCTGGATCTTCCGATGCTGTCTCTCCTGACCCGGCCCTCGTCGGAGGTACTCCCTGTACCCCTAGGCCACTCCGATCCTGACGCGATCAGAACAGCCCGGCCCCCTGGTCATGTGCTGCCTCTCCTCGAGGCGGCGCATCATGGACGACGCAACGGTAAATACGTTCAACGTCCATCCGATTACGGTGCGCGACCGTTGGTCAGTACCAGTTCGGATCGCGCTTGAGCTGCTCCTGCAGCAGCTTCTTCATGCCGTCATCCGGCTCGCCCAGCCAGCGATAATCCGCATGGCGGGTCGGCGACTTGTCTGAGGGCAGACCTTCGGGAACCTCCACGAGCATCCCGTAGGCTTCATCCTTGTCCCAGCTGAACGCAACGATCAGGCGCTTGTACGTGCAGTTGTCGTCCGACTCGCAGAGAGGGCCGACCAGATACTTGTCGCCATCCTCGGTCACCGCCGACATCTGCTGCGCAGAGCTACCGCTGAGGTTGATCACCCACTCGGGCAGGCGTTCTTCATTCTTTATGGTCTTCTGCCAGGTCTGGCGGTACTCCGGGTCCGACCCCAGCAACTGGTTAGCCCGTACCTGACCGTCATTGGCTGCCATCGCCGCCGAGCCACCGCCCACGAGCAGGGCGGTGACCAGGGCGTTAAAGAGCATCCTGCTCATGGGCGTCCTCTACCGCGTCCGAAGAAGAAGGAAGCGACGAACAGGACCAGGAAGACAATGAACAGGATCTTCGCGATACCCGTTGCGGCGCCGGCGATACCACCGAAGCCCAGCACTGCGGCGACAATGGCGATGATCAGGAATGTGATAGCCCAGCTCAGCATGGTGTTTCTCCTTTCTTTTCGGGATAGGGTCGGTGTGGCACTAGAACACCCAGCGTTCCTGAGGAACGATGTTTTCCAGGGTGGCCGGCGAAGCATTGGCCGAAGGCAGCGGCTGTGCCGCCTTGACCAGGGTGGTGGCGTGATTCGTCTTCAATTGCGTCAACAACGCAGTCTGAGCAGCTACCTGGTCGGCCAGGCGAGCGGTCTGCCAGCTGTGATAGAACAGGCCGCCGGCGAGGGTCAGTACCAGTGCCATCGCCAGGTACAGAAACTGATGCACGGGCAGCGCTGCGTCCTGCGAACGGTTGACTGATTGGCGATTCATGCCGGCTCCTCCTGCTGTATTTGTTATCCAAACCTTGAGGGAGTTATTGCAGCCTGCATGCCAGCTTTTTAATCTCAAAAAAATCTTTATAAATCAGTCAGTTATGCGCAATTGGAAAATGCAGCAAGGACGTATCCTGCACGATGCCTTGCTGCACGCCGTGCGTTTTGCACGATTCAACCTTCCACTTTGCTCGCCACCTTCAGCAGGTCGGCATCCACGCCCCGTACTCCGAGGATCTGCCCCGCAATCTGCACGGCGATGGTCTTCTGCTCCTGGCTGACCACCTCGCCAGACAGTCGCACCAGGCCTTCCTGGCTCGCGACCTTGATGTTCGGCCCGTCGAGATTACGGCTGTAGCGCAAGCTGCTTTGTACCTTGTCGATGATCCAGGCATCGCTGGGCTGCGGCCCTGTCGGAACAGTCGGCGGATTTTCACGGGCCTGGGCCATGGCTGCGGAATCCAGGCTGATCAGATTGTTGACCAGGTACACGCCCTCGCTGGTACGGGCGATGACCCCGGCCAGCTCCTTGGCCTCGACGTTGTCGACGCGACCGCGCATGGTCACCACGCCCTCGCGGCTCTCGACCTCGATTGGCGCCTTTTCCGTCACCCGGCTCCAGAGCAGGCGCGCGCGGATGATCGCGGTCAAGGTGGCGTCCTCAAGGCGTTGGGCGTAGGCACGCCGCTCAAGCGGCTGTTCCGCCAGCTCGGCATTGACCTGCAGACGGTTATCCACCCGCTCGATACCGCGGGTGGCCAAGGCGACACGCTCGGCCAGGTCGCGCTCGACAGGATTTTCCACCTCACCGCTGAGGCGGGCCTGCTGCCCCTCCACCTGCACCTCTATGCGGAACGGATTGAGTACCTTGTTGAGGGAAACCGCAGTCTGCACGGCGCCCTCCAGCCGTGCATCCTGCAACGGGTCGGCGACAACGGGACCGACTGCCAGCAGCAGGCCGGCAGCCAGGGCGCAATGACGTGGGAACAAAGGCATGGCACTTCTCCTTTTTCGTAACAAATCCAACCAACCTCGCAACCTGCATGCCAGCGTCACGAATGCTGGAAAATCTATTTATTTCAATCTGTTAGCCAATAAACAGAGCAACAGCTAGCATGCACAGGACGGAATCCTTCAGAATCGACCATGCAACTTGCCCGATTTTTCCGACACTAACTGAGATCAATCCCATAGGAGCGCAGGAAAAATGGAACCAGCCCAGGACAAGCAAGGCCGCATTCTGCTGGTGGACGACGAGTCCGCGATCCTGCGCACCTTCCGTTACTGCCTCGAAGACGAGGGCTACAGCGTCGCCACGGCCAACAGTGCCGTTCAGGCAGAGACCCTGTTGCAACGCCAGGTGTTCGATCTGTGCTTCCTCGACCTGCGCCTGGGAGAGGACAACGGCCTAGACGTGCTGGCCCAGATGCGCATCCAGGCGCCCTGGATGCGCGTGGTGATCGTCACTGCACACTCGGCGATCGATACCGCAGTGGATGCCATCCAGGCCGGCGCTGCCGACTATCTGGTCAAACCCTGCAGCCCCGACCAGTTGCGCCTGGCCACCGCCAAGCAACTGGAGGTGCGCCAACTGTCGGCGCGCCTGGAAGCGCTGGAAGGCGAAGTGCGCAAGCCCAAGGACGGTCTCGACTCCCACAGCCCGCAAATGATGGCGGTGCTGGAAACCGCGCGGCAGGTGGCGACCACCGATGCCAATATCCTCATCCTGGGCGAGTCCGGCACCGGCAAGGGCGAACTGGCCCGCGCCATTCACGGCTGGAGCAAACGCGCACGCAAGGCCTGCGTGACCATCAACTGCCCCTCGCTGAACGCCGAGCTGATGGAAAGCGAACTGTTTGGTCATACCCGTGGCGCCTTCACCGGCGCCAGCGAGAGCACGCTCGGGCGGGTCAGCCAGGCGGACGGCGGCACGCTGTTCCTCGACGAAATCGGTGATTTCCCACTGACCCTGCAGCCCAAATTGCTGCGTTTCATCCAGGACAAGGAATACGAAAGGGTCGGCGATCCGGTCACCCGTCGGGCGGACGTTCGCATCCTCGCCGCAACCAACCTCAACCTTGAGGAGATGGTGCGCGAGAGCCGCTTCCGTGAAGACCTGCTGTACCGCCTCAACGTCATCACCCTGCACCTGCCGCCACTGCGCGAGCGCAGCGAGGACATCCTCACGCTCGCCGATCGCTTCCTCGCACGTTTCGTGAAGGAGTATTCGCGCCCGGCGCGGGGATTCAGCGACGAGGCCCGTGCGGCACTGCTCAACTACCGCTGGCCGGGCAACATCCGCGAACTGCGCAACGTGGTGGAGCGCGCCAGCATCATCTGCCCGCAGGAGCGCGTGGAAATCAGCCACCTGGGGATGGGCGAGCAGCCCACCGGCAACGCCGCGAAGGTTGGCGCAGCGTTGAGTCTCGATGAGCTGGAGCGCGCCCACATCGGTGCCGTCCTGGCAGCCAGCGATACCCTCGACCAGGCCGCCAAGACCCTCGGTATCGATGCCTCCACCCTGTACCGCAAGCGCAAGCAGTACAACCTGTGAAGTGGCCCATGAAGCTGCGCACGCGGCTGTTCCTGAGCATCTCGGCACTGGTGACGGTTGCGTTGCTGGGGTTGCTGCTGGGGCTGATCAGCGTGCTGCAGATGGCAGCGGTGCAGCAAAAGCTGGTGCGTGACACCACCCATACCCTGGAAGTCGGGCTCAAGCTGCGGCAGAACCTGGGCGAGCAGTTGAACCTGATACTCGATCCAGATACCGATCCGAAAAGCTTGGCAAGCCTGCAGGAAAACTTCCAGGCGTTGTTGGTGGCAGGCCTCGAACAGGGCGGTGAACGCACCGGATTCAGCAAGGCCAGCAGCAACTACCAGGCCTTCCTCCAGGCCTATCGCGACAGCACCTCACCGTCGCGCAGCATGGGCGTCGACGACCCTTTGGGCGCCGCGTTCAACCAGGTCCGTACCGACCTGATCGACTCGCACAAGCAGGCGCTGGAGCACATTTCCCGCAGCGAAGAACATGCTCGCGATCATGCCCTGCTGGTCAGTGGTGCATTGGGCCTGATGGGCCTGGCGGTGGTGGTGCTGGGCTTCATCACCGCGCATAACATCGCGCGTCGCTTCGGCCAGCCGATCGAGGCCTTGGCCAAGGCAGCCGACCAGGTTGGCCAAGGCAACTTCGACGTTACCCTACCTGTGACCCAAGCCACCGAACTCAACCAATTGACCCGCCGTTTCGGCCTGATGGCCGACGCCCTGCGCAAGCACCAGGCCACCAATGTCGATGAGCTGCTGGCCGGCCAACAGCGCCTGCAGGCCGTGCTCGACAGCATCGACGATGGCCTGCTGATCATCGATCGCCAAGGTCGCCTGGAACACCTCAACCCCGTGGCCCAACGGCAGTTGGGCTGGAACGCCTCGCGGCTCGGCAGCAATCTGGCCGAAGCCCTGAACCGCCCGGAGCTGGAGCAACAGATGCGCCAGGTGCTGCGCGGCGGCAGCCTGGACCGGCCACCGGATGACCTGAGCATCGAGGTGGACGAAGAGACCCGTCTGCTGACCTTCAGTCTGACACCCGTCAGCCACCCGCAAGGGCCGATTCTCGGCGCGGTGATGGTGTTGCATGACGTGACCGAACAGCGTGCGTTCGAGCGCGTACGCAGCGAGTTCGTCCTGCGTGCCTCCCATGAACTGCGCACCCCGGTCACCGGCATGCATATGGCTTTCGGCCTGCTGCGCGAGCGGGTCTCGTTCCCGCCCGAAGCGCGGGAAAACGATCTGCTCGACACCATCGGCGAAGAAATGCAGCGTCTGACCCAACTGATCAACGACCTGCTCAATTTCTCTCGTTACCAGAGCGGACTGCAGAAACTGGAACTGGCGCCCTGCACACTCGATGACCTGCTGGAGCGTGCCCGGGCACGCTTCGCCGAATCGGCGGCGCACAAGCAGATCGAATTGGTCAGCGAGCTGGAGCCTCCCTTGCCGCACATCCAGGTCGACCTTGCGCAGATCGACCGGGTGCTGGACAACCTGCTGCACAACGCCATCCGCCACACCGCCAGTGGCGGGCACATTCGCCTGCACGCACGGCGGCATGCCGAGCGGGTGATCATCAGCGTCGAGGACGACGGCGAAGGCATTGCCTATGGCCAGCAAGGGCGAATCTTCGAGCCGTTCGTGCAGGTCGGGCGCAAGAAGGGCGGCGCAGGGTTGGGCCTGGCCCTGTGCAAGGAAATCGTGCAACTGCATGGCGGGCGCATGGGCGTGTTCTCTCGGCCGGGGCAGGGGACGCAGTTCTACATGGCCCTGCCGGTGTGAGGCGCCTGTTCAAGGCTCATCATCGATCCGCCGCCCGCCCATCCGTCGTCCGCGCGTGATCAGCTCGGCGAACTGTCGGGCGTTGAGCGGATGGGCGAACAGCCAACCCTGCCCATAGTTGACCCCTTCGCTGTTGAGCAATACGGCCTGGTCCTCGCACTCGATCCCCTCCGCGATCACCCGCAGGTGCAGGTCATGGGCCATGCGGATGATATGCGGGGCGACGCCGCTGCTGGCGGCGTCGTGGCCCAGGGCGTCGATGAACGCCTTGTCGATCTTCAGGCAATCGACCGGCAGGGTCTGCAGGTAGGCCAGGCTGCAGTAGCCAGTGCCGAAATCATCGATCAGTACCTGATGCCCGACCGAGCGCAGCGCCTGCAGGTTGTCGCGGGCCACCACCACATCGATCAGGCCACGCTCGGTCACTTCGAATGCGATCTGCGTTGCGGACACCCGATGCTGGGCCAGCAACCGCGCTGCGACCCGACCGATACGCGGCACCATCACATCGCACGCTGCCAGGTTCACCGAGATGTACAAGTGCCGATTGGCCCGCAACAACTGGCCCAGTTGCTCCAGTACCCGCTGCAGGACGAAGTCGGTGATCGGGCGGATCTGCCCGGTGTTCTCGGCAAGCGGGATGAACAGCTCCGGGCTGGTCAGGCTGCCATCCGGTCGGCGCCAGCGCACCAGTGCTTCGGCGCCGACACAACGGCGGCTGTCCAGTTCGAAGATCGGTTGGTAGAGCACCTGCAGCTCGCCACGGCGCAGCGCCTGCTGCAACTCCGAGCTCATCGAGCGCCGCTGCAGGATCAGTTGCAGCACCAGCCAGCCGATGCAGCAGGCGAGCAGCAGGCTACCGGGGAACAACAACCAGAGCATGCCGTTGAGCTTCAGCGGCAGGCTTGCACGGGGGGCGATGAGGACGAGTTGGTAGTCCGGTGACTTGGTCGGCATCCGGTAGACGAGGCGGTCGCTGAGCTCGATCAGCGCCTTGCGTGACGGTGGCGGCCAGTCCGGCGCAGGTGGCCAGGGCTGGGGAGGGCCCAGCACCGGGATCGCCCGGCTGCCGCGGTCGAGCACTACCAGCAGGCTGCCACCGGGCGGGAGATCGACCACGTCGGTCAGGTGGCCGCGTGAGGTGGACACCAGGAAATGGCCACGCCCCAGCATCAACGCCGCAAGATTTTCGTTCGGCTCGGTGGTGGTGTTCAGCCAGTAACTGTAGGTCGGCCCCTGGATGTCGGGTGAGCGCATGGGCCGCATGACCTGCTCCCCACCCCGGCTGGAGCAGGCGATGTCTCCGTCGACATAGACCGCCTCGTAGACAAAACGGTAGCTCAGGCCCACCTGACGCAGCGCAGACAACATCGCTGCATCACAGCCGCGCATCGGCAGTGTCTGCAACTGGTCGACCCCCTCGCGCAATTGACCGAACACTTGCTCCAGGCGCTCGAGAAAACGCTCGCCGCGGGCATTCATCTGCGCGCTTTCGCTCTGTTTCATCTGCTGCAGGGTGACACCGACACTGGCGGCCAGCAGCAGCGCAGCACTGGCCAACGCGACCAGAGAGGCCAACAGCCAGGGGCGGTAGAAAATTTGGCGCACAGAGGCGATCAGCGAAGACATGCGCGGCATCCAGTTGAATACCAAAGGTATAGCAACTGGATGAGCAGTTGGCGCGGTGCGATGGGCGGTCCTGATTTACCGCATGCTGTTGAGCACCTGCAGTATTGCCGCGGTCTGCGCATCGGGCATGCCGTCGAAGCGCTGCGCGCGGAAATGCATCTGGAAAGCGGCGATCACATGGCGGGTCGAGACATCCAGCTCGCCAGTCTGCTCGATGGCATAGCCGAAGCGGGCCAGTTGTTGCTGATACCAGAGCGGGCTCGGTGGATTGGCCTCGAAATACACCTGCTGGCGCGCCACGGAGGCAGCGTTCGGCCAGATCCCCAGGCCTGCGTCAGCCAGGCGCTTCCAGGGGAACAGCGGCCCCGGGTCGAGCTTGCGCAAAGGTGCGATGTCGCTATGGCCAATGATGTTGCGCGGCTGGATGTTGTAGCGCTGGACGATATCCTTGACCAAGGCGATCACCGCCTCGATCTGTGCTTCGCTGTAGGGGTGCCAGACACGTCCGCTGGGGGTATCGGTATAGCCGGGATTGACGATCTCGATACCGATTGAGCTCGAGTTGAGCCAGGTGCGGCCCTGCCACTGACTGTCGCCGGCATGCCAGGAGCGGCGGCTTTCATCCACCAGCTGGTAGACCGTGGCATTGCCGTCGCCAACCAGGTAATGGCTGCTGACCTCGCCATGGGTCAGCAGCGCCAGCGAGCGCTCCAGCGAAGCGTTGGTGTAGTGCAGGACGACGAACTGGATGCGGCTGTCCTGGTTCGCCGAGGTGTGGCTGCGGTCGATGCGCAGACCGCTGGAGCAGCCGGCGAGCAGGATGAGGAGAAGGGCAGTAGCGAACGTTTTCATCGGATGGAGGCACGTCATGTGTCGGTATAAGCGCTACAGTATAACGTGCTATCGCCGATTACCCATTCCCAACGATGCCCGCTCAGCGGACTGAGCGCACGACCCGTGTCGAAAGCAACAGGGCTGGCGTAGCGGTACTCGTTACCCTTGCTCGACGCGATTGCGCCCCTGGTCCTTGGCGCGGTACAGCGCTTCGTCCGCACGCTTGAGCACCTGGTCGCCACGCTCGCCGGAGCGGAAGGCGCTGACGCCGATGGACGTGGTGATCACCACGCGCTCGCCCTTGAAGTGAAACGGGCAGGCCTCGATCGCCGCACGCAGCGCTTCGGCGACCTGCAGCGCTGTGGGGGGAGATGTCTGGGGGAGCAGCAGGACGAACTCCTCGCCACCAAAGCGGGCGATGAAGTCGCGCCCGCGCAAGCGCTTGCGCAACTGGTCGGCAACGATCTTCAGCACCTTGTCGCCAGCCAGGTGGCCATAGCCGTCGTTGATGCGTTTGAAATGATCGAGGTCGAGGATGGCCATGGCCAGGTGGCCGCCATTCTCCTGCCAGTCGGCAAGCTCGCGCTCGACCCGCTCGCTCCAGGCGGCGCGATTGGGCAGCCCGGTCAGCGGATCGACCAGTGCTTTCTGCCGCTGCTCTTCCAGGTGCTCACGGTAGCCAAGCGCCTCCTGCTCCATGCTCGCCACTCGCTCGGCCAGGCCTTGCAGGCGTCCGGCCAGTTCCTGCTCACGGCGATCGCGTTCGTGCTGGTGGTCATCCATGGTGACCAGCAGGCCCTCGAGCCGGTGGTCCAGCAGGTGCTTGAGGCTGTCGATGTCCACTGCGCCCTGGACGCTGGTTTGCAGGCCATCGACCTGTTCACGCAGCTGACTGTCCAACTCGCGAGCGGCAGTGCTGTTGTCGGCGTGGCCCTCGCTGGCCTCCTGCAGGTGGCTCTGGAAGGTCTCCAGGCGCTCGTTGATCTGCTGCAGGTAGGCTTCGAACTCATGCTGGCCGCTGTCGTTGATTGCCAGCATCAACACCGCCAGGTCGTCCAGTACCGGGATCAGCTCGTACCAGTTCAGCCCGCGCGCCACCCGCTCGCGCATTTCCAGGGCCTGGGCCTTGTGGCGCTCCGGCAGGCTCAGGTCGTCGAGCAGGCCGATCAGGGTTTCTTCGATGTGAGCGGCAACCTGGCTGTAGGGCGGCTCGACGGCATCAGGCAGGGCGTAAGGGCCGTCTTCACCGACTGGTTGTTCTTCCGGGGGCTCGATGGCGGGGGCTTCGTCCGCTGGCGTGCTGTCGGCGGCGGTCTCCGGCTCGACAGGCTCGGACTCGGCGGGAGGAGCGACTGGCTCGGCTTCGACAATGCTCGCCGGCTCGCGGGCGTCGTCAACTGGCTCCACCGTCTCGGCTGCACCGGCCAATTGCGCAACCGGCGCCGGGGCCTCGGGGGCGGGCTCGACAGAGCGGGGCGCCGCAGGCAGAGGCTCCAGTTCATCAGCATCGATCGTGCTGTGTGCCGCAGAGGCTGGGCTCGAGGCTGGGGCTGGGGCTGGGGCTGGGGCTGGGGCTGGGGCTGGGGCTGGGGATCGTGGCTCAGGTTCGCGCGCAGGCAACGGTTCGCCCGTTGGCTCGACGGCCTGGCTCTGTGACGTTGCGCGCGAGGGTGCCGGTTCGTGCTCCGGCTCCGGCGCTTCGGCCTGAGCACCCTCTTCGCGACCGCCAAACAAGCGTTGCAGGAAGCCTGGCCGGGCCTCTTCGGTCGCCTTGCGCAGCGACGACAGCGCGCGCCCCTGCAGACCGCTGAGCTCGCCAAGCAGCGGCGGCAACTCACGCGACTGGCTGACACCGCCGTCGAGCTTCTTGGCCAACTTCTTGAGCGGACGGGAAACGTCGCCGGGCAGCTCAAGCCCCTGCAACTGGGAAACCAGCGAGGTCAGCGCATCGCTGACCTGGTTCATCCGCGTTTCGCGACGCTGCTCCGACTCGAGCACGGCCTTTTCCAGTCGTGGGATAAGCCCGGCGAGCCCCGCGTCCATGCTGTCGCTGCGGATGACCTCGCGCATCTCCTTCATGCACTGGTCGACGACCTTGTCGCTACCCTCGGCGGCCAGCGTGCTGCGGACCAGGCCACGGCGCAGCAGGTCGAGGCGAGCTTCCCAGCGACGCTCGAGCTTTTCCTGCCGTTCGATGCTTTTCAGATACTTTTCTTTCCAGCGCTCGGCTTCGTCGGTCATGCCTGGATCCGCAACGGTAATAGCATCAGAGGGTATGTGAATACTGGATTTCGGCGCGAAGCGCGAACTCTTGAGTGTGTCAGCGCACGACCGGCAGGGTATCCACAGTCAAGGCATCCGGCAATCGGATCTCGACCGCCACAGGCAGGTGGTCGGAAATCGGCTGCGACAGCACCTCGACTCGTTCAAGCGTCAGGCTCGGGCTGAGCAGGATGTGATCCAGGCAGCGTTGCGGGCGCCAGCTGGGGAAGGTCGCCTCGACCTGTGGGGCGATCAGTCCGAGGTCGCGCAAGGGCGAGCGCTCGAGCAGGTCGTTGGCGTGGGTGTTCATGTCGCCCATGAGGATCTGATGGCGGTAGCCGCCGATCAGCTCACGGATATACCCCAGTTGCAGGGCACGGGTCTTGGCGCCGAGCGCCAGATGCATCATCACCACGATCAGCGCGTCCTCGCCTTCGCCGAAACGCACCAGGATCGCCCCACGACCGGCCGGACCGGGCAGGGGATGGTCTTCAAGGTGCTGGGGCTTGAGCCGGCTGAGCACGCCGTTGCTGTGCTGGGCGAAACGCCCGAGATTGCGGTTGAGCTGCTGATACCAGTAGGGGAAGGCACCGAGCTGGGCCAAGTGCTCGACCTGGTTGACGTAGCCCGAACGCAGGCTGCCGCCGTCGGCTTCCTGCAGGGCAACCAGGTCGAAATCAGCGAGCAGGTCGCCGATCTTCTGCAGGTTGCCGGCCCGCCCGGTATGCGGCAGCAGGTGCTGCCAGCTGCGGGTCAGGTAGTGGCGGTAGCGCTCGGTGCTGATACCGACCTGGATATTGAAGCTGAGCAGCCGCAGGCGACCATCCTCGGGCAGGCCTGGGGCCTGCAGATGATGTTCGTTGACCCGCGGCTGGTGCAGGCCAACACTTCGCGTGGTACGCAAGCGGGCCATGGCTGCGCCGCTTACTTAGCGGCGCGCTCCTTGGCGATCAGTTGGTCGGCAACGTTCAGGACGCCTTCCGGCCCGCCAGCGGTACCCAGGTCGAAGCGATACTTGCCGTTGACCACCATGCTCGGCACGCCGGTGATTTCGTACTTCTTCGCCAGTTCCTTGGCCTGGTTGACCTGGCCCTTGATGGCGAACGAGTTGAAGGTAGCGAGGAACTTGTCCTTGTCCACGCCTTGGGTAGCGAGGAATTCAGCCATGTCGTTCGGGTCGGTCAGACGCTTGCGCTGGTTCTGGATGGCGTCGAAGACCGCGGCGTGAACCTTGTGCTCGACGCCCATGGCTTCGAGGGTCAGGAACATCTGGCCGTGGGCATCCCAAGGGCCGCCGAACATGGCCGGGACGCGCTTGAAGTTGACGTCGGCCGGCAGCTTGTCGATCCAGGGATTGATGGTGGGTTCGAAGTGGTAGCAGTGCGGGCAGCCGTACCAGAACAGCTCGACGACTTCGATCTTGCCTGGCTGCGAGACCGGGACCGGGTTGCTCAGCTCGATATATTCCTTGCCCGCCACAGGCTCGGCGGCCTGCACCGCGGCCATACCGAATACGCTGGCGGCGACCAGCGCAGCGCTGAGAATCAGTTTACGCATGCTTTACTCCTGAGCAATCAATGGTCGCCTCGACACGACCTATGCTGTGACAGGCCATGAAGGGCTCGAGTTCTGTAGTGTAACGGCTGGGACCATAAAAAAGGGCGGCCTACGCCACCCTTTTCATGTTTAGCGATGTTGCATTAACCGAGTGTTAACGCTCGTCTCAATGCAGCCCCTGGATATAGCTGGCCAACGCCTCGATATCCTTGTTGCTCAGCTTGCCGGCGATGGTGCGCATGGTCATGGCATCGCCATCGTTGGTGCGATTACCTTCACGGAAGTCGGTGAGCTGCTTGCTGACATACTGCGAGTGCTGGCCGCTCAGGTGAGGGAAGCCGGCAAGGGCGATGCCTGCGCCGTTAGGGGAGTGGCAACCGGTGCAGGCGGGCATGCCTTTCTCCAGGTCACCGCCGTTGAACAGCGCACGTCCACGCTCGACCAGCTTGGGATCTGCCGCGCCGACACTGCCTTTCTGGCTGGCGAAGTAAGCGGCGATATCGGCCAGGTCCTGGTCATTGAAGGCGGCCAGCATGCCGGTCATTTCCAGCACCGTGCGCTTGCCCGACTTGATGTCGTGCAATTGCTTCTCAAGGTAGCGCTGGCCCTGGCCGGCCAGTTTCGGGAAGTTCGGCGCCAGGCTGTTGCCGTCAGGGTTATGGCAGGCACCACAGACCGCAGTCTTCGCCTGGCCGGCAGCGGCATCGCCTTTGATGGGGTCGGCAGCAGTGGCCGCACCTGCGACACCCATGGTCAACAGCAGACTCACGAATAGTTTGTTCATCAGCTAATCCAACACGGCTAAGGGTGAAATGTTATGTATCGGGACTGCCACTCATCCAAAGGATGACCAATCGGTAGTCCTCGGCACTGCAGTCCATGCACAATCCACGCGGCGGCATAGCCTTGAAACCCTGGGTAACATGCGCCACCAGTACATCCACACCTCGCGCCAGCCTCGGTTCCCAGGCCGCCGCATCGCCCTTCCTGGGGGCCTGTGGCAGCTGACCGGCGTGACAGGCCGCACATGTGCGGTTGTACAACGCCTCGGGATCCTGTGTAGCCTGTGCGCTGAAAAACGGCTGGAACATACCGACCGCCAGCAGCCATTTCGCCATGCGGAACGACCTGACAGGGTTGGGGGCCGCGCTGCGTTCTGATGCGCGAGCTAGTGATCGACACCCCATGCTCGTCCTCCTTCGCTGGGAGAATGAGCACACAAAAACTGGGGCATTATATACTTCCGCCCTCCAAACGGAAACGCGGCCTGGATCAGGCAACACCCACATCGGATATCCCATGCAAGTCAAGAACCCCATCCTCGGCCTCTGCCAGAAAGCCAAATTCGCCCTCAGCGCTGCCAAGGTCGAACAATGCCCGGAAGACCAGGGCTACGAGGTGGCTTTCGCCGGCCGCTCCAACGCCGGTAAGTCCAGCGCCCTCAATACCCTGACCCATGCCAGCCTGGCGCGTACCTCCAAGACCCCGGGGCGCACCCAGCTGTTGAATTTCTTCAGTCTGGACGATGAACGGCGTTTGGTCGACCTGCCAGGTTACGGTTATGCGAAAGTGCCGATTCCGCTCAAGCAGCACTGGCAGAAACACCTGGAGGCCTACCTGGGCGGGCGCGAATGCCTGCGCGGCGTGATCCTGCTGATGGACGTGCGCCACCCGATGACCGACTTCGACAAGATGATGCTCGACTGGGCCAAGGCCAGCGGCATGCCCATGCACATCCTGCTGACCAAGGCCGACAAGCTCACTCACGGCGCAGGCAAGAACACCCTGCTCAAGGTGCAGTCGGAAATTCGCAAGGGCTGGGGCGACGCGGCGTCCATCCAGCTGTTTTCGGCACCCAAGCGCCAGGGGCTGGAAGAGGCCTATCGGGTCTTGGCGGACTGGATGGAGCTGGAAGACAAGCCGGTGGCTTGAAGATCCACCTGCACGCTGTGGCGGCGGGCTGATCCGCTGCCGCAGGCTTCTCCAGCAGCCATGAGGCAAATTCCGGGCAAAAAAAACCCCGGACTTCATATGGGGAGGGGGAAGTTCGGGGTCCAAGTCCGGACCGCTAGGGCGGGGTCCAGATATCTGCCAACACTTAACACAACATAGGAGCATCGAAAGGCTTCACCAGCCATTCAGTTACTCTGAGTTCCGGTTCACCGGTTTAGTTCCGAAGCCTTGAAAACTATTTGCGATAGTTTCATGAAACTTCAGAACCGGGGGCGAGGAGCCCACCCTGCGGATCCGCGACACTACGCCACAGATCCTACTCCTCTTCGCCACGCCGTTTAGTGAGCTTCGTCCCAATTCGAACCAACGCCGACCTCGACCAGCAGCGGCACATCGAGCTGCGTGGCGTTGCTCATGTAGGGGCGAATTTCGGCCTTCACCTGCTCGACCAGGTCTTCACGCACCTCCAGCACCAGTTCGTCGTGCACCTGCAGGATCACCCGTGCATCCAGGCCACTGTCGTTCAGCCAGTTGTCTACCGCGACCATGGCGCGCTTGACGATATCGGCCGCGGTGCCCTGCATCGGCGCGTTGATCGCGGTGCGTTCGGCGCCTTTGCGCAGGGCCGGGTTCTTCGCATTGATGTCCGGCAGATACAGGCGCCGCCCGAACAGCGTCTCGACGAAGCCTTGCTCGGCGGCCTGGGTGCGAGTGCGCTCCATGTAGGCCAGCACGCCGGGATAGCGGGCAAAGTAACGGTCGATGTAGTCCTGCGACTGCTTGCGGTCGACGCCGATCTGCTTGGCCAGACCGAAGGCGCTCATGCCGTAGATCAAGCCGAAGTTGATGGCCTTGGCGCTGCGGCGCTGGTCATTGGTGACGGCCTCCAGCGCCACGCCGAATACCTCCGCGGCCGTTGCGCGGTGCACATCGAGGTCATTGCGGAAGGCATGCAGCAGGCCTTCATCCTTGGCCAGGTGGGCCATGATGCGCAGCTCGATCTGCGAGTAGTCCGCGGCCAGCAGCTTGTAGCCGGGGCTGGCGACGAAGGCCTGGCGGATGCGTCGGCCTTCGGGAGTGCGTACCGGAATGTTCTGCAGGTTCGGGTCGCTGGACGACAAGCGCCCGGTGGCGGCCACCGCCTGCTGGTAGGAGGTGTGGATACGCCCGGTACGCGGGTTGATCTGCTCCGGCAGCTTGTCGGTGTAGGTACTCTTGAGCTTGCTGAGCGAGCGGTATTCCATCAGCACCGTTGGCAGCGGATAGCCTTCGGCGGCCAGGTCTGCTAGCACGGCTTCGGCCGTGGAAGCCTGGCCCTTGGCGGTCTTGCTCAATACCGGCATGCCCAGCTTGTCATAGAGGATCACCCCCAGCTGCTTGGGTGAGCCCAGATTGAACTCCTCGCCCGCCAGCTCGAACGCCCGACGTTCGAGCTCGGCCATCTTCACGCCCAGCTCACCGCTCTGCACCTTGAGCAGCGCAGCGTCGACCAGCGCGCCCTGGCGCTCGATCCTGGCCAGCACCGGCACCAGCGGCATCTCGATATCCATCAGCACCGGCTGCACGCTGGGGGTTTTCGCCAGGCGTGCCTGCAGTGCGTGGTGCAGGCGCAGGGTGATATCGGCATCTTCGGCGGCGTACGGGCCAGCCTTGTCCAGATGGATCTGGTTGAAGGTCAGCTGTTTGGCGCCCTTGCCAGCAATATCCTCGAACGCAATGGTGCTGTGGTCGAGGTATTTCTGCGCAAGGCTGTCCATGTCGTGACGCGTAGCAGTAGAGTCGAGCACATAGGACTCGAGCATGGTGTCATAGGCCACGCCGCGCATCTGGATCGGCAGCGAAGCGTTGGCCAGGATATTGATGTCGTACTTGGCGTTCTGCCCGACCTTGGCCTTGGCCGGGTCTTCCAGCAGCGGCTTGAGCGCCGTTAGCACCGCGTCGCGGTCCAGCTGCGTCGGAGCACCTTCGTAGTCATGGGCCAGCGGTACATAGGCCGCTTCATGGGGCTCGACCGCGAACGACAGGCCGACCAGCTCCGCACGCTGGGCATCCAGGCCGGTGGTCTCGGTGTCGAAGGCGAACAGCGGCGCCTGGCGCAGCTTCTCGAGCCAGACATCGAAGCGCGCCTGGTCGAGGATGGTTTCGTATTTCGCCTCGACCTGGGCCGCAGGCTCCTCGACCGGAGCAATGGTGTCACCCTCCCGGGCGGCGTCGCGCTGTACCTCGGCGATCCAGCTCTTGAACTCCATTTCGGTGTACAGCGCCAGCAATGCTTCGCGGTCCGGCTCGCCGCATACCAGGGCATCGACTTGGACATCCAGCTCGACATCGACCTTGATGGTCGCCAGCTCATACGACAGAAACGCCGCGTCGCGGTGCTCCTCGAGCTTGGCCGGCAGGGTCTTGGCGCCGCGAATGGCCAGGCCCGGAACCTTGTCGAGGTTCTGGTACAGGTCACGCAGACCGCCACCGATACCGGTCAACAGGCCCACTGCGGTCTTCTCGCCGACCCCCGGAACACCGGGGATGTTGTCGACCTTGTCACCCATCAGAGCCAGGAAGTCGATGATGTGCTCAGGGCCCACGCCGAACTTCTCGTGCACGCCTGCCACGTCGAGCACCGTGCCGGTCATGGTGTTGACCAGGGTGATGTGGCCGTCTACCAGTTGCGCCATGTCCTTGTCGCCGGTCGAGATGATGACCGGACGCCCGGCTGCCGCACTGCTGCGGGCCAGGGTACCGATCACGTCGTCGGCCTCGACACCCTCGACGCACAGCAGCGGGTAGCCCAGGGCCTTGACGCTGGCGTGCAACGGTTCGACCTGCACACGCAGATCGTCGGGCATGCTCGGGCGGTTGGCCTTGTACTCGGCGAACATGGCATCGCGGAAAGTGCCGCCCTTGGCGTCGAAGACCACCGCGAACAGGCTGTCCGGGTACTGCTTGCGCAGGCTCTTGAGCATGTTCAGCACGCCCTTGACCGCACCGGTGGGCATGCCTTTGGAGGTGGTCAGCGGCGGCAGGGCGTGAAAGGCGCGGTAGAGGTAGGACGAACCGTCCACCAGGACGAGAGGCGCTTGGCTCATGAGGAGAATCAACCTTTTCGACGGGTCCGGAGCTAGAATAGCCGGATCAGTGACGACAAAAGGACTTAGGTTATCATGCGTACACCCATTCGCCTGTTACTGCTCAGCCTGCTGGCCACCATGCCGGTCGTTACGCTGGCGGCGGACGACGCCCCATCGGCAGATCCCGATGTGACCATTCGCACGGAAGGCGACAGAACCATCCAGGAGTACCGTCAGAACGGTTTCCTGTATGCGATCAAGATCACGCCGAAAAACGGCAAGCCTTATTTCCTGGTACGCGCCGATGGCTCCGATGGCAATTTCATTCGATCCGACCAGCCGGACATGCTGATTCCGTCCTGGAAAATCTTCGAATGGTAAGCTAGTAACGCGTATCGTTCTTATCAACCAGGCACCTCCTCCAGGTGGTGCCCGTATGGGCAACTTTTCAACATGTCAGTCTTCACCCCTGTGTCCCGGCCTGAGCTGGAAACCTTTCTGGCGCCGTACGAGCTGGGCCGTCTGCTCGACTTCCAGGGCATTGCCGCCGGAACCGAAAACAGCAATTTCTTCGTAAGCCTGGAAAAAGGGGAATTCGTCCTGACGCTGATCGAGCGGGGGCCGGCCGAAGACATGCCGTTCTTCATCGAACTGCTCGACGTCCTGCATGACGCCGACATGCCCGTTCCCTACGCTGTGCGCGATCGCGACGGCAAGGGCCTGCGCGAACTGTGCGGCAAGCCGGCACTGCTGCAGCCACGGCTGTCGGGCAAGCACGTCAAGGCGCCGAACAACCAGCACTGCGCCCAGGTTGGCGAGCTGTTGGCGCATATCCACCTGGCGACCCGCGAGCGCATCATCGAGCGCCGCACCGATCGGGGCCTGGACTGGATGCTGGCCTCAGGCGCCGACCTGCTGCCGGGCCTGAGCACCGAACAGGCGCAGCTGCTGCAACCCGCACTGGACGAAATCGCCGCGCACAAGGCGCAGATCCTGGCACTGCCCAGGGCCAACCTGCACGCCGACCTGTTCCGCGACAACGTGATGTTCGAAGGCACCCACCTGACCGGGCTGATCGATTTCTACAACGCCTGCTCCGGGCCGATGCTGTATGACATCGCCATCACCATCAACGACTGGTGCCTGGACGCCGACGGCGGCATCGATCTGCCGCGCGCCCAGGCGCTGCTGGGGGCGTACGCGGCGCTGCGGCCGTTCACTGCGGCCGAGGCAGAGCTGTGGCAGGTGATGCTGCGCGTGGGTTGCGTACGCTTCTGGCTGTCGCGCCTGATCGCGGCGCGGGACTTCGCCGGCATGGACGTGACGATCCATGATCCGAGCGAGTTCGAGGTGCGTTTGGTGCAGCGTCAGCAGGTGGCTTTGAAGTTGCCGTTTGCGCTGTAAGCGCGGCGGCCCTATCGCGGGACAAGTCGCAGCGGCGAACCGCCGCTCCCACAGGCACGGCACTGAACCCAGAATCAACGCCGTACCTGTGGGAGCGACGGTTCGCCGCTGCGACTTGCCCCGCGATAGGGCCGGGTCAGCCGCTAGAGATGCTCCAGGCAACCCACTAGGTCGTTGCCCAGCTTCTCCAGCAAACGCTCGTAGCCCTTGCCATCCACCGGATCGTTCCCACCCAGTGCATCCAGCTCCGCCAAGGTCACCGGCAGCCCGGCCACCAGTGTTTCGGCCAGGCGCGGGCGGATCGGCGGCTCGCTGAACACGCAGGTCGGGCCAACTTCCTGCAGACGCTTGCGCATGGCCGCGACATGCTGGGCACCCGGCTGCACTTCGGCGGCGACGCTGAACACGCCGGTATGACGCAGCCCGTACTCGGCTTCGAAATAGTCGAACGCTTCGTGGAACACGAAGTAAGGCTTGCCGGCAATGCCGGCCACACGGGCCTTGATCCGCTGGTCGAGCGCGTCCAGACGCTCGACGAAGGCCTTCTGGTTGGCCTGATAACGCGCCGCATTGGCCGGATCCGCCGTCGCCAGGTCGCTGGCCATTTTCGCCGAAATCACCCGGGCATTGACCGATGACAGCCACAGGTGCGCATCGAGCGACCCCGGCTGGTGGTCATGGTCGTGATCGTCGTGGTCTTCTTCATGCGAGTGGCTGTCCTCGCCAAAACGACGCAGCTTCATGTCCGCCAGCGTCTGCACGGCGATGGTCGGCTTGCTGCGGTTTTTCAGCACGCGCGGCAGGAAGCTCTCCATGTCCGGGCCAATCCAGTACAGCAGGTCGGCATCGCCCACCTTCCGTACGTCGGACGGGCGCAAGGCGTAGTTGTGCGGCGAGGCGCCGGGCGGCAGCAGCACTTCGGGGCTGCCGACACCGTCCTGAACCGCGGCAGCGATCTGCTGCAGGGGCTTGATGCTGGTCAGCACACGCACGTCGGCCTGGGCCGAGAAGGTGATGAAAGCGACAAAGAGAGCAAGGAATCGGGACACAGTGGATACTCGGCTCGTCAGAAACAGGTAACATAATAACGTCTCCATCGATAACCGTCGCCGCCCATGTCAATCACGCCGCTGGCTCACCGTCCCCACGATCATTCCCATTGCGTCCACAGCGCCTTGGCCGAAGCCGACGCCCTGTGCGTCCGCCAGGGTCTGCGCCTGACCGCGCTGCGCCGCCGTGTGCTGGAGCTGGTGTGGCAAAGCCACAAGCCGCTGGGCGCCTACGACATCCTCGCCGTGCTCAGCGAACAGGACGGCCGCCGCGCCGCACCACCGACCGTGTACCGCGCCCTGGACTTCCTGCTCGAAAACGGCCTGGTGCACCGCATCGCCTCGCTCAACGCCTTCATCGGCTGCAGCCACCCTGAACACAAGCACCAAGGCCAGTTCCTGATCTGCCGCGAATGCCACGTGGCCATCGAACTGGAGCAGGAGAGCATCAGCGGCGCCATCGTCGCCAGTGCCAAGGCCGTGGGCTTTGCCGTCGACACCCAGACCGTCGAAGTGGTCGGCCTTTGCAGTAACTGCCGGGGCGCCGCATGAGCGACGCGCTGATCCGCCTGGAGCAGGTCGGCGTCACCTTTGGCGGCGAAGCGGTGCTCGACAGCATCGACCTGTCGGTCGCACCACGCCAGATCGTCACCCTGATCGGCCCCAACGGTGCTGGCAAGACCACGCTGGTGCGCGCCGTGCTCGGTCTGCTCAAGCCGAACAGTGGCAAGGTCTGGCGCAAGCCGCGCCTGCGCATCGGCTACATGCCGCAGAAGATCCAGGTAGACGCCACCCTGCCGCTGTCGGTACTGCGTTTCCTGCGCCTGGTACCGGGCGTGGATCGCGCCGCGGCGTTGTCGGCATTGCAGGAGGTGGGCGCCGAACACGTCATCGACAGCCCGATCCAGACGGTCTCCGGGGGCGAGATGCAACGGGTATTGCTGGCGCGGGCGCTGCTGCGCGAGCCTGAACTGCTGGTGCTCGACGAACCGGTACAGGGCGTCGACGTGGTTGGCCAGACCGAGCTGTACAACCTCATCACCCGCCTGCGCGACCGCCATGGCTGCGGTGTGCTGATGGTCTCCCACGACCTGCACCTGGTGATGAGCGCCACCGACCAGGTGGTCTGTCTGAACCGCCACGTGTGCTGCTCCGGGCACCCGGAGCAGGTCAGCAACGACCCGGCCTTCGTCGAGCTGTTCGGCCAGAACGCTCCAAGCCTTGCGGTCTACCACCACCATCACGATCACAGCCACGATCTGCACGGCGCGGTGATCGCCCCTGGCGCCCATGTTCACGGAGAGCACTGCAAGCATGGCTGATTTTCTTCTGTACGCCTTGCTTGCCGGTCTTTCCCTGGCGCTGGTGGCCGGCCCACTGGGCTCCTTCGTGGTCTGGCGGCGCATGGCCTATTTCGGCGACACCTTGTCCCATGCCGCGCTGCTGGGCGTGGCGCTGGGCTTCGTGCTGGACGTCAGCCCTACGCTCGCGGTAACGGTCGGCTGCCTGCTGCTGGCGATCCTGCTAGTGACCCTGCAACAGCGTCAGCCGCTGGCCTCCGACACCCTGCTCGGCATCCTCGCACCCAGCACCCTGTCGCTTGGACTGGTGGTGCTGAGCTTCATGCACGATGTGCGCATCGACCTGATGGCCTACCTGTTCGGTGATCTGCTGGCGATCAGTACCACCGACCTTTCATGGATTCTCGGCGGCAGCGTGTTGGTGCTGGGCTTGCTCGCGGTGCTCTGGCGCCCGCTGCTGGCAATCACCGTGCACGAGGAGCTGGCGATGGTCGAGGGCCTGCCAGTGGCGGCCCTGCGTATGGCGCTGATGCTGCTGATCGCGGTGGTGATCGCAGTGGCGATGAAGATCGTCGGCGTGCTGCTGATCACCTCGCTGCTGATCATCCCGGCCGCTGCGGCACAGCGTCACGCGCGCTCGCCGGAGCAGATGGCCCTGGGCGCCAGTTTGCTGGGCGTGGCAGCGGTTTGCGGGGGGCTGGCGATGTCCTGGTTCAAGGATACGCCTGCTGGTCCATCGATCGTGGTCTGTGCCGCAGTGCTATTCTTGCTGAGCCTGGCATTGCCCAAGCGCTGAAATTTCAGGGTGCGCATTGACGCACCCTGCAACCTTTGCGCCCGTAAAGGGTCTGTAAGACTTGTTTTCGAGCGTGCGCACCTGGGTGTAGACTTGCTCGCTTTTTGCGCAAATAGAGAGTCGCAGGAATGAAGCCGTTCGCCTCCCGTTATCTGCTTGTTGCCGCGTTTTCCCTGTTACTGGCCGCCTGTTCCAGTGCCCCGGTCGAGCAGCCGGTCGCGCCTGCGCAGCCAGACGCCTGGCAGCAGTTGCAACAGAACATCGCCAGCAACGAGCTGGCCACTGCCGAAGACCAGCTCGCCAGCCTGCAGGCACAGTCGCCGAACGATGCGCGTATCGAGCAATACCAGCGCCAGATCGCCGAAGCCTACCTGCAACGCAGCCAGATCGTCCTGCAGAAAGGCGACGTCAATGCGGCCGCCACTGCGCTGGCGCGCGCCCGTGCACTGATGCCCCAGGCACCCGCGCTGACCGGCGGTGATGCCGTCGCCCATGCTCGCCAGGCCGAGCTGGACAAGGCTGAAGCCGCGCTGAAGGCTGCAGAATCCAAGCCACAGGCACGGGTCATCGACCCGGCGGCACCGAGCACGGTGATTGCACTGAAAACCACGGACATTGCAGCCATGCGCAAGCAACTGGATAACATCGCCGCCGATGTGGTGAATTACCAGTGCGAAGTGGTGTTCCAGGTGCCACGCACACAGGATGCACCGTGGCTCAAGACCCTGCTGCAGAAGCGGGTGAAGCGGATCGATGCGGACTTTGCGCTGAAGCAGAAGCACGAGATCCAGCGGGCATTGCCAGCACAAGTGGTGCTGGTGCCGCATCAGCGCTGAGACAGCGTCGACATCTTCGCGGGTAAACCCGCCCCCACAGATGCGTACATAACCTGTGGGAGCGGGTTTACCCGCGAACAGATGCTACGGCATCAAGCCGGAATCGCTTCTGCAGCCGCCTCCCGTTCCCATACCCGGTGCCCTTCGACCGCCTTTACGAAGGCTTCCACGGTCTTCTGGTCATCCCCAAGCAGCAACCCCTTGTCCTCCTTGAGCCCCAGCGCCCCCAGGAGCGCCTTGCCATCATTGGCCAGAGCGATCGCCTTGAGGTGCTTGTAGCCCTCGAGCAGGAAGTGCTTGGCCACCCCGCTGGCCGCCAGTGCATCCAGCGAGGCCTTGCCAGCGGGCACCAGGATCCCGTCGAACATGACCGAAGGCATGCCTTCCATCGACGCATCCACCGCCAGCGCCTTGCCGCCAGAGGTCTTCACCGGCGCCGAGGTTGGCCCCAGCAGCATGGGACGTGCGCTGTGGGCCTCCAGCGCCTTGACCAGCCTGTCGACGCTTTCGTCATCCACGCCATTGGCCACCAGCAACGCGATCTTGCGCCCCTTGATGCCCACATCGCCGGGATGATTCATTTGGCTCAGGGCCGGCGACGCCTTGAGTTTCGACTCCTTACCCTTGACCGTCCCGCTCTTGGGCGCCGGCAAACCAAGATTCTGCGCGACCGCCGCCGCAAGCTTCAGGTCGATATTGGCCAGAATCTCATTAACCTCTCGCGCACGAATATGCTCGCGCTCGACCTTGCCCAGTTCGAAGCTGTAGGCCTTGATGATGTGCTGTTGTTCGGTGTCGCTCATGCTGTGGAAGAACAGCCGGGCTTGCGAGAAGTGATCGCCGAACGACTCGCTGCGCTGGCGGATCTTGTGCGCGTCGACGCGCTCCTGGTAGCTCTCGAAGCCACCGTCCTGCGGCGCTGCTGGGGTTTCTTTCGGCCAGCCAGCATCGATCGAGTTGGGCTCGTAGGCGGCGCGGCCCTTGTGAATGGTGTGACGGTGCATGGCATCGCGCTGATTGTTGTCATTGCGCGCCACCGGCCGGTTGATCGGGATCTCGTGGAAGTTCGGCCCACCCAGGCGGCTGATCTGAGTGTCGGTGTAAGAGAACAGCCGGCCTTGCAGCAGCGGGTCATTGGTGAAGTCGATGCCCGGCACGATATGCCCCGGGCAAAAGGCGATCTGTTCGATTTCGGCGAAGAAGTTGTCCGGATTGCGGTTGAGCACCATCTTGCCCAGCGGCGTCACCGGCACCAGTTCTTCGGGAATTATCTTGGTCGGGTCGAGCAGGTCGAGGTCGAACTTGTGCTCGTCTTCCTCCGGCACGATCTGCACGCCCAGTTCCCACTCGGGATAGTCACCGGTCTCGATGGCCTCCCACAGATCGCGGCGATGGTAGTCGGTGTCCTTGCCCGCCAGCTTCTGCGCTTCGTCCCACAATACCGAATGCACGCCCTGACGCGGCTTCCAGTGGAACTTGACGAAATTGGCTACGCCCTCGGCGTTGATCAGCCGGAAGGTATGCACACCGAAGCCTTCCATCATCCGCAGGCTACGCGGGATGGCGCGGTCGGACATGGCCCACATCACCATGTGCGCCGACTCGGGCACCAGCGAAACGAAGTCCCAGAACGTATCGTGGGCCGAGCCGCCGGTTGGTATTTCGTTGTGCGGCTCAGGCTTCACCGCGTGAACGAAGTCGGGAAACTTGATCGCATCCTGGATGAAAAACACCGGCATGTTGTTGCCAACCAGGTCAAAGTTGCCTTCATCGGTATAGAACTTGACGGCAAATCCACGGACATCACGCACTGTATCACCTGAGCCACGCGGCCCCTGCACCGTGGAGAAACGCACGAACACCGGGGTGATCTTCTCGGCATCCTGCAGGAAGCCGGCTTTGGTCAGGGCGCTGTGATCGCCATAACTCTGGAAATAACCATGGGCACCGGTACCTCGGGCGTGCACGATGCGCTCCGGGATGCGCTCGTGGTCAAAGTGGGTGATCTTCTCGCGCATGATGAAGTCTTCGAGCAGCGAAGGCCCGCGCGCGCCCGCCTTGAGGGTGTTCTGATTGTCGGCGATACGTACGCCCTGGTTGGTACGCAGCGCCTGGCCGGTAGCGTCGTTACGGTCCTGTTCGAGGCTTTGCAGCTTGGCATTGGTGTTGGCGCGGTCAGGCGTCTGGGTACCGGCCAGTTCGCTCTGCTTGGGCGCATCCGTCCTGTTGCTCGACATCTTGGCTCTCCTCATCAGTCTTCAGGCTGCCCGTTCGGGCTTGTTCAAGTAATGACTGGACCGTTTCGCCAAGCGTTCCATCGGGATTACCGGTTGTCGCGTTATGCCGGATCGATTGGTCGATTACGAAATAAATGCTAAGAACAACTATGGGAAAAGGCTAAAATGCGCCACCGCAGCTCACCGCTGCCCCCAATTTCCATGCGCCCCACAAGGTTCGCTACGTGATCGAGTTCCAACGTGTGCACAAGACCTACCGCGTCGCCGGTAGGGACATCCCCGCCCTGAATCCGACCAGCCTGACCATCGAGAATGGCCAGGTGTTCGGCCTGATCGGCCACTCCGGCGCTGGCAAGAGCACCATGCTGCGCCTGATCAACCGCCTCGAAGCGCCGTCCGGCGGCAAGATCATCGTGTCGATGGCGAAGACGTCACCGCCTTCGACGCCAACCAACTGCGCCGCTTCCGCCAGCAGGTCGGCATGATCTTCCAGCACTTCAACCTGCTCGCCTCGAAAACCGTCGCAGACAACGTCGCCCTGCCACTGGTGCTGGCCGGCGAGCTGTCGCGCGCAGAGATCGACAAGCGCGTCAGCCAGTTGCTGGCCCGCGTCGGATTGTCGGACCACGCGAAAAAATACCCGGCACAACTGTCGGGCGGCCAGAAACAACGCGTGGGCATCGCCCGGGCGCTGTCGACCAACCCGAAGATCCTGCTGTGTGACGAGGCCACCAGCGCCCTCGACCCGCAGACCACCGCCTCGGTGCTGCAACTGCTGGCCGAGATCAACCGCGAGCTGAAGCTCACCATCGTGCTGATCACCCACGAGATGGATGTGATCCGCCGAGTCTGCGACCGCGTGGCGGTGATGGACGCCGGGGTGATTGTCGAGCAGGGGCCGGTGGCGGACGTGTTCCTGCACCCGCAACACCCGACCACCAAGCGCTTCGTCCAGGAAGACGAGCAGGTCGATGAAGGCGAGCAGCGCGACGACTTCGCCCACGTGCCGGGCCGCATCGTGCGCCTGACGTTCCAGGGCGACGCTACCTACGCGCCGCTGCTGGGTACCGTGGCCCGAGAGACCGGGGTGGACTACAGCATCCTGGCCGGTCGTATCGACCGCATCAAGGATGTCCCCTACGGCCAACTGACTCTCGCCGTCACCGGCGGCAACATCGATGCAGCGTTTGACCGCTTCAAGGCGGCTGACGTACACATGGAGGTCCTGCGCTGATGGACGCCCTGAATTTCTTCGCCAACGTCGACTGGGCCGAGATTTCCCTCGCCACCGGCGACACCCTGATCATGCTGTTCGGCTCGCTGCTGTTCACGGTGCTGCTCGGCCTGCCACTGGGCGTGCTGCTGTTCCTCTGCGGGCCCCGGCAGATGTTCGAGCAGAAGGGCGTCTACGCGCTGCTGTCGCTGATCGTCAACATCCTGCGTTCACTGCCGTTCATCATCCTGTTGATCGTGATGATTCCGATCACCGTGCTGATCACCGGTACCTCGCTGGGCGTGGCCGGTGCCATTCCGCCACTGGTCGTGGGCGCCACGCCATTCTTCGCGCGCCTGGTCGAGACCGCACTGCGCGAGGTGGACCGCGGCATCATCGAAGCCACCCAGTCGATGGGCGCCACCACCCGCCAGATCATCACCAACGCCTTGCTGCCGGAGGCCCGTCCGGGCATCTTCGCGGCCATCACCGTCACCGCCATCACCCTGGTGTCCTACACCGCGATGGCCGGTGTGGTGGGCGCGGGCGGCCTCGGCGACCTGGCCATCCGCTTCGGCTACCAGCGTTTCCAGACCGACGTGATGATCGTCACGGTGGTACTGCTGTTGGTACTGGTGCAGATTCTGCAGAGCGTCGGCGACAAGCTGGTCGTACATTTTTCCCGTAAGTAAGCCTAACAGGGTCGGCCCGGCCGTCCCGTTCGGGGGCCGTCGCGGCCCTCACAAGGAGTGATCGATGAAAAAGCTGTTCGCTGTCGTCGCCGCCGTCGCGGCCTTCTCGGCCAATGCCGCCGAAACCCTGACCGTCGCCGCCACCCCGGTGCCGCACGCCGAGATCCTCAACTTCGTCAAACCACAGCTGGCGAAGGAAGGCGTGGAGCTGAAGGTCAAGGAGTTCACCGACTACATTCAACCGAACGTGCAGGTCGCGGAAAAACGCCTGGACGCCAACTTCTTCCAGCACCAGCCCTACCTGGATGAATTCAACAAGGCCAAGGGCACCAAGCTGGTCAGCGTTGCCGGCGTGCACATCGAGCCACTGGGCGTCTACTCGGCCAAGATCAAGAAGCTCGACGAACTGCCATCGGGCGCCACCGTGGTCATCCCCAATGACGCCACCAACGGCGGCCGCGCTCTGCTGCTGCTGGACAAGGCTGGCGTGATCAAGCTCAAGGACAACACCAACATCCTGTCCACCGTGAAGGATGTGGCTGAAAATCCGAAGGGTGTGAAATTCCGCGAACTGGAAGCGGCCACCATCCCGCGCGTGCTGACCCAGGTCGATGCAGCGCTGATCAACACCAACTACGCCCTGGAAGCCAAGCTCAATCCAGAGAAGGACGCCCTGGCCATCGAAGGCAGCGACTCGCCGTACGTGAACATCCTGGTGACCCGTGAGGACAACAAGGACGCGGACGCGGTGAAGAAACTGGTGCAGGCTCTGCACTCGCCTGAGGTGAAGCAGTTCATCAACGAGAAGTACAAGGGCGCCGTGGTGCCGGCGTTCTAAGCCGAACGATCGCGCTGGATTTTTCGCGGGCAAGCCGGAACGCCGACTTGCCCGCGAAGCTTTTGGGGGTTCATCAATCCCGCTTGACCAGCCCCGGCAACTGCGCCACCAGCTTCTGGTTGTTGAACGGCGCACGAATGAACCCGCGCTGACGCCCGTCCGGCCCGACCACCGCCAGGTTGCCACTGTGATCGACGGTGTACCCTGGCTTGCTGGTGTCCGCCGGGATGAACGGAATGCTCAGGGCATTGGCCAGCTTCTGGGTATCCTCGATGGAACCTGCCAGCCCCACGAAATCCTTGTCGAAATAGCCCAGGTACTGCTTGAGCTGCTGAGCCGTGTCGCGGTTCGGGTCGACGCTTACCAGTACCACCTGCAAACGGTCGATTGCCTCCTTGGGCAACTCGCTCTTCACCTGGCGCAACTGCGCCAATGTGGTTGGGCAGATGTCCGGGCAGTAGGTGTAGCCGAAGAACAGCAACGACCACTTGCCCTTCAACTGATCCAGCGCCACTGGCTGGCCGTTCTGGTCGTTCATGGTCACATCCGGCACGCTGCGGCTCTGCGGCAGGAGGATGATGCCGGCATCGATCAGCTCGGCCGGGTTGGCCTCGCTACGGCCATTGAGCACCTTGTTGACGGTCAAGCCCATGATCAGCGCGACCAGGGCAACGAGGATGAAGACGGTTTTCTGGGTTCGGGTCATAGGTTCAGCAACAGGTAGTGGTCAACGAGCAGGGCGATGAACAGCAGGAACAGGTACGCGATAGAGTACTTGAAGGTGCCGATCGCCGCGTGCGGCCGGGTGCCACGGTACAACACCCAGGCCCACTGGACAAAGCGCAGCCCCAGCAACAGGGCGCAGGCCAGGTAGAGCGGGCCGCTCATGTGGATGGCGTAGGGCAGCAGACTCACCGCCAGCAGCACCAGGCTGTAGAGCAGGATGTGCAGCTTGGTGTAGTGCTCGCCGTGGGTCACCGGCAGCATGGGTATCTCGGCCTTGGCGTATTCCTCCTTGCGGTGGATGGCCAGAGCCCAGAAGTGCGGTGGCGTCCAGGTAAAGATGATCAGCACCAGCAACAGCGGCTCCGCGCTCAGGTGGCCGCTGACCGCGACCCAACCCAGCAACGGCGGGGCGGCGCCCGCCAGGCCGCCGATCACGATGTTCTGCGGCGTGGCGCGCTTGAGAAAGCCGGTGTAGACGACCGCATAGCCCAACAGGGAGGCGAGCGTGAGCCAGGCTGTGAGCGGATTGGTGAAGGCCAGCAGCAACGTCATCCCGGCGATTGCCAAGGCCAGGGCGAACGCCAGCGCCGGCAGGGGCGCAACCCGTCCCTTGGCCACCGGGCGCTTGCAGGTGCGGGCCATCAAGGCGTCGATGCGCCGGTCCAGCACATGGTTGACCACCGCCGCGCCGCCGGCGCACAGGGCGATGCCCAAATTGCCGAACAGCAGCACCGTCCACGGCACACCCGCGCGGGTGGCGAGGAACATGCCTACCAGCGAGGTGATCAGCATCAGCACCACCACCTTGGGCTTGGTCAGCTCCAGGTAGTCGCGCCAGCCGGCGCGCTGCCGCCCTTGGCTCAGAACCGTCGCCACGTGTCGTTCCTCAGATGATGGGAAACGCCGCCAGGCGTGACCGGCCGCAGGCGCCAGCCCAGGCCGACACGCACCTTGTCGACCACCCGAATGCGGTAGTTCACCAGCACCATGGTCAGCAGCAACAGGGCGCCCCCGGCGTTGTGCGCCACGGCAACCCCCAGCGGCAGGTGCAGCAGCACGTTGCTGATCCCCAACCCCACCTGCAGCGCCAAGGCAGCAAGCACCAGCCGGGCCAGGCCGGACAGGCCATTGCGGTGCAGCTTCCAGCTCAGCATCAACAGCACTGCCACGACCATCAACGCGCCCAGGCGATGGCTGATGTGGATGGCCGTACGCGCGTCACTGTCGAGCTGCCCACCCAGGTAGTTGGGGCCGACGTGCTGGGTGAGATGGAAACCGTTGCTGAAGTCTGCCGCCGGCCACCATTGACCATGGCAGGTCGGCAAGTCGATGCAGGCGACTGCCGCGTAGTTGGCACTCACCCACCCGCCCAGGGCGATCTGCCCAATCACCACCAGCAGTGCCAGCGCAGCCACCCGACGCAGACTCAACGGCAGCTTGGGCGGTGGCGCAAAGGCCCGGGATAGACGCAGGGATAACAGGAACAGCAAGCTCAGGGTGGTGAAGCCTCCGAGTAGATGCGCCGTGACCACCTGCGGCCAGAGTTTGAGGGTCACCGTCCACATGCCGAACGCTGCCTGTGCCAGCACCACGGCCAGCAGCAGCACCGGCAACCGGTAGGGCCCGCCGTCGCGGCCATGACGACGTACCGCACCTATCGCCAGCCAAGCGATGACCAGCGCCAGGGTGCCGGCGAAATAACGATGCACCATCTCCGCCCAGCCCTTGGCTTCTTCCACTGGATGCTCGGGGAAGTGCAACTCGGCATGGGCCAGTTGCGCATCGGTCTTGGGCACCCCAATGAAGCCATAGCAGCCGGGCCAGTCGGGGCAGCCGAGGCCGGCGTGAGTCAGGCGCGTGTAGGCGCCGAGCAGCACGACGACCAGTGCCAGCAGGGTGGCGAACACAGCGAGTCGGTAACCGGGTCTGGCCATGCTGGCCTCCTAGCCGATGTTGGACAGCTTGAGCAGGTGGCGCAGGTCGTCGAGCACATGCTTGCCCTTGACCTTGGCGTCGTAGCGCAGCACCAGGTTGCCGTGGGGATCGACGATCCACAGTTGCGCGCCGGGCTCGACGACCTTTGTGCGATAGCGGTCGGCATCCAGCGGATAGCGCTGCAGTTGCGGATACTCTCGCTCGAGCAGCGCCTGGTAGTCGCCACTCACGGGCGTCGCGGTTGCCAGCGCATGGCTGGCGCGGCTGGCATCGCGGCCAAGGCCGACCTGGATCTGTCGGGCGAGGTAGACCAGTTGCTGGCAGTCCTCGGTGCAGGCATCGGGCGTGCTGACCAGCAGTTGCCAGCGCTCGTCCTGAGCCTGGATGCCGATATCGGCGCGGCTTTGGCCATTGCCGATCATCACGCCATGGTAGCTGCGCCCCTCCGGCACCCAAAACTTGAGCTTGTACATGCTGGTGGCGAGGATCATCGGACCGAGGGTCACCAGCAGGATCAGGATCAGCTGCAAGCGCCCGCGGGTGCGGGACTTGCGCCCTTCAGGCACGTCCAGTGGACTCGTGGCGGCGGCCATGGCGTTTCTCCTTGTTGTCGTTGTGCCAGCCGAAATACAGGTACAGCAGCACCAGCGCCGTGCTCAGGGCGAACCACTGCACGGCATAGCCGAGGTGTTTTTCCGGGCCCATGGCAACGACCGGCCAATCCAGCCGATAGCTGGCAGGGCCTGGTTCCAGGCGCAGTTCATGGGCGAAGCCTTCGCGCGCCAGCTGCTGCCAGAGCTGCGCGGGATCGACAGCGGTCAGCAGGTGCGGCCACTGGCCGCCGGGCGGGTCGGGGTGCAGCTGAAAGGTGCTGCCTGGCGGCACATAGACCGTGGCCTGCAACGCCAGGGGCTGGGCCGGGGTGTCGAAACGCACAGGCACGCGGCGGTCCGGCCAGGGCAACCAGCCGCGATTGACCAGCAACCACTGGCCGCTGGCCTGGTCGTGGAAAGGTTGCAGCAGCTCGACACCGGCCTGGCCGTCGCGCAGGCGGTTGTCCAGCAGCAGGCTGTGCTCGGGGTCGAACTGACCGAACAGGCGCACGCGGTAGAAGGCCGGGTCAGGCAGTTGCACAAGCTGCGCCACGGCCACCGGTGCCTCGATGCGCCGCTCGGCGTAGCTGTCGAGCAGTTGGCGCTTTTCTTCGGCCCGACGCAGTTGCCAGCAGCCAAGCGCGATCAGCCCCGGCAGCAGTGCGAACACCACCAGGGTCGGGACCAGCCCTGGGCGAAATGGCCTCACCGCGGCCTCGCCCTGTCGATCGCTATACTTGTCCACATCACTGCATCCCCCCGGAGTTTCGCCATGCTCAAGGCCGCGATTGTCCTGATGCTGTTGGCCACTATCGCCAGCCTGTTCAGTGGCCTGGTGTTCCTGGTCAAGGACGATGACCAGTCGACCCGCTTGCTCAAGGCCCTGACCGTGCGCGTGATCCTGGCCGCCCTGACCGTCGGCCTGGTGGCCTGGGGTTTCATCAGCGGGCAGCTGGTTTCGCACGCGCCGTTCTGAATTGCCCCACCCACAGGGTCCACCTTGCGGCTAAAGCACATACACAAAGATGAACAACCCCACCCACACCACATCCACGAAGTGCCAGTACCAGCTGGCCGCCTCGAACCCGAAATGCTTGTCCGGGTTGAAATGCCCGCGCAGCACGCGCACGAACATCACGATCAGGATCAAGGTGCCGAGCGTGACGTGCGCACCATGAAAACCTGTGAGCATGAAGAAGGTCGCACCGTAGATTCCCGAGCCCAGGGTCAGGCCAAGGTGCACGTAGGCCTCGTAGTATTCGTAAGCCTGCAGCGCCAGGAACGATAGCCCCAGCAGGATGGTCAGCCCCAGCCACAGTTTCAGCGCGCCGCGATGGCCCTTGCGCAGAGCATGGTGGGCGATGGTGATGGTGACGCTGGAGCTGACCAGCAGGAGGGTGTTGATCAGCGGCAGGTGCCAGGGGTTGATGATGTCCTTGGGCGGCGGGAACAGCTTCGGATCGGGCGTGTGCAGCAGCGGCCAGACGAACTCGAAGCTGGGCCAGAGCATGTGCGTCACGCCCTTGGCCCCTTCGCCGCCGATCCAGGGTCCGGCCAGCACCCGCACATAGAACAGCGCCCCGAAGAAGGCCATGAAGAACATCACCTCCGAGAAGATGAACCAGCTCATGCCCCAGCGGAACGAGCGGTCCATCTGCGCGCTGTACAGCCCGGCATGGCTCTCCTTGACCACCGCACCGAACCAGCCGAACAACATGTAGGCCAGAAACAGCGCACCGACGAAGAAGATCAGCGGCCCGTGGGATTCCGGATGTCCGGCCTTGAGGTCGTTGAACCAGGTACCCAGGCCGAACACCGTGATGAACAGCCCGATAGTGGCGATGATCGGCCACTTGCTCTGCGCCGGAACGTAGTAGTGCTCATGACTTGCCATTGCTGTTCTCCTTCCCTCAGCGGGCGCCCTGAACGTCCTGTACCGCGGCATGGGCGACCGGCGGGTGACGCGCAGTGATGTCGAACAAGGTGTAGGCCAGGGTCAGGTGCTTCACATTGCCCGGCAGGTCGCGGTCGACGATGAAGCGCACCGGCATCTCGATGCGCTCGCCGGGCTGCAGCACCTGCTGGGTGAAACAGAAGCACTCGGTCTTGTGGAAATACGCGGCCGCTTCGGCCGGGGTGATGCTAGGAACGGCCTGCGCACTCATCGGCCGGTCGGTCGGGTTGTGCGCGACGAACACCATCTGGTTCACCGCGCCCGGATTCACTTCGAGCTGGTCAGCGGTGGAGTAGAAGTCCCAGACCATGTCGCTCGCGTTGGTCGACATGAACTGCACCCGCACCGTGCGCGAGGGGTCGCTGACCTGGCTGCCCTCGTACTGCCCGCCCGTCTTGCCGTTGATACCAAAGGCCTTGCACATCACGTCGTAGATCGGCACCAGGGCAAAGCCGAAGGCGAACATCACCACCGTCAGCATCAACAGGCGCAGCACCAGGCGTTTGAGCGACAGGCCGGTCATCGCGTCAGTCTCCTATTTCACTTCCGGCGGGGTCTGGAAGGTGTGGTAGGGCGCAGGCGAGGGCACCGACCACTCCAGCCCGTCGGCGCCATCCCAGGGCTTGGCCGGAGCCGGCTCGCCGCCGCGGATGCACTTGATGACGATGAACAGGAAGAAGACCTGCGTGGCGCCGAACATGAACGCACCGATGGAGGAGATCATGTTGAAGTCGGCGAACTGCAGGTTGTAGTCCGGAATCCGTCGCGGCATCCCGGCCAGCCCAACGAAATGCATGGGGAAGAAGGCCAGGTTCATGCCCACGAACGACAGCCAGAAATGCAGCTTGGCCAGGGTTTCGTCGTACATGTGCCCGGTCCATTTCGGCAGCCAGTAGTAGGCCGAAGCGAAGATGCCGAAGATCGCGCCAGGCACCAGCACGTAATGGAAGTGGGCCACCACGAAGTAGGTGTCGTGGTACTGGAAGTCCGCCGGGGCGATAGCCAGCATCAACCCCGAGAAGCCGCCGATGGTGAACAGGATGACGAAGGCGATGGCGAACAGCATCGGCGCCTCGAAGGTCATCGCGCCCTGCCACATGGTGCTGACCCAGTTGAACACCTTCACCCCGGTGGGCACGGCGATCAGCATGGTGGCATACATGAAGAACAGCTCGCCCACCACCGGGATGCCGACCACGAACATGTGGTGTGCCCAGACGATGAACGACAGGAAGGCGATCGCGCCGGTGGCATAGACCATCGAGGTGTAGCCGAACAGCGGTTTGCGCGAGAACGCCGGGATGATCGAGCTGACCGCGCCGAAGGCCGGCAGGATCATGATGTACACCTCCGGATGACCGAAGAACCAGAACACGTGCTGGAACAGCACCGGGTCGCCGCCACCCGCCGCGCTGAAGAAGCTGGTGCCGAAGTGGATGTCCATCAGCATCATGGTCACCACGCCGGCCAGCACCGGCATCACCGCGATCAGCAGGAAAGCGGTGATCAGCCAGGTCCAGACGAACAGCGGCATCTTCATCAGGGTCATGCCCGGGGCGCGCAGGTTGAGGATGGTGGCGATGACGTTGATCGCGCCCATGATCGAACTGATACCCATCAGGTGGATGGCGAAGATGAAGAAGGTCACGCTGGCCGGCGCATAGGTGGTCGACAGCGGCGCATAGAAGGTCCAGCCGAAGTTCGGCCCGCCGCCGGGGCTGAACAGGGTCGAGACCAGCAGCAGGAAGGCCGCCGGCAGCAGCCAGAAGCTGAAGTTGTTCATCCGTGGCAGGGCCATGTCCGGAGCGCCGATCATCAGTGGAATCATCCAGTTGGCCAGGCCGACGAACGCCGGCATCACCGCGCCGAACACCATGATCAGCCCGTGCATGGTGGTCATCTGGTTGAAGAACGCCGGCTCCACGATCTGCAAGCCCGGCTGGAACAGCTCGGCGCGGATCACCATGGCGAACGAGCCGCCAAGCAGGAACATGGCGAAGCTGAACCACAGGTACATCGTGCCGATGTCCTTGTGGTTGGTGGTCAGTACCCAGCGCATCAGGCCCTTGGCCGGACCATGCGCATGGTCATGGCCGTGGTCGTCGATCACTGCACTCATGTCCTGTCTCCTGCAATCCGCTGATTGCCACGGCTAAACCGGTTCATTGCGCGTCCGCCTGCTTGAGCGCCAGCACGTCCTTCGGCGTGACCATGTCGCCCTTGTTGTTGCCCCAGGCGTTGCGTTCGTAGGTGACCACCGCGGCGATATCGACCTCCGACAGTTGCTTGCCGAACGCCGCCATGGCGGTGCCGGGCTTACCATGGAAGACGATGCCCAGGTGCGCTTCCTTGGGCCCGGTGGCGATCTTCGAGCCCTTGAGCGCCGGGAACATCGGCGGCAAGCCCTGGCCTTCGGCCTGGTGACAGGCCACGCAGGTGGTGTGGTAGACCTTGTCGCCGCGCTCGACCAGCTCTTCGAGCGTCCACTCCTTGCTGGTCAGCTCCTTGAGCTTGGCCGCTTCGGCCTTGCGCTCGCCGAGCCAGGTGTCGTAGTCGGCCTTGGACTTCACCTCGACCACCACGGGCATGAAGCCGTGGTCCTTGCCGCACAGCTCGGTGCACTGGCCGCGGTAGATGCCCGGCTTCTCGATGCGCGTCCAGGCTTCGTTGACGAAACCGGGAATGGCATCACGCTTGACCGCAAAGGCCGGCACCCACCAGGAATGGATCACGTCGGCGGCGGTCACCAGGAAACGCACCTTGGCCCCGACCGGCAACACCAGCGGCTGATCGACCTCGAGCAGGTAATGCTCGTCCTTGGGCGCCTGGTTGCGGATCTGCTCGGAAGGGGTGGCGAGGTTGCTGAAGAATTCGACGTCCTGGCCCAGGTACTTGTAGTGCCATTTCCACTGGTAGCCGGTGACCTGGATATCGATGTCCGACTCGCTGGCGTCGTAGATGTCGATCAAGGTCTTGGTGGCCGGGATGGCCATGGCGACGAGGATGAGGAACGGGACGACCGTCCACATGATCTCGACCCAGGTGTGCTCGTGGAAATGCGCAGGCTGCTGCCCGGTGGAACGGCGATGGATGACCATCGACCAGAACATCGCGCCGAACACCACGACGCCGATGACCACGCAGATCCAGAAGATGGTCATGTGCAGGTCGAACACGGCGTGGGAGACTTCCGTCGCCCCCGGAGACATGTTCACGGTCCAGGCAGCGTGTGCCTGACCGAACACCGTCCACAACAGGAGGCCCATCCAGACATGTGGATGTCGCATCATTGCGGGTTCCCCTTATCGTTCTTGTAGTCCCGGAGGCATGGACGACGTTTTCTACGACATAAGGGGGGGAACGGGGGTCAAGACTGCCTGGCTTCGACGACCGAGCCCCCTGCAAACGGCAGTCGGGCCTCATCAACGAATCACGTTCAAGCGGAGTATAGACAGCGGCCAATGGCACGCAACGCGTGATGTGAAAACAACTTCACGCACTGGCTGAAATTGCTGAAAGGATTATTCCAGAGCGTTCGGGGCACAATGATGGCACATTGATATAACTCAGCGGAACAAGTGCCCTGTTGTTATAACAAATGCGTCTTAGCAATCTACGCAGCCGAGCTAACTTAGTGTCTTCCGTTTGTAACGCCTTGTCCCTGGAGTTGTCATGAACATCGCAGCTGTACGCGAGCAGATCGAACACGCCCATCAACATGAGAGCCGCACAGGCCAACTGAAGCAACGCCTCGAACAACAACTGCCTCACCTGCATCCTTCGATCCAACTGCCCCCGCAGGACGCCCAGGGTACCTTGACGCGCTTCGTCCGCGCCTACATCGACCAGGTTCCGGAATTGCTAGAAGCGGCCAACGCCGTCGCCCGCGAGGCCGGCATCGAGTCGCAGATCAAGCCGGTGCTGAAAATCGCCGAAGCCTATTTCCTGCAGCCCCCGGAGGTGATGCAGGGACACGTCGGCCTGGATTGCCTGCTCGATGAAGCCTATCTGGCCCATCGTCTGGTCGAGGAGGTCAACGACCTGTATATCCGCCACTTCCAGCAGCCGCTGATTCCGGTGGACACCACCGTGGCCAACCTCATCGCCCACCAGTTGATCGGCGAGGACTTCGCCAACCAGCTGGATGAAGTGGTGCATCACTCGGTCGAAGAAATGCTCGATGACGAAAGCTTTGCCGTGGAGTCGGTCGAAGCCTATCGCAACACCCTCAGCAGCCCCGAGACCGGCGCAGCCTGGAAGCGCTGGCCGTGCCTGTCGCGCCAATTGAGCGTGGAGCTGGCGCTGTAACACGACGATTCGATCATTGACGGGGCGCAATGCGCCCCTTGATGGTTGCGGGCGCTTTCGGATCGATCGCCAATAGTGGCAAAATGCCTCAACCCCTTGTTTGAGGCATGGATGCTGAAGCCCTCCCTTTTTTCCCTGCGCCAGGCGCTGTTCGGCCTGTCAGTCGTACTGATCGCGTTGCTCGACCCCTTCGGTATCGCCAGCTCGACCGACGATGCCTCGTCGCGCTGGCTCAACCGCCTGTTGGCAGCTACCTACGCCGACAAGGGCCAGCAACAGGTCGTGGTGGTCTTGATCGACGATGACTATCTGCTGCGCAACGACACCTACTGGCCGCTGCCGTACAACGAGCAGAGCAAGCTGTTCAAACGCCTGCTGGCCTATGAGCCGGCGGCGGTGTTCGTCGACCTGCTCTACAGCCACGACCACTCGCGTGAAATCCCCGGGCAGCCCCCGCGCATGGAAAGCCAGCTGCTGGCCAATGTGTTCGAACGCTATCGCCAGCAGGATATCCCGCTGTACCTGGCCGATACCGGCCTGCCGCGGGCAAGCGAAGGCGCGGTCAACACCCTGCCGCGCCTGGCCGAGGTCAGCACACCAGCGCTGGTGAGCTGGAGCGACTTCGGCAACCAGTACCCGCTCGCCGTGAAGACGCCCTTGGGCACGCTGGAAACTCCGGCCCTGCGGCTCTACCGCGACTATTGCCGCCACCAGGCATGCACAGACCTGCCCGCAAACCCCGCCAGCGCTGCCGAGCTTGCTCCGATGACCGTGCAATGGGGCGTGTATCACTCGCCCGAGCAGGAAAAGGTCGCCGATGTCAGCACCTGCGATATTCCGGGATTGTTCGAGCAACTGAAGCAGGCGGTGTTCTGGAAGCTGGGCAAACAGGCACGGGCGACCTGCGCGTACACCCTGACCCTGTCGCCTACCGACCTTGAGGTCACCGACCCGGACGACCGCAAGCTGCTCGAATCACTGCTGCGCGGGAAGCTGGTCCTGGTCGGCGCGCAGATCGCCGGCACCGGCGACCTCACCCAATCTGCGCTGCACGGCAAGATTCCCGGCGTCTACTGGCATGCCATGGCCCTGGACAACCTGATCAACTGGGGCATGAACTACTACCGGGCCACGCCCAGCCTCGCCGACCTCGGCATTCCGGCAGGCTCCGTCGATGTACTGGATATCCTCGAACTGCTCCTGCTGGGCGGCATCACCCTGCTCAAGGGCAGCCTGGACGCCCCGCTGTTCACCCGCGCGCTGTTCATCCAACGGCGTCGCCCAAGGCTGCGGCCACTGGCTGCCTGGGCCTTGGTACTCGCCGCCATCGTCCTGCTCAGTTGCGGGCTTTGGCACTACAACTACACGCCGGCCAACGTGCTCGGCCTGTTGCTGTTGTCGCTCACGTTGTTCAGCGCAAGGATCCAGGCCCTGTTCGCCAACAGGGCCTGACACCCGGAATTTCTCTATCAAAGGACCCCAGAGATGATCAAGAGCTCCCTATTGCTGCTGTCGCTGCTGGTCAGCCAGAGCGTGATGGCCACCCCCGAGCCGGTAGTCGAAGCCTGGCTGCGCAAGTCGGTGGCAGTGCTGGACGACCAGGGCAAATCGCTGCGCCAGGTCGACAGCAGCAGCCTGCCAAAAGCGCCCAAGGTGCTGCAGTACAACAAGGAGCTGGACATCATCCAGGTAGGCCTGCCCGAGGGTAACGTCTGGATGGACACCATGGCGGTGCGGGTAAACCCGCCGTTGAACATCGTCAAGTTCCCCTGCCAGACCCTGCAAAGCGGCTATTCCGACGACCACCAGAACAACTCGACCATCGGCTACGGCGCCGGGTGCAAGAAATGAGTACGGGCAAGCTCAAGGGCGTCGCTGCCGCCCTGTCGCTGGCAATGCTCGGCGGCTGCAACACGCTCAACGGGGCCAACGACGCCTTGCAGAACCTGGTCGGCCCCTCGACCCAGTCGCGGCTGGACGGGCGTTATGTCGATCATCAGGACGTGCGTTCGTATTATCGGCTCGACCCACAGAAAACCCAGCAACTGCGCTTGAGCTTCGACGGCCGGGCGATTCCCGCCGACGAGATCCGCCAGCAGAACCTGGTGCGCATCCCGGCCCTGGAAAGCTACCTGCAAGGTATCGTCAACCGCCTGGCCAAAGGCTGGCCGGGGCAGGCACCGAACCTGCAGGTACGCATCGTCGACAGCTACGCCTTCGGCCCCTCGGCCGACCCCTACGGCAACCTGTTCGTGCCGCTGGGCATGCTCGACAACGTCGAGAGCGAGGATGAAATCGCGGCCATGCTCGGCCACGAGATGAGCCATGTGCTGCTGCGCCATCATGATCGTCGCGCAGCGTTCCAGGAGCAGAAACAGTTGCTCACCAACATCACCACCACGGTGGTGATCGCAACCGTGGCAAAGAATACCGGACGCAACAAGCAGACCGGCGCGCTGTTCAGCAAGGACCCGGTGGGTACGCAGAAGGCCATCGGCAATACCGTGCTCTACACCTCGCTGGCCAACAGCTTCTCGGACAATGTCTGGAGCACCGCCTGGGGCCGCACCCAAGAAGACCAGGCTGACCTGCTCGGCGCCGACCTGATGATCCGCGCCGGCTACGCGCCGCGGGCCTCGAGTGTCAGCCTGCAACGCCTGGAAGACTTCCAGGGCAAGCAGAAGCCTTTGCTCGCAAGCTTCCTGCAAGAGCGCCAGACGGCGATGACCGACTCGCTGAAAAAACTCGACCTCAACCGCACCACCCAGGAACTTCAGACCCTGCTCAACCAGGGCTTGGGCACGGCATTGAACGCCACCGGCCAGTACCTGACCCGCTCGCACATGTCGCCGATCCAGCGAGACGAAGAGCTGCGCCAGTATCTGGACCGCGAATACCAGCAACAGACCCAGGCGCGGGTAAACCGTCGCACCTGGCCGCAGGTGCGCGATTCGGCGACGGTGCAGCGTTCGCTGCAGGCTTACCGGGACGCCTACGCAGCCACCGCTGCACTGGAGCAGAAGAAGACCCGCGAAGCCGAGGCCTTCGTCAGCCGTGCGCTGGCGTCTCCTGTCGGTAACCAGCCAGGCATCCGGCGTGCGGCTTTCGCCGTGCATTCGGCGCAGGGCAACGGCCGCGCGGCCCTCGCCGACCTGCAGGGCATCCAGGACTGGTCGCTGGCAAGCCCGATGGTCTATGACTTGATCATCGGTCATCACCTGCGCAACCGCGATCCCCAGGCAGCACTAGGGATGATCGACAAGGCCGAACAGAACCTGGGCTCAGAGGAGTTGTTCATCACCGAGAAGCTGCTGGCCAATCGTCAACTCCAGGCCGATGACCAGGTAAAGCAGGTACTGCGCAAATGCGAGCAGTACCCCAGCCGTAAAGAAGGCTGCCGCAAACTGGTGCCCAAGTCGGCCTGAGACTTGGACACACGACGCCTCAGACTTGCACGCTGCGTCGCAAGCGGCCCTCGATGCGCCGCTTGAGCCCGCGCTGCTCGATGGACAGACGTGAGCCGGCGGCGCGGCTCGCGCGCCCCCAGTCCTCGAGCAGCTCCAGCACCGAGTGGTCGATGTAGCTCAGGTTCGCCAGCGGTACATGCAGATGCGTCCCGGCAGGCACGCTTTCCAGCACCTGGGTCAGGGCAGGCACCTTGAGAAAGGTGGCCGCACCGCTCAGGCGCAGCTCCATGTGCCCATGACGCGGCAGCTCGACCAGGTTGATCTTGAGTCGCGCCGCCTTGAACGCCAGCTTGAGCAAGGTCAGGGCAAAGCCCAGCAGCACGCCGGTCAGCAGGTCGGTGAAGATGATCGCCAGCGCCGTGGCGGCGTAGGTGAACATCGGCATCCGGCCATAGCGCCCGAGGCCGCGGAAGGCCTTGAAATCGACCAGCTTGATACCGGTGTACACCAGCACGCCCGCCAGGCTTGCCACCGGAATCTGCTGCAGCACGCTGCTCAGCACCACCACGAACGCCAGCAACCACAGGCCATGCAGGATCGCCGAGGCGCGAGTCTTTGCACCGGCCTGAACGTTGGCCGAACTGCGCACGATCACGCCGGTCATCGGCAATGCCCCCAGCACACCGCACAGCATGTTGCCGATACCTTGCGCCGACAGCTCCCGGTCGAAATCCGAACGCTGGCCGTTGTGCATGCGGTCCACCGCCGCAGCCGACAGCAGCGTCTCGGCGCTGGCGATGAAGGCCAGGGCGAAGGCGGCCACCAGCAAGGTTGGATCGGCCAGTTTGAGCAGGTCGTCCGGACGGATCCAGTCGATCGCCTCCGACAGGTCCGCAGGCACCTGCACACGGTTGACCGGCAGCGCCAGCCAGATGCTGATCGCGGTCATCGTCGCCACGCCCAGCAAGGCACCGGGGATGAAGCGCAGGCGCTGCGGGCGCCAGCGTTCCCAGCCCCACATCATCGCGATGGTGCCCAGGCCCAGAGCGCCGGCCTGCCAGCCATTGCCGGCGGCTTCGAACGGCAATGCCGAGGCCAGGGTCGCGGGGAAGCCCAGCAGGTTCTCGACCCCCGAGGGCTGTGGCGCACTGTCGAACATGACATGCACCTGCGACAGCACGATCAGCACGCCGATACCGGCCAGCATGCCGTACACCACCGCCGGTGCAGTGACGCGAAACCAGCAGCCCAGGCGCAGCCGCCCGGCCAGTAACTGCAACAGGCCTGCCAGCAGCAGGATCGGCCCGAGCATGGCCACGCCATGCTGGCGCACCAGCTCGAACACCAACACCGCCAGGCCCGCGGCCGGGCCGCTCACCTGTAGGGGCGAGCCGGCCAGGAAGCCCACGACGATGCCACCGATGATCCCGGTGATCAGCCCCTTGGCGGGCGGCATGCCCGAGGCGATCGCGATGCCCATGCACAGCGGCAGGGCCACCAGGAACACCACGACCGAAGCCAGCAACTCTCGCGGCAAGGCCGCTTTTATCTGTGTCATGTTCACCATAACGCTCCTTTTCTGATTCACGGCCATTCCACTGGCCGACGGCACGGGGATCCCTGAATCGCGCGCAGGCGCGGGCCGCCAGCAGGATTGCCGGCAAGTAGGTCAGGGAAATTCAAGGCAGCAGAAAGCCCTGCCGCGCCTGGTGGGCGCAGCCGGCTATCAAGGTTTCTTCAGGTGTTGGGGTCGCTTAGTAGCGGCCTCTCGGAGTTGCGCACGGCACTGGCTCGCCAGCAGCCAGGGGCAGGAAGCTGTCGCTCGCGGCATCGTAGGCTTCGATGCGGCTGGTTTCGATATCGTAGATCCAGCCGTGGATGTAGAGCTGTCCGGCCGCCAGGCGCGAGGCGACCGAAGGGTGGGTACGCAGGTGATGCAACTGAGCGATGACGTTTTCCTTGGTCAGCACCTGCATGCTCTCGTGTTCCGTTTCGCACGAGCAGTTGCTCTCGACCACGGTACGGGCCACTTCGGCGTGGCGCAGCCAGGCGGAAACGGTCGGCATCTTGGTCAGCGACTGCGGGTTGAGCACCGCGCGCATCGCACCGCAGTCGGAGTGGCCGCAGACGATGATGTGGTGAACGCCCAAGGCCAACACAGCGTATTCGATGGCGCTGGAAACACCGCCGTTCATCTGCCCGTAGGGCGGTACCACGTTGCCGACGTTACGGGTCACGAACAGATCGCCCGGCGAGCTCTGGGTGATCAGTTCAGGCACGATGCGCGAGTCGGCGCAGGTGATGAACATCGCGCGCGGCTTCTGCGCGGTGGCGAGCTTCTTGAACAGCTCCTGCTGCTCGGGGAAAACGTCATGGTGAAACTTCAGGAAGCCGTCGACGATGTGCTTCAGGGCGGCATCGGCGCTCTCGGCGGGAGCGGCCGGAACGGGCTTGGATGGGTCCTTGACGGGCATGATTCATCCTCTTGACGGTTTGTAGGTAAGTTCCATTTTACCGGGGAAAGATTCTGGCTATGCGGAGAATTAGATGACGCGCACAGGTAATAAATCACAGTCGCTGTGGACTGACTTCCTACGCTAGCGGAGAAAACTTAACTGAAACTGAATTCGGAGGCTCTAGAACGGGCGTTCCAGGTTTTCGAGGGGAGGCTTGGATAATAGCAAAAAAGCATCAGCCGCCAATACCCTCCAATGAAATTATTGGTAGGTATGAGTCAGGTTACAGGGTAGTGGAACTGTACGGTGGGGGTTCTTCGTGGGTGAACCCGTTTCCACAAAACCTTCAGCCTCTCAAAACAACGCCATCTGCTCCCCAGGTGGGCAGAACAACGTGCAATCCAGAGCCAGCCCCTCCCGCCCTTCAAACCCCAACTGCCGCGAAGCCTTGCGAAAACGCTGCGCCAGCAGCTCGGCGAACACGCCTACACCCCGCATCCGCGCGCCAAAGCGGCTGTCATACAGCTCACCACCCCGGCTCTGACGAATCAGGCTGAGCACGTGGGCCGCGCGCTGCGGATAATGGTCCTGCAACCACTGTTCGAACAACGGAGCCACCTCCAGCGGCAGGCGCAGCATCATGTAGGCGGCGCTCTGCGCGCCAGCTTCCTTGGCGGCCTGAAGCAGGTGCTCCAGTTCGCTGTCGTTGATCATCGGGATCATCGGCGAACACAGCACCCCCACCGGCACACCCGCCTCGCGCAACACGCGGATCGCCCGCAGGCGCGCCTTGGGTGCCGCCGCGCGGGGCTCGAGGGTGCGTTTGAGTTCGTCGTCGAGGGTGGTCAGGCTGATCATCACCCGCGCCAGGCGCTGGCTGGCCAGTTCGCTCAAGATGTCCAGATCTCGTAGCACCAGCGAGCCCTTGGTGACGATGGTCACCGGGTGCCGGTAGCGCAGCAGCACCTCGAGCAGGCGACGGGTCAACTGATGCTCGCGCTCTATGGGCTGGTAAGGGTCGGTGTTGGCGCCGAGGTTGATCGGGGCGCAGACATAGCCCGGCTTGCTCAACTGCTGTTCGAGCACCTCGGCGGCATTGGTCTTGGCGATGAGCTTGGTCTCGAAGTCGAGGCCGGGGGAGAGGTCCCAATAGGCGTGGCTGGGCCGGGCGTAGCAATAGATGCAGCCGTGTTCACAACCGCGGTAGGGGTTGATCGAACGGTCGAAGGGCAGGTCGGGCGAGGTGTTGCGGGCGATGATGGTCTTGGCGGTTTCGATCCGCACCTCGGTGCCCTGGGTGAGTGGGACTTCCTGGTGCCAGCCGTCGTCCTCGACCACCGAATGGCTGGGGGCGAAGCGGTTGTGGGGGTTGGTGGCAGTACCGCGACCACGGACTGGGGTTGGTTTCATGGTGGAAAACCCGGATTGCTGTATATGCATACAGTAATCCGGGTTTGCTCAGAAGACCAGTGCCGTCAGGCGGACAGGGTCAATCCGGCTTCTTGAGCTTCGGGTTCGGGAAGAACTGAACCGTCTGCACCTTTACCGGCTCGGCCTTGACCGCCTGCTGGTTTACCCGGGTACCGAGCTCCTTGGGCACCGACAAGCCCTGCTCGTTGAGGGTGTCGGTGAAGCCGCAGGCCACACACTCGCGGTGTGGCACGCCGTCTTCGTTCCACATCATCAGCTTGTCGGGCTCGCTGCACGCCGGGCATACCGCCCCGGCGATAAAGCGTTTCTTGGTCTTGATCACACCGCCTTCACTCATGCCGCCGCATCCTCGGTCAGGCCACTATGACGCAGCAGCGCATCGATGGAAGGCTCACGACCACGGAAATCGACGAACAGTACCATTGGCTCGCGCGAACCGCCCCGGGCCAGGATCGCCTCGCGGAACGCGCGGCCGGTCTCGGCATTGAGCACGCCTTCTTCCTCGAAGCGCGAGAAGGCGTCGGCCGACAGCACTTCGGCCCACTTGTAGCTGTAGTAGCCCGCCGCATAACCGCCGGCGAAGATGTGCGCAAAGCTGTTGGGGAAGCGGTTGTAGGCCGGCGGACGCATCACCGTGACCTCATCGCGCACGCCCTCGAGCACCTGCAGCACACTGCGGCCGTCGCCATGTGTGGCGTGCAGCTCGAAGTCGAACAGCGAGAACTCCAGCTGGCGCACCATCATCATCCCGGACTGGAAGTTCTTCGCCGCCAGCATCTTGTCCAGCAGGTCCTGGGGCAGCGGCTCGCCGGTCTCGTAGTGGCCAGAAATCAGCGCCAGACCTTCAGGCTCCCAGCACCAGTTCTCCATGAACTGGCTCGGCAGCTCGACCGCGTCCCAGGCCACGCCATTGATGCCCGACACGCCGGCATGCTCGATGCGGGTGAGCAGGTGGTGCAGGCCGTGGCCGAACTCGTGGAACAGCGTGGTGACTTCGTCGTGGGTGAGCAGCGCCGGCTTGCCCGGTGCAGCCGGGGTGAAGTTGCACACCAGGTTGGCCACCGGGCTCTGCAAGGCGCCTGCCGCGGTGCGGCGACGATCGCGGGCACCGTCCATCCAGGCGCCGCCGCGCTTGTTGGCACGGGCGTAGAGGTCGAAGAAGAAGCGCCCGACGTGCTGGCCGTTCTCCTTGATCTCGAACAGGCGCACATCCGGGTGCCAGGCGTCGAAGCCCTTGAGTTCGGCGATTTCGATGCCGTAGAGGCGTTGGACGATGCTGAACAGGCCGCTCAGCACCTTGTCGATCGGGAAGTAGGCACGCAGGGTTTCCTGCGACACGCTGTAGCGCTGCTCACGCAGCTTCTCGCCGTAATAGCCGGCGTCCCAACTGGCCAGCTCCGGGGTGCCCTGCTCGGCGGCGTAGGCCTTGAGCTGCTCCAGGTCCTGGGCCGCGAACGGCTTGGAGCGCTTGGCCAGGTCACGCAGGAAGCTCAGCACCTGGTCGCTGGATTCGGCCATCTTGGTGGCCAGGCTCAGCTCGGCGTAGTTGGCGTAGCCCAGCAGCGCGGCCAGTTCCTGACGCAGGTCGAGGATCTCGGCCATCACCGGGCCGTTGTCGAACTGCCCAGCGTTCGGGCCCTGGTCGGACGCGCGGGTGCAGTAGGCGGCGTACAGTTCTTCGCGCAGGGCGCGGTCGCTGGCGTAGGTCATCACCGCGTAGTAGCTGGGGAATTCCAGCGTGATCAGCCAGCCGTCGAGGCCTTTGGCCTGGGCAGCGGCGGCCATCTGCGCCTTGGCCGATTCGGTCAGGCCGTCCAGCGCGGCTTCGTCGGTGACGTGCTTGGTCCAGGCCTGGGTGGCGTCGAGCAACTGGTTGGAGAAGCGGCTGCCCAGTTCGCTGAGCTTGCTCTGCACTTCGGCGTAGCGCTGCTGCTTGTCGGCCGGCAGGTCGATGCCCGACAGACGGAAGTCACGCAGGGCGTGCTCGAGAATAGTCTTCTGCGCCACGTCGAAACTGGCGGCCTCGGCGCTGTTGGCCAGCGCCTGGTAGGCATCGAACAGGGCGCGGTTCTGCCCCATCTCGGTGGAATAGGCGCTCAGCGCCGGCAGGCACGACTCGTAGGCCTCGCGCAGTTCCTTGCTGTTGCACACCGCATTGAGGTGGCTGACCGGGCTCCAGGCCGCGCCCAAGCGGTCGTTGAGTTCGTCCATCGCCAGCACCAGGCCGGCCCAGGAGGGATTCTTGCCCTGCTGCGCGAGGATATCGGCGATGGCCTTGCGGTTGTCGGCCAGGATCTGCTCGATCGCCGGCAGCACGTGTTCGGCGCGGATTGCGGAGAAGGGTGGCAGGTCGTGGGACTGCAGAAGCGGGTTGTTCGCACTCACGGTTTGGATACCTTGGCAGGAGAAACACGGGACCATCTTAATTACAATCGACGCCGACCGCAGCAGGCAGCCTGCCTATCGGCATTGCAGAGGGACACTATCATGGCCATCCGGACCTTCCGGGAACACACGCCGAAAGTCGGCCCACGCGCCTTCGTCGACCGTTCGGCGGTGGTGATCGGCGACGTGCAGATCGGTGAAGACAGCTCGGTCTGGCCGCTGACCGTGGTGCGCGGCGACATGCACCGCATCCGCATCGGCGCGCGCACCAGCGTGCAGGATGGCAGCGTGCTGCACATCACCCACGCCGGCCCCTTCAACCCGGACGGCTTCCCGCTGATCATCGGCGACGAAGTGACCATCGGTCACAAGGTGATGCTGCACGGCTGCACACTGGGCAACCGGATCCTGGTCGGCATGGGCAGCACTATCATGGATGGCGCTATCGTCGAGGACGAGGTGATCATCGGCGCCGGCAGCCTGGTACCGCCCGGCAAGCGCCTGGAGAGCGGCTACCTGTATGTCGGCAGCCCGGTAAGGCAGGCCCGGCCGCTGAACGAAAAAGAACGCGCGTTCTTCCCCTATAGCGCCAGCAACTACGTGAAGCTCAAGGACCAGCACCTGGCCGAAGGCTACGATCAACCGGAATGACGCATTCGCGGGCAAGCCCGCTCCTACAGGCTCTGTGATTATCCTGTAGGAGCGGGCTTGCCCGCGAAGCAGTCGACGCAAGACTTGAGTGGAACCGCATACATGCACCAGCAAAACATTCTCTTCGACCTTGACGGCACCCTTACCGACCCACGCCTGGGCATCACCCGATCGATCCAGTACGCCCTGGCCAAGCTGGGTATCGACGAGCCCGACCTGACCCGCCTCGAGCACTTCATCGGCCCACCCTTGCTGCAGGCCTTCATGCAGTTCTACGGCTTCGACGAGGCCAAGGCCTGGGAGGCGGTCAACTTCTACCGCGAGCGTTTCCGGGTCACCGGCCTGTACGAGAACCTGGTATTCGACGGTGTGCCGGAACTGCTGCAAGCGCTCAATGGCCAGGGCCGCACCCTCTACGTCGCAACCTCCAAGCCTTGGGAGTTCGCCCGCGAGATCGCCCGCCATTTCGCCTTCGACCGGCATTTCAAGGTGATCTACGGCAGTGAGCTGGATGGCACCCGCACCAACAAGGTCGAGCTGATCCGCCACCTGCTGGACGAAGAACGCCTGGACCCGGCGCAGACCCTGATGATCGGCGACCGCAAGCACGACCTGATCGGCGCCCGCAGCAATGGCCTGCAGGCTGTAGCGGTGGGCTACGGGTTCGGCAGCCGCGAAGAGCTGGTGGCCGAGGCGCCGGAGTTTCATTTCGACACGGTGGCAGATTTGCACCGGGCGTTCATCAAGGCTTGATGGCCACGGGGCCGCGCGCGGCCCCGGCATATCAAGGCTGTGCCATCAACCGCTGCAAGGCCGCTTTTCGCTGATCGATCGGCTGCTGCCCCAAGTGCTCGACCCGCTGATAGAACAGCGTCCAGTCCCCGCCTGCCTCACGAAACAACGCCGCAAACGCCGGCACCCACTGGTCATACAGGCCGAACGGCAGCAGCTTGGCGTTGCTCATCGGCCCATACACCCAGGCGTCATAACGGCGATCACCGGCCCAGTCCCGATCGCGCAGCTCGCGGTATTCACGTCGCAATCGCGCGAACTCGGCCTGCTTGGCCACCCGCTTGTCGGCATCAGCAAGCGTCCCGGCATAGATCGCCTGCAGGCGCTCGCGACTCGCCAGCACCAGGCGGATGAACTGTTCACGCTGCCGCGCCCCATCCTCGTGAGCCGCCGCAAGCCCGCGCGCCATGCGCCATTGCCGCGTGCCCTCCTGTTCGACGAAGGTGGCGAAGGACTCGTTGAATTCGGTGTCGTCCTTCACGTAGAAGCGCTGGTGCGCCAGCTCGTGAAAGATCAGCGTGGCCAGGCGCTCCTCGCCCCAGCCCACCATCGACGAGAGGATCGGATCGTCGAACCAGCCCAGGGTCGAGTAAGCCTCGACACCCCCGACGTACACATCCAGCCCCTCCTCGCGCATCAGCGCTGCCGCGCCGCGCGCCGCACCCTGGCGGTAGTAGCCGCGGTAGGCGACGCAACCGGCGATGGGGAAGCAGTGAGTGACCGGCTGCAGCGACAACTCCGGCGTGGCAAACACATTCCACACCACATAAGGCCGGCCAAGATCGGCGTACACCCGGTAGCTACGGTTGTCCGGCAGCTTCAGGTGCTCGCTGGCGAAGGTGCGGGCCTGTTCGGCATGCAGCAGACGCTGGCGCAGCCGTTCGTCAGTCGCATGATCGGCCAGCATGCGCTCCACCGGCTGGCGTGCACGCAGCAGTTGCCATTGCCCTTCGGCCAGTTGGCCGTAGTAGCCGAGGCTGCCGCAACCGCTCAGCAGGAGCGCGGCCAGCAGCGGAACAAAAGGGCTGAAAACGCGGTCGAGAGCCCGGTGGCCTGAGCGCTGTAGCAGAAAAAGTCGAAACATCAGGGCTGTTCATCCCGCTCAAGGCCTGTGCGTTCCAAGACTATCTCGCCAGGGGACCCTTTCGCCATGCGTACACTGTTTGCCGTCGGCACCTTCGGGCTGCTGAGCGCCTGCTCCACCTTGCCCGACCCCGATCCCAACCAGGCCTGGATCGACCTCGCCCGCGACGACGACACCTCGCTGCACGCCGTGCAGGTGGACGAGCGCGACTGGGCCGACAACCGCTATTTCGAAGTGCCGCCAGGTAGCCATGAACTGACGGTGCGTTACCAGTTTCCAGTCTCCCCGAGCAATATCGGCCCGGTCGACGAGCCACTGTGGCGCGACTGCCAACTGAACCTGACCTTCAAGGACTTCAGCGCCGGTCAGCGCTACAGCCTGCAAGCCGGCAGCATTGGCTTGCACCCTTGGGTGAAACTCTATGACGGACAGCAGAAACTGATCGGCCAGGGCCTGCCAGCGGGCTGTCAGCGCACCTGATCAGCGCTATGCTTGTAACCTGTGACCCGCAAGCGGAGTTTCCTCATGCGCCAGCCCATGATGCTGATCGCCCTCAGTGCACTGGGGGCTTGCGCCAGCCCCTTGCCACCCAAAGACCCGGCCCAGGCCTGGGTTGATCTCTACACCGTCACCCCCGGCCGCACCATCATGGCCGACAAGCTCGATGGCAAACGCCTCGACGACGGCCGCTACTTCCAAATCACGCCGGGCCGCCACGAACTGGTGGTGCGCTTCGACTACGAGCTGACTGCCGGGCTCTTCACCACCAGCCCGACCGAGCGCACCTGCTACCTGACCGTGCGCTTCGACAACTTCAAGGCCGGCGAACGCTATCGCCTCGAAGCCCGGGCCCCGGCGATGCAGCCGCAGGTATACCTGTACGACGCTAATCGCCAGGTGCTGGTAGACGAGCCAAGCAACATCTTCTGCATTCCATGAACAACGGGGTCGCACTGCGACCCCGCTGCAACGACCGCTATTGGTCGTTCTTCTGGTAGATGATCTTCTTGGTCCCGCCATCGCAGGTGCCAACGACCATGTTCTGATCACTGACTTCGCTGTTCGGTACGATTTCCAGGGTGTAGGAAGGCACCCCAGCCGCCTGGATCTTCGCCTCGATCTCGGTCTTGAGCTCCTCGCACGGCTTGACTGCCGCCAGCGCGGAGGTGGCCAGCAACGAAGCCAGCACGGCGAATGCTACGCGGATCATGGAACGGCTCCTCAAAGGGCAGGCAAGCTGCCGACCCTTCCAGACTACAGCAAGCAACGCCTCACCTACGAGAGCAGCGTCGCATCCAGGCTGATCGTCGCGTTGAGCACTTTGGACACCGGACATCCCGCCTTGGCCTTGTTGGCGATCTCCTGGAACTGCGCCTCACTGGCACCAGGCACCTTGGCCTTGAGGGTGAGGTGCACGGCGGTGATGGCAAAGCCATCGGACTGCTTGTCGAGGGTGACTTCAGCGATGGTGTCGATGCGCTCGGGCGTCAGCCCGGCCTCACCCAGCATCATCGATAGCGCCATCGAGAAGCAGCCCGCGTGGGCCGCGCCGATCAGCTCTTCGGGGTTGGTCCCAGGCGATCCTTCGAAGCGGGTATTGAAGCCATAGGGATTCTGCTTGAGGGCGCCACTCTCGGTGGACAGCAGGCCCTTGCCATCCTTGAGCCCTCCCTGCCAGATCGCCGATGCTGTCTTTTTCATGATGCCTCCTGGTTGTTCAGTGGGTGTCACTACGGATTCTGAGGACACTGCCTACAGCAAGTTCAGATCAATCCATAGCCAACCATTGAATCCATCGCCGGGTGCCCATACAGAGTCACAAAGGCCCTTGGCCAATCACTTTCCTGCGGAGGCTCCGATGACGCAGCTGCGCGACCTGAAGATATCCACCCTCGACCTGGTGCCCGTGCGCGCCGATGCCGGCCCAGCCCAGTCGCTACGCAACTCGCTGGACTTGGCGCAGCATGTGGAGCGTTTGGGCTACAACCGATTCTGGGTGGCCGAGCACCACAACATGGACGGCATCGCCAGCTCGGCGACCTCGGTGCTGATGGGCTATCTCGCCGGCGGGACCTCGCGCATCCGCATCGGCTCGGGCGGGGTGATGCTGCCCAACCATGCGCCGCTGGTGATCGCCGAGCAGTTCGGCACCCTGGCCAGCCTCTACCCCGGTCGCATCGACCTGGGCCTGGGCCGCGCGCCCGGCTCCGACCAGATGACCGCCCGCGCCCTGCGCCGCGAGCGCTCTGGCAGCGCCGACGACTTCCCCGATGATGTCGAGGAACTGTCGCGCTACCTCGGCCCGCGCACCGACGATCAGAAAGTCATCGCCGTGCCCGGCCACGACACCGAAGTACCGATGTGGCTGCTGGGTTCGAGCCTGTTCAGCGCGCAACTGGCCGGCATGCGCGGCATGCCCTACGCCTTCGCCTCGCATTTTGCGCCGCGCTACATGCATGAGGCGATCCGCATCTATCGCGACCATTTCAAGCCATCGACGACGCTGGACAAACCCTACGTGATGCTGGGTATCCCGATGGTGGTGGCGGACAGCGACGAGAAGGCCGAATACCTGGCGACCTCGGTCTACCAGCGCATCCTCGCGCTGATCCGCGGCCAGAGCCTGATGCAGCGCCCACCCGTGCAAAGCATGGACGGACTGTGGCTACCCCATGAGCGTGATGCGGTGGGGAGCTTCCTCGGGCTGGCGATGATCGGTAGCCCGCAGAAGGTGCGGGCGAAGGTGGAGGTGCTGCTGGAGCAGACCGGCGCAGATGAGCTGATCTTCACCTGCGACTTGTATGAACATGCGGACCGGCTACGCTCGTACGAGCTGCTGGCGCAGGCGTTGAAGGGCGAGTAAATGCCACCTGTGGGAGGGCGTGCGCCGCGAAAAAAACGTGTGGCCTGTACAAGGCAACGCGGTGTCTTTTTCGCGGGTAAACCCGCTCCCACACTTACAGCGTTCGGTTGAGCTCAGCGTCGCCTCAACCCCGGCGATAGACGATTTCCTTGGTCCCGGCCTCGCAACTGCCAATCACCTTGCCGGCCGGCGTGCCCTTGTCGACGATCTCCAGCGTATACCCCTGAACGCCCTTGGCATCGAGCTTGGCTGCAATTTCGCTCTTGAGCTCCTCGCACGGCTTGCCTGCCGCCATGGCACCACCGGCCAGCATCATCAGGCCCACTGCCAGAAACACTTTCTTCATCGTTACCGTTCCTTATGCGGATCAAAAAAGCAGAATAGGGCGCCGGCATGTACCGGTGCCCCCTGGAAGTCATACGCCATAAAGCAGGAACAGGCTATCCCCGCACTGTTTCAACTGTTGGCGATGCGGAACCCGACCTTGAGCGTGACCTGGAAATGCGCGGCCTTGTTGTCACGGATGTGACCACGAGTTTCGACCACCTCGAACCACTCCAGGTGCTTGATGCTCTTGCCGGCTTCGGCGAGGGCATTGTTGATCGCATCTTCGATACTCGTGGGCGAGGAACCGACGAGTTCGATCTTTTTGTAGGTGTGATGATCGGACATGAGCGCTCTCCTTGAATGATGTGCTGGATTGAGCCTAGCAGCGCAGGCCCGGTTTACCTGCGAGCCATCGCCTCGGGTGAAAGTTCGATCGCACTTTCGCCACATCGCGCAGTCGCACTCTTTACACCCTACTCAGCGAAGGAGAGTCCACATGGCCCGTAACGCACTGCGCAAGACCTCACTGGAAAGCATGGAAGCTGAGATCGAAAGCCTGCTCAAGACGCTGGAAGACCTCAAAGGCGATGCTTCGGAAGAAACGCAGAAAACCATGAAGGCGCTGCGCGGCAACGCCCAGAACGCTCTCAAGCATTCGCGCAGCCTGCTGACCGACGCCTACGAAGAAGTGAAGACCCGCACCCGGGAAACCGGCATCGCAACCCGTGACTACGCCCAGGAACACCCCTGGACCACGGCTGGCGTGGCCGTTGGCGCATTGGGTCTGCTCGCCGCCTACCTGCTGTGCCGTCGCAACTAACCCTGCGCCTGCAACTCCCGGCGCAACCACTGCGCCAACTGCTCGGCGCGCCCATCTGCGGCGCGCCGCGGCACCCATAGCGCCAACGCCGCCGGCGTCGGCGAAAACCCCCACGGCGCCGCCAGGCGTCCCGCTCGCAGGTCGTCCGCCACCAGCGGTTGCGGCGCGATCGCCACCCCCAAACCGGCCACCGCTGCCTCCAGCAGGTAGTACAGGTGCTCGAATGCCTGGCCGAAGGTCAGCGCACTGGCATCCAGCCCTTGCTGCGCAGCCCAGGTCGGCCACGCCTGGGGGCGCGAGGTGGTGTGCAGCAGGGCCTCGCCCAACAGGGCACGCGCAGGGGCCTGGTGCAGACGCTCGAAGCCGGGAAAGTGCGGGCTGAGCACCGGCCCGATACGTTCCTCGGCCAGCACATGCACCTGCATGTCCGCGGGCCACGGCGGCTCGGCATACACCAGCAATGCATCCAACCCTGGGCGGCGCGGATCGAGATCCCCCTCTCCGGCCGACAAGTGCAGACGCAACTCAGGCAGATCGGCCTTCAAACGCCCGAGACGGGGAATGAACCACCGCGCCAACAGGCTGCCGGAACACCCCAGTACGAAGGGCGCATCGCTGACATCGCGGCTAAGTTCGGCGCACACACTGCGCAGGCGATCGAAGGCATCGAAGCTGGCATCACGCAGGCGAGCCCCGACATCTGTGAGTTTGACGCCACGCCCATCCTTTACGAACAGGGCAACGCCCAAATGCTCCTCGAGCACCTTGATCTGCCGGCTCACCGCGCCATGTGTCACGTGCAGCTGTTCGGCGGCCTGGCTGACGCTGTTCAGCCGGGCAGTGGCCTCGAAGGCGCGCAGGGCATTGAGGGGTGGGAGGTCCTGGGGCATTTGACTTGTGAGTTTTCCTGACGAGTTGTCGCAATCTTATCGGTTTTCAGGGGACGTTGCGCTGGGTAGAGTAGGCCCATCGATCAGTGGTGGCCTCTTCGCGGGCAAGCCCGCTCCCACAAGTGCAATGCTGTATTGAGCATCACACCATTTCTGTGGGAGCGGGCTTGCCCGCGAAGAAGGCAACACGATATCCAATCCAGACCCCTATGGAGCGCCCCATGTCCCAGTCCCAATACCGCCCCGGCCCCGACGCCAATGGCCTGTTCGGCTCGTTCGGCGGCCGCTACGTAGCCGAAACCCTGATGCCCCTGGTCCTGGACCTGGCCCGCGAATATGAAGCGGCCAAGGCCGACCCCGAGTTCCTCGAGCAACTCGCCTACTTCCAGCGCGACTACATTGGCCGCCCCAACCCGCTGTACTTCGCCGAGCGCCTGACCGAGCACTGCGGCGGCGCAAAGATCTTCTTCAAGCGTGAAGAACTCAACCACACCGGCGCGCACAAGGTGAACAACTGCATCGGCCAAGTGTTGCTGGCCAAGCGCATGGGCAAGAAGCGCCTGATCGCCGAGACCGGCGCCGGCATGCACGGCGTGGCCACCGCCACCGTCGCTGCGCGCTTCGGCCTGCCTTGCGTGATCTACATGGGCGCCACCGACATCGAGCGCCAGCAGGCCAACGTGTTCCGCATGAAGCTGCTGGGCGCCGAGATCGTTCCGGTCACCGCCGGCACCGGCACCCTGAAAGACGCCATGAACGAGGCCCTGCGCGACTGGGTCACCAACGTCGAAGACACCTTCTACCTGATCGGCACCGTGGCCGGCCCGCACCCTTACCCGGCGATGGTTCGCGACTTCCAGTCGATCATCGGCAAGGAAACCCGCGCCCAGTTGCACGAGAAGGAAGGCCGCCTGCCGGACAGCCTGGTCGCCTGCGTCGGCGGCGGCTCCAACGCCATGGGCCTGTTCCACAACTTCCTCGAAGACGAAAGCGTGCAGATCATCGGCGTCGAAGCCGGTGGCCATGGTGTGCACACCGACAAGCATGCCGCCAGCCTCAATGGTGGCGTCCCTGGCGTACTGCACGGCAACCGCACCTACCTGCTGCAGGACGACGATGGCCAGATCACCGATGCCCACTCGATCTCCGCCGGCCTGGACTACCCCGGCATCGGCCCCGAGCACGCCTACCTGCACGAAGTGAAGCGGGTCGAATACGTCAGCATCACCGACGACGAGGCCCTGGACGCCTTCCACGCCACCTGCCGCCTCGAAGGCATCATCCCGGCGCTGGAGAGCTCCCACGCCCTGGCCGAGGCGATCAAGCGCGCCCCGAGCCTGCCCAAGGATCACTTGATGGTCGTGTGCCTGTCCGGCCGCGGCGACAAAGACATGCAAACCGTGATGAACCACATGGCTGCCCAGGAGAAACAGGCATGAGCCGTCTTGAACAACGTTTCGCCGACCTGAAGGCCGAAGGCCGCTCGGCGCTGGTCACCTTCATCACCGCAGGCGACCCTGGCTACCAGGCCTCGCTGGAAATCCTCAAGGGCCTGCCCGACGCCGGCGCCGACGTGATCGAGCTGGGCATGCCCTTCACCGACCCGATGGCCGACGGCGTGGCGATCCAGCTCGCCACCCTGCGCGCCCTGGAAGCCGGCCAGACCTTGGCGAAAACCCTGGAGATGGTCCGCGAATTCCGCGTCGGCAACCAGACCACGCCGATCGTGCTGATGGGCTACTACAACCCGATCCATCGCTTTGGCGTGGAACAGTTCGTCGCCGAGGCGAAGGCCGTTGGCGTCGATGGCCTGATCATCGTCGACCTGCCGCCTGAGCACGACGCCGAGCTGGCAACCCCGGCCCAGGCCGCGGGCATCGACTTCATCCGCCTGACCACCCCGACTACCGACGACGTGCGTCTGCCACGTGTGCTCGAGCGCAGCTCGGGTTTCGTCTATTACGTGTCGGTGGCGGGTGTAACCGGTGCGGGCTCGGCGACCACCGAGCACGTCAAGGAGGCCATCACCCGCCTGCGTCGCCATACCGACCTGCCGATCAGCGTCGGTTTCGGCATCCGCACGCCGGAGCAGGCTGCAGCGATCGCCAAGCTGTCCGACGGCGTGGTGGTGGGCTCGGCACTGGTCGACAAGATCGCCCAGGCCAAGTCACCCGAGCAGGCTGTGAGCGATGTACTGAGCCTGTGCTCGGCGCTGGCTGAAGGGGTGCGCGGCGCCCGGGGCTGAGGGGGAACTGGCGTACGAGAGTTCCATGCACATGCATTCGGCTACCTGATAATTTTGCTAGTTGTGTAAGGCCTTCAGAGATCGCAAGCTGAAAGCTCACTAACTTGCTGAAGGAATAGCCGATATGCGTGTACTCTCAACCGCGCTTCTTGCTCTGTTTATGTCAGGCACTGCACTTGCTGCAACCTGCCCAGAGCCCAAGGACATCAAGGAAGCCTCGACACAATCCACCGAGGATGGCTTCAGTGGCTATCACTACACTGCGGCAGACGGCAAATGGAAAGGCTTTGCGCCGAATGCAGATGACAAGGGCACCAAAGAAGTTGAGCTGGCCTCGTTGAAGCTTGTCAACTCGCAGGAAGGTTCGATCTCCGTCATTTGTCGCTACACGGACGCCAAAGGCGGAGCCCTGAGTCTTTCAAGCAAGAAATAACAAGAGGGCGCGTAACGCGCCCTTCTTTCGCGTATTTCTTGGCTCAATCCGTAGCAACAGATGTATTCGAGAGGCTGAGCTCAAGCTCCAGCCACTCCACGAACCGTTCGATCAACGCCCCACGCCGCTTGCGCGGGGGCAACACCACGTAATACCCACGCGACGAACGCAAACTCCCTTCCACCGGCCGGCACAGCAATCCCTGCTCGACCAACCCATCGACCAGATGCCCCCAACCAATCCCGACCCCTTGCCCGGCAATCGCGGCCTGGATCAGCAAGGTGTAGTTATCGAAGCGCAACTGCCCTGGTGGTGGCGGGCTGACCAAGCCGAAACCGCGAAACACCCCCGCCCAGTCGAACCAGCCACTGGCCTGTTCACCGCGTAGATGCAACAAGGGCAATCGTTGCAAAGCCACGGCTGACAAGGGTTTGCCATCAGTCAGCCGAGGGCTGCAAACCGGAAAGACCTCTTCATCGAACAACCAGCGGCTTTCGCCCTGATGAAAGCGCCCGTCGCCAAACAGCACGGCCACATCGATATCGGGCCGCAGCATCCCCTGGCTGCGCTCGCCGGTCACGAGGCTCACGTCCACCTGTGGATAAGCCTCGTGAAAACGCTGCAGCCGGGGCATCAGCCAGAAAGCGGCAAAGGCGAAGTCGGTGGCCACCTGCAGCACCTCGCGCTGCCCACGACCGCTGGCCTCGGCAATGCCTTCATCCATCGCCTGCAAACCCTGGTGGACCTGCTCGAACAGCGACTGGCCCGCATCCGTCAGCGCGATACCCCGGTAGATCCGGTCGAACAGGCGCGTGCCCAGCTGCGCCTCAAGCCGCTTGACCTGCTGGCTCACAGCCGGCTGAGTGGTGCCCAGCTCCAGTGCCGCCGCCGTAAAACCGCGCAGACGCGCCGCCGCCTCGAACACGCGCAAGCTTTCCAGTGACATGCCCGCAAGGTGCTCAAACATAAGCTCAGCTAATCCCAGTCATTGCCCGCCATGGGCTTTACCCATGTTATCCACAGTCGCATCCTCGATCGCAAGCAATTCACATAATGTTCGACGATGGAAGGGCACCCCATGAAGCAACCCAATATCCTGTTCATCATGGCCGACCAGATGGCCGCGCCCATGCTGCCGATCTACAACCCCTCGCCGATCAGGATGCCCAACCTCGCCCGCCTCGCCGAACAGGCAGTGGTCTTCGATTCTGCCTACTGCAACAGCCCGCTGTGCGCGCCGTCGCGCTTCACCCTGGTCAGCGGCCAGTTGCCCAGCCGTATCGGCGCCTACGACAACGCCGCCGACTTTCCCGCCGACATCCCCACGTACGCCCACTACCTGCGCCGCCTCGGCTACCGCACCGCGCTGTCGGGCAAGATGCACTTCTGCGGCCCTGACCAGTTGCACGGCTATGAAGAGCGCCTGACCAGCGACATCTATCCCGCCGATTACGGCTGGGCGGTGAACTGGGACGCCCCCGACGTGCGCCCGAGCTGGTACCACAACATGTCCTCGGTGCTGCAGGCCGGGCCGTGCGTGCGCACCAACCAGCTGGATTTCGACGAGGAAGTGGTGTTCAAGGCGCAGCAGTACCTGTACGACCACGTTCGCGAGGATGACGGTCGCCCGTTCTGCCTGACCGTCTCGATGACCCACCCGCACGACCCCTACACCATCCCTCGGCGCTACTGGGATCTCTACGAGTCTGTGGATATCCCCCTGCCACGCGACGAAATCGCCCAGGACCAGCAAGACCCTCACTCGCAGCGCCTGCTAAAGGTCTACGACCTGTGGAACAAGCCGCTGCCTGTGGACAAGATCCGCGACGCGCGCCGCGCCTACTTCGGCGCCTGCAGCTACATCGACGACAACATCGGCAAGCTGCTGCAGACCCTCGAGGATTGCGGCCTGGTAGACGATACGCTGATCGTGTTCTCCGGCGACCATGGCGACATGCTTGGCGAGCGCGGGCTCTGGTACAAGATGCACTGGTTCGAGATGTCGGCGCGGGTGCCATTGCTGGTCCATGCGCCCAAGCGTTTCGCCGCGGCGCGGGTCAGCGCCAGCGTGTCCACCTGTGACCTGCTGCCGACCCTGGTCGAGCTGGCAGGCGGGGCTGTGGATAACAGCCTGCACCTGGACGGCCGCTCGCTGCTCGGCCACCTGCAAGGGCAGGGCGGGCACGACGAGGTGATTGGCGAATACATGGCCGAGGGTACGGTCGGGCCGCTGATGATGATTCGGCGTGGCGCGTACAAGTTCGTGTACAGCGAAGACGACCCGTGCCTACTCTACGACCTGAGCCGCGACCCGCACGAGCGGGAGAACCTCACCGGCAGCCCGGATCACCAGGGCTTGCTGCAGGCATTTGTCGATGAAGCCAGGCGACGCTGGGACGTTTCCAGCCTGCGCCAGCAGGTGCTGGCCAGCCAACGCCGCCGCCGTCTGGTGGCCGAGGCCCTGGCCATCGGCAAACTGAAAAGCTGGGATCACCAACCCTTGGTCGACGCCAGCCAACAGTACATGCGCAACCATATCGATCTCGATGACCTCGAGCGCAAGGCACGTTATCCACAGCCCGCACCCATGGATTGAGAAGAGAGGCCGCCATGCAGAAGTTCTCCACCGCCGTGATCGCCCTGGCCCTGGGCCTGAGCACCTTGACCGCCCAAGCGGCCGACAGCGACACGCAATGCAGCACCGTCAAACTGGCTGACCCCGGCTGGAGCGATATCGCCTCCACCAACGCCATCACCCGCCTGTTGCTCGAAAGCCTGGGTTACCAGGTGAGGATCGACAGCCTTGCTGTACCGATCATCTACGGCGGCCTGAAAGACGGCCGGGTGGACGCTTTCCTCGGCAACTGGATGCCAGCGCAGCAGGGCTTTCATGACAAGTTCATCGCCACCGGCGACGTGAAACAATTGTCGCGCAACCTCGAAGGCACCGAGTTCACCCTGGCAGTGCCCGACTACGTGTGGAATGCCGGTATCAAGGACTTCGCCGACCTGCAGAAACACGCCGAGCAGTTCGACAAGAAGCTCTACGGCATCGGCTCCGGCGCGCCGGCCAACCTGTCGCTCAAGGAAATCATCGACAAGAATGAGTTCAACCTCGGGCAGTGGAAGCTGATCGAGTCCAGCGAGCAGGCGATGCTGGCGCAGGTCGACCGCGCCGTGAAGAAGAACCAGTTCATCACCTTCCTCGGCTGGACACCGCACCCGATGAACGTGAAGCTGAAGATGCACTACCTCACCGGTGGCGAGAAATGGTTCGGCAGCAAGGGCGAGGTGTTCACCCTGGTGCGCAACGGTTATCCACAGGCCTGCCCGAATGCCGCGAAACTGCTGGGCAACCTGGCATTTACCCTGGATATGGAGAACGCCATCATGGCCGAGGTCGTGGACAAGAAGGTCAGTTTCGACCAGGCAGCCAAGGCGTGGGTGAAGGCGCATCCACAAGTCCTGGAGGCGTGGCTCGCCGGCGTGAGCAGCAAGGCTGGCGGTGATGCACTGGAGGCCGTCAAGGCCAAACTCTGATTGCCCGCTGCCGCGGTGGGTATGAATCCGCTCCAGAAAGGGGCAAAACTCAGGACTGTGAATAACCCATGCCCCGCCTGACCCAGCTGCTGCCCTTCCTGACCTGGCTTCCCCGGCAATCGCGCCGCAGCCTGCGCCAGGACCTGCTGGTGGGTCTGAGCGGCGCGATCCTCGCCCTGCCGCAGTCCATCGCCTATGCGTTGATTGCCGGCCTGCCCGCCGAATACGGCCTGTATGCGGCCATCGTGCCGGTACTGATCGCCTGCCTGTGGGGGTCGTCCTGGCACCTGATCTGCGGTCCCACCGCCGCCATCTCCATCGTCCTCTACGCCAGCATCAGCCCGCTGGCCGTGGCCGGCAGCAGCGACTACGTGACCCTCGTCCTGCTGCTGACCTTTCTTGGCGGGGTGTTCCAGCTGCTGCTCGGGCTGCTGCGCTTCGGCACGCTGGTCAACTTCGTCTCCCATTCAGTGGTGCTCGGCTTCACCCTGGGCGCCGCCATCGTCATTGCCCTTGGCCAGTTGCCGAACCTGATGGGCATCGACTTGCCCAGCCAGGCCACGGCACTCAAGACGGCCCAGGACCTGTTCGCCCATGCCCGCGAAGTGGACCTGCCCTCGCTGGGGCTGGGCCTGGCCACCTTATTGATAGGTATCGCCATCAAGCTCCTGCGTCCGCGCTGGCCGGCGCTGTTGATAAGCCTGGTACTGGTAAGCCTGGTGGCGTGGCTGCTGCCCGGATACTTCGCTCACGTGCCCCGCGTTCCCGCGTTCAGCGGCCATCTGCCGCCCCTGAGCCCGCTGCCGTTGCTCGACCTGGACCTGATCCTACGGCTGCTGCCCAGCGCCGTGGCGGTGGGCATGCTCGGGCTGGTCACCAGCCTGTCGATCGCCCGTTCGTTGTCTGCACGTTCCGAACAACTGATCGACGCCGACCAGGAGATTCGCGCCCAGGGTGTTTCCAACATGGTCGGGGCGTTTTTCTCGGGTTACCTGTCGTCTGGTTCGTTCACCCGCTCCGGACTGAGCTTCGAGGCGGGCGCCCGCTCCCCTATGGCCGGGGTGTTCTCGGCGCTGTGGGTGGCGCTGTTCGCCGTGGCCGGTGCCGGGCTCATCGCTCACCTGCCGATCTCGGCGATGGCCGGCAGCATCCTGCTGATTTGTTGGGGACTGGTGGATCACAAGGCGATTCGCGCGCTGTTCCGCGTCAGCCGTTCGGAGTTCCTGGTGATGGCGCTGACCGCGGCGGCAACCCTGTTACTGGAGTTGCAGACGGCGATCTACGCGGGAGTGCTGGCGTCGCTGTTCTTCTACCTCAAGCGCACCTCGCGGCCACGGGTGCAGCAGAGCCGTGAAGGGGAGGCGGACGTGCTGCGGGTCGGTGGCTCGATCTTCTTCGGTGCCGCGCATTATCTGCAGGTACGCCTGCAGCGCTGCCAAGGGCCGCATGTGGTGATCGACGCGCGGCAGATCAACTTCATCGACTATTCGGGTGTGGATATGTTGCATCGCGAGGCGCGCCGGCTGGCGCGCAATGGCGGCAGCCTGACCCTGCATCGGGCCAGGCCCCAGGTGGTGGAGGAGTTGCAGAAGCTGGAGGGGATCGACGGGTGTCCGATCAGGTTCGAGGAGTAATCTCTACCCCCGAGCCAACTGCCTCCGCAATTCATCCAGCACCGGCCCGGTCTCAGGCCGAATCCCGCGCCAGACGTAAAACGCCTCGGCCGCCTGCTCGGCGAGCATTCCCAGCCCATCCAGCACTTTCGCCGCCCCAAGCTTCGTCGCCCACTGGCAGAACGGCGTCGGCTCCTTGCCATACATCATGTCGTAGCACACGGTGCGACCGGCCTCGACCAGGCTCTCGGCGATCGGCGGCAACTCCCCCGAAAGGCTTGCCGAGGTGGCGTTGATGATCACGTCCACCGGCTCCTGCAGCCAGGCAAAACCGCTGGCGACCACCGGCCCGAGTTCATCGAACTCGCGCGCCAGCTGCTCGGCCTTTTCCACCGTACGATTGGCGATCACCAGCGATTGCGGCTTATGCGCCAGGATCGGCTCCAGCACGCCACGCACCGCACCACCGGCGCCGAGAATCAGGATGCGCTTGCCCGCCAGCGTGACCCCGGCATTCACCGTCAGGTCGCGCACAAGGCCTGCGCCATCGGTGTTGTCGCCCTGCAACGTGCCATCGGCCAACAAGGTCAGCGTGTTGACCGCGCCCGCGCGTTGCGCCCGTGGCGTGAGGCTGTCGCACAGGCGGTACGCCTCTTCCTTGAACGGCACGGTCACGTTGGCGCCGCTGCCCTGCTTGAAGAAGCCGCGGGCGCAGTCGCTGAACTCGTCCAGCGGCGCCAGCAGGGTGCTGTATTCCAGATCCTGGCCGGTCTGCTCGGCGAACAGGCGGTGGATCAGCGGCGACTTGCTGTGGCCGATGGGGTTACCGAAAACGACGTACTGGTCCATGGGAAATCCTCGGTTATCCACAGATTTACTGGCCGAGCCAGTCGCGGTCCTGCAGGAAGTACTCGGTCAGGCGCGCTTCCTCGCTGCCAGGGGTGGCCTTCCAGTCGTAGCCCCAGCGAACCTGCGGCGGCAACGACATGAGGATGGATTCGGTACGTCCGCCGGATTGCAGGCCGAACAGCGTGCCGCGGTCGTAGACGAGGTTGAACTCGACATAGCGCCCACGGCGATATTCCTGGAATTCGCGCTGCTGCGCGGTGTAGGGGGTGTTCTTGCGCCGCTGCACGATCGGCAGGTAGGCCTCGATGTAAGCATCGCCGATGGCACGGATGAAGGCGAAGCAGGTGTCCAAATCCCACTCGTTCAGGTCATCGAAGAACAGCCCGCCAATGCCACGGGGTTCGCCGCGGTGCTTGAGGTGGAAGTAGCGGTCGCACCAGGCCTTGTAGCGCGGGTACACGTCGGCGCCGAAGGGGGCACAGGCCTGTTCGGCGACGCGGTGCCAGTGGATGCAGTCTTCCTCGTTGCCGTAGTACGGGGTCAGGTCGAAGCCGCCACCGAACCACCACACTGCCTCTTCGCCCTCTTTCTCGGCGATGAAGAACCGCACGTTGGCGTGGGACGTCGGCACATGCGGGTTGTACGGGTGAATCACCAGCGACACGCCCAGCGCCTCGAAGCCACGCCCGGCCAGCTCCGGACGGTGCGCGCTGGCCGACGGCGGCAAGCCTGCGCCGAACACATGGGAGAAGTTGACCCCGCCTTTCTCGATCAGCTTGCCCTCGCCGATCACCCGGGTGCGACCACCGCCGCCAGCATCACGAACCCAGGCGTCCTCGACGAAGCGGGCGCCGCCGTCCTCGGTTTCGAGGGCGGCGCAGATGCGGTCTTGCAGGTCGAGCAGATAGGCCTTCACGGCCTCGGTGCGGCTGGTCATCGGGTCACCTGGGAAGGGCAGGGAGGAATTCGCCGCGTAGCATACCACCGGCCAGCGCCGCGCCGCAGTTGACGGCAGTCAAGCAAAGGCGTCCGATAGAGGGCCTTTGCGATGACGACAACAGGAGTGTGTGATGGCCAAGCGTATTCAGTTCAGCCAGCATGGCGGCCCGGAAGTCTTGCAGCTCGTGGACTTCGAACCGACACCGCCCGGCCCGCAGCAGGTGCGCGTGCGCAACCATGCGATCGGTCTGAACTTCATCGATACCTATTTCCGTGGCGGGCTCTACGCGCCGCCATCACTGCCTTCAGGCCTGGGCACCGAAGGTGCGGGTGTGGTCGATGCGGTGGGCGAGGGCGTCACCCGCTTGAAGGTCGGCGACCGCGTCGGCTACGGCGGCGGGCCGCTGGGCGCCTATGGCGAATACCACACCCTGCCGGAAGCGAACCTGGTGAAGCTGCCTGACAGCATCAGCTTCGAGCAGGCTGCGGCCGTGATGCTCAAGGGCCTGACCACCCAGTACCTGCTCAAGCAGACCTACGCGGTGCAGCCCGGCGACTTCATTCTGTTCCACGCCGCAGCAGGTGGCGTCGGCTCGCTGGCTTGCCAATGGGCCAAGGCCTTGGGCGCCAAGCTGATCGGCACTGTCAGCTCGCCCGAAAAAGCCGAACGCGCCAAGGCGCTGGGGGCCTGGGCGACCATCGACTACAGCCATGAAGACGTGGCCAAGCGTGTGCTGGAGCTGACAGAAGGCCAGAAGTGCGCGGTGGTGTATGACGGCGTGGGTGCCGACACCTGGCTGACTTCGCTCGACTGCCTGCGCCCGCGTGGCTTGATGGTGAGCTTCGGCAATGCCTCCGGCGCGGTGAGTGGCGTGAATCTGGGAATTCTGTCGCAGAAGGGCTCGCTGTACGTGACACGACCGACCCTGGCCAGCTACGCCAATAACGCCGAGAACACCCAGGCCATGGCCGATGACCTGTTCGCGATGATTGCCAGTGGCAAGCTGGCGGTGGATATCCAGCAGCGGTATCCGTTGAGCGAGGCGGCGAAAGCGCAGGAGGCCTTGTCGGCGCGCCAGACGGTGGGGTCGACGGTGCTGTTGCCCTGAGGGCCCCATCGCGGGACAAGCCCGCTCCTACAGGTTCAGCGCCGTTCATGCGTGCCGCGCGGTTCCTGTAGGAGCGGGCTTGCCCGCGAAAAGCACACCGCGGTTCGTCGCCCCGACAAGCCCGCTCCCACCGAGGGCTCTGCTCAAGTCATCAGGCTTGGGGGCTACCCGCAGACTCGATTCCATCCAGCATCGCTTCGACCAGGCCCTCTGCCAGCTCGATGGCATGCAGGCTCGACCAGAACATGCCCCGACCGCCGTCGCTCAGGTGGTCAACGGCTTTGATGCCAGTGTCGTAGGCACAGCGCAGGTAGAGGGCGACGTGGACCAAGGCGTCGTGGGGTTCGATGTCGGGGTTGACGGTGAAGAGCGGGGGATGGCCGGCGTCGCAGCGGCCGAAGGGGTGGGCGGTGGTTTTGGGGAGGGGTGGATCGGGGACTAGCTTCTTCATAATTGCTCCAGTGATGGAGCTGACACCCTTTCGTTACCACACGGTTGGGTGGCAGCTGTACGCGGAGTGGTAAACCGGACTGGAGGCATTTCCGGCAGGCAAAAGCCTCCCGCGCACAGCCGCCATAAGCGGCATTGCCCCAGAAACACCGGGTTACCACACCCGATCGCCAAGTTGTTCGGCGACGGTCTGGAGCCTAGAGGTAGACGTTCCCACTGAGAAGGTAATGGCGGTCGACAGGCTGCGTAGGATATTTCCCTAAGTCAGAAATGTGCAGTCTTGAGGATCAGAATCAGAAAACCCTGATGAGCGGTGCCTCTCTCCCTTGAGGAGCAACTGTCTTGCTCAAAATCTAAAGGTCAGCCCAATCCCCTGTGGGAGCGGGCTTGTCCCGCGAACACCGGCAGAGCCGGTGCCATGCACCGCGGTGGCCTTTTCGCGGGCAAGCCCGCTCCTACAAGTGTCGAACAATCAACCCGGCCGCACTACTTCGCCCGTGACCAGATCGCGAATCACACTCGGATTCCTGCGTCCGCCCAGCGCGCCGCCGAGCACCAGGTCCAGCTGGTTGTGGAAATACTGCTCGACCCGCAACCGGCTCTTGGCCGCCGGCCGCCCGGCCGGGTTGGCGGAGGTGGAGATCAGCGGCCCGACCAGCGCGCACAGCTCACGCACCTGCGGATGATCGCTGACCCGCAGCGCCACCGTATCGTGCTGACCGGTCACCCATTCGGGCAACAGGTCCTGGTGCGGCACCAGCCAGGTGTTCGGGCCCGGCCAGGTGCTGCCCATGCGGTCGATCCAGTCTTCGGGGAAATCCTCGAACAGGAAGTCGAACTGGCGGATGTTGTCGGCGACCAGGATCAGGCCCTTATCCACAGGGCGTGACTTGAGCGCCAACAGGCGGTACACCGCGTCTTCGTTCCACGGGTCGCAGCCCAGGCCCCAGACCGCTTCCGTTGGATAGGCGATCACCGCACCCGCCTTCACCTCACGCGCGGCTTGTTGCACACGCCAACTGCTCACCATTGCTGTCTCTCCGCTTTAAGCCTGATGCGCAGTGTACTTAGGCGGAACGGGCAAACCAACGTCCGGCTTCACTGCTGACCCGTCCTTCGAGTTCGAGCTCGGTCAGACTGGCCAGTACCTGGGCCAATGGCAGCCCGCTGCTGTGGGCCAGGCCCTCGCTGGTCTGCGGAGCAGCATGCAGCAACGCCAGCAGTGGATGGCCCGGTTTCTCCACAGACGCAGGAGGCAGGTTCTGCCAACCGCGCAGGCTGTCGAGGATCTGCCCGACACTCTCCACCAGCAGCGCACCATCGCGAATCAGTTGATGGCAGCCCTTGGCGCCCGGGTGGTGAATGGAGCCGGGAATCGCGTACACCTCCCGTCCCTGTTCGGCAGCCAGCCGGGCGGTGATCAACGAGCCGCTGGCCAGGCTGGCCTCCACGACCAGCACGCCGAGCGACAGGCCGCTGATGATCCGGTTGCGCCGCGGGAAGTTACCGGCCAGTGGTCCGGCGTCCAGCGGGTACTCCGAAACCAGCGCGCTGCCGCTGTCGATCATGGCCCGTGCCAAGTCGCGATGGCGCTGTGGATAAAGTTTTTGCAACCCTGTGCCGAGCACCCCGATCGTGTGGCCGCCAGCGTTCAACGCAGCCCGATGAGCGGCGCCGTCGATACCCAATGCCAAGCCGCTGGTGATGGTGAACCCGGCGTGAGCCAGGCAACGGGAAAACGCACCGGCCGTATCCAGCGCCGGGGGTGAAGCACGCCTGCTCCCCACGATCGCCAACTGCGGCCGTTCGAGCAGGGCAGGGTCGCCGGCCACGAAAAGCAAAGGCGGCGGATCGTCTATCTCGGCCAGCAATGCCGGGTATCCAGGGCCGTCCCACATCAGTAAACACTGGCCCGGACGCTCTAGCCAGGCCATTGCAGCCAATGCACCATCGCGTACTTGCGCACTGCGCCGGGCGTCTATACTGGAAGCCTTCAGGCCTAGAGCACGCCACGCGCTGGCCGGGGCACTGAGTGCCGAAGAGGCGCTGCCGAATGCTTCGATGAGGGTATGGAAACGACGCAAGCCAATATCGGGAAGGCGATGCAGACGCAGCCGCGCCTCCAGTTCCGCCGGAGTGCAAGGCGACGAGCGGGATGGGTTCATGGTGGATCGTCCTTGATCGGCAGGAGGCCAATGAAGCGGCACATCCTGTGGATAACTTTGTGAGTAACACTTTGAAAAGCTGTCGATCAAAACGGCAGCTATCAAGCCCATAGAGACCCTAGCCAAGCTTCACAGGTGCCGAACGCTCCATTTCCCTTTATTATGTGTGCTCAGTTTTCAACCAAACGCACAGTGACTGCCTGACCCTATGGCCATCTTGAACATCCTCGAATTCCCCGACCCGCGCCTGCGCACCCTCGCCAAACCGGTAACGGAGTTCGACGACGCCCTGCAGCAGCTGATCGACGACATGTTTGAAACCATGTACGAAGCGCCCGGCATCGGCCTGGCCGCGACCCAGGTCAACGTGCACAAGCAGGTCGTGGTGATGGATCTTTCCGAAGATCGCAGCGAACCGCGAGTGTTCATCAACCCCAGCGTCGAAGAGCTGACCCACGACATGGGGCAGTACCAGGAAGGCTGCCTGTCGGTGCCAGGCTTCTATGAGAACGTCGACCGCCCGCTGCGCGTGCGGGTCAAGGCCCAGGATCGCGACGGCAAGCCCTACGAGCTCGAGGCCGAGGGCCTGCTGGCGGTGTGCGTGCAGCACGAGTTCGATCACCTCAACGGCAAGCTGTTCGTCGACTACCTGTCTCAGCTCAAACGCGACCGGATCAAGAAGAAGCTGGAAAAGCAGCACCGCCAGCAAGCCTGATCCCCACCTTCCAGAAGGCTTGCTCCGGCAAGCCTTTTTCTTTTTTGAAGCGAGAACTCCATGCGCATCGTCTTCGCAGGCACCCCAGAGTTTGCCGCCGAACACCTCAAGGCCCTGCTCGACAGCCCTTACGAAATCGTGGCTGTCTACACCCAGCCCGACCGTCCCGCCGGCCGGGGCCAGAAGCTCATGCCGAGCGCGGTCAAAGCCCTCGCATTGGCCCATGACATACCGGTGTACCAGCCACAGACCCTGCGCAATGTCGACGCGCAGGCTGAACTCGCCGCACTGAAACCGGACCTGATGGTGGTGGTCGCCTACGGCCTGATCCTGCCGCAGGCGGTGCTGGATATCCCGCGCCTTGGCTGCATCAACAGCCACGCCTCCCTGCTGCCACGCTGGCGCGGCGCGGCGCCGATCCAGCGCGCCGTCGAGGCCGGTGATGCCGAGAGCGGCGTAACCGTGATGCGCATGGAAGCGGGCCTGGACACCGGCCCCATGCTGCTCAAGGTCACCACGCCGATCAGCGACGACGACACCGGCGGCAGCCTGCACGACCGCCTCGCCCAGCTGGGCCCTGGCGCCGTGGTGCAAGCCATCGCCGGCCTTGCCGACGGCAGCCTGCAGGGCGAGGTGCAGGACGACGCCCTGGCCACCTATGCACACAAGCTGAACAAGGATGAGGCACGTCTGGACTGGAGCCGCCCGGCCGTGGAGCTGGAGCGCCTGATCCGCGCCTTCAACCCATGGCCGGTGTGCCACAGCACCCTCGACGGCGAAACCGTGAAGGTGCTGGGCGCGAACTTGTCCACAGGCAATGGTGAGCCAGGCGAGATCCTCAGTGCCAGCAAGGACGGCCTGGTGGTCGCCTGCGCTGACGGCGCCCTGAGCCTGACCCGCCTGCAACTGCCCGGTGGCAAGGCCCTGGCCTTCAGCGACCTGTTCAACAGCCGCCGCGAGAAGTTCGCAAGCGGCAAGGTGCTCGGCCAATGAACCCACGCCTGGCTGCCGCCCGCGCCCTGGCTGCCGTGCTCAGCGGCAAGGCCTCGCTCAACAGCTCGCTGCCCGCGCAACTGGACAAGGTCGAGGAGCGCGACCGCGGCCTGACTCAGGACCTGGCCTTTGGCACCGCCCGCTGGCAGCCGCGCCTGGACCTGCTTGCCGCACAACTGCTGCAAAAGCCGTTCAAGGCCGCTGACGACGATGTACAGGCGCTGCTGCTGGTCGGCCTGTACCAGCTGTTCTACACACGTATTCCGGCACACGCCGCCATCGGCGAAACCGTCGGCTGCGCCGACAAGCTCAAGAAGCCCTGGGCCAAGGGCCTGCTCAACGCCGTGCTGCGCCGCGCCCAACGCGAGGGCGAGGAACTGCTCACCGGCATGGAGCGCGACCCCGTGGTCCGCACCGCCCACCCGCGCTGGCTGCAGAAGTCGCTCAAGGCGTTCTGGCCGGAGCAATGGGAAGCCATCTGCGCCGCCAACAACGCCCACCCGCCGATGATCCTGCGGGTCAACCGCCGTCATCACAGCCGTGATGCGTATCTGGCGCTGCTGGCCGAGGCTGGCATCGGCGCCAGCGCCTGCCCGTTCAGCCGTGACGGCATCGTGCTGGCCGAGGCCTGCGACGTGCGCGGCCTGCCGGGCTTCGCCGACGGCTGGATCAGCGTGCAGGACGAAGCCGCACAACTGTCGGCCGACCTGCTGGAACTGGCCCCCGGCCAACGCGTGCTCGATGCCTGCTGCGCCCCTGGCGGCAAGACCTGCCATCTGCTCGAAGCCGAGCCGGGCCTGGCGCAGATGGTCGCCATCGACCTGGAGGCCAAGCGCCTGGCGCGGGTGCGCGAAAATCTCGACCGGCTGAAGCTCGATGCCGAGCTGATCGCCTGTGATGCTCGCGATACCGCCAGTTGGTGGGACGGCAAGCCGTTCCAGCGCATCCTGCTCGACGCCCCATGCTCGGCGACCGGCGTGATCCGCCGCCACCCAGACATCAAGCTGACCCGTCAGGCCGAGGACATCCCGGCCCTGGCCGCACTGCAGGGTGAGCTGCTCGATGCGCTGTGGCCGACACTCGAGGTCGGCGGCATGCTGCTCTACGCCACCTGCTCGAGCCTGCCGACCGAGAACACCGAAGTGATCGACGCCTTCCTCGCCCGCACCCCCGGTGCCCGTGAGCTCGACCTGGCAACCGAGGCCGGTCTGCGCCAGCCCCACGGCCGCCAGCTACTGGCCCAGGAAGGCGGCCACGACGGCTTCTACTATGCCAAGCTGATCAAGATCGCCGCCTCGCGCGGATAAGAACGAAAGGTAGGGAGTAGCGGATGAAGATCATCATCCTCGGCGCAGGCCAGGTAGGCGGTACGCTGGCAGAACACCTGGCGAGCGAAGCCAACGACATCACGGTGGTCGACACCGATGGCGAGCGCTTGCGTGACCTGGGCGACCGCCTCGACATCCGCACCGTGCAGGGCCGCGCCTCGCTGCCCACGGTACTGCGCCAGGCCGGCGCCGATGACGCCGACATGCTGGTGGCAGTGACCAACAGCGACGAGACCAACATGGTCGCCTGCCAGGTGGCCTATTCGCTGTTCCACACCCCGACCAAGATCGCCCGGGTGCGCGAGTCGTCCTACCTCAGCCGCGAGGAACTGTTCGACAACGACCACATTCCGGTGGACGTGCTGATCAGCCCCGAGCAGGTGGTGACCAACTACATCAAGCGCCTGATCGAACACCCCGGCGCCCTGCAGGTGATCGACTTCGCCGAGGGCAAAGCCCAATTGGTGGCGGTCAAGGCCTACTACGGCGGCCCGCTGGTGGGTCAGCAACTGCGCCAGATCCGCGCGCACATGCCCAATGTCGATACCCGCGTGGCCGCGATCTTCCGCCGCGACCGGCCGATCAAGCCCCATGGCGACACAGTGATCGAGGCTGACGACGAAGTGTTCTTCATCGCCGCGAAGAAGGATATCCGTGCGGTGATGGGCGAGCTGCGGCGTATCGACGAGACCAACAAGCGGGTGGTCATCGCCGGCGGCGGGCAGATCGGCGAGCGTCTGGCCGAAGCCATCGAAAGCCGCTATCAGGTGAAGATCATCGAGATGAGCCCGGCACGCTGCCGGCATCTTTCGGACAACCTCGAAAGCACCGTGGTGCTGCAGGGCAGCGCGTCGGACAAAGACCTGATGCTCGAAGAAAACATCGCCGAAGCCGATATCTTCCTGGCCCTGACCAACGACGACGAGGCCAACATCATGTCGTCGCTGCTGGCCAAGCGCCTGGGCGCACGCAAGGTGATGACGCTGATCAACAACCCGGCCTACGTCGACCTGGTGCAGGGTGGCGACATCGACATCGCCATCAGCCCGCAGCTGGCGACCATCGGCACGCTGCTGGCCCATGTGCGCCGTGGCGATATCGTCAGCGTGCACTCGCTGCGGCGCGGTGCAGCGGAAGCCATCGAGGCAGTCGCCCATGGCGATTCGAAATCGAGCAAGGTGATCGGCAAGGCCATCGAAGACATCGCCTTGCCACCTGGCACCACCATCGGCGCGATCATCCGCGACGAGGGGGTGCTGATCGCCCACGACGACACGGTGATCGAGGCAGGTGACCATGTGATCCTGTTCGTTGTGGATAAAAAGCACATTCGCGATGTGGAGAAGCTGTTCCACGTCGGCTTGAGTTTCTTCTAGGGGAAGAAGGCATGCGCGAATCGCTGGAAAAGATGCTGGCCAAGGGTGTGGATAACCCGCTGCTGAGGTTCGGCCTGGGCAAGGCCTGGCTGGATGAAGGCAAGGGCGCCGAAGCGGCGGTGCACCTGGCCTGCTGTGTCGAGCAGGACCCGAAATACTCGGCGGCGTGGAAGCTGCTGGGCAAGGCGTATCAGCTCGAAGGCGACATCGCTGCGGCGCGTAGGGCCTGGGAAGAGGGGATCGTCGCGGCGCAGACGCATGGCGACAAGCAGGCCGAGAAAGAAATGACCGTGTTCCTGAAGAAACTCAACAAGGCCTGACAGACGCCGCGGTCCTTGTAGGAGCGGCGGTTCGCCGCTGCGACTTGTCCCGCGATCGGGCGCGAAGCGGCCGTAAAACCAGACGCCGAGATCTATCAGGAAAATCTCGGTTGCCGAGGTTGCGGCCGCTTCGCGCCCGATCGCGGGACAAGCCCGCTCCTACAGAGTGTGGATAACTCAGTACCAGCGCGGCTCGCCGGCCGGGCGCTTCTTGAAGCGCTTCATGCTCCACATGTACTGGCTCGGGTACTCGCGCACATAGCGCTCGACCACACGGCTCATGGCCGCCGCAGCCACAGCCACATCCGCGCTGTACATCTCTTCGGGCGCCGCCTCAAGGAACACCTTGAAGCCGGAGCCATCCGGCAGACGCAGGGCATGCAGGAACACACCCACCGCCTTGCCGCCAGCGAGCATGTTGGGCACGAACTTGCTGGTCAGCGCCTGGGTGCCGAGGAAGGGCACGAACACTCCCGCCGACTCGGCCGGCTCAGGGTCGGCAGGAATGCCCACCTGCCCGCCGCGACGCACTTCCTTGATCACGCTGAGAATGCCTTCCTTGGTCGAAGGCGCCACGCGGTTGCCCATCTGCACGCGCTGCTCGCGCAGCAGGTCATCCACGGCCTTCAGCTTGGGCGGACGGTAGAAGATGATCGGCTTGCACTGGTTGCAATAGAAGTGGTTGAGCACCTCCCAGTTGCCCAGGTGGCTGGTGATGCCGACCACCCCTTTGCCAGTGGCCAGGGCTTGCTCGAGCACTTCCAGGCCGTGCACTTCCTTGACCAGCTCCAGCGACTGCTGAGGCGGGCGGATCCAGGCCCAGGCGCTTTCGACGAAAGACTTGCCGATATCCTTCAACGCACGCCCCACCAACTGCTCACGCTCGGCAGGGTTCATCTCGGGGAAGCACTTGGCGAGGTTGATCCGCACCACGTTGCGCGACCCGTTGGGGATTTTCCACATCAGCCAGCCGATACCGGCACCGACGCGCTGCACCGCGCCCCAGGGCAGTTTGGCGAACAGGCGCAGCACCCCGACCATCAGGGCGCCCTTGAACTTTTCCACAGGCCAATTCCTTATTTCTGCAAGGCGCGCATTGTAACGCCTCAACGCACCAGCGCGGCGTAGCGATCGCAATCGGTGGTGTGGTCCATGACCATGCCGGTCGCCTGCATGAAGGCGTAGCAAATGGTCGGACCGACAAAGGTGAAGCCCTTTTTCTGCAGGGCCTTGCTCATCGCCTTGGCTTCGTCGGTGATCGCCGGGATGTCGGCGCGCCCCTGGTAATGGTTGATCTTCGGCTCGCCGCCGACGAACGACCACAGCCACTCGCCGGGGTTTTCCAGCGCCAGCCAGGCGCGCGCGTTGCGGCGCACGGCATTGAGCTTGAGGCGGTTGCGGATGATGCCGGGATCGAGCATCAGCTCTTCTATGCGCTCGTCGCTCATCTCGGCCAGTTGCACCGGGTCGAAGCCTTGCAGCACCTGGCGATAGCGCTCGCGTTTCTTCAGCACGGTGATCCACGAAAGGCCCGCCTGGAACCCTTCGAGCAAAAGCATCTCGAAGAGCAACGCCGGGTCGCGCTGTGGGGTTCCCCATTCCTGGTCATGGTAGGCCTGATACAAGGGATCGTCGGTACACCAAAAGCAGCGTGGCATAAGGCTCCAATTACGTAGAGGGCGAGGCGAATCGGGTTATACTCCCGCTCTTTACATCCGCATCCCCAGATACAGGTGAATTTCGTGAGCCAGCCTACGCCAGCCGTGCGTACCTTCCAAGACCTGATCCTCGCCCTGCAGAACTACTGGGCCGAGCAAGGTTGTGTGGTACTTCAGCCCTACGATATGGAAGTAGGCGCCGGCACTTTCCACACCGCCACCTTCCTGCGCGCCGTCGGCCCGGAGACCTGGAACGCTGCCTACGTGCAGCCTAGCCGTCGCCCTGCCGACGGACGGTATGGCGAAAACCCCAACCGCCTGCAGCACTACTACCAGTTCCAGGTGGTGCTCAAGCCGAACCCGGCCAACTTCCAGGAGCTGTACCTGGGCTCGCTGAAAGCAATCGGCCTGGACCCGCTGGTCCACGACATCCGCTTCGTCGAAGACAACTGGGAATCGCCGACCCTGGGTGCCTGGGGCCTGGGTTGGGAAATCTGGCTGAACGGGATGGAAGTGACCCAGTTCACCTACTTCCAGCAGGTTGGCGGTATCGAGTGCTACCCGGTCACCGGCGAGATCACCTATGGCCTGGAGCGTCTGGCCATGTATATCCAGGGTGTCGATTCGGTGTACGACCTGGTCTGGGCCGACGGCCCGTTCGGCAAGGTCACCTATGGCGATGTGTTCCACCAGAACGAAGTGGAGCAGTCGACCTACAACTTCGAGCACGCCAACGTCGAGAAACTGTTCGAGCTGTTCGACTTCTACGAAAGCGAAGCCAACCGCCTGATCAAGCTGGACCTGCCGCTGCCGACCTACGAAATGGTCCTGAAGGCTTCGCACACCTTCAACCTGCTCGACGCCCGCCGCGCCATCTCGGTGACCGAGCGCCAGCGCTACATCCTGCGCGTGCGCACCCTGGCCCGCGACGTGGCGCAAAGCTATCTGCAAGCCCGCGCACGCCTGGGCTTCCCGATGGCCACCCCCGAACTGCGTGATGAAGTACTGGCCAAGCTGGAGGCTGCACAATGAGTGCGCAAGATTTCCTGGTTGAACTGGGCACCGAAGAGCTGCCCCCCAAAGCCCTGGCCTCGCTGGGCGATGCATTCCTGGCCGGCATCGAGAAAGGCCTGCAGGCCGCTGGCCTGAACTACACCGGCAAGTCGGTCTATGCCGCGCCGCGTCGCCTGGCCGTGCTGATCCGCCAACTGGACGTGCAACAGCCTGATCGCAGCATCAACATCGACGGCCCGCCCCGCCAGGCTGCCTTCGACGCCGATGGCAACCCGACCCAGGCTGCACTGGGCTTCGCCAAGAAGTGTGGCGTGGAGCTGTCGGACATCGACCAGAGCGGCGCCAAGCTGCGCTTCTCACAGCACATTCCGGGCAAGGCCACCATCAGCCTGCTGCCAACCATCGTCGAGGACTCGCTCAACGACCTGCCGATCCCCAAGCGCATGCGCTGGGCCGCGAGCCGTGAAGAGTTCGTGCGCCCCACCCAGTGGCTGGTGATGTTGCTGGGCGACCAGGTCGTCGACTGCACCATCCTCTCGCAGAAAGCCGGGCGCGAATCGCGCGGCCACCGCTTCCACCACCCGGAAAACGTGCTGATCACCGCCCCGGCCAACTACGTCGAAGACCTGCGCAAGGCCCATGTACTGGCCGACTTCGCCGAGCGCCGCGAGCTGATCGCCAAGCGCACCGCAGAGCTGGCCCTGCAGCAGGAAGGCAGCGCCATCGTGCCGCCGGCGCTGCTGGACGAAGTGACCGCGCTGGTCGAATGGCCGGTGCCGCTGGTGTGCTCGTTCGAGGAGCGCTTCCTGGAAGTGCCGCAGGAAGCCCTGATCACCACCATGCAGGACAACCAGAAGTACTTCTGCCTGCTCGACAGCGAAGGCAAGTTGCTGCCGCGCTTCATCACCGTGGCCAACGTCGAGAGCCTCGATCCGAAGCAGATCGTCGAGGGTAACGAGAAGGTCGTCCGTCCGCGCCTGACCGACGCCGAGTTCTTCTTCAAGCAAGACAAGAAGCAGCCTCTGGAAACCTTCAACGAACGCCTGAAGAACGTGGTGTTCCAGGCCCAACTGGGTACGGTGTTCGACAAGGCCGAGCGTGTCTCCAGGCTGGCCGCCTACATTGCCCCGTTCATCGGCGGCAGTGCAGCCAACGCCGGCCGCGCCGGCCTGTTGTCCAAATGCGACCTGGCCACCGAAATGGTCGGCGAATTCCCTGAAATGCAGGGCATCGCTGGCTACTACTACGCCGTCAACGATGGCGAGCCACAAGATGTCGCACTGGCACTGAACGAGCAGTACATGCCGCGCGGTGCTGGCGCTGAGTTGCCGGAAACCCTCACCGGCGCCGCCGTGGCCATCGCCGACAAGCTCGACACCCTGGTCGGCATCTTCGGCATCGGCATGCTGCCGACCGGTAGCAAGGACCCGTACGCACTGCGCCGCGCCGCTCTCGGCGTGTTGCGCATCCTGATCGAGAAGCAGCTGGACCTGGACCTGACCGCTGCGGTCGAGTTCGCGGTCAAGCAGTACGGCGCCAAGGTCAAGGCTGCAGGCCTGGCTGACCAGGTGCTGGAGTTCATCTTCGATCGCCTGCGTGCACGCTATGAAGACGAAGGCGTCGACGTGGCCACCTACCTGTCGGTACGTGCCCTGAAGCCGGCTTCGGCCCTGGACTTCGATCAGCGCGTGCAGGCCGTGCAGGCCTTCCGCAAGCTGCCGGAAGCCGAGGCCCTGGCGGCGGTGAACAAGCGTGTTTCGAACCTGCTGAGCAAGGCCGAAGGCGCCATCGCCGACCAGGTCGAGCCGAAGTACTTCGACAATGCCAACGAGTTCTCCCTGTACTCGGCGATCCAGCAGGCCGACCAGGCCGTGCAGCCAATGGCTGCCGCACGCCAGTACAGCGAATCGCTGGCACGCCTGGCAGCCCTGCGCGATCCGGTCGACGCTTTCTTCGAGGCAGTCATGGTGAACGCCGAAGACGCCAAGGTACGCGCCAACCGTTATGCCCTGCTCAGCCGCCTGCGCGGTCTGTTCCTGGGCGTGGCCGACATCTCGCTGCTGGGGTAAGTCTTGAAACTGCTGATTCTCGATCGAGACGGAGTGATCAATCACGACTCCGACGCCTACATCAAGTCGCTGGAAGAGTGGATCCCCATTCCCGGCTCGATCGGGGCCATTGCGCAGTTGAGCAAGGCGGGCTGGACGGTGGCCGTGGCCACCAACCAGTCCGGCATTGCCCGCGGCTACTACCCGCTGTCCACGCTCGAAGCCATGCACGCGCGTCTGCGCGAGCTGGTCGCCGAGCAGGGTGGCGAGGTCGGGCATATCGTCTATTGCCCGCATGGCCCGGACGAAGGCTGCGAGTGCCGCAAGCCCAAGCCCGGTATGCTGCGGGCAATCGCCGAGTATTACCAAGTCGACCTGCGCGGTGTATGGTTCGTCGGCGACAGCACAGGTGACCTGGAGGCCGCCCTGGCCGTCGGAGCACAACCCGTGCTGGTGAAAACCGGCAAGGGGGAGAAGACCCTGAAAAAGGGCATCCCTGAAAAAACCTTGATTTTCGACGATCTGGCAGCCATCGCCAGAGAACTTATTTAAAGAGTGCGCCTGTTTGGCGCACTTCCTCAGGCGGGCGCGCCCCGCAACGGTACATGCCACTATGTCGATCCTGCAGGCGATCAGAATCTTTCTTTTTTACCTGCTGTTGGGCACCAGTTCGCTGCTGTGGTGCTCACTGAGCTTCTTTGTCGCGCCTTTCCTGCCATTTCCCAAGCGCTACAAATTCATCAACGTGTACTGGTGCCGCTGCGCGGTGTTCCTGAGCCGCACCATCCTGGGCATTGACTACAAGATCACCGGCGCCGAGAACGTGCCCAAAGAGCCCTGCGTGATCCTGTCCAACCACCAGAGCACCTGGGAGACTTTCTTCCTCTCGGCGTACTTCTCGCCACTGAGCCAGGTGCTCAAGCGTGAGCTGTTGTACGTGCCGTTCTTCGGCTGGGCAATGGCGATGCTGCGGCCGATTGCCATCGACCGCAACAACCCCAAGGAAGCCCTGCGCCACGTGGCGAGCAAGGGCGACGAACTGCTCAAGCAGGGCGTCTGGGTGCTGATTTTCCCCGAGGGTACCCGCGTGCCCTATGGTCAGGTCGGCAAGTTCTCCCGCGGCGGTACCGCCCTGGCGGTGAACGCCGGCCTGCCGGTGCTGCCGATCGCCCACAACGCTGGCAAGTTCTGGCCAAAAGCGGGCTGGGGCAAGCGTTCGGGCACCATCGAGGTGGTGATTGGCGAGCCGATGTATGCCAACGGCACCGGGCCACGTGCCATCGCCGAACTCAACGATCGCGCTCAGGCGTGGAACGAAGCGACGCAGCGGGCCATGGGATCTTTGCCACCAGCAGAAGAAAACGTCACCGAGCCAATCGCCTGACGATCTGTGGATAAGGTGTTAGCAATTTTTGGATTAATGCTTTCGGATCGTAGATAAGCTATTGAATTAGCTATTTATTTCTCTGTATGACGTTTTTTCGAAAATCGTGCATAAGTTTTTTCGAGGCATAAAAAAACCGGCTTTTACGCCGGTTTTTTCATGCCTGGGCAACGGAGGTGTCTGCGTCGCGGGTCAACCCGCTGCTACACCTTGTCGATGTCCACATCCTTGGTCTCTTTAAGGCAGAAGATCCCCACCACCAGGCTGATGCCGGTGATCAATACCGGGTACCACAGCCCATAGAAGATATCTCCGGTGTACACCACCAGCGCGAACGACACCGTCGGCAGGAAGCCACCGAACCAGCCGTTGCCGATGTGATAGGGCAGCGACATCGAGGTGTAGCGGATGCGCGTGGGGAACAGCTCGACCATTACCGCTGCCAGTGGTCCGTAGGTCATGGTCGCGATCAGGATCATCGCCACGATCAGCACCACCACCATCACCTGGTTCACATGGGCAGGGTCGGCCTTGGCTGGATAGCCCGCCTGCTCGATAGCCGTACGCATCGCGACTTCATCGAAGCCGTTGATGGTCTTGTCGCCAATGCTCACCGAAACATCGCTGCCCGTTGCGGCAACCGAGCTGTAGGGCAGGCCCTGCTTGACCAGGAACGTCTTGACCTTGTCGCAGGGGCTGTCGAAGCGTGCCTTGCCCACCGGGTCGAACTGGAAGGTGCAGCCTTGCGGGTCGGCACTGACCACGATCGGCGACTGCCGGCTGGCGGCGTCGATCTGCGGATTGGCGTAGTGGCTGAGCGCCTTGAACATCGGGAAGTAGCACACGGTCGCCAGCAGCAGGCCGATCATCAGGATAGGTTTGCGTCCCACACGATCCGACAGCCAACCAAAGAACACGAAGAACGGCGCACCGATCACCACGCTGATGATCAGCAGGGTATTGGCCTGGGCCGGGTCCATCTTGAGCATCTGGGTCATGAAGAACAGCACGTAGAACTGCGCGGTGTAGAAGGTCACGGCCTGGCCGGCGTTGATGCTGAACAGGGCGGTGAGCACCACCTTGAGGTTGGGCCAGGAGGTGAACGACTCGCGGATCGGCGACTTGCTGATCTTGCCCTGGGCCTTCATTTTCACGAAGGCTGGCGACTCGTGCATGCTCATGCGAATCCAGGTGGAGATACCCAGCAGCACGATCGACAGCAGGAACGGCAGGCGCCAGCCCCAGGTCTCGAACTGGTCGCCACTGATGTAACGGCTGCCCAGCACAACAATCAGTGACAGCAGCAAGCCGAGGGTGGCAGTGGACTGGATGAAGCCGGTGTGGAACCCGCGCTTGCCAGGCGGGGCATGCTCGGCCACGTAAGTGGCCGCACCGCCGTATTCGCCGCCCAGGGCCAGGCCCTGGAGCATGCGCAGGATCACCAGGATGATCGGTGCGGCGATGCCGATGCTGGCGTAGGTAGGCAACAGGCCGACCGCGAAGGTCGACAGGCCCATCAGCACGATGGTCACCAGGAAGGTGTACTTGCGCCCGATCATGTCGCCCAGGCGCCCGAATACCAAGGCACCGAAAGGCCGCACGAGGAAGCCTGCGGCAAAGGCCATCAAGGCAAAGATGAAAGCGGTGGTGTCGTTGACCCCGGCAAAGAACTGCTTGCTGATCACCGCCGCCAGCGCGCCATAGAGAAAGAAGTCATACCACTCGAACACCGTCCCGAGGGATGACGCGAAAATGATCTTGCGTTCCTCACGCCGGCTGCCGCTGGTGGCTGCCGCGCCCTGCTCTTGAATGTAATCCGACATCGTTGCTGTCCTCGGCCCGCAGGCCACAGTGATTATTTTTCTTGTTCCACTGTCGGCAGCCATCGACCGCAAGCTGCCGGTGTTGCACGCACCCGGTCAGGGCGTCGGTATCGCGCTGGTGTCGCTGAGGTTGCTGTGGCTTGGGGCCCCCTTGAGAATCAGTTGTGCCGCCTTCTCGGCGATCATCAATGTGGGTGAACAGGTATTGCCGGAGACGATCTGCGGCATGATCGAGGCATCGGCGATGCGCAGGCCAGGTATGCCATGGACGCGCAGCTGGTTATCCACAACGTCCAGCGGCCCATTGCCCATGCGGCAGGTGCCGACCGGATGGAAGATGGTGGTGCCGATCTTGCCGGCGGCCTCGTGCAGTTGTTGCTCGGTCTGCAGCGAAGGACCCGGCAGGTATTCCTTGGGTTCGAACGCGGCCAGGGCAGGGGCCTGGACGATGCGTCGGGTGATGCGAATCGCATCGGCGGCGACCTGCAGGTCCTGTGGGTCGCTGAGGTAGTTGGGGTCTATCAGCGGCGCTGCATTCATGTCTGCCGAGCGGATGTCGATACGCCCGCGGCTGGCTGGGCGCAGGTTGCACACCGAAGCCGTGAAGGCAGGGAAGCGGTGCAACGGCTCGCCGAAACGCTCGAGCGACAACGGCTGCACGTGATACTGCAGGTTGGCGGTGGCCTGCTCCGGGCTCGAGCGCACGAATGCGCCCAACTGGCTCGGCGCCATGGCCAGCGGCCCGCTGCGGTCGTAGAGATAGCGCAGGCCCATGCCCAGCTTGCCCCACAGACTGTTGGCCATCTGGTTGAGCGTGCGGGTGTTCTGGATCTGGTAAATCAGGCGCAATTGCAGGTGGTCCTGCAAGTTTCCGCCCACGCCTGGTAATTCGTGACGCACCGTTATCCCCAGGTCTTCGAGCAGCTTGCGTGGGCCGATGCCCGAACGCTGCAGGATGCCAGGCGAACCGACGGAGCCTGCGCACAGGACGATCTCGCGCCGGGCACGAAACTCATGCCAGGCCCCTTGCCAGCGCGCCTTCACAGCAGTGGCGCGGGCGTGGTCGAGCACGACCTGGTCAACCTGAACATCGGTGAGCACAGTGAGGTTCGGGCGAGACTGGACGGGCCGCAAGAAAGCCTTCGAGGCATTCCAGCGCACACCACTGCGCTGGTTGACCTGAAAGTATCCACAGCCTTGGTTGTCGCCGGTATTGAAGTCACCGACCTTGCCGATACCGCTCTGTTCGGCGGCATCGCGGAAGGCGTCGAGGATCGGCCAGCTGTAGCGCTGCTGCTCGACCCGCCATTCGCCGTCGGCACCATGGCTCTCGCTGGCGCCAGCGAAGTGGCTTTCACTGGCCTTAAACAACGGCAGTACATCGTTCCAGCTCCAGCCGTCGTTGCCTTGCTCGGCCCAGCGGTCATAGTCCGCAGCCTGGCCACGCATGTAGATCATGCCGTTGATGGAGGAACAACCGCCCAGCACCTTCCCTCGCGGATAGCCGAGGCTGCGACCGTCCAGCCCAGGCTGGGCTTCGGTCTTGAAGCACCAGTCGGTGCGGGGATTGCCAATGCAGTAGAGGTAACCGACGGGGACGTGAATCCACGGGTAGTTGTCGCGTCCGCCTGCCTCGAGCAGCAGGACGCGGCAGGCAGGGTCTGCAGACAATCGATTGGCCAGCAGGCATCCGGCGGGACCGGCCCCTACGACCACGTAGTCGAAGACAGAATCGGCAGATGGCATGTGCAACCTCGCGCCTGATTATTATTCTTGTCCCTACCCATCTTATTGATTAATTTCGCGGTGGAAACACGAGATTTTGCGCAGCCGTTGTGCGTTTTTTCACAACGATAAGTCTTTATCCGCCGCCTGTGGGAACGGGCTTGCCCGCGAACAGGCCGCCAGAACAACCGAAAGGATCAGCATGTTCGACTGGAACGATCTGCGGTTTTTCCTCGAGTTGCAGCGCAGCGGCCGCCTGCTCACAGCGGCCAAGCGCCTCAATACCACCCACAGCACCGTTGCCCGCCATATCGAGAATATCGAGAAAAGCCTGGGCACCGCGCTGTTCGTCCAGCATGCCCAAGGGTACGAGCTCACACCCTCGGGCCAGGCACTGCTCAAGCACGCCGAGGCCATGGAAAACGTCGCCCTGCTGGCGCAGGAGGAAATCACCCAGGCCATCACGCCGCTGGGCAAGATACGCCTGGGCGTTACCGAAGGCATCGGCATCATGTTCTTCACCCCGCGCCTGGGGGCCCTGTTCGAGCGCTATCCGGGGCTTGAAGTCGAACTGGTGGCGGTGCCGCGCTTCGTCAGCATTCTCAACCGCGAAGCCGAAATCAGCATTCACCTGGAACGCCCCAATGCCGACCTGCTGATCACCCGCAAGCTCACCGACTACCGCCTGGCCCTCTACGCCAGCCAGGACTATCTCGACCGAGCACCGCCGCTGCGCAACCGTGACGACCTGGCCCGGCACAATTGGATCGGTTACGTGGACGACCTGATCTTCAGCCAGGAGCTGTTGTTCCTCAACAGCTTCTGCCGCGCGCCAAACGTGATATTCCGCAGCACCAGCGTGATCGCCCAGCAGCAGGCCGCGCGCGCCGGCCTGGGCATCGCCGTGTTGCCCAACTACATGGGTCGCCACGACCCAGGCCTGGTGCGCGTGCTGCCCAGCGAGACCATCCAGCGCAGCTACTGGATCTGCACACGTCGCGAGCTGCACAAGTCGGTACGCCTGCGGGTGGTCTGGGACTACCTGCTCAAGCTCTGTGCCGAACAGCAGCACGAGTTGCTAGCCGAGTAGCGCCTTGACCGCCAGCGAGAGCGCGGCCCCGATCCCCACCACCACGAACAGTTGCTGCAGACGCGGCCCTGCCAACTTGCCGGCCAGCGGGCGAGTTGCCAGCAACCCGAGCACCGCGCCGAAGGCGAACGGCGCACCAACCTGCCAGTGCATCACCCCGCCCAGGCTCGCACTCACCACACTGCCGGTGGACACCAACGCGATCACCGCCAGCGAAGTGGCAACGATGCTTTTCATGTCCAGATTGGTATAGCGGTTCAAGGCCGGGATGATGACGAATCCGCCACCGACGCCCAGTAGGCCGGACAACAGCCCGGACAACATGCCGGTGAACGCCAGGGCGCGGGCACAGGGGAGGGTCCAGCGCAGGCGCCCCTGCAAGGGGTTGAGCACGCAAGGCATGATTTGTCGCTCACCGCATGGCGATTCGCCGCGCAGCTCACGCGCCGCCTTGCGCCAGATGCGCAGGCAGGCATACACCAGCACGCAGGCGAAGACCAACGCCAGCGGTGTATTCGGTAAACGGTGCGCCAGCATCAGGCCGAAAGGCGCACAGACGATACCGATTGCCGCAATGAACAACGCTGCGCGATAACGCACCAGCCCTTGCCGCAGGCCCAACCCGGCGCCCACGGCAGCCGCCAGGCCGACCGCCAGCAAACCGATCGGCGCCGCCTCGACCATCGACAGCCCCAGGCCGAAGACCAGAAGCGGCACCGCGAGAATCCCGCCTCCTGCACCGGTCAGTGCCAGCACAGCACCAATGATCGCGCCCAACCCGGCGCCGAGAAACTGATGCTCGATCACTTCGACGTCTCAGCGGCTAACGGCTGAGGCCGGGCCAACCATTCCCGGCCCTTGAGCATCGCCTGCCAGTAAAGCGGCGGCAGCACCCGTGCCTTGAGCAGCCAGGCCAAGCGTGTAGGCTTGCGTCCATCGAGCAACCAACGTGGAAAACTCGGTGCCAGCTTGCCGCCATAGGTGAACTCGGCCAGCACGATCTTGCCGCGTTCCACGGTCAACGGGCAGGAGCCATAGCCGTCGTAGGCAACCGGTGTCGGCAAGCGCCCAAGCGCCACCAGCACATTATTGGCCACCACCGGTGCCTGCTTGCGTGCGGCCGCTGCGGTCTTGGCATTGCTGGTGTTGATCACGTCACCCAGGGCATGAATGTTGGCGAACTGGCGGTGACGCAAGCTGTGCGGATCGACATCCACCCATCCGGAAGCATCAGCCAATGGGCTTTGCCGGATGAAATCCGGGGCGACCTGAGGCGGCACCACGTGCAGCATGTCGAACGCTTCGGTACACGTTTCGCTGCTGCCGTCGGCGAGGGTTCGCACGAAGGTCGCCAGTTGATTCGGGCCATCGACCGCCACCAGGCGCTGGCTGTAGTTGAGGTCGACACCGTACTTGTCGATGTAGCTCATCAGTGCCGGCACGTAGTCGGCAACACCGAACAGCACAGCCCCGGCGTTGAAGAACGCGGGCTTGATGGCGCCCAGCCGGCCCGCGCGCAGCCAGTGATCACAGGACAGGTACAAGGCCTTCTGTGGGGCACCGGCACACTTGATCGGCATCGGCGGTTGGCTGAACAGTGCGCGGCCCTGCTTGAGCGTCTGCACCAGCTCCCAGGTGTAGGGGGCCAGGTCGTAGCGGTAGTTGGAGGTCACACCGTTGCGCCCAAGGGTCTCCTCCAGGCCGTCGATGGCCGCCCAGTCGAGTTTGAGGCCAGGGCAGACCACCAACTGTTCGTAACTGACGGCTCGCCCATCCTCCAGCATGACCGTTTGCGCCTGTGGATCGAAGCCCACCACGCGTGCCTTTATCCACTGCACACCCCGTGGCAGGGTTGCCGCCGTGGTTCGAGCGGTGGACGACGCAGCGAACACACCGGCCCCCACCATGGTCCAGCCAGGCTGGTAGTAATGAACCTCTGATGGATCGATCAGGACGATGTCCAGCGACGGATCGCGTTTGATCAGGCTCGACGCCGTTGCGATACCGGCGGCTCCGGCGCCCACGATCAACACCTTGTGGTGTTCGGTACCGGGCGCAACGGCAGGGGACAGCAAGGCAGACATGGTATTTCCTTTGAATATTGGTCACAGAGAGCCGAATGGCTCAGAACAGGTTCAGCGGGATCTTCAGGTAGCGCACGCCGTTGTCTTCCGGCTCAGGCAACTGGCCGCTGCGCATGTTGACCTGCACCGACGGCAGGATCAGCACCGGCATGTCAAGGGTCTTGTCTCGGGCTTCGCGCATCTCGACAAAGCTGTCTTCACTGATGCCCTGGTGAATGTGGATGTTGCTGGCGCGCTGCTCTGCAACCGTGGTCACGTAACGCAGTTCGCGGCCACCGGGGAGGTAGTCATGGCACATGAACAAATGGGTCTGGTCAGGGAAGGCCAGCAAGCGACGGATCGAGCGATACAGTGTGCGGGCGCTGGCGCCGGGAAAATCGCAACGGGCAGTGCCGTAGTCAGGCATGAACAGCGTGTCGCCGACAAACACGGCAGTCTCGCCCGCATCCTCGATCATGTAGCTCATGCACGCGGGGGTGTGCCCGGGCGTGTGCAGGGCTCGGGCATGCAGGTTGCCGATGCGAAACCCTTCCTCATCCTCGAACAACACGTCGAACTGGCTACCGTCGCGGGCAAAACCAGGCTCGGCGTTGAACAGCGAACCGAAGGTTTTCTGTACCTGGGTGATGTGGGCGCCAATGGCAATCTGGCCGCCCAGCCGTTGCTTGAGGTAGGCCGCTGCCGAAAGGTGGTCCGCATGCACGTGGGTTTCAAGAATCCACTGCACCTTGGCGCCCAACGCCTCGACCTGTGAGATCAACCTGTCGGCAGATGCGTGGCTGGTACGGCCTGACTTCGGATCGTAATCCAGCACGCTGTCGATCAATGCGCAGTGCCGTGTTTCACGGTCCATGAGCAGGTAGCTGATGGTCGAAGTCGCCGGGTCGAACAGGGCTTCCACATGAAGGTTGTTGCCAATGATCATCACAGTCTCCATAACGCTGCCGCAGCTTGAACAGAGGCATCGGCAGGAACATACGCTTTATCAAGATGCATGCCAGGCCATTTCTGGCGGATAAGTCCCGCATTTGCGGGCGTTGTACCAACACAATAGTTAAAGACTGCCAGGAAGATTGGCAGTCATCTGACAGCTGCTGGCAGTGATTGGCAGTCCTTGTTAACCTCGCCGGGTAGTTTTTGCCGGTGCCCCCATGTCCGAGCTTTCCGCTGCAAACCATCCTGCCATCCTCGCGCTGGTGTCCTACCTCGAACACGATGCGCTGCCCGCCATCGTGCTCGATACCGACTACAACATTCTTGCCGCCAACGCGGCGTATCGACGCCAGTTCGCCACACAGGATCGCGCCCCCCTGGGGGAGAAGTGCCACAGGGTTTCGCACCATTACGCCGTGCCCTGCGATCAGGCGGGGGAGCATTGTCCGCTGCGCAAGGCATGGGACAGCAAGGTTCCGGAGCGGGTGCTGCACATTCATCACACCCCGCGCGGACCGGAGCATGTGGACGTCGAACTGCGCCCGATCCTCGACGAGCAGGGCAGGGTGGTGGCATTCGTCGAACGGCTGACCAGCATCACCCTGGCCTCCGCACAACCTCAGCAGCAAGGGCTGGTCGGGCAGTCTCCGGCGTTCAAGTCAGCACTCGCCAGCCTTCGACGGGCTGCTCCGGCTCAAATTCCGGTGCTGCTCCAAGGTGAGTCAGGAACGGGCAAGGAGCTGTTCGCCCGCGCTCTGCACCTGGGTAGCCCACGCGCCAACGGCCCGCTGGTGGTCGTCGATTGCACCGGTCTCACCGAGTCGCTGTTCGAGAGTGAGCTGTTTGGTTACGAGAAGGGCGCGTTCACCGGCGCGACCCAACGCAAGGTCGGTCTGGCCGAGGCGGCGCATGGCGGCACCCTGTTCCTGGACGAGATCGGTGAAGTGCCGCTGGCCATGCAGGTCAAACTGCTGCGCTTGATCGAGACCGGTAGTTTTCGCCCGGTGGGCAGCCTGCGCACCGTACACTCGGATTTCCGCCTGGTGTCGGCGACACACAAGCCGCTCAAGGCAATGGTCGCGCAGGGCGCCTTCCGTGAAGACCTGTATTACCGCATCAGCGGATTTCCGATTCGTCTGCCGGCACTGCGTGAGCGTGTCGAAGACTTGCCGCTGCTGATTGAGAGTCTGTTGCAGCGCATCGCGGGCAACGGCGCACCTCGAATCAGCCATGAAGCACTCGAGCGCCTCAACCTGCATCCGTTTCCGGGAAATATTCGTGAGCTGCGTAACATGCTGGAGCGGGCCTGGTTGTTCACCGATGATGGTTTGATTCGCAGTGAGCATCTGCTCGAAGACACTGGGGCTGATTCACCGGCAAGACATCAGTCACGCGAGTTGCATGAATTGAGGACGCTAGCACAAGCGCTGGACAGCTTTCAGGGGTCGCGCCGCGAGCTGGCCAAACAGCTGGGGATGAGTGAACGCACCTTGTACCGAAGGCTCAAGGACCTTGAAGCCTGACGCCGTTTTAACAGTGTTTCACGTGGAACATTTGTGTTTCGCACCTCTGAAAACGAAAAAAGCCAAGGCGACAGGCCTTGGCTTTTTCGTAGCTGAAGCGCGTAATCAGAAGTCCAGATTGGACACCGACAACGCGTTGCTTTCGATGAAGTCACGACGAGGTTCCACCGCGTCACCCATCAAGGTGTTGAACAGCTGGTCGGCTGCGATCGCATCCTCGATGGTGACCTTGAGCATGCGGCGCACGGTCGGGTCCATGGTGGTTTCCCACAGCTGATCCGGGTTCATCTCACCCAGCCCTTTGTATCGCTGGATGGTGTGGCGCTTGGTGGTTTCGTTCATCAGCCAATCGAGGGCCTCTTTGAACTCGGTGACTGCCTTGCGACGCTCACCACGCTGAACATAGGCACCCTCGCCAAGCAAAGTCGCCAACCTGGCGCCCAGCACGACTACCGAACGATAGTCGTTGCTGCCGAAGAACTCGCGGTTGAAGGTCACGTAGCTGGCCAGACCGTGGGAGGTAACTTCGACTTCCGGCAGCCAGATGTTGCGTTCCTTGTCTTCGCGCAGGCTGGCCTGGTAGGTCAGACCGGACTTCTGGCTGTTGTTCAGGCGCTCCTGGAATTTGCCCAACCAGGCTTGCATGGTCGCGTGATCGGCCAACTGCGCCTGAGTGACTTCCGGCAGGTAGATGAAGTGCTCGGTCAGCTCTTCCGGGTACAGGCGCGACAGACGCTTGAGCGTCTTCATCACTCCGCGGAACTCATTGACCAGTGCCTCGAGTTGAACACCCGAAACGGCTGGCGCCGATTCGTCCAGGTGCAGGCTGGCATCTTCCAGGGCCGACTGGGTCATGTATTCTTCCATGGCCTCGTCGTCCTTGATGTACTGCTCCTGCTTGCCTTTCTTCACCTTGTACAGCGGTGGCTGGGCAATGTAGATGTAACCGCGCTCGACCAGCTCCGGCAACTGACGGAAGAAGAAGGTCAACAGCAGGGTACGGATGTGCGAACCGTCAACGTCAGCATCGGTCATGATGATGATGTTGTGATAGCGCAGCTTGTCGATGTTGTACTCTTCACGGCCAATGCCGCAGCCCAAGGCGGTAATCAGCGTGCCAACTTCCTGAGACGAGATCATCTTGTCGAAGCGGGCCTTCTCGACGTTGAGGATCTTGCCCTTCAACGGCAGGATTGCCTGGGTGCGGCGGTTACGACCTTGCTTGGCCGAACCACCTGCGGAGTCACCCTCCACCAGGTACAGTTCGGACAGGGCAGGGTCCTTTTCCTGGCAGTCGGCAAGCTTGCCCGGCAGACCAGCGATATCCAGCGCACCTTTGCGGCGGGTCATTTCCCGCGCCTTGCGCGCTGCTTCACGGGCACGCGCCGCGTCAATCATCTTGCCAACGACCGCCTTGGCTTCGTTGGGGTTTTCCAACAGGAAGTCGGCGAAGTACTTGTTCATCTCCTGCTCCACGGCGGTCTTCACCTCCGAGGAAACCAGCTTGTCCTTGGTCTGCGAGCTGAACTTCGGATCCGGCACCTTCACCGAGATGATCGCGGTCAGGCCTTCACGGGCATCGTCACCTGTGGTCGCGACCTTGTTCTTCTTGGCCAGGCCTTCCTGCTCGATGTAGCTGTTCAGGCTGCGGGTCAGCGAGGAACGGAAGCCCACCAAGTGAGTACCGCCGTCGCGCTGCGGAATGTTGTTGGTGAAGCACAGCAGGTTTTCGTTGAAGCTGTCGTTCCATTGCAAGGCAACTTCGACACCCACGCCATCGTCACGTTGGACGTTGAAATGGAAGACCTGGGAGTTCACCGGGGTCTTGTTGGTGTTCAGGTATTCAACGAAAGCGCGCAGGCCACCTTCGTATTTGAAGAACTCTTCCTTGCCGGAGCGCTCGTCCTTCAGCAGGATACCGACGCCCGAGTTGAGGAACGACAGCTCACGAATTCGCTTGGCCAGGATGTCCCAGCTGAAGTGAATATTCTTGAAGGTCTCGGCCGAAGGTTTGAAGTGGATGTGAGTACCGGTGGTTTCGCTTTCACCGACCACTGCCATCGGAGCTTGTGGCACACCGTGAACGTACGTCTGTTCCCAGATCTTTCCGCTACGGCGAACGGTCAGGACCAGCTTCTCGGAGAGGGCGTTCACCACCGAGACACCTACACCGTGCAGACCGCCGGAAACCTTGTAGGAGTTGTCATCGAACTTACCACCGGCGTGCAGTACGGTCATGATGACCTCGGCGGCGGAAACGCCCTCCTCTTTATGCACGTCGACGGGAATGCCACGACCGTTGTCGCGAACACTGATGGACTCGTCCGGATGGATGATGACCGTAATGTCATCGCAATGACCGGCGAGCGCTTCGTCGATCGAGTTGTCGACCACTTCGAAGACCATGTGGTGCAGGCCGCTACCATCATCGGTGTCGCCAATGTACATGCCGGGACGCTTGCGCACGGCATCCAGCCCTTTCAGCACCTTGATGCTGGAGGAGTCGTACGTTTGATTTTCGCTCATGCCTTCACTCCCGATGGTCGTGGGTCTGGGTGATACGGCCTTGTTCCACGTGGAACAAAGCAACTGGCGTATCCGTCTGCCAGCCTTCCCTCAGTAATTCGTGATCTACACAGGTGATAAAAACCTGGCAGTGTAATTCTTCAAGCAAGCGACACAGCGCGCGGCGATGCTGATCGTCCAATTCGGACGGCAAGTCATCCACCAGATAAATACACTGACCGCGACGAACCTGGCTGACGAGGTGCCCTTGGGCAATCCGCAGGGCACAAACGACCAGCTTTTGCTGACCACGAGACAGGATATCGGCCGCGTTATTGGCGCCCAATCTCAGGCGTAGGTCAGCACGCTGCGGACCGGCCTGGGTATGGCCCATCTGCTGATCGCGAAGGAGAGAGGTTGCGAGGACTTCACTGAGGTCCCGATCCTTGTCCCAGCCCCGATAGTAGCTAAGGGTCAATCCGTCCAGCTCGACCAGTTCGCTCAGGGTCCGCTCGAAGACAGGCTTCAAGGCCTTGATATAGTTGCGACGGTATTCATCTATTTCCGCGCTGGCGAGACACAGTTCTCGGTCCCAGGCGGCTTGCGAAGCAGCGTCAAGTGTACCATGTCGCAGCCATGAGTTCCGCTGCCGCAGGGCCTTCTGCAAGCGCTGCCAGGTCGCCATGAATCGAGGTTCCACGTGGAACACTCCCCAATCCAGGAACTGACGGCGCACCTTGGGAGCACCTTCGAGCAGGCGGAAGCTGTCCGGGTTGATCAACTGCAGCGGCAGCATTTCAGCCAGTTGTGCTGCACTGCGCGCATTCTGGCCGTCGATGCGAATAGTGAAGTCCCCTTGTCGCTCGCGCGAAACGCCAAGATTGCTCGTCGCACCATCGGTGATTTCAACCTGGCCGAACACAGTACAGGTCGGCTGTTCGTACTGGATGACAGGGTTCAATCGGGTACTACGAAATGAGCGTGCCAGCCCCAAAAGGTGCACGGCCTCGAGCACACTGGTCTTGCCGCTGCCATTGGCGCCGTAGAGGATGTTGATGCGAGGAGAGGGGGAGAGGGTCACCGGGTGCAGATTGCGCACCGCGGTGACCGAAAGACGTCGAAGGGACATTTGGCCTGCTACAGGTTACAGACGCATCGGCATGACAACGTAGGACGAGTCGTCATTACCGGCTTCCTGCAGCAGGGCGCTGCTGTTGGAGTCGGCGAGAATCAGACGAACCTGCTCAGTGGTCATGACTCCCAGGACGTCCAGCAGATAGCTGACGTTGAAGCCGATCTCCAGCGAACCGCCTTCGTAGTCGACGCTGATCTCTTCTTCAGCTTCTTCCTGCTCGGGGTTGTTGGCCTGAATCTTCAGCTGGCCGGAGGCCAGTTGCAGGCGGATGCCGCGGTACTTCTCGTTGGACAGGATCGCAGTACGGCTGAAGGCTTCACGCAGCGCCTGGCGATCACCGATCACCAGCTTGTCACCGCCCTTGGGCAGTACACGCTCGTAATCCGGGAACTTGCCGTCCACCAGTTTCGAGGTAAAGGTGAACTCACCGGTGGTCGCACGAATGTGGTGCTGGCCCAGGACAATACTGACCATGCCCTCCGGATCGGTCAGCAGACGCGCCAGCTCCAGAATACCTTTGCGCGGCACGATGACCTGGTGACGCTCGGCCTGGCCGATGGGTGCCTGCATGGCGCACAGTGCCAGACGGTGACCGTCAGTGGCGACAGCGCGCAGGGTGTCGGTGGAAACTTCCAGCAGCATGCCGTTGAGGTAGTAGCGAACGTCCTGCTGGGCCATGGCGAAGCTGGTGCGCTCGATCAGGCGACGCAGTTTGCTCTGCTCCAGGTTGCAGGTGAGCGAACCCGGGCCTTCTTCCACGGTGGGGAAGTCGTTGGCCGGCAGGGTCGACAGGGTGAAACGGCTGCGGCCAGCCTTGACCAGCAGCTTCTGCTCATCGACCTTGATATCGATCAGCGCATCGCTGGGCAAGCTCTTGCAGATATCCATCAGCTTACGCGCCGGGACGGTGATCTCGCCGGGCTCAGCCGGCTCTTCCAGCTGCACGCGGCCAACCAGTTCGACTTCCAGGTCGGTACCGGTCAACGACAACTGCTGGCCTTGCACGACCAGCAGCACGTTGGACAGGACCGGCAAGGTCTGGCGGCGCTCGACGACGCCTGCGACCAGTTGCAGGGGTTTCAACAGGGCTTCGCGTTGAATGGTGAAATGCATGGTCTAGTCCCTTGCCTTCAAAGAGCTGCGCCGACACCCATCAGGTGGTCAGCGTGCGCAGCAGGTTCTTGTAGTCCTCGCGGATGTCCGCGTCGGATTCCTTCAATTCGTTGATCTTGCGGCATGCGTGCAGCACGGTGGTGTGGTCCCGACCGCCGAACATATCGCCGATCTCCGGCAGACTGTGGTTGGTCAGCTCCTTGGACAACGCCATGGCCACCTGCCGCGGGCGCGCGACAGAGCGCGAGCGGCGCTTGGACAACAGATCGGAGATCTTGATCTTGTAGTACTCGGCGACCGTGCGCTGGATGTTATCCACACTGACCAGCTTGTCTTGCAGTGCCAGCAGATCCTTGAGCGATTCGCGAATCAACTCGATGGTGATGTCTCGCCCCATGAAGTGCGAGTGAGCGATCACCCGCTTCAATGCGCCTTCCAGTTCGCGCACGTTGGAGCGGATGCGCTGGGCGATGAAGAACGCAGCATCGTGCGGCAGTTCGACCTTGGCCTGGTCGGCCTTCTTCATCAGGATCGCTACACGGGTTTCCAGTTCCGGTGGCTCGACAGCCACGGTCAGGCCCCAACCAAAGCGCGACTTCAGGCGCTCTTCCAGGCCTTCGATCTCTTTAGGATAGCGGTCACTGGTGAGAATGACCTGCTGTCCACCCTCGAGCAGGGCATTGAAGGTGTGGAAGAACTCTTCCTGGGAACGCTCCTTGCGGGCGAAGAACTGGATATCGTCGATCAACAGCGCGTCCACCGAACGGTAGAAGCGCTTGAATTCGTTGATGGCGTTCAGCTGCAACGCCTTGACCATGTCGGCGACGAAACGCTCCGAGTGCAAGTAGACGACCTTGGCATTCGGGTTCTTCTTCAGCAGGTGGTTACCCACAGCATGCATCAAGTGCGTCTTACCCAAGCCCACGCCTCCATAAAGGAAGAGTGGGTTGTAGCCGTGCTTGGGGTTGTCGGCAACCTGCCAGGCCGCAGCGCGTGCCAGCTGGTTGGACTTACCCTCCACGAAGGTCTCGAAGGTGAAGGTTCGGTTCAGGTAGCTGGTGTGCTTGAGCGCCCCTTCGACCTGAACTGTCCGTTGCTCAGTGCGCGCGGTCGCCGCAGGCGCAGGCGTCGAATCGCCCATCCCGTCGAAACCATCCTGGGAGGCTGCAGATTCCTCCACCTCACTGACCAACGCAGGTTCGGGCGCCGTGACCGGTGCGCTGGCAACCGCCGGTGACTGGACGGGGGGCTTGGCCTGACTCTGAGCCAGCGATGCAGCGACCGCGGCACTGACCGGCGCGTTAGGTGCCGCCCTCGGTGCGGAGCTACGGCGACTGCCTATTAATAAGGAGAGGGCAGGTGCAAGGCCGTTGCCTTGTTCACCCAGCAGTTCGAGCAGGCGGCCGAGGTACTTTTCATTGACCCAATCGAGAACGAAACGGTTAGGCGCATAGACGCGCAACTCGTCGCCTTCGGCTTCGACCTGTAGCGGACGGATCCAGGTGTTGAATTGCTGGGCAGGCAGTTCGTCGCGCAGAAGCTCCACGCACTGCTGCCAAAGTTCCACTGACACGGATATCCCCTGAGTTGAAAGCCGGATGAGGCAAAAACAAACCGCCATTGTACCGGGCGAGCATTCACTTATCCACATGTCGTGGCGTGTTGAGCTGTGCCAAATCAGTCATTTAGCGGCAAAAACGACCCTGCAAGTCGAAAATAAGCCCTGTGGATAACGGCACGTGAGGCCTATGCACAACCCAGGGCCCAACCCTGTGGATAATTCATCTGTGGATAAACACTACTTCCATCCACAGCTTTTCCGCGGTTCCGGCACAGCCAAAGCACCTGTTACCGACATACTTATGATTCTCTGTACAGTCGATAGCTTGTGGCCTGCAGAAGGTTATCCACAGATACTTATCCACTTAAGATCTATAAGTTCTTCAGAAAAGCTTTCTATATATCTCTCTTTTTTTTCATGTTGAGCATCTGTTCGGTGTGAATCAACTGCTCTCTCGACCAGCCAGAAGGAAAGGCCGCCTATAAGGAATGCTGGTTGGAAATTGACCTATCGTCTTGCTTTCTCTAGAATCGCCGGTCTCTTAAAAAGGGGGCCATCCCGGCCCGTTGTCGACAACCCAGGTAACACGCCATGAAACGTACTTTCCAACCAAGCACCATCAAGCGCGCGCGCACCCACGGTTTCCGTGCCCGTATGGCCACCAAGAACGGCCGCGCTGTTCTGTCGCGTCGTCGTGCCAAAGGCCGTAAGCGTCTGGCAATTTGATTTTTCGGCACAGGTGGTGAGTCAGGACTTCAGTCGGGATAAGCGACTGCTTACACCCCGGCATTTCAAAGCAGTCTTCGACTCCCCAACCGGCAAGGTTCCAGGGAAAAGCCTGCTCATCCTTGCCCGCGAGAACGGCCTCGATCATCCACGCCTCGGCCTGGTGATCGGCAAGAAGAGCGTCAAGCTCGCCGTTCAACGCAACCGCCTCAAACGCCTGATGCGCGACTCTTTCCGTCTGAACCAGCAAAGCCTGGCTGGACTGGATATCGTGATCGTCGCGCGCAAGGGGTTGGGTGAGATAGAAAACCCAGAATTGCACCAACACTTTGGCAAACTCTGGAAGCGCCTGGCCCGCAGTCGGCCCTCTCCAGCGGTACCTGCCGATTCCGCACGGGTAGACAGTCACGATGCGTAAACTGGCCCTCGTTCCGATCCAGTTCTACCGTTACGCCATCAGTCCTCTGATGGCCAGTCACTGTCGTTTCTACCCCAGTTGCTCCTGTTACGCGTACGAAGCCATAGAAAACCATGGCCTCTTGCGTGGCGGGTGGCTTGCCGTTCGTCGCCTGGGTCGTTGTCATCCGTGGAATGATGGCGGTTTCGATCCCGTCCCGCCTGCTCCTTCCTCCCGAACTTCTTCGATAGCCGAGTAATCATGGATATTAAACGCACGATCCTGATCGTCGCCCTGGCAATCGTGTCCTACGTTCTGGTCCTCAAGTGGAACCAGGACTATGGTCAGGCAGCCCTGCCGACTCAGCATACTGCTGCCAGCAACGCTGCACCGGCACTGCCGGACACCGTGCCGGCAAGCAATAACGGCGCCAGCGCCGATGTGCCGAGCGCCAATGCCGAAGCCAGCCCCGCTGAAATCGCGCCAGTCGCGCTCAGCAAGGACCTGATCCGGGTCAAGACCGATGTCCTGGACCTGGCTATCGACCCGGTCGGCGGTGACATCGTCCAGCTGACCCTGCCCAAGTACCCACGCCGTCAGGATCATCCGGACATCGCCTTCCAGTTGTTCGACAACGGTGGCGAGCGTGTTTATCTGGCACAGAGCGGCCTGACCGGCGCGAATGGCCCGGATGCCCGTTCGAGCGGTCGTCCGCTGTACGCTGCAGAGCAGAAGAGCTTCCAACTGACCGACGGTCAGGACCAACTGGTGGTCGACCTCAAGTTCAGCGAGAACGGCGTCAACTACATCAAGCGCTTCAGCTTCAAGCGCGGTGAGTACGACCTGACCGTCAGCTACCTGATCGACAACCAGAGCGGCGCGGCCTGGACCGGCAACATGTTTGCCCAGCTCAAGCGTGACGCAAGCTCCGATCCTTCCTCGAGCACCGCGACCGGTACCGCGACTTACCTGGGCGCCGCCCTGTGGACAAGTGCGGAGCCGTACAAGAAGGTGTCGATGAAGGACATCGACAAAGGAAGTTTGAAAGAAAATGTGTCTGGCGGCTGGGTAGCATGGCTGCAGCACTACTTCGTGACCGCGTGGATTCCGGCCAAGTCGGACAACAATGTGGTACAGACCCGCAAGGACAGCCAGGGCAACTACATCATCGGCTACACCGGCCCCGCGCTGAACGTGCCTGCCGGCGGCAAGGTCGAGACCAGCGCCATGTTGTATGCCGGTCCGAAGATCCAGTCCAAGCTCAAGGAGTTGTCCCCAGGCCTGGAACTGACCGTCGACTATGGCTTCCTGTGGTTCATTGCCCAGCCGATCTTCTGGCTGCTGCAACATATCCACAGCCTGCTGGGTAACTGGGGCTGGTCGATCATCGTCCTGACCATGCTCATCAAGGGCCTGTTCTTCCCGCTGTCGGCTGCCAGCTACCGTTCGATGGCGCGCATGCGTGCCGTGGCGCCAAAACTGGCCCAGCTCAAGGAACGCTTCGGCGATGATCGCCAGAAGATGTCCCAGGCGATGATGGAGCTGTACAAGAAAGAGAAGATCAACCCGCTGGGTGGCTGCCTGCCGATCCTGGTGCAGATGCCAGTGTTCCTGGCCTTGTACTGGGTACTGCTGGAAAGCGTCGAGATGCGCCAGGCCCCTTGGATGCTGTGGATTACCGACCTGTCGATCAAGGATCCGTTCTTCATCCTGCCGATCATCATGGGCGCCACCATGTTCATCCAGCAGCGTCTGAACCCGACGCCACCGGATCCGATGCAGGCGAAGGTCATGAAAATGATGCCAATCATCTTCACCTTCTTCTTCCTGTGGTTCCCGGCTGGTCTGGTGCTGTACTGGGTTGTGAACAACTGCCTGTCGATCACTCAGCAGTGGTACATCACCCGTCGCATCGAAGCCGCAACAAAAAAAGCTGCTGCTTGACAGGCCGATCCATTAGCCTGTGAATAAAAACGCCCCCTCGTGGGGCGTTTTTGCTATCCGTCGTTTTGTCGTAGAGGCTTTCGAGCATGAATACCGTGCGTGAAACCATTGCCGCCATCGCCACCGCCCAAGGCCGTGGTGGCGTCGGTATCGTCCGTTTGTCCGGGCCATTGGCGAGCCAGGCCGGTCAGGCCATCACCGGACGTACACTGACCCCGCGCCATGCTCACTACGGGCCCTTCCGTGGCGACGATGGCCTGGTCCTGGATGAAGGCATCGCGCTGTTCTTCCCTGGCCCCAACTCGTTCACCGGTGAAGACGTTCTGGAACTGCAGGGGCATGGAGGGCCGGTTGTGCTCGACATGCTGCTGCAGCGCTGTGTCGAATTGGGCTGCCGCCTTGCCCGTCCTGGCGAGTTCAGCGAGCGAGCGTTCCTCAACGACAAGCTCGACCTGGCCCAGGCTGAAGCGATCGCCGATCTGATCGAAGCCAGTTCCACCCAAGCCGCACGCAATGCCCTGCGTTCGCTGCAAGGTGCCTTCTCCAAGCGTGTCCATGCATTGACTGAGGCATTGATCGCACTGCGGATTTATGTCGAGGCGGCTATCGATTTTCCCGAAGAAGAAATCGACTTCCTGGCCGACGGTCACGTGCTGACGATGCTTGAAGCAGTCAGGAACGATTTATCCACAGTGCAGCGCGAGGCTGGCCAAGGCGCGCTGCTGCGCGATGGCATGACCGTCGTGATCGCCGGCCGTCCGAATGCCGGCAAGTCCAGCCTGCTCAACCAGTTGGCTGGTCGCGAAGCGGCAATCGTCACAGACATCGCCGGCACCACCCGGGACATTCTGCGCGAACATATCCACATCGATGGCATGCCGCTGCACGTGGTGGATACCGCAGGACTGCGCGCTACCGACGATCACGTGGAAAAGATCGGTGTGGAGCGTGCTCTCAAGGCCATTGGCGAAGCTGACCGGGTGCTGCTGGTGGTGGATTCCACAGCGCCTGAGGCCAACGATCCGTTCGCACTGTGGCCCGAGTTCCTCGATCAACGGCCGGATCCGGCCAAGGTCACGCTGATTCGCAACAAGGCCGACCTGAGTGGCGAGCGTGCAGGCATCGAGCAGAGTGACGATGGCCACGTGACGATCACCCTCAGCGCAAAGGGCGATGCCACGGGGCTGGATCTGCTGCGTGACCACCTCAAAGCCTGCATGGGTTATGAACAGACTGCGGAAAGCAGCTTCAGCGCACGAAGGCGGCATCTGGATGCGCTGCGCCAGGCCAGTGCACACCTTGATCACGGTCATGCCCAACTGACACTCGCTGGCGCCGGTGAGTTGCTGGCAGAGGACCTGCGCCAGGCTCAGCAAGCCCTGGGAGAGATCACCGGTGCCTTCAGCTCGGATGACCTGCTCGGAAGGATCTTCTCGAGCTTCTGCATCGGTAAGTAACGCACAGCCCGGCAATACCAAGGCCGCTCCAGTGAGGAGCGGCTTTTTTTTGCCTGCCGGAAACCCGGAAGCGGGCTTCTCTTGATTCGATCACCCGCATGTAAATCTCATCCACAGGCTAAAACGATCATCAGGAGCCCTGTGGAAAACTGCCCTTCAGCTCCGTTGATAACCAGGCTTTTTTTCTGAGGACAAACCCACCTGTGGGTAACACAAACTTTAATCCACAGGTTAAACGCTGTTATCCAGAGCCCTCAGCCTACCTTCGACACAGGGTTATGATTCTCTACAGGCATCATGAATACTGGCCTCAAATCACTTATCCACATGTGGATAGCCGCCTAAGAATAAACATAAAAACAAAGCTTTTATAAATTTTTCCTTTTTGATTTCTATTGCCGCCATTCATCCACAGATTGGTCAAAATTTGCTCAGACGGTTTCACTAGAGCGGGTGATGTCCCTATACTTGTCGGCTTACCTTCTCTATTCGCAAAAACAGGCACGAGGTGCGTGGTGGATTTCCCTTCCCGTTTTGAAGTGATCGTCATCGGCGGCGGCCATGCCGGTACCGAGGCTGCGCTTGCGTCCGCACGCATGGGTGTAAAAACCCTGCTGCTGACCCATAACGTGGAAACCCTCGGTCACATGAGTTGCAACCCGGCCATCGGTGGCATCGGCAAGAGCCACCTGGTCAAGGAAATCGATGCGCTCGGCGGCGCCATGGCGCTGGCTACCGACAAGAGCGGCATCCAGTTCCGCATCCTGAACAACCGCAAGGGGCCGGCGGTACGCGCCACCCGTGCACAGGCCGACCGCGCCATCTACAAGGCCGTAGTCCGCGAGATCCTGGAAAACCAGCCGAACCTGTGGATATTCCAGCAGTCCTGCGATGACCTGATCGTCGAGCAGGACCAGGTCAAGGGTGTGGTGACACAGATGGGCCTGCGCTTCTTCGCCGACTCTGTGGTGCTGACTACCGGCACCTTCCTCGGTGGACTTATCCACATCGGCCTGCAGAATTACTCCGGTGGCCGCGCAGGTGATCCTCCCGCCATTGCCCTGGCTCATCGTCTGCGTGAGCTGCCGCTGCGTGTCGGCCGTTTGAAAACTGGCACACCGCCGCGTATCGATGGCCGCTCGGTAGATTTCTCGGTGATGGGCGAACAGCCAGGCGATACCCCGATCCCGGTGATGTCGTTCATGGGCAGTGCCCAGATGCATCCGCGGCAGGTCAGTTGCTGGATCACCCACACCAACGCCCGTACCCACGAGATCATCGCCTCGAACCTCGACCGTTCACCGATGTATTCCGGTGTGATCGAAGGCATTGGCCCGCGCTACTGCCCGTCGATCGAGGACAAGATCCATCGCTTCGCCGACAAGGAAAGCCATCAGGTATTCATCGAGCCGGAAGGCTTGAACACCCATGAGCTGTATCCCAACGGCATCTCGACCTCGCTGCCGTTCGATGTGCAACTGCAGATCGTTCGTTCGATCCGTGGCATGGAGAACGCGCACATCGTGCGTCCGGGTTATGCCATCGAGTACGACTACTTCGATCCGCGTGATCTCAAGTACAGCCTCGAGACCAAAGTCATCGGCGGGTTGTTCTTCGCAGGTCAGATCAACGGCACCACCGGCTACGAAGAAGCCGGCGCGCAGGGCCTGCTGGCCGGCACCAACGCCGCGCTGCGTGCGCAGGGGCGCGAAAGCTGGTGCCCACGCCGTGACGAGGCGTACATCGGCGTGCTGGTCGATGACCTGATCACCCTGGGTACCCAGGAGCCGTACCGCATGTTCACTTCGCGTGCCGAATACCGGCTGATCCTGCGCGAAGACAACGCTGACCTGCGTCTGACCGAGAAAGGCCGCGAACTGGGGTTGGTCGACGATGAGCGCTGGGCCGCCTTCACTGCCAAGCGCGAAGGCATCGAACGCGAAGAACAGCGCATGAAGAGCACCTGGATCCGCCCGGGTACCCCGCAAGGTCAGGCCGTTGTGGATAAGTTCGGTACTCCGTTGGCCCACGAGTACAACCTGCTCAACTTGCTGGCGCGCCCCGAGATCGACTACGCCGGGCTGATCGAAGCCACAGGCGGCGATGTAATCGATCCACAGGTGGCCGAACAGGTCGAGATCAAGACCAAGTACGCTGGCTACATCGATCGCCAGCAGGACGAGATCGCCAGGCTGCGCGCCAGCGAAGACACTCGCCTGCCTGTGGATATCGACTACGCTGGCATTTCCGGGTTGTCCAAGGAAATCCAGAGCAAGCTCGGCCAGACCCGTCCGGAAACTCTCGGCCAGGCTTCGCGTATTCCCGGCGTTACCCCGGCGGCAATTTCCCTGTTGCTGATTCACCTGAAAAAACGCGGCGCTGGCCGCGAATTGGAGCAAAGCGCTTGAGTTCCCTGGTCACCCCGCAACATGCCGAAGAGTTGTCCACAGGTGCGCGCCAGCTTGGAGTCGAGCTGAGTGCGCAGCAGCACGAACTGCTGCTGGGGTACCTGGCCCTGTTGATCAAGTGGAACAAGGCCTACAACCTGACCGCAGTGCGCGATCCGGACGAGATGGTGTCGCGCCATCTGCTCGATAGCCTCAGCGTCATGCCGTTTATCCACAATGACACCCAGCGCTGGCTGGATGTCGGCAGCGGCGGCGGCATGCCTGGTATCCCGCTGGCTATCCTGCATCCGCACAAGCAAGTGACGGTGCTGGACAGCAACGGCAAGAAGACCCGCTTCCTGACGCAAGTGAAGATGGAGCTGAAACTCCACAACCTGACGGTTATCCACAGCCGCGTGGAAGAGGTCCAGCCCGAGCAGCCGTTCTGCGGCATCATCTCTCGCGCCTTCAGCAGCATGGAGAATTTCACCAACTGGACCCGCCACCTGGGTGACGCCCGAACGCAATGGCTTGCAATGAAGGGGCTGCATCCTGCCGATGAACTGGTAGCATTGCCCGCAGACTTCACAGTGGAAAGCGAGCAGGCCCTGACCGTTCCAGGTTGCCAGGGCCAGCGCCATCTGCTGATACTGCGCCGCAAGGCTTGACTGGGAACACACGCAACAATGGCTAAGGTATTCGCAATCGCGAACCAGAAAGGTGGTGTCGGCAAGACCACTACCTGCATCAATCTCGCCGCATCGCTGGCCGCGACCAAGCGTCGCGTGCTGCTGATCGACCTCGATCCACAGGGCAACGCCACCATGGGCAGCGGTGTGGACAAGCACGAGCTCGAGCACTCGGTGTACGACCTGTTGATCGGGGAATGCGACCTGGCCCAGGCCATGCAGTACTCCGAGCACGGCGGCTTCCAGCTGTTGCCCGCCAACCGTGACCTCACCGCCGCAGAGGTGGTGCTGCTGGAAATGCAGATGAAGGAGAGCCGCCTGCGTAACGCGCTGGCGCCTATCCGCGACAACTACGACTACATCCTCATCGACTGCCCGCCTTCTTTGTCGATGCTGACGCTGAACGCCTTGGTCGCTTCCGATGGCGTGATCATTCCCATGCAGTGCGAGTACTACGCGCTGGAAGGCCTGAGCGACCTTGTGGATAACATCAAGCGCATCGCTGCCCGGTTGAACCCGGAGCTGAAGATCGAAGGCCTGCTGAGGACAATGTACGACCCGCGCCTGAGCCTGAACAACGATGTTTCGGCCCAGCTCAAGGAGCATTTCGGCGATCAGCTCTACGACACCGTGATTCCGCGCAACATTCGCCTGGCCGAGGCTCCGAGCTTCGGTATGCCGGCGCTGGCTTACGACAAGCAGTCACGTGGTGCGCTCGCCTACCTGGCCTTGGCCGGGGAACTGGTGCGCCGTCAGCGCCGTCAATCCCGCACTGCACAAACAACTTAAGGAATCCGCATGGCCATCAAGAAACGCGGTCTCGGACGTGGGTTGGATGCACTGCTCAGTGGTCCTTCCGTCAGCGCGCTCGAAGAGCAGGCTGTCACGGTCGACCAGAAGGAACTGCAGCGCCTGCCGGTCGAACTGATCCAGCGTGGCAAGTACCAACCTCGCCGTGACATGGACCCGGAGGCGCTGGAAGAGCTGGCGCATTCGATCCGCAATCATGGTGTGATGCAGCCGATCGTGGTTCGCCCGATTGGCGAAGGCCGCTACGAGATCATCGCCGGTGAACGTCGCTGGCGCGCCACCCAGCAGGCTGGTCTGGACACTATTCCGGCCATGGTCCGTGAAGTGCCTGACGAAGCAGCCATCGCGATGGCGCTGATCGAAAACATCCAGCGCGAGGATCTCAACCCGCTGGAAGAAGCCCTTGCCCTGCAGCGGTTGCAGCAGGAGTTCGAGCTGACCCAGCAACAGGTGGCCGATGCCGTGGGCAAGTCGCGCGTCACCGTAGCCAACCTGCTGCGCCTGATCAGCCTCCCTGAGGCGATCAAGACCATGCTCGCCCACGGCGACCTGGAAATGGGCCATGCGCGCGCATTGCTGGGGCTTGAGGAAAGCAGGCAGGAAGAAGGGGCGCGACATGTTGTCGCACGAGGCCTCACCGTGCGCCAAACCGAGGCACTGGTGCGTCAGTGGCTCAACGGCAAGCCTGAGCCGGTGGAATCGAGCAAACCTGATCCGGATATTGCCCGGCTGGAACAGCGGCTGGCAGAGCGCCTGGGCTCTTCGGTGCAGATTCGCCATGGTGACAAGGGCAAGGGCCAGTTGGTCATTCGCTACAACTCCCTCGACGAGCTTCAGGGTGTACTTGCTCACATCCGCTGAAACAATTCCCGTTGTAGCGCGCAGTCGGAAATCACTACCCAAGAGTTGAATAGGGGTTAATCCACCCCTATACTCTGCGCGCATTTTGTCGGCACAAATTATGCCAAGTCATAGCTGACTGGGCAGTCGACTTTCGAGGAGCAGTTTTGATGGAAATCCGCACGCCAAACCGCCTGCCTTTCCATCGCTGGGCGGTTTTCCCGGTACTGCTGGCTCAATTTGGGGTGTTATTGCTGGCAACGTTGGTGTTGTGGCAGTGGCAGGGCAAGGTCAGCGGTTATTCGGGCCTCTGTGGAGGCTTGATAGGCTGGCTGCCCAACGTGTATTTCGCCTGGAAGGCTTTTCGCTTCAGCGGAGCCCGGGCGGCGCAGGCCATCGTCAAGTCGTTCTACGCAGGCGAGGCAGGCAAATTGATTTTGACGGCAGTGCTGTTCGCACTGACCTTTGCAGGAGTGAAGCCACTGGCGCCGTTAGCAGTATTCGGCGTCTTCCTGCTGACTCTCACGGTCAGCTGGTTCGCGCCACTGCTGATGAATAAAAGACTTTCGAGACCTTAGGGCGTTTGAGGCAACCATGGCAGCAGAAACCGCTTCGGGCTATATCCAGCACCACTTGCAGAACCTGACCTACGGTCAACTACCAGACGGCAGTTGGGGCCTGGCCCATTCGGCTGCCGAAGCCAAGGCAATGGGCTTCTGGGCATTCCACCTGGACACCCTGGGCTGGTCCGTTGCACTGGGTCTGATCTTCCTGTTCATCTTCCGCATGGCGGCCAAGAAGGCGACCTCCGGTCAGCCTGGCGCCCTGCAGAACTTCGTCGAAGTACTGGTCGACTTCGTTCACGGCAGCGTGAAGGACTCGTTCCACGGTCGTAGCCCGGTCATCGCACCGCTGGCCCTGACCATCTTCGTCTGGGTGTTCCTGATGAACGCCATCGACCTGGTACCGGTCGACTGGATTCCGCAGCTGGCGATCCTGATCTCGGGCGATCCGCACATTCCGTTCCGTGCCGTATCGACCACCGACCCGAACGCCACCCTGGGCATGGCCCTGAGTGTGTTCGCGCTGATCATCTTCTACAGCATCAAGGTCAAGGGCATCGGCGGCTTCATCGGTGAGCTCACGCTCCACCCGTTCGGTAGCAAGAACATCTTCGTGCAGATCCTGCTGATCCCGGTGAACTTCCTGCTGGAATTCGTCACCCTGATCGCCAAACCGATCTCCCTGGCACTGCGTCTGTTCGGCAACATGTATGCCGGCGAGCTGGTGTTCATCCTGATCGCCGTGATGTTCGGCACCGGCATCCTCTGGCTCAGCGGCCTGGGTGTGGTGCTGCAGTGGGCGTGGGCGGTGTTCCACATCCTGATCATCACGCTGCAAGCATTCATCTTCATGATGCTCACCATCGTCTACCTGTCGATGGCGCACGAAGATAACCATTAAGACCGCCTGGCGTGTCTGATAGTCTTCCCCGCCTGTTCGGGGGGAAGACTGAAAAAGTCCGCAAGGGCAGTTGTTTCAAACGATTTGTTTTACCGCTTCAATTAAAAAACCTAACCAATACGACGTAAAAGTCGGGAGGAAAGATGGAAACTGTAGTTGGTCTGACCGCTATCGCTGTTGCTCTGCTGATCGGCCTGGGTGCTCTGGGTACCGCCATTGGTTTCGGCCTGCTGGGCGGCAAGTTCCTGGAAGGCGCTGCTCGTCAGCCTGAGATGGTTCCGATGCTGCAGGTCAAAATGTTCATCGTTGCCGGTCTGCTCGACGCCGTAACCATGATCGGTGTTGGTATCGCTCTGTTCTTCACCTTCGCGAATCCCTTCGTTGGTCAGATCGCCGGCTAATCACTCGTTCCTACGAGTTGATTGGTGTGATGGACAAAGACCGAGCGAGGTGTTGGCGTGAACATTAATGCAACCCTGATTGGCCAATCCGTTGCTTTTCTGATTTTTGTGCTGTTCTGCATGAAGTATGTATGGCCTCCGGTCATCACTGCTCTGCACGAGCGCCAAAAGAAGATTGCCGACGGCTTGGACGCTGCCAACCGCGCAGCTCGCGACCTGGAGCTGGCCCAAGAGAAAGCGGGTCAGCAACTGCGTGAAGCAAAAGCACAGGCAGCCGAAATCATTGAGCAAAGCAAGAAACGCGCTGCTCAGCTTGTCGAGGAAGCCCGTGATCAGGCTCGCGTCGAAGCTGACCGTGTGAAGGCTCAGGCTCAAGCCGAGATCGAACAGGAACTGAACAGCATCAAAGACGCCCTGCGTGCCCAAGTGGGTGCCCTGGCCGTTGGCGGCGCTGAAAAGATCCTTGGCGCCACAATCGATCAAAACGCGCATGCGGAGCTGGTTAACAAACTGGCCGCTGAAATTTAAGCGAGGGCGATCATGGCAGAACTGACCACGTTGGCCCGACCTTACGCTAAGGCAGCTTTCGAGCACGCCCAGGCCCAGCAGCAACTGGCCAATTGGTCAGCCATGCTCGGCCTGGCTGCTGCGGTGTCGGAAGACGGCACCATGCAGCGCCTGCTCAAGGCCCCGCAACTGACTAGCGCAGAAAAGGCCGCCGCATTCATTGAAGTGTGCGGTGACAAGTTCGATGTACAGGCACAGAATTTCATTCATGTTGCCGCGGAAAACGACCGTCTCCTGCTTCTGCCGGAGATCGCCGCTCTGTTCGACCTGTACAAGGCCGAGCAAGAGAAATCCGTGGACGTGGAAGTCACCAGTGCTTTTGCGTTGAACCAAGAACAGCAAGACAAACTCGCCAAGGTTCTCAGTGCACGGCTCAGCCGGGAAGTGCGCCTGCACGCGTCGGAGGATGCCAGCCTGATCGGCGGCGTCGTCATCCGCGCCGGCGACCTGGTAATCGATGGCTCGGTTCGCGGCAAGATCGCGAAACTGGCCGAAGCATTGAAATCTTGAGTTTGAAGGGGCAGCAGAGCAATGCAGCAACTCAATCCTTCCGAAATTAGTGAAATCATCAAGGGTCGCATCGAGAAACTCGATGTCGGCTCCCAAGCCCGTAACGAAGGTACCGTTGTTTCGGTATCCGACGGTATCGTGCGGATCCACGGTCTGGCCGACGTCATGTACGGCGAAATGATCGAGTTCCCTGGCAGCGTGTTCGGCATGGCACTGAACCTGGAGCAAGACTCCGTAGGTGCAGTGATCCTGGGTGCCTATGACACCCTCGCCGAAGGCATGAGCGCCAAGTGCACCGGCCGCATCCTGGAAGTTCCGGTTGGTAAGGAACTGCTGGGTCGCGTTGTTGACGCACTGGGCAACCCGATCGACGGCAAAGGTCCTCTGGGCAACACCCAGACCGACGCGGTCGAGAAAGTGGCCCCAGGCGTGATCTGGCGTAAGTCGGTAGACCAGCCTGTACAGACTGGCTACAAGTCCGTCGACGCCATGATCCCAGTCGGCCGTGGCCAGCGCGAGCTGATCATCGGTGACCGCCAGATCGGCAAGACCGCCATGGCCATCGACGCCATCATCAACCAGAAAGACTCCGGTATTTTCTGTGTTTATGTGGCTGTCGGCCAAAAGCGTTCGACCGTTGCCAACATCGTTCGCAAGCTCGAAGAAGCCGGCGCCCTGGCCAACACCATCGTGGTCGTTGCCAGTGCTTCGGAATCCGCCGCACTGCAGTTCCTGGCGCCATACGCCGGCTGCACCATGGGCGAGTTCTTCCGTGACCGCGGTGAAGACGCCCTGATCGTCTACGATGACCTGTCCAAGCAGGCTGTTGCCTACCGTCAGATCTCCCTGCTGCTGCGCCGTCCACCAGGACGTGAAGCGTACCCAGGCGACGTGTTCTATCTCCACTCCCGTCTGCTGGAGCGTGCATCGCGCGTTTCGGAAGAGTACGTCGAGAAGTTCACCAACGGCGCAGTGACTGGCAAGACCGGTTCCCTGACCGCCCTGCCGATCATCGAAACCCAGGCTGGCGACGTTTCCGCGTTCGTTCCGACCAACGTGATCTCGATCACCGACGGTCAGATCTTCCTGGAATCGGCCATGTTCAACTCGGGCATCCGCCCAGCAGTGAACGCCGGTGTTTCGGTATCCCGTGTAGGTGGTGCCGCTCAGACCAAGATCATCAAGAAACTGTCCGGCGGTATCCGTACCGCACTGGCTCAGTACCGTGAACTGGCTGCATTCGCCCAGTTCGCTTCGGATCTGGACGAGGCTACCCGCAAGCAGCTGGAGCATGGTCAGCGCGTTACCGAGCTGATGAAGCAGAAGCAGTACGCGCCAATGTCGATCGCCGACATGGCCCTGTCGCTGTACGCCGCTGAGCGTGGTTTCCTGACTGACGTAGAAGTCTCCAAGGTCGGCAGCTTCGAGCAAGCGCTGATCGCCTACTTCCACCGCGATCACGCCGAGCTGTTGGCCAAGATCAACGTGAAAGGTGACTTCAACGACGAAATCGACGCTGGCATGAAAGCCGGTATCGAGAAGTTCAAGGCCACCCAGACCTGGTAAGCCGCAGCGGGGGCTCCGGCCCCCGCTTGCTAACCTGATAGGTGATACATGGCAGGCGCAAAAGAGATTCGCAGTAAGATTGCGAGCATCAAAAGCACGCAAAAAATTACCAGCGCCATGGAGAAAGTGGCGGTCAGCAAAATGCGCAAAGCACAAATGCGCATGGCTGCTAGCCGTCCTTACGCGGAGCGTATCCGCCAGGTGATCGGTCATCTGGCCAACGCCAACCCGGAATACCGCCACCCGTTCATGATCGAGCGCCCTGTAAAGCGCGCCGGTTATATCGTGGTGAGCAGTGACCGTGGTCTGTGCGGTGGCTTGAATACCAACCTGTTCAAGGCCCTGGTCAAGGACATGAGCGCAAACCGCGAACAGGGCGTGGAAATCGACCTGTGCGTGATCGGCAGCAAGGGTGCGACTTTCTTCCGCATCTTTGGCGGCAACGTCGTAGCCGCGATCAGCCACCTGGGCGAAGAGCCATCGATCAACGATCTGATCGGTTCCGTCAAAGTGATGCTGGACGCCTACCTCGATGGCCGTATCGATCGCCTCTCGGTGGTTTCGAACAAGTTCATCAACACCATGACCCAAAAACCGACGGTCGAGCAATTGGTACCGTTGGTGGCAACCCCGGATCAGGATCTCAAGCATCACTGGGATTACCTGTACGAACCCGACGCAAAAGAGCTGCTGGACGGCTTGATGGTGCGTTACGTGGAGTCGCAGGTATACCAGGCGGTGGTCGAGAACAACGCTGCTGAACAAGCGGCCCGGATGATCGCCATGAAGAACGCCACAGACAACGCCGGTGATTTGATCAAAGAGCTGCAATTGATCTACAACAAGGCGCGTCAGGCTGCGATCACCCAGGAGATCTCGGAAATCGTCGGCGGCGCTGCCGCGGTTTAACGGTTCAAAAATTCAGAGGATCCAGCTATGAGTAGCGGACGTATCGTTCAAATCATCGGCGCCGTCATCGACGTGGAATTCCCACGTGACGTCGTGCCGAGTGTTTACAACGCGCTGAAAGTACAAGGCGCGGAAACCACCCTGGAAGTTCAGCAGCAGCTGGGCGACGGCGTGGTTCGTACCATTGCGATGGGCTCGACCGAAGGCCTGAAGCGCGGTCTGGACGTCGTCGATACCGGCGCGGCCATCTCCGTTCCAGTGGGTAAGGCCACTCTGGGCCGTATCATGGACGTCCTCGGCAACCCGATCGACGAAGCCGGCCCGATCGGCGAAGAAGAGCGTCGCGGTATCCACCAGCCAGCGCCTTCGTTCGCTGACCAGGCAGGCGGCAACGACCTGCTGGAAACCGGCATCAAGGTTATCGACCTGGTTTGCCCGTTCGCCAAGGGTGGTAAGGTTGGTCTGTTCGGTGGTGCCGGTGTCGGCAAGACCGTAAACATGATGGAACTGATCCGTAACATCGCCATGGAACACAGCGGTTACTCCGTGTTCGCTGGTGTGGGTGAGCGTACTCGTGAGGGTAACGACTTCTACCACGAGATGAAGGACTCCAACGTTCTCGACAAGGTAGCGCTGGTCTACGGTCAGATGAACGAGCCACCAGGAAACCGTCTGCGCGTTGCGCTGACCGGCCTGACCATGGCTGAGAAGTTCCGTGACGAAGGTAACGACGTTCTGCTGTTCGTCGACAACATTTATCGTTACACCCTGGCCGGTACCGAAGTATCCGCACTGCTGGGCCGTATGCCTTCGGCAGTAGGTTACCAGCCGACCCTGGCCGAAGAGATGGGCGTTCTGCAAGAGCGCATCACTTCGACCAAAGAAGGTTCGATCACCTCCGTTCAGGCCGTATACGTACCTGCGGACGACCTGACCGACCCGTCGCCAGCGACCACCTTCGCCCACTTGGACGCCACCGTCGTTCTGTCCCGTGACATCGCCTCCCTGGGTATCTACCCAGCGGTCGACCCACTGGACTCGACTTCGCGCCAGCTGGACCCGAACGTGATCGGCACCGAGCACTACGAGACCGCTCGTGGCGTTCAGTATGTTCTGCAGCGCTACAAAGAGCTGAAAGACATCATCGCGATCCTGGGTATGGACGAGCTGTCCGAAGCCGACAAGCAACTGGTTGCCCGCGCTCGTAAGATCCAGCGCTTCCTGTCGCAGCCGTTCTTTGTGGCCGAAGTCTTCACCGGCTCGCCAGGCAAGTACGTTTCGCTCAAGGACACCATCGCTGGCTTCAGCGGCATCCTCAAAGGTGACTACGACCACCTGCCAGAACAAGCGTTCTACATGGTCGGCAGCATCGACGAAGCGATCGAGAAAGCCAAGAAACTGTAATCCCGGCGCCCCGAAAGGGGCGCTAATCAGGTTGAGGCAAGCAGATGGCTATGACAGTCCATTGCGACATCGTCAGCGCAGAGGGAGAGATCTTCTCCGGCCTGGTCGAGATGGTAGTAGCGCACGGCAACCTGGGCGATCTGGGTATCGCTCCAGGCCACGCGCCGCTGATCACCAATCTCAAGCCGGGTCCGATCACGCTGACCAAGCAGGGTGGCACTCAAGAGGTGTTCTACATCTCCGGTGGCTTCCTCGAAGTGCAGCCGAACATGGTCAAGGTTCTTGCCGACACCGTGCAACGTGCTGCCGACCTGGACGAAGCTCAGGCTCAGGAAGCCCTCAAGGCTGCCGAGAACGCGCTGAACACTAAGGGCTCGGACTTCGACTACGGCGCTGCTGCCGCACGTCTGGCCGAGGCTGCAGCTCAGCTGCGTACTGTCCAGCAATTGCGCAAGGGCAAGTGATCCGGTCCTACCGGTAACCTGCGTTGCGATTGAGTTAAAGGGTAGCCTCGGCTACCCTTTTTCTTTTTCCGATTTTTCCCCTTCGGTCACATCCCTGACCGCCCAGGATTGGTAGCCAGTCAATGTCACTCGATATCGTTATTCTCGCCGCAGGCCAAGGCACCCGCATGCGCTCTTCGCTGCCCAAGGTACTGCATCCGGTCGCCGGTAACTCCATGCTTGGCCATGTTATCCACAGCGCGCGACAGTTGCAGCCGAAGGGTATCCATGTGGTCATCGGCCATGGTGCAGAGCTGGTGCGTGAACGCCTGGCGGCTGACGATCTGAATTTCGTCATGCAGGACAAGCAGCTTGGCACCGGCCATGCCGTCGCCCAGGCACTGCCGGCGATCACTGCCGATACTGTGCTGGTGCTCTATGGCGACGTGCCGTTGATCGAGGTGGGCACGCTCGAGCGGCTTCTGGCCAAGGTCAATGAACAGCAACTCGGCCTGCTGACCGTCACCCTGCAGGATCCAACCGGTTACGGCCGCATCGTGCGTGATGCCCAAGGCCAGGTAGCGGCCATCGTCGAGCACAAGGACGCCAGTGAAGCACAGCGGGCGATCAAGGAAGGCAACACGGGCATCCTCGCGATGCCGGCTGCGCGCCTGGCAGACTGGATGGGGCGTCTGTCCAACAACAACGCCCAGGGCGAGTACTACCTCACCGACGTGATTGCCATGGCCGTGGCCGATGGCCTGGTGGTTGCCACCGAGCAGCCGCATGACGCCATGGAAGTGCAGGGCGCCAACGACCGCCTGCAATTGTCCGAGCTCGAGCGTCACTACCAGTTGCGCGAGGGACGCCGACTGATGGCCCAGGGCGTGACTCTGCGTGATCCCGCGCGTTTCGATGTGCGTGGCGAGGTGATCGTGGGGCGCGATGTGCTGATCGACATCAACGTCATCCTCGAAGGCAAGGTGATCATCGAAGACGATGTGCAGATCGGCCCTAACTGTGTGATCAAGAACAGCACCCTGCGCAAGGGCGCTGTGGTCAAGGCCAACAGCCATCTCGAAGGTGCGGTGATGGGCGAGGGCAGCGATGCCGGCCCGTTCGCTCGCCTGCGTCCAGGCAGCGTATTGGAGGCCAATGCCCATGTGGGTAACTTCGTGGAGCTGAAGAACGCCCATCTGGGCGAGGGCGCCAAGGCCGGTCACCTGACGTATCTGGGCGACGCCGAGATCGGTGCGCGTACCAACATCGGCGCGGGTACCATCACCTGCAACTACGATGGCGCGAACAAGTTCAAGACCGTGCTGGGCGAAGATGTGTTCATCGGTTCGAACAACTCGCTGGTCGCACCTGTGGAAATCAAGGATGGCGCTACCACGGCTGCCGGCTCGACCATCAATCAGTCTGTCGAAGCTGGCCAGTTGGCCGTTGCTCGCGCACGCCAACGCAATATCGATGGCTGGAAACGGCCGGAGAAGATCAAGAAGAGTTGAGTTATCCACAGATGTTTCGATCGAAAGCCGACTTGTGAATAAGTCGGCTTTTTTTATTGCCGGACAAGCCCGCTACACAGCGAACAGCGTTGTCAGTGAATCTATCCGCTGCTTGACGAATCCTTCATCTTAGGTTTTGATTGCAACCATTATCTTTCGAATCGAAACTTAACCTCACATGTCGAAACGAAACACCCCCCAACGTCGCCACAATATCCTGGCCTTGCTCGCCGAGCAGGGTGAGGTAAGCGTGGACGCCCTGGCCAAGCGTTTCGAAACCTCGGAAGTGACCATTCGCAAGGATCTCGCCGCGCTTGAAGCCAATGGCTTGTTATTGCGTCGTTACGGCGGTGCGGTACCGGTGCCGCAGGAGATGCTGGGCGAGGCAGCTCAGCCCGTTTCCAGCTACAAGAAAGCCATCGCCCGCGCAGCTGTCGGACGCATTCGCGAACATGCACGCATCATCATCGACAGTGGCAGTACCACTGCAGCAATGATCCCTGAACTCGGGCGCCAGCCCGGCTTGGTCGTGATGACAAACTCCTTGAACGTGGCCCGAGCCATCAGCGAACTCGAGCACGAGCCGGTGCTGCTGATGACCGGTGGTACCTGGGACCCGCACTCCGAGTCGTTCCAGGGTCAGGTCGCCGAGCAGGTACTACGCTCATACGATTTCGACCAGTTGTTCATTGGTGCCGACGGCATCGACCTGAACCGCGGCACCACCACCTTCAACGAACTGCTCGGCCTGAGCCGGGTGATGGCGGAAGTGGCCCGGGAAGTGATCGTGATGGTCGAGTCGGACAAGGTCGGGCGCAAGATCCCCAACCTCGAGCTGCCCTGGAGCAGCGTTACCACCCTTATTACAGATGATCGCCTGCCCGCTGCGGCACGCGAACAGATTCAAGCCCGCGGCATCAACCTGATCTGCGCCGCGATCAGCCAGGAGCAATGACCATGTGTGGAATCGTCGGTGCAGTCGCCGAGCGCAATATCACCTCCATCCTTATCGAAGGCCTCAAGCGCCTGGAATACCGTGGCTACGACAGCGCGGGCCTGGCGGTAGTCACCCAGCAGGGCGAGCTTGATCGCCGTCGTCGCATCGGCAAGGTGAGCGAGCTGGAAGCCGCGGTGGCCGCCGAGCCGCTCAACGGTCACCTGGGCATCGCTCACACCCGTTGGGCCACCCACGGCGCGCCGACCGAGCACAATGCCCACCCGCACTTCTCTGGCCAGGAAGTGGCCGTGGTGCACAACGGCATCATCGAGAACCACGAAGAACTGCGTGAAGAACTCAAGGGCCTTGGCTACGTGTTCACCTCGCAGACCGACACCGAGGTGATCGTCCACCTGATCCACCACACCCTCAAGAGCATTCCCGACCTGACCGATGCCTTCAAGACTGTGGTCAAGCGTCTGCATGGTGCCTACGGTCTGTCGGTGATCAGCGTCAAGCAGCCGGACCGTCTGGTTGCTGCGCGCAGCGGCAGCCCGCTGGTGATCGGTCTGGGTCATGGCGAGAACTTCCTGGCCTCCGACCAGCTCGCGTTGCGTCAGGTCACCGACCGCTTCATGTACCTCGAGGAAGGCGATATCGCCGAAATCCGCCGCGACCAGGTGAACATCTGGGATCAGGCCGGTAGCAAGGTCCAGCGTGAAACCGTGCAGTACCACGAAGGCGCCGAGGCTGCCGACAAGGGCACCTATCGCCACTTCATGCTCAAGGAAATCCACGAGCAGCCTTCCGTGGTACAGCGCACCCTTGAAGGTCGCCTGGCCGGCGACCACGTCATGGTCCAGGCCTTCGGCCCGCAAGCTGCCGAGCTGTTCGCCAAGGTGCGAAATGTACAGATCGTCGCCTGCGGCACCAGCTATCACGCCGGCATGGTCGCGCGTTACTGGCTGGAAAGCCTGGCCGGCATCCCCTGCCAGGTCGAAGTCGCCAGCGAATTCCGCTACCGCAAGGTGGTGGTGCAGCCAGACACCCTGTTCGTGTCCATCTCCCAGTCCGGCGAAACCGCCGACACCCTGGCTGCCCTGCGCAACGCCAAGGAGCTGGGCTTCCTCGGCAGCCTGGCGATCTGCAACGTCGGTATCAGCTCGCTGGTACGTGAATCCGACCTGACCCTGCTGACCCTGGCCGGCCCGGAAATCGGCGTTGCTTCGACCAAGGCCTTCACCACCCAGCTGGTCTCGCTGATGCTGCTGACCCTGGCCCTGGGCCAGGTACGCGGCAGCCTCGAAGCTGGCGTCGAAGCCGAGCTGGTCGAAGAACTGCGCCGTCTGCCCGCGCGTCTGGGCGAAGCCCTGGCGATGGACAGCGTGGTCGAGAAGACCGCCGAACTGTTCGCCGACAAACACCACACCCTGTTCCTCGGCCGTGGTGCCCAGTACCCGGTGGCGATGGAAGGTGCGCTCAAGCTCAAGGAGATCTCCTACATCCACGCCGAGGCTTACCCGGCAGGTGAGCTCAAGCACGGCCCGCTGGCGCTGGTCGATGCCGACATGCCGGTGGTTACCGTCGCGCCGAACAACGAGCTGCTGGAAAAGCTCAAGTCGAACCTGCAGGAGGTCCGTGCCCGTGGCGGCGAGCTGGTGGTGTTCGCCGACGAGAACGCCGGCATGAGCAATGGTGAAGGCACCCATGTGATCAAGGTGCCGCACATCATCGATGCCCTGGCGCCGATCCTGTACACCATTCCGCTGCAGCTGCTGTCGTACTACGTGGCCGTGCTCAAGGGCACTGACGTTGACCAGCCGCGTAACCTGGCGAAGTCGGTGACGGTAGAGTAAACGACTGCGCCGAGCAGAGGAGCGGTTTCGCGACTTAAAACTGTCGCTGATGAAGGGAGCCTTAACCGGCTCCCTTTTTCGTTGCACTTTTCCTTTCAGCTGTGCGCCCACAGCAACCCTGTGTCGATACTCATCCATGCCTCCCCAAATCCAACCTGATGAGTCGCTCGCCTCGTACCTCAGGCATAACCTGAACCTCCAAAGGCTTGCGAGTAACATGGGGCCTTCGAGAGGCTTCAAATATTGTCACAGACGTCGCGAATTCAGGCTTTGCTGCTGCGTGCGGTAGATCGCGATGCAAGCCCGCTCCCACAACGGTGGATGATCGTACTTTTCGTACAAAACCTAAGGCAACTATGAATCGACTTCCTGATTTAGAAGCGTGGGCAATATTTGCAAAGGTCGCGGAAACTGGCTCGTTTGCCCGTGCGGCGCTTGACCTGTCGTTGTCGCAGGCAACGGTATCGAAAGCTGTTTCTCGGCTGGAAGCGCGCACCAAAACTACTCTGTTCCATCGCACCTCGCGACGCATCTCTCTGACGGAGAGCGGCTCATCCGCCCTGGAAGCTGCCGCTCGCATTCTGGAGGAGGGGAAAGCGCTCGAAGCATTGGTGATGGAGAAGTCCACCACCCTGCAAGGGCGCATCCGAGTGGCGGCGCCGATGTCTTTCGGGATTCCGCGCTTGGCGCCGATGTTGCCTGAGTTTATGGCGGCTCACCCTGACGTCACGCTGGATGTGCAGTTCGATGATCAGAAGGTTGATTTGATTGAAGGGCGCTTTGACCTGGCGATCCGTATCTCGAGCATGGAGAGTTCAAGCCTGCTGGCGCGTCGCATCTGCCAGGTACGGGTCCTGCTCGTGGGGGCCCCGAGCTATTTTGAGCGTTATGGTCGCCCCCAGCATCCCCATGACCTGGCAAATCATCGAGCGTTGCAGTACAGCAATTCGAGAAACGGTGAGAGCTGGCGTTTCCGACACGATCAACAGGGTGAATACACCCAGCAGGTGCGTGCTCAACTCCACGCCAATAACGCAGAGGCATTGTCGCCCGCATTGTTGGCAGGCCAGGGCTTGGCATTGCAGGCGGAGTTTCTGGTGTGGAATGAGTTGCAGTCAGGTCAGCTTGAGGTGGCGATGCCGGAATGGCGGGTCGATCCCATTGAATTGCACATCGTGACACCCCCAGGGCGCAGGCGGCCGGCGCGCGTGCAGGCGCTGATCAGCTACTTCGCCGAGCGCATGGCAAGGGAACCCTGGGTGCATGGTGCCGGGGGGGTGGAGCCGTCTCTCGACAGTTGAGGGTTCGAGCAAAGGCGAGCAGTCGATGACCTCCTGGCACACAGGAGGTGTTTGAGATATCAAAATCAGAAAGGATGAGATTCCATAACTTCTATTTTAAATCCAATAGAGCGATTTTAAACTTCCGGCATCAGAGTTCAGTGCCATCTTCTTGCGGTTTCGTGAACTTTTGATAGACCGTATTTCGACGGCTCAAAATACGCGCGATGCGCTATTGATTTCTTATTGGAGATTAAAATGAAGTTACGGCAATTATTGGCTGCCCTAGTGATGGGGGCGGCTTCGGTTTCTGCGATGGCGTCTGGACCTGGTTCGAAACTGCTGACGCCGGAAAACTCGGCCATCATTCTGATCGACCATCAACCGCAGATGTATTTCGGCGTTGAGAGTGAAAGCCGAAATGAAGTAATGAATAGTGTCGCTGCTCTGGCTGAAACAGCCAGTGCTTTCAAGGTGCCCACTGTACTGACGTCGATCTCGGCCTCGACGTTTGCGGGGCCTCTTGATCCGAACATCACTGCTGTCTTCCCGAATACCCCTATCATTGACCGCACCATCATGAACGCATGGGAAGACCAGGACCTGGTGAATGCGGTGAAGAAAACGGGCCGTAAAAAGCTGGTAATGGCCGGCCTTTGGACTGAAGTATGCCTGACCCTGCCGGTGCTGAGTGCGCTGGAAGAAGGTTACGAAGTGTACATCGTGGTAGATGCTTCGGGGGGCTCGAGCAAGCAGGCACATGACGCCGCTGTTCAGCGTATGGTGCAGGCAGGGGCTCAGCCTGTGACGTGGATGCAAGTGTTGTATGAATACCAGCGCGATTGGTCGCGTCAGGGCACTTACGAAGCGGTGACCAACATTGCACAAAAACACGGTGGTGCACATGGCCTGGGTATCTTCTATGCCAAGTCCATGTTCAAAGCTCAGGAAGGCAAGAAGAAGTAACATCTTCTGAAATTTGAGCCTGATGTGAACTATAGAATGTCGGAGGCAAGTTTGGTTGCCTCCGATTTCTATTTATTTAAAAGTTAAGTGTTCGATTCAAGTCCGCGCCAGCTCCCGCACTTCGCCACCCCGGCGCTTGCGCACCATGAAGTACGCCGCCACGATCACCAGCAAGGTCACCAGCACCAGCCAGAATTGAAAACACGTCGCGGGGTCGATCGCCTGTGTTGCCAGCACCGACACCAGCGCCAGCAGCGCAATGACGTTGGTCAGCGGGAAGCCCCAGGCCTTGAATGACGTTGGGTCCACCACCTCATGCCGGGTTTTCAGGCGCATGCCGACGTGGGCGAAAATGATGAAGATCCAGACGAAGATGATGAACGCGCCGGTGCTCCTGGCCAGGGTCAGGAAGAGATCGCCGCCGCTGATGAAGTGCAAGGTCAGAATCGTCACGCAAATGCAGAACGCCAGCGCCAGTGCATTGATCGGAACGCCCTTGGCGTTGGTACGGGCGAACAGCGCTGGTGCATGTCCGCGCTGGCTGAGCGAGAACAGCATGCGCGAGTTGGAGAACATGAACGAGTTCATCACCGACATGAACGACACGAACAACACCAGTTTCATTGCCACCGCCGCGCCCTTGAAACCGGCGAGGGTGAACAGCGCGACGTAGGGCGAGGCGAGGTTGGCCTTGTCGGTCCAAGACAGGCAGAGCACCAGGATCGACACGGAACCGACATAGAACAGCATCACCCGCACGATCACGCTCTTGATCGCGCGGATCACGTTCCGGCGCGGGTTCTCCGATTCACCGGCAGCTACAGCGGCAATTTCGCTGCCGCCCAGCGAGAAGATCGCCACGATCACCCCGGCCATCACCGGCGACAGGCCGTTGGGCATGAAGCCGCCATGGTCGGTGAGGTTGACCAGGCCGGGAGCGGGGATGTTTTCCTGCCAGCCCAGCAGGATGGAGGCGCCGAGCAGCATGAAGATAAGGATGGTGACCACCTTCAGCGCCGCCAGCCAGTACTCCACTTCGGCGAACGAACGCACCGAGTAGGCGTTGCTGGCGATCAGCGTCACCAGCATGATGAAGGCGCCGATCCAGATCGGCAGCCAGGGCATGAAATCGTTGAGGATCGCGCCCAGCAACACGGCTTCAAGGGTGATGGTCATCATCGACTTGAGCCAGTACAGCCAGCCCACGGTGAAGCCCGCCCAGTTGCCGAGGTAGGTGTTGGCGTAGGTCGAGAAGGAGCCGGCGTCAGGATTGCGCGAGGCCATCTCGCCGAGCATGAACATCACCAGGGTGACGATGATGCCGCCGATCACGTAGGACAGAATCGCAGCCGGGCCGGCCGAGGCGATCAGGCTGCCGGAGCCGACGAACAATCCGGCGCCGATCACACCGCCAAGCGCGATCATGGTGATATGCCGCTGCTTGAGGCTTTGCTTCAATCCGTTGTCTTGCATGTCCAGACTTCTCTTATTATTGGAAGAAACCGGCGCGTCCTGCGAGCGGCAAGTGCTCGCGGATCTACCTGCACGGGCGGCGCCATCAATCGAGGTCTTGCTTCAGGCAATGCCTATCCGAGCCGACACCTTGGGCAAAGCGGCGCGTCATCTCAAACGAATTCTGCGCACAACATCCTGCGGATTTTTCCTGAGGTCGGTTTCGACGCCGATGCGCTTGAGACCATCGATGAATAACTTGAGCTACCCGGAAGCGTCGTGGCGAGGGGGGGCATAGCATGTTCCTCAAAGGGATGGGTGGCTGGGCGATGCGCAGTATGGATTTCCCTACCTCGACGGGTACTGCATCAGAAAAAACCAGGTCATACGCTGACAAAATCCTAGGAAGCTTCCTTCAATTCCTACGGCTTAGGTCAATATCTCCTCACAGTGCTTTGGCGTACCGTCGAGTCCTCTTCAAACAAGGACGAAGCCCATGCAATCACTGGAGCGAGTGCTCGACATACAGCCTGTCGTGCAGGCTGACATCACCTTTCAGATCAATGGCCAGACGGTGCAGGCCGCACAAGGCGAGACGGTACTCAGCGTGCTCAATGCCGTTGGCCTGCGTCAGCTGGCGCGCAACGACCACGGTCAGCCAGCTGGCGCCTTCTGCGGCATGGGCGTTTGCCATTGCTGTCTGGTGGCGATAGACGGACGGCCCAAGCGCCGAGCCTGTCAGACCGTGGTTCGGCAGGGGATGCGGGTGGAGACCGAGGTCAATCGCCTGGCCCTGGAGGTGCAGTCATGAGTCTGCGGCCGGTGATAGTGGGAGGCGGCTCGGCGGGCATGGCGGCGGCCATCGAGTTGGCCGAGCATGGGGTCGACTGCCTGCTGTTCGATGAAGCCTCGCGCCCGGGTGGCGTGGTCTATCGCGGGCCGCTGCGTGCCGGTGTCGACCTCGGTTACCTCGGCGCGCGCTACAGCAAGGCCCTGCACACGCTGCACGAAGACTTCGCCAGCAGCGCCGAACACGTCGACTTGCGCCTGAACAACCGTGTGGTTGGCGGCGATCATGAGCACCTGATGGTGCTGGATGCCGACGAGCAACTGCATGAGATCGACTATTCCCATCTGCTGCTGTCGGCCGGCTGCCACGAGCGCAATGTGCCATTCCCCGGCTGGACACTGCCTGGCGTGATGCTGCTGGGCGGGCTGCAGTTGCAGATCAAGAGCGGTGTGGTCAAGCCGCTGGGCAGCACCTTGATCGCAGGTACTGGCCCGCTGCTGCCACTGGTGACCTGCCAACTGCATGCGGCTGGCGCCAAGGTTGCCGGCGTTTACGAGGCCTGCGCCTTCAACCGTATCGCCAAGGAAAGCCTGGCGCTGCTGAACAAACCGCAGCTGTTTCTCGACGGCCTCAGCATGCTGGCATACATGAAGCTCAACGGTATTGCGATGCACTATGGCTGGGGTGTGGTCAGCGCTAGTGGTGAAGGTGAACTGCGCGAAGTCAGCCTTGCGCCCTATGGCCAGGATTGGAAAGCCGACATGAGTCGTGTGCGGCGCGAGCCGGTGGACACCTTGGCGGTCGGTTATGGATTTATCCCGCGCACCCAGCTCAGTCAACAGTTGGGGCTGGCGCACGGGTTCAGCGACGACGGCTACCTGCGTGCGACATGCAATGTCTGGCAGCAGAGCAGCCAGGCGCATATCCACCTGGCCGGCGACATGGGCGGTATCCGTGGTGGCGAGGCAGCGATGCTGACCGGGCGCATCGCTGCGGTGTCGATCCTGCAGCAACGTGGCGTGCTCGACGCCGCCCAGGCCATCGAGCGGCGCGAGCAGTACTTGGGCAAGCTGGCCGCGATCACGCGGTTCAGGGCGGGTGTCGAGCGCTATACCCAACGTGGCGCAGCGCAAATCGAGCTGCCGCAGGCCGACACGGTGATCTGCCGCTGCGAGCACGTCACCCGTAGCGATATCGACCTGGCGCTTGAGCAGGGCGTGCAGGACATGGCCAGCCTGAAGATGCGTACCCGGGTGAGCATGGGCGACTGCCAGGGGCGCATGTGTGTGGGCTACTGCAGCGATCGCCTGCGCGCCAGCACCGGGCGAGCGGATGTCGGCTGGCTGCGACCGCGTTTCCCGATCGACCCCATCCCATTTTCCGCATTCCAGCACCTGGCCACGGAGGCCTGAGCATGAACAAGACCTATGACATCGTCATCGCCGGCGGTGGGGTGATCGGCGCCTCCTGTGCCTATCAGTTGTCCAAGCGCAAGGGGCTGAAAATCGCCCTGATCGACAGCAAGCGCCCGGGCAATGCGACACGTGCCTCGGCTGGCGGCCTGTGGGCCATCGGCGAGTCGGTAGGCCTGGGGTGTGGCGTGATCTTCTTTCGCATGATGTCCTCGCGCAACAAACGCGAGGCCCATGGCGCAGCAGTGGCGGTGGATTCGAGCACGCCGCATATCCTGCCGCAGTGCTTCTTCGATCTGGCACTGCAATCCAACGCGCTTTATCCACAGCTGCACCAGGAATTGATCGAGCGCCATGGCATGGACTTCAAGTTCGAGCGCACCGGATTGAAGTACATCATCCAGGACGATGAGGACCAGCTGTACGCCGAGCACATCGTCGCGCAGATCCCGCACCTGGCGGACCAGGTGCGCTGGCTGGATCGCCAGGCACTGCGCGAGCGCGAGCCTGCGGTGACCCTGCAGGCCAAGGGGGCGCTGGAGTTCCTCTGCGATCACCAGGTCAGCCCGTTCCGCCTGGGCGACGCCTACCTGGAAGCCGCGCGGCAGAACGGCGTCGATCTGTACCTGAACACCAACATCACCGATGTGCTGCAGGGGAACTCGCAGATCAAGGGTGTGCGCACTGCCGAGGCGGGGGTTTTCCATTGTCACACCTTGCTCAATGCCGCTGGGGCTTGGGCGGGCGAGCTCAGTGAGTGGGCCACCGGTACTTCGATTCCGGTCAAGCCGGTGAAGGGCCAGATCGTTCTCACCGAACGTTTGCCCAAGCTGCTCGATGGCTGCCTGACCACCAGTGATTGCTACATGGCGCAAAAGGATAATGGCGAGGTACTGATTGGTAGCACGACGGAAGACAAGGGCTTCGATGTCAGCAATACCTTCCCCGAAATTGCCGGGTTGGTTCAGGGGGCGGTGCGGTGTGTACCGGAGCTGGCGCAGGTGAGCCTGAAGCGTACCTGGGCGGGGTTGCGTCCCGGGTCGCCGGACGAACTGCCTATTCTTGGCCCTGTGGACGAGGTGACGGGTTACTTCAACGCCTGTGGACATTTCCGTACCGGGATTCTCACCTCGGCAATCACCGGCGTGATGCTGGACAAGGTTATCCACAACGAGCCACTGCCGCTGGATATCACACCTTTCCTGGCGAGACGTTTCGGGCGGGCTGTGGATAAGAACTGGGCGGTGGGGTAGGGCATGGGGGGCCGCTCCTGCAGGCTTGGTAGCCGCTGCAGGAGCAACTGTCTTGTCCAAAATCTAAGGGTCAGCCCAATCCCTGCGAGAGCGGCGGTTCGGCGCCCCGACTTGTCCCGCGAACACGGGCGTAGCCCGTGCCAGGCAGCGCGGTGTCCTTTTCGCGGGTAAACCCGCTCCCACAGGGGCCTGCGCTGCTTTTGTTGGACTTAGATCTGCATCGCCATCCCTTCCACGTTCATCGCTGCCTGGCGTAAGGCTTCGGAGCGAGTCGGGTGTGGGTGGCAGGTCAGGGCGATATCCTCGGCCGACGCGCTGAACTCCATGGCCACGCAAAACTCGCCGATCATCTCGCTGACGCTCGGCCCGACCAGATGCACACCTAGCACCTCGTCGGTCTCGGCATCGGCCAGCACCTTGGCGAAGCCTTCGGTCTCATGGTTGATCTTGGCGCGGCTGTTGGCGGTGAAGGGGAACTTGCCGACCTTGTAGGCACGGCCCTCTGCCTTGAGCTGCTCTTCGGTCTTGCCAACGCTGGCCAGTTCCGGTCGTGTATAGATGACGCCGGGGATCAGGTTGTAGTTGACCTCATGGGCCTTACCGGCAATACGCTCGATGCACGACACCGCTTCGTCTTCGGCCTTGTGCGCGAGCATCGGGCCGGAGGTGACGTCGCCGATCACCCAGATGCCGGGCACTTGGGAGCGGTGGTGGTCATTGGCGAGCATGCCGCGTTTGTCGGTCTGCAGGCCGACGCTCTCCAGGTTCAGGCCCTGGGTGTACGGGCGGCGGCCGATGGCGACCAGCACATAGTCGGCCTCCAGGGTTTGCGCATCGCCGCCGGCGGCAGGCTCAAGCGTCAGGCTGACGCTGCTCGCCGAAGGCGTGGCCTGGGTCACCTTGCTGCCGAGCTTGAAGCTCATGCCCTGCTTGGCCAGGGCTTTTTGCAGGGTCCTGGCGGTTTCCTCGTCGGTGCCGGGGCAGATGCGGTCGAGGTATTCGATCACGGTCACCTCGGCCCCCAGGCGACGCCAGACCGAGCCCAGTTCAAGGCCGATCACGCCTGCGCCGATGACCACCAGATGCTTGGGGACCTGCGGCAGCGCCAAGGCGCCAGTGGAGTCGATGATACGTTGGTTATCGATATTCACCCCTGGCAGCGGGGTTGGCTCGGAGCCGGTGGCGATCACGATATCTTTGGCCTGAAGAGTGGTTTCGCTGCCATCCTCGGCCTTGACGATGACCTTGCCGACGCCGTCGAGGCGGCCCCAGCCCTTGACCCAGTCGACCTTGTTCTTGCGGAACAGGTACTCGATACCCTTGGTCAAGCCGCTCACGCTTTCGTCTTTCTGCTTCATCATCTGCGCCAGGTTCAGGGTCGGCTTGACCTCGATGCCCAGGTGCGCGAACTCGCTGCCGCTGGCCGCTTCGTACAGCTCGGAGGCGTGCAGCAGCGCCTTGGAGGGCATGCAGCCGACGTTCAGGCAGGTGCCGCCGAGAGTCGAACGTCCTTCGACGCAGGCCACGCTCAGGCCCAACTGACCGGCACGGATGGCCGCGTTATAGCCGCCAGGGCCGCCACCGATGATCACCACATCATAGGATTTCATGGGATTCACTCCAGGGAAGAAGAATGCGCGAGAGGGGCACAAGGTTAGTCGCTGAATGGAGGATTGTATACAATCTGTCGATCGCGGCATGGCCGATAGCGTTGGACTATGGTCGCTATAAAAGGAAACTTCCAATGAATGAACTACCCTGATCCGGTGACGCTCGAATTCTTGTACGGCGTCCGTAATTGAAAGGGGGTCTTTCATGCTTGCGCAACTTCCACCTGCGTTGCAGAGCCTGCACTTGCCTTTACGTCTTAAGCTGTGGGACGGCAACCAGTTCGATCTAGGGCCTAGCCCGCAGGTCACCATCCTGGTCAAGGAGCCTCAGTTGATCAGTCAGCTGACGCACCCGAGCATGGATGAACTGGGCACAGCCTTTGTCGAGGGCAAGCTTGAACTCGAGGGGAACATTGGCGAAGTCATCCGCGTTTGCGACGAGCTCAGCGAGGCTTTGCTCAAAGACGATGAAGATGTAGTCCCGGTGCGCACCTCGCACGACAAGAAAACCGACGCCGAAGCCATTTCCTACCATTACGACCTGTCCAACGAGTTCTACCAACTGTGGCTCGATCCGGACATGGCTTATTCCTGCGCCTACTTCAAGGAGCCGGACAACACCCTCGCCCAGGCCCAGCAAGACAAGTTCGACCATCTGTGTCGCAAGCTGCGGCTGCAGGCCGGCGATTACTTGCTGGACGTCGGCTGCGGTTGGGGCGGCCTGGCGCGTTTTGCCGCACGCGAATATGGCGCCAAGGTGTTCGGCATCACCCTGAGCAAGGAGCAATTGACGCTGGGGCGCCAGCGGGTCAAGGATGAGGGGCTGGCCGACAAGGTCGACCTGCAGATTCTCGACTATCGTGACCTGCCCCAGGATGGCCGTTTCGACAAGGCGGTCAGCGTCGGTATGTTCGAGCACGTCGGCCATGCCAACCTCGAACTGTACTGCCAGCGACTGTTCGGCGCCGTACGTGAAGGCGGCCTGGTGATGAACCATGGCATCACCGCCAAGCATGTGGATGGTCGGCCGGTTGGGCGAGGTGCTGGGGATTTCATCGATCGTTATGTATTCCCGCACGGCGAGCTGCCGCACATCTCGATGATTACCGCGCGTATCTGCGAGGCAGGGCTGGAGGTGGTAGACGTGGAAAGCCTGCGTCTGCACTACGCCAAGACCCTCAATCACTGGAGCGAAAACCTCGAGAACCAGCTGCATCGCGCTGCGGCGCTGGTGCCGGAGAAGACGCTGCGGATCTGGCGGCTGTACCTGGCCGGATGCGCCTATGCCTTCACCAAGGGCTGGATCAATCTGCATCAGATTCTTGCAGTGAAGCCGTATGCGGATGGCCACCACGACCTGCCGTGGACGCGAGAGGATCTCTATCGTTGATCAAGACGGGGCCGCCTTTGCGGCCCCGCTTCTTTTCTGGCTACAGAATCGGTGAAATCAAGCGCGCGATGCGCATCCCCAGCTGCTGCAGCCGATGAGTGTCGCGGCTGTCTTCGGCGGTTATCTCCCGCGATTGCTCGAAGTCGCACAGCAGCATGGCCTCGACCTGATCGGCAAAGGCGCGGTCGATGGTCAGCAAGGTGATCTCGAAATTCAGCCGGAACGAGCGATTGTCCATGTTGGCGCTGCCGATAGCGCTGACATCATCGTCCACCAGGATCACCTTCTGATGCACGAAGCCCGGCTGATAACGGAATATGCGCACCCCGGCCCGCACAGCTTCGAAGGCGAACAGGCTGGAGGCGGCATAGACGATCTTGTGGTCGGGCCGTGACGGAATCAGTATCCGCACATCGACGCCGCGCAGCACTGCTAGGCGCAGTGCCGCGAAGACGGCTTCGTCTGGAATGAAGTAGGGGCTGGTGATCCAGATACGCCGTGTTGCCGACTGAATCGCTTCGACGAAGAACAGTTGGCAGGTCTCCTGTGGATCCGCCGGGCCGCTGGCAAGCACCTGACACAGTACGCCATCTTCTGGATAGGCATCGGGCAGGATCAGCGGTGGCAGCTCACGGGTGGCCCAATACCAGTCTTCGGCGAACGACTCCTGCAGACAGGCCAGCACCGGTCCGCTGACCTGCACGTGGGTATCGCGCCAGGGTGACAGGCGTGGATTGCCGCCCAGGTACTCATCACCGACGTTGTGCCCACCGACGAAACCCTGGAGTCCGTCAACCACGACAATCTTGCGGTGGTTGCGGAAGTTGACCTGGAAGCGGTTGAACCACCCACGGCGCGAGGAGAAGGCCTGGATCTGTACACCGCCCTCGCGCAGCACCTGGCTGTAGCGCGCCGGCAGGGCATGGCTGCCGACCTGGTCGAACAATACGTAAACCCTTACCCCTTCGGCGGCCTTGCGCAAAAGCAGTTGTTGCAGCTCGTGGCCGATGGCGTCGTCGTGGATGATGAAGAACTGCACCAGCACCGTATCCCGCGCCTCGCCGATGGCAGCGAAGATCGCGTCGAAGGTCGCAGTGCCATCGATCAGCAATTTCACCTGGTTGTTGGCCAGGCAGGGCATGCGACCAAGCTTGGGCATGGCACGCAGTGCCGCGTAGCTTTCCGACTCCCGGGCGGTCAGGGCTTCCTCCACCCAGGGGCGCCAGTTGAGGTCGGCCATCGCCACGTGCATCTCCTGGTTGGCTTGTCGCCGCGCCTGTATATAGGCGTAAAAGGAGCGGGCGCCAAAGATCAGATAGGGCACCAGGGTCAGGTAGGGAATGAAGAACAATGACATTGCCCAGGCGATTGCGCCCTGAGCGGTACGCACAGTGAACACCGCATGCAGCGCAGCGATGATGCCCAGGAAGTGAATCAGTCCGAGCAGGTAACCGAAGAAGTAGGGGCTGTGGTAATCCATACGCATCCTGCATTCCAAGAGCACTGCCGCCTAACAGAGCATGTTCCCGGGGCCACTTGCAACCCGCGGGCGAAAAAGACGTCTAACCCTCTGTCCGGCCTGTAGCCGGTATTTCGAGGAGCACTGATCCATGAAGATTCGTCTGCCACTGATTGCCCTGGCACTGGGCCTGGGCAGCCCGCTGCTGGCGCAAGCGCAGATGCTGCAACCCGGTCTTTGGGAGTTGACCACCAGCAACATGCAGGTCGACGGCAAGCCATTGCCCGACATGGCATTCATGCTCGGTCAACTGAAGAACCTGCCGCCGGAGCAGCGCGCCATGATGGAGGGTGCCTTGGCCAAGCAAGGCATTACCGTGGGGGGCAATGGAGTGCGCTCGTGCCTGACGCCAGAGCAGGTGGCTACCAATGATATTCCGCTGCAGGATCCGCAGTCGGGTTGCACGCAGAAGATCACCGACCGTCAAGGCAACGTCTGGAAGTTCCAGTTCAGTTGCCCCAAAGCCCAAGGCACCGGTCAGGCAACCTTCCTCAGTGATCGCGAATTCACCACCCAGGTCAGCGGCACCTTCAATGCCTCGGGCGTTCAGCAGCAGGGCAGCATGAACACCCGAGCGGTGTGGCTGGGTAATGATTGCGGGAACGTACGTCCACGCAGCTAGCGCCTCACCATTGCCACTGGCTGGCAGCCACTGCGTCGTGGGCATGCAGGCTTTCCGCATGTTCCACGCGCAGATCGAAGCCGGTGGCCCATTCCAGTTCGCGCAGCGCCAGGTGCACGCGACGCGCAGCATCTTCACAGAACATCAGGTTCTGACCATTGGCCAGGGCGAACGCCTGTTCGTCGGCTCTTTTCACGGCCGTCTGCACGGCGGTACCCAATGCGTTTTCCACGGTATCGATCAGCGCGTTGAGCGGAAGCGTTTGCAGGTTGTCCCGCAGACGCACCTTGATGAAGGCCTGGCTGCGCTGGCTGTGGGGCGTCGCAACGATACCTGCACTGCTGCCCAGCCATTGCAGGATGGCCTGTGGATCGAGCGTCTGGTTGGCGAAGTCCGTGAGAAACTGCTGCTGGATGAGCTGTCGCGCCAGCGCAGCGGAGCATGGGCAGGTGGATGAATAGGGGATTTCCACGTGTTGTTCCACGTGGAACATTTCGTTTTCGATGCGTGCATCAAGGGTGATCGGGTAGCGCTTCCAGCCCTCCAACGGGCTGACAAGCGCTGGACGCTTAATCAGATAGTCGAATTTCAGGCGCAGGTAGGCGCTGGACGAAAGCCCTTCATGGCTGTCGAGAAAGCGGGCCAGGAGCTGGCGCAATGCCAAGGGCGTCAGTTCGGTGTGCTCCAGTGCCTCCAGCGCAAGGTAAAGGCGCGACATATGGATGCCGCGCGATTCACCATCATCCAGGCTCACGCCGGCATCAGCCCAGGCGCTCAGGCGGTGCCCGTTCAGTTGCACAGGCAGGGCGATACCGCGCATACCGACCCAATCCAGGGGTTGGAGCTTGTGGCTGGTTTGTGCGGCGATGTCGGGAAGCATCAGGCTGGTCATCGATAGAGTCCATGAAGAAGGGGCTTCAGCGGCAACCTCCGATCAAGCTGCAATGCAGGTTGAAACGTTGGCCGCTTGAGCTGGATACGCGGTTCAGGGTGGTCCAGCCGACGCGCCGGCTGTAGCCCACCCAGGCTTCGCCGTCGCTGGCCAGGCCGGTGAAAAAGGTCATCTGTCCATAGCGGCTGTTGGTCTGCGCCCAGAGTCGTCGACTGTTGCTGTCATACCCGCGCAGATGAAAGTCTCGGCCTTCGGTTCGCACACTGTAGTAACTGCCTTTGCCGTCTTCGCACGCCAACAGCGTGGCGCTGCGGGTGCACAACGCCAGGCCGGGCTGTGGGATCGCAGCGTAGAGCGGGATGGGCACGGCAAGTGCCAGCAGCAATAGGGCGAGGTTCGAGTGCTTCATGTCCATCCTCTCGAGCAGCCGTTCGACAGACGCGGCTTGGCGAAATTGTATTGTTATATTATAACGTTGTGCAATGCATCGTTTCGAATGCGCTTTGCCCGATGAGGTTCACCATGACCAACCGTCTTCCCGTTACCGTGCTGTCCGGCTTCCTCGGGGCCGGCAAGAGCACGCTGCTCAACCATGTCCTGCGCAACCGTGAAAACCTGCGGGTTGCGGTGATCGTCAACGACATGAGCGAAATCAATATCGATGCCAGCGAGGTACAGCGTAATGTGAGCCTCAATCGCGCCGAAGAAAAGCTCGTCGAGATGAGCAATGGCTGCATCTGCTGCACCCTGCGCGAAGACCTGCTCGAGGAAGTGGCCCGGCTCGCCGACGAAGGCCGCTTCGATTACCTGCTGATCGAATCCACCGGTATTTCCGAACCACTGCCGGTGGCCGAAACCTTCACCTTCCGCGACGAACAGGGCCGCAGTCTCTCCGACATGGCGCGCCTGGATACCATGGTCACGGTGGTCGACGGCCTTAACTTCCTGCGGGATTACCAGGCGGCGGACAGCCTGGCCAGTCGTGGCGAAACCCTGGGTGAGCAGGACGAACGCTCCATCAGCGACTTGCTGATCGAGCAGATCGAATTCGCCGACGTGTTGCTGCTGAGCAAGATCGACCTCATCAGCCAGCACGAACGCGAGGAACTGACCGCGATCCTGCGCAGCCTCAACGCCCGTGCCCAGATCGTGCCAATGGTGATGGGCCAGGTGCCGCTGGAGCGTATTCTCGATACCGGGCTGTTCGACTTCGAGCAAGCGTCCCAGGCGCCGGGTTGGTTGCAGGAACTGCGCGGCGAGCATGTGCCGGAAACCGAGGAGTACGGCATCGCCTCGACCACCTGGCAGGCACGCAGGCCGTTTCATCCACAGCGCTTTTTCGACTTTATCCACAACAGCTGGAGCAATGGTCGGCTGCTGCGTTCGAAAGGCTTTTTCTGGTTGGCCAGCAAGTACCAGGAAGCCGGCAGTTGGTCGCAGGCAGGCGGCATGATGCGTCATGGGCTGGCGGGTCGCTGGTGGCGTTTCGTGCCGCGTGAGCAGTGGCCGCAAGATGAAGAGAACCTCGAAGCGATCCTCAAGCAGTGGACGGTCGATTCTGGCGACTGCCGCCAGGAGCTGGTGTTTATTGGTCAGAACATCGACTTCGCACGGTTATCCACAGAGCTTGAAGCGTGTCTGCTGACGGACGAGGAGATGGAACTCGGGCCGATGGCCTGGTTGCGCCTGAATGATCCGTTCGGCCCCTGGTATGAAGAGGCGGCAGCATGAAGGCGGCACCTCGGCTTGTGGATATCCGCCAGGCGTTCGGCGAGTCGCCGCAGGTGATGACAGAAATCCTGCAGGATGGCGTCAACCTGGCCGTGTGGCAGCGACGCTTACCGGCGCAGGTCGAGGACTTCGCGGCCCTGCTGCTCAATCTTGGCCAGCCGATGTCGGATGAGCGTGTGATGGAGGTGGATGAGCGTGAGCCACCGGTGTTGCATCGCTTGCTGCCCGAGGCGGCCGATCTGCACGGTTACGAAGGTTTTGTGGCTGACGTGTCGTGGTTGGTGGCGGCCTATACCTGCCTGCTGGGCGCGCGCCGCGTGGGCTTGCGGCTGAGGCTGCTCGACGGGGCGATGTGCCCGCGCTTTCATGTGGATCATGTCCCACTGCGTCTGCTGACCACCTATGCGGGCGCCGGCAGTGAGTGGTTGGAAGAAGGCGACATCGACCGCAGCCGCTTGCAGCTGGCCGAAGCACCTGTGGATAACATTCGGCGCTTGCAGGCAGGGGACGTGGCCTTGCTCAAGGGCGAGAAGTGGTTGGGTAACGAGGGGGCGGGGCTGGTGCACCGCTCGCCGCCGACGCCGCCGGGAGAGAAGCGGCTGTTGTTGAGTCTTGATTGGTTGGGGTGAGGGTTTTGCCCGCGAAGAGGTCCGTAAAGGCAACGAACCTGCATCCACGATAGACTGGCATCACGTCCACCTAGACTCTGAGCCATGTTGCAGCACATTCCCACCTACGTCATCGCCGGCCCACTGGGCGCAGGCAAGACCAGCCTGATTCGTCACCTGCTCGGTCAGCGCCCGGAAAACGAGCGCTGGGCGGTGCTGGTCAATGAGTTCGGCCAGATCGGCCTCGACGCTGCGCTGCTCAGCACCGATGCGGCCGGCGTTGCCATTGGCGAGGTGGCAGGCGGTTGCTTGTGTTGTGTCAACGGGGCGCCATTCCAGGTCGGCCTGGGGCGTCTGCTGCGCAAGGCCAAGCCCGACAGGCTGTTCATCGAGCCTTCCGGCCTCGGTCATCCCTTGCAATTGTTGGAACAGTTGAGGCACGCGCCCTGGATTGGTGTGCTGGATGTCCAGCCCTTGCTGATGGTGCTGGATGCTGCTGCCCTGGCGCGGGGTGAACCGCTGCCCGATGCGCAACAGCGCGCAGTGGCGCAGGCGGGGTTGTTGATTTTCAACAAGTCAGAAGATGTGGATGATGCACAGCGTCTGTTGATAACTGCGCCGTTTGGCGAAATCAGGGCGGTGTGGACGGATCATGCTGCGCTTGCCCTGGATAATCTGCCCATTCTGTCCACAGAGTCTTTACCCCCAGGCGATTTTTCCACCCTGCCTGTGGACAGTGCACTCGTCAACTTGGCTGCCCTGTGGACAGATCCGCGCCAACCCATCTGCCAGGCGCAGCAAGGTGAGGGCGGGTGGAGTGTTGGCTGGCGCTGGCATCCGAGCCAGCGCTTCGATGAGGCTGCATTGCGTGGCGTGCTCGCGCAATGGGCGTGGCGGCGAGCCAAAGGGGTTATCCACAGCACCCAGGGTTGGCAATCATTCAATGGCCTGGAGCGCGGTGTGCCTGAGTGGCGTTCAAGCGAATGGCGCAGGGACTCGCGTATCGAGCTGATCTTCGATCAGCCTCAGCCGTTGCAGCCCCTTCAAGCAGCCATCGAGCACTGCCGCGTAAACGGCTGATCAGTTGCGCCAGCGGTTGTGCTCCTGGCGCCATTGCTGCATTTCGATGACGTTATCGGTGCGCGGCGGGGTCTTGATCTCGAACGGGTAGGGTGCCAGTTCGATCTGTACGGTATGGGCGCCGAACTGGGTCACGGTGCCGGGGTGACGCTGTTCGCCGGTAACGGTGAACTCGAAGGCATAGACCCGTGCCAGACGCTTGCGGCCATTGGCATCGCGTATGAAGGCGATGCGCTTGAGCGCCACGGCGTCGTCGAGCAACTCCAGGTCGAGCTTCGCACAATGCTGCTTGACCCGTTCCAGCGCCTTCTCACGCAAGCCATGGTTGTGCCACAGCCAGGCGCCAGCCGTCGCCAACAGCATCAGGACGAACAGGTTCTCCAGGGTCAACATTTGCATATGCTCCAGACAGGTGGCTTCAGCTTAACTGCGTGCCTGGCCTGTCGTACAGGTGGCTTTCGGGTTCATACTGATCGACTTTCACTTATCCACACAGCTTCGGAAGTCTCCTGCATGAAACGTACACCGCACTTGCTCGCGATCCAGTCCCATGTGGTCTTTGGCCATGCCGGAAACAGCGCCGCGGTGTTTCCCATGCAGCGCATCGGCGTCAATGTCTGGCCGCTCAACACTGTGCAGTTCTCCAACCACACTCAGTATGGTCAGTGGGCTGGCGAAGTGCTTGCTCCGGAGCAAATTCCTGCGTTGGTGGAAGGCATTTCCAATATCGGCGAGCTGGGCCATTGCGATGCAGTGCTCTCGGGTTACCTGGGCAGTGCCGAGCAGGGGCGGGCGATCCTGGCCGGCGTCGAACGGATCAAGGCGGTCAACCCGCATGCGCTGTACCTGTGCGACCCGGTGATGGGGCACGCCGAGAAGGGCTGCATCGTGCCCCAGGAGGTCAGCGACTTCCTGCTTAAGCAGGCGGCGTCGGTGGCCGACATCCTCTGCCCGAACCAGCTCGAGCTCGACAGTTTCTGTGGTCGGCATGCGCAGTCGCTGGAAGATTGCGTGGCCATGGCGCGCAGCCTGCTGGCACGTGGGCCGCAGGCGGTACTGGTCAAGCACCTGGCCTACCCGGGGCGCGGCGAGGATGCTTTCGAGATGCTGCTGGTGACCCGCGAGCAGAGCTGGCACCTGCGTCGCCCGCTGCTGGCGTTTCCGCGTCAGCCGGTTGGAGTTGGTGACCTGACCTCGGGGCTGTTCCTGGCGCGGGTACTGCTGGGCGATTCGTGGCTGCAGGCCTTCGAGTTCACCGCGGCGGCGGTGCACGAAGTGCTGCTGGAAACCCAGGCCTGCGCCAGCTACGAGTTGCAGCTGGTGCGGGCGCAGGACCGTATCGCCCATCCGCGGGTGCGGTTCGAGGCGCAGGTGCTGGCGTTCTAGATCACTCGGTCTTCAGGTCCTGGTAGCGCTTCTCCAGCTCCTGGCGGATCTGGCGGCGCTGCTGGCCCTGCAGGAAGCGGCGCTTCTCTTCGCTGTTCTGTGGCTGACGTGGCGGCACCGCGACCGGGCGGCGATTGTCGTCGACCGCGACCATGGTGAAGAAGCAGCTGTTGGAGTGGCGAACGGAGCGCTCGCGGATGTTCTCGGTCACCACCTTGATGCCCACTTCCATGGAGGTATTGCCGGTGTAGTTGACCGAGGCGAGGAAGGTCACCAGTTCGCCGACGTGCACCGGCTCGCGGAAGATCACCTGGTCCACCGACAGGGTCACGACATAAGTACCGGCATAGCGGCTGGCGCAGGCATAGGCCACTTCGTCGAGGTATTTCAGCAGGGTGCCGCCATGTACGTTGCCCGAGAAGTTGGCCATGTCCGGCGTCATCAGGACGGTCATGCTCAGCTGGGCGTTTCCAGGTTCCATAGTGTGCTCACGGTGAGGTTGCGCTGAAACGGGGCGGGTATCTGCAGACACTTCTGTTCCCCTCTGTTGAGGTTTCCCATCCTGGAAACGGACGTCGCTCGACGGTCCGTCGTCACGCCGATCATGCCATTACCTCGCGCGCTTTTGCCGATCTGTTTCTACATATTGCACGGGCGTTTGACGAGCGGACGCGATGTTACCCTGAGTACGCCCATGCAACATGGGTGTTCCACCTTTCAACACAATTTGTACTAGCTGCTCGATCGGGGATGGCCTGGCAGAGGAGCGGTCTGCCCCCGTGCGTAGAGAAAAGGAGTGCCACGCCATGCATGCCATAAGCTTCATCCAGGATCTGGCCGTGATCATGCTGGTCGCAGGGGTGGTAACCATTCTTTTCCACAGGCTGCGCCAACCGGTGGTGCTGGGCTACATCGTCGCCGGTTTCATCATCGGCCCTCACACGCCGCCGTTCGGCCTCATCCACGACGAAGACACGATCAAGACCCTGGCCGAGCTCGGGGTGATCTTCCTGATGTTCTGCCTGGGCCTGGAGTTCAGCCTGCGCAAGCTGTTCAAGGTGGGGGCGACTGCCTTCATCGCTGCCTTCCTCGAAATCGTGCTGATGATCTGGATCGGCTTCGAGATCGGCCGCTGGTTCGGCTGGAGCACCATGGACTCGTTGTTCCTCGGCGCCATCCTGGCGATCTCCTCGACGACGATCATCGTCAAGGCGCTCAACGACCTGAAGATGAAGAACGAGCGGTTCGCGCAGTTGATCTTCGGCGTGCTGATCGTCGAGGACATCCTCGGCATCGGCATCATCGCCCTGCTTTCAGGCATTGCGGTCAGCGGTACGGTCAGTTCCGGCGAGGTGTTCTCCACCGTCGGCAAGCTTTCGCTGTTCATGATCGTGGCGTTGGTCATCGGCATTCTGCTGGTGCCACGGCTGCTGGCCTACGTGGCGAAGTTCGAGAGCAACGAGATGTTGCTGATTACCGTACTGGGGCTGTGCTTCGGCTTCTGCCTACTGGTGGTCAAGCTGGAGTACAGCATGGTGCTGGGCGCCTTCCTGATCGGTGCGATCATGGCCGAATCGCGCCAGTTGCTGAAGATCGAGCGCCTGATCGAGCCGGTACGCGACCTGTTCAGCGCCATCTTCTTCGTCGCCATTGGCCTGATGATCGATCCGCAGGTGTTGATCGACTACGCTTGGCCGATCGTGGTGATCACCCTGGCTGTGGTGTTGGGCAAGATGCTGTCTTGCGGCATGGGCGCCTTCATTGCGGGCAACGATGGACGTACCTCATTGCGTGTGGGGATGGGGCTTTCACAGATTGGCGAATTCTCCTTCATCATCGCTGCCCTGGGCATGACCTTGCAGGTCACCAGCGACTTCCTCTATCCAGTCGCAGTGGCCGTCTCGGCCATCACCACCTTGCTCACGCCTTACCTGATTCGTGCTGCGGATCCCCTGTCGATTCGCCTGGGCAAGGTGGTACCGCAGCGCTTGTCGCGGGTGCTGTCGCTGTATGGCGAGTGGTTGCGCAACATTCAGCCTCAAGGCGAGGGCGCCATGCTGGCGGCGATGATCCGGCGCATCCTGCTGCAAGTGGGGGTGAACCTGGCACTGGTGATCGCCATCTTCTTCAGCGGTGGTTACTTCGCGGTACGCATCGGCACCTGGTTGAGCGAATGGATCGGTGATGTCGGGCAGCAGAAGGCGGTGATCTGGGGTGCAGCATTGTTGTTGTCACTGCCCTTCCTGATCGCCGCTTATCGCAAGCTCAAGGCGCTGTCGATGCTGTTGGCGGAGATGGGGGTCAAGCCAGAAATGGCCGGGCGTCACACTCAGCGCGTGCGCCGCGTGATTGCCGAAGTGATTCCGCTGTTGTCGCTGCTGGTGATCTTCCTGCTGCTGTCGGCACTGTCGGCGAGCATCCTGCCGACCAACGAGCTTTTGCTGGTCATCGCCGTGGTCGCGGCCGTGGTGGTCGCGCTGCTGTGGCGCTGGTTCGTCCGCGTGCATACGCGCATGCAGATCGCCCTGCTGGAGACGTTGGAGAACAGCCGCGATCACTCGCATTGAGGGGTGATCGCTCCCTGCGCAAGACTTCATGGTAGTCCGAGGGGATCAGGCGGTAACGATGTCGCCAGGCGCAGAAAGCCTGGCGATTCTACGAGTAGTTAATGGCCATATGCCATTATTTTGCGTGTTCGGGTTCAGCTTTCCAGCCAGACGTCCCGCGCCCAGTGCCACACCGACTCCCAGCTTTCCTCGCCAACGATTTCTTCGTCGCCATCCCACAGCACCACCGTGCCGTCTTCCTCGACGCAGTAGTAACTGTCGCCGTCCTGGCAAAGGGGGATCAGATCGCGTGGTACGCCGGCATCCCAGGCATTGGCGGCAACATCAGGCAAGTAGGTGTGCGACTGCGGGTCGGTGACAGTGACCGGCTCGAGGGAGCCGTAGACCACGTCGCTGACGGTCAGCAGGAATTCCTTGAAGACGAAGGGAATGTTGATGAACAGTTGTTCTTCGATTTCGACCAGTTGGTCTTCGTCGGGAAGCTCCAGGGGCACGGGGACTGGCTCATTGGCTTCACGGAGTTGTTCGATCACTTCTTCCACAGTTCACTTCCTCTTACCTTGATGACAACGCTGCGCGTTATACCCTAGTAGCCCAGTGTGGCAAAAGCAAAAACCCCGGGACAGGCCCGGGGTTTTTCTGTGAAGCGCGTCAGAATCAGCCGTTCTGGCGGATACCGGCGAGCATCCAGGGCTGGTTCTCGCCCTGTGCACGCTCCATGTGCCAGCTTTCGCTGAAGGCCTCGCCCTGATCGAAGCGCGAGTTCTTCGATACGCCACGGAAGGTCAGGGTAGCGATGGTCTTGTCGGCGCGGTCGTCGACGCCTTCCAGTTGCACATCGAGGTCGTCGATGTAGGTGGACTGGAAGCCATCACCTTGCTCGGCACGCTCACGCTTGAGGAACTCGAGCATTTGCGGGGTAACGAACTCGGCGATCTTGTCCATCTCGTTCGCATCCCAGTGCTGCTGAAGCGTCTGGAAGTGGTTGCGGGCAGCGGCCAGGAAGCTCTGCTCGTTGAACCAGGCCGGGGCGTTGATGACCGGCGCGGCGGCGACAGGGGCGGCCGAACCACCGAAGATCGATTGCGCAGGCTGTTGTTGCACTTCACGCTGGTAGGGAGCGTGGCCGGCGGCTGCGGCAGCTTGCGGCTGCTGCTGGCGACGGCGCGCAGCGATGAAGCGGAAGACCAGGAAGGCGATCAGGCCCATGATCAGGAAGTCGAGGATCTGCATGCCCTGGAAGCCGTCTCCCATGAACATGGAGGCGAGCAGGCCACCGGCGGCGAGGCCGGCCAGAGGGCCCAGCCAGCGCGAAGCACCGCTGGCAGCGGCCGGTGCACGGCCTGGAGCGGTCGGCGCGGCGGCAGGCGTGGTTGGGGAGGCCTGGCGGGTCTGGTGCATAGGCGCAGCGCCCGAGCTCTTGCCACCGCCGAAGCGCTTGGCGTTGGCGTCGAGGCTCAGCGTCAGGCCGACGCAGAGCGCCAGTGCGATGCTAAGAAAACGTTGCATAAGATGGGATTTCCCGTTTTGTGGATTGCACGCGCGTCATGGTGCACATGATCTAGGAGACATGGCTAGCGCAAGAATGTTTCGAGCTTTTGCCTGATCCTGTAATCCGCGTCTGAATCTGGCGTCTGAAAGAGCGTTGCAGGACGAGTCAGCGCGACTCGTCCTCAGATCGCTTCCAGCTTGGCATACCCAAGCATCAGCCACTTGCTGCCTTCGTCGAAGTTCACTTGCACGCGAGCCTGTGCCCCGGACCCTTCAAAGTTGAGGATGACGCCTTCACCAAACACCGAGTGCTGCACGCGCTGGCCAAGGCTGAACGCCGTCTGCGGGATGTTGGCGTTGGCGAACAGGCTGCTGGCCTGGGTCTGCGCACCGCCGAAAGGACGGCTGACCGAATTGGACAAGCGTACTTCCTGAACCAGACCTGCCGGAATTTCCCGTACGAAACGCGACACCTTGTTGTACGTCTCGCTGCCATACAGGCGCCGGGTCTCGGCGTAGGTCATGATCAGCTGGCGCATCGCGCGGGTGATCCCGACGTAGGCCAGGCGGCGCTCCTCCTCAAGGCGGCCAGGTTCTTCCAGGCTCATCTTGTGCGGGAACAGGCCTTCTTCCAGGCCGACCAGGAACACGTAGGGGAACTCCAGGCCCTTGGCGCTGTGCAAGGTCATCAACTGCACACTGTCTTCGTGCTCGTCTGCCTGGGCGTCGCCGGCCTCCAACGAGGCGTGACCGAGGAATGCCGACAGCGGCGAAAGATCGGCATCTTCCTCAGTGGATTCGAAGTTGCGCGCAGCGCTGACCAGTTCCTCAAGGTTTTCTACCCGAGCCTGGCCCTTTTCACCCTTTTCTTCCTGGTGGTAGATGATCAGCCCGGACTGCTCGATGACGGTCTGGGTCATGGCGTGCAGTGGCATCTCCATGACCTTGTTCGCAAGGTTTTCCATCAACTCGATGAAGCCGCCCAGGGCACTGGCCGCACGGCCTTTGAGTGCTTTGGCAGCGAGCAGCTGGCACATGGCATCCCACATCGACAGCTGGCTGTGGCGGGCATGTTCGCGGATGGCTTCGACCGTCTTCTCGCCGATGCCGCGGGGCGGTACGTTGATCACCCGCTCGAGTGCTGCATCGTTGCCGCGGCCTTCGAGCAGACGAAGGTAGGCCATGGCGTTCTTGATCTCGGCGCGCTCGAAGAAGCGCTGGCCACCATAGATGCGGTAGGGGATGCGCTCACGCAGCAGGGCTTCTTCGAGCACCCGCGACTGGGCGTTGGAGCGATAGAGGATGGCGATGTCGCTGCGCGAATTGCCGTCCTTGATGATGCGCTCGATGCTTTCGACCACGTAGCGTGCTTCGTCGTGCTCGTTGTATGCCGCGTACAGGGTGAGGGGTTCGCCTTCGCCCAGATCGGTCCACAGCTCCTTGCCCAGGCGCCCGCTGTTATTGGCGATCAGGGCGTTGGCGGCCTTGAGGATGCCACTGGTGGAGCGGTAGTTCTGCTCCAGGCGGATCAGTTCGGCGTCGGGGAAGTCGGCGGTGTATTGATGGATGTTCTCGATCTTCGCACCGCGCCAGCCATAGATCGACTGGTCGTCGTCGCCCACAGCCATCAGGCTTTCGCCACCGCCGGCCAGCAGGCGCAGCCAGGCATACTGCACGGCGTTGGTGTCCTGGAATTCGTCCACCAGCAGGTGGCGGAAACGGCGCTGGTAGTGCTCGAGCAGGCCGGGGTTGTCGCGCCACAGGTCGAGGGCGCGCAGCAGCAGCTCGGAGAAGTCGATGACCCCGGCGCGCTCGCAGGCCTGCTCATAGGCTTCGTAGATGCCGCGCATGGTCGCCAGGAACAGGTCGCCGCTGGCCTGGATGTGCTGCGGGCGCAGGCCTTCGTCCTTCTGGCCGTTGATGAACCACTGGGCCTGGCGTGCCGGCCAGCGCTGCTCATCCAGGCCCATCTCGCGGATCACTCGCTTGATCAGCCGCTGCTGATCGTCGCCGTCGAGGATCTGGAAATTCTGCGCCAGGCGCGCTTCCTGCCAGTGGGCACGCAGCAGGCGGTGGGCCAGGCCGTGGAAGGTGCCGACCCACATGCCAGCCGGGTTGATGCCCAGCAACTGCTCGATACGGTGACGCATCTCCGCGGCGGCCTTGTTGGTGAAGGTCACCGACAGAATCGAATGCGGCGAGGCCTGTTCGACCTGGATCAGCCAGGCGATGCGGTGCACCAGCACGCGGGTCTTGCCCGAGCCGGCGCCCGCGAGCACCAGTTGACGCCCACGCGGGGCTGCTACGGCCTGGCGTTGGGCATCGTTGAGGGAATTGAGCAGTAGGGAGAGGTCATCAGTGTGCATCCGGCCATTCTAGGTTGGCGCGGGGGCTGCGGGCAAATGGTCGGGCATTTGTGAAATCATGACACACAGCAGTTTGGCCCGGCCTCGCGCTTGTGTATGCTCCGTGCACGTTCGCGGCTGACCATTATAAGAACACTGCCATATGACCCAGAATTGCGTGGTGATCGACGCATCACCCGAATCGACAAGGAGCGTTCGCAGGCAATTCGCAACCCAGCTCTCCATCGAGCGGACCCGCCTGCTTTACCAGGGCTCCTTGCTGCCCACCCTGTTCATGTTGCTCAACGGCCTGCTTTGCGCCTGGCTGCTGTGGAGCCCTGCCCGCTATCTGCTGGTCGGCGTGTGGATGGTCTGGTTACTGGCGCTGGTGGCCTTGCGGGTGATCCAGGTGGCGGCCTTCGATGCGGCCTCGCCGGAGCGTCAGGCCAAGCCGACCTGGTGGCGGATGTTTCTGGGTGGTTCGGCCTTCAGTGGCCTGACGCTTGGCTGTGCCGCCCTCGCGCTGGTACCGGTGGACAGTTTCGTCCAGCAGGCCTGGGTTTTCGGCCTGCTGGGCGCAGCGGCGCTGTCGGCGAGCGTCGCCTACGCGGTCAGCCTGCCGGCCTTTCTCAGCTTCGTGTTACCCGGCCTGTTGCCGCCGATCGGATTTCTGTTCTTTTATCAGGACGGGTTGCAGCGCGGCTGGGGCTGGCTTGGCCTGATCCTGCTCGGCGCCCTGATGGTGGTGGCCTGGCAGGTCAATCGTCTGATCGAGCGCGGTCTGCTTCGGCGCTTCCAGAACCAGGCATTGATCGAGCATCTGCAGGGTGCGCAACGCCATGGCGAGCAATTGAACCAGGCCTTGAGTGCAGAGATCCGCCACCGTCGTCACGCCGAAGAGCAATTGCGCCAGGCGCAGGCCGGCCTCGAGCTGCGGGTGAGCGAGCGAGGCCGTGAGCTGGCGCTTGCCACCCAGGCCCTGGGTGCGAGCGAGCAGCGCCTGAGCCTGGCGCTGGAGGCTAGCGAACTGGGACTGTGGGACTGGGACCTGCAAACCGACGAAGTCCATCACACCCAGTTGCATGCCTTGTTCGGCCTGGAGCCTGGGCAGGTGCGCTCGGTGCGTGCCGACCTCAAGCCGCGCTTGCATCCCGACGATCTGCCGCTGCTGCGTCGCACGCTGGTCGAGCACCTCAAGGGCCGCAGCGACGACTATCGCGTCGAATACCGGGTGCGCCACACGCAAGGTCGCTGGTGCTGGATCGAGGACCGGGGACGGGCGGTCGAGCGTGATGCCGACGGCAAGGTCCTGCGCATGCTGGGTACCCGTCGTGACATCACCGCACAGAAGGAACAGGAAGAACAGCAGCGGCTGGCTGCCACCGTGTTCGAAGCGGCGAGTGAAGGCATCGCCATCCTCGATGCGCACTACCAGTTGCTGGCGGTCAACCAGCGATTCTGCGATCTCACCGGCTACGGGCGTGAAGACCTGATCCTGCGTGACCTGCTGGAGCTGCCCTGCAGCCGCGACGCCCGTCGGCACAGCCAATCGATTCACCAGGCCCTCGAGCAGCAAGGGCGCTGGGAGGGCGAGCTGGTCGAGGCGCGCAGTAATGGCGAGCTCTACCCGCAATGGTTGCAGCTCAATGGCGTGAGCGATGGACGGGGCAACATCAGCAATATCGTGGCGTTCTTCACGGACCTGTCGGCGCGCCGTGAGTCGGAGGAGCGCCTGCGCTATCTCGCCCACTACGATGACCTCACAGGCCTTGCCAACCGAGCGCTGTTCCGTCTGCGCCTGCATGAGGCGGTGCAGCGTGTGCGCTTGAACGGCCGCAGCCTGGCGCTGCTGCATGTCGATCTGGACCGCTTCAAGCTGCTCAATGAAAGCCTTGGGCACGAACTGGCCGACCAGTTGCTGAAGAAAATGGCCCAGCGCCTGGCCAATGCGGTGCCGGAGGCCGACACCGTGGCGCGTATTTCCGGCGACGAGTTCGCCGTGCTGTTCGATGGCTACAGCAATCTTTCCAGCCTGGTGCGGGTCACCACACGCCTGCTCGACAAGCTGCGGGTGCCGCAGCGAGTGGGCGGTCATGAGGTGGTGATCAGTGCATCGGTGGGCATCAGTGTGTTGTCGGAGGCCACTTTCGACCTCAACGCTTTGGTCAGTCAGGCCGACATGGCCAAGCAACACGCCAAGCACCTGGGGGGCGACAGCTTCCAGTTCTATACCGAAAGCCTGCGTGCCAGCACCCTGGAACGCCTGCAACTGGAAAACGATCTGCGCAAGGCTCTCGACGAAAACCAGCTGCGGGTCTACTTCCAGCCCAAGCTGTGCCTGCGTTCCGGCCGTCTGCATGCCGCCGAGGCGCTGGTGCGCTGGCAGCATCCGCAGTGGGGCATGGTGCCGCCGGGCGAGTTCATCGGGCTGGCCGAAGAAACCGGGTTGATTGCGCCGATGGGTGAGTTCGTCCTGCGTCAGGCGTGTTGGCAGGCATGTGAATGGTTGCGCCAGGGCTGGGAGATCCGTGTGTCGGTCAACCTGTCGGTCTACCAGTTGCGCCAGGGCAAGGTGGTCAGCCTGGTGCGTCAGGTACTGCAGGAGACCGGACTGGCGCCGCACCTGCTGGAGCTGGAGCTGACCGAAAGCCAGTTGCTGGACAATGTCGAGCACATCATCGCCACCTTCCAGCAACTGCACGCATTGGGCGTGAAGCTGGCGATCGACGATTTTGGTACCGGCTATTCATCGCTGAGTTACCTCAAGCGCTTTCCGGTGGACTACGTGAAGATCGACCAGGCGTTCATTCGGGGCCTGCAGGAGGGCAGCCAGGATGCCGCGATCATCCGGGCGATCATTGCCATGGCCAAGAGCCTGGGGCTGGAGGTGGTGGCCGAGGGGGTGGAAACCCAGGAGCAGCTGGCATTCCTGCGTGAGCAGGGGTGCGACGAGGCGCAGGGTTACCTGATCAGTCGACCGATCGATGCCGCAGCGTTCAAGGCATTGCTGGAGCGCTCGCGAAGATGACCTGCGCCCCGGCGGCAAGTGCCGGGGCGGGAAATGGTCAGAGGTGCCAGTGTCGGCCCTGATGCGCCAGGAGGCTATTGGCCTGCTCCGGCCCATTGCTGCCTGCTGGATAGGTCCGCGGTGCCTGGAAGTGGTCCTCCCAGCCTTTGAGGATCGGGTCGATCCAGGCCCACGCAGCTTCCACTTCATCGCGGCGCATGAACAGCGTCGAGTCACCATCCAGTACATCCAGCAGCAGGCGCTCGTAAGCCTCCCAGCGGCGTGTCTGGGCGAAGGCCTGGGCCAGGTTCAGGTCCAGCTCGACCGGCGCGAGGCGCATGCCGCGGCCGGGGCTCTTGGTCATCATGCGCAGGCTGATGTGCTCGTCGGGTTGCAACTGGATCAGCAACTGGTTGACCTGGCCGCCGGCGAACAGCTCATGGGGCACCGGTTTGAACTGGATGACGATCTGCGACGAGCGCCGAGCCATGCGCTTGCCGGTGCGCAGGTAGAACGGCACCCCGGCCCAGCGCCAGTTCTCGATATGGGCCTGCACGGCGACGAAGGTTTCGGTATCGCTGTCGTTGTCGACATCTTTCTCGAAGTAGTAGGCCGGGACCTCCTGACCGCCAATCTTGCCGGCGCTGTACTGGCCGCGTACGGTCTTGTCCTGCACGTCCTGGCCGGTGATGGGGCGCAGCGCACGAAGGATCTTCACCTTCTCGTCGCGCACCGCCTCGGCCTCGAATTGTGCCGGTGGCTCCATCGCCACCAGGCAGAGCAGTTGCAGCAGATGGTTCTGCAGCATGTCGCGGGTAGCGCCGGCGCGATCATAGTAGGCGCCGCGGTTCTCGACCCCGAGGGTTTCGCAGACGCTGATCTGCACATGATCGACCTGGTTGTTGCGCCACACAGGCTCCAGCAGGGCATTGGCGAAGCGCAGGGCCATGAGGTTCTGCACCGTCTCCTTGCCCAGGTAGTGATCGATGCGAAACACCTGGGATTCGTCGAATACCGCGCCGATGGCTTCGTTGATCGCCGTGGCCGACTCCAGTGAATGGCCGATGGGCTTTTCCAGCACGATGCGCGCTTCGCTGTCGGCAAGCCCGGCCAGGCGCAGGTTGTTGGCGATGGGCACGAACAGGTTGGGGGCGGTGGCGAGATAGAAGATCCGGGTCAGGCCACCGGGCTCGCCGAGGTAACGGGCCAGGCGCCCGAAATCGGCGCCTTGGGAGGCGTCCATGGCGAAGTAGTCAAGGCGTGCCGAGAAGCGCTGCCAGACCTCCTCGTCGAAGTCGTTGCGGGCGATCTGTGCCCGGCAATGACGCTCGGTGAGCTTGAGGTAGTCGTTGCGCGGCAGTGGGCGGCGGGCCAGGGCGATGATCCGCACGGCGTTGTGCAGGCGACCCTCGCGGTAGAGCTGATAAAGCGCCGGCAGCAGCTTGTGCAGGGCCAGGTCGCCCGTGCCGCCGAAAACCAGAATGTCGCAAGGGATACTCAAGCCACCACTCTCCCACGTTCGTTTAGCTGGGCGGTCAGCCGGTCATGTAGTATAACTACAAGATAGCTACATCCCGGCCAGCCGATCATAACCGAGTCCAGCCTGTGAATCTGTTGCAACATATCGCTCAATCGCGCCACCTGCTGCGCAAATCGGAACTGAAAGTGGCCGACCACGTGCTGCTCGATCCGGCTGCCGTCATGCACAGCTCGATGGCCGATCTTGCCCACAGTGTTGGTATCAGCGAGCCGACCATCGTGCGTTTCTGCCGCGCCATCGGCTGTTCGGGCTTCCAGGACCTCAAGCTCAAGCTGGCGCAAAGCCTGGCCGCGGGCGCCAGCTTCGGCCAGTTCGCCATCCATGAAGACGATTCGGTCGCCGACTACAGCCTGAAGATTTTCGACACCACCTTGCACACGCTGATGGAAGTGCGCGAGCACCTCGACCCGCAGGCGCTGCAGCAGGCGGTAAGTGCCATGGCCCAGGCGCAGCGCGTGGAGTTCTATGGCTTCGGGGCTTCCGGCGCGGTCGCCGCCGATGCCCAGCACAAATTCTTCCGCCTGCTGCTCAGCGCCGCAGCCTATTCCGACCCGCACATGCAGGCGATGTCGGCGGTGACTCTCAAGCCGGGTGATGTCGCCGTGTGCATCTCGCAGTCGGGGCGTTCGAAGGACTTGCTGATCACCGCCAACCTGGTGCGTGAAAGCGGCGCCAATCTCATCACCCTGTGCCCGAGCCAGACGCCGCTGGCGGAGCTGTCAACCGTCAACCTGGCGATTGATGTGCACGAAGACACCGAGATCTACACCCCGCTGACTTCGCGCATTGCCCACCTGGTGGTGATCGATGTGCTGGCGATGGGCGTGGCCATGGCCCGTGGCCCGAGCCTGGTCAACCACCTCAAGAGCGTCAAGCGCAGCTTGCGCAGCCTGCGCTTGTCGCCCAAGTCGATCAAGGCTACCGACGACTGATCGCACTGCCACCGCTCCGGCCTCTGTGGGAGCGGGTTTACCCGCGAAAGGGCCGGTACGGGCAATTAAAATTCACGATTCTGTCACCATTTCTCAGCCAAACCGTAAACCCTCGGGGCCACCCTGAAACTCCCGCACCCGATCTGGGAGACAGGCAATGGCAAACGATCATTTCGGTTCGTACCAACCCAACGCCAAGGCTCGCAAGCAGGCTGAGAAGGATCAACGTCGCATGGAATATCGACGTGCGATCGAAAGCTACTGCGACCAGCGTCAACTGTTGCGTGATATCGCCGACTACCCTGAGCTGCAAGACATCACGGTATGGCAGGTGGCGTCGGCAGCTTCCCAGAAAATCGCTCCACAAGCCCGCTGATTTTCGCGCGTTCGCTACGAATGAACGCAAGAAATGCCAAGGCCACCGGCGATTGCCGCTTGGCCTTGGACTGCACCACGCACCAGCTGCGGTACAGCGGCAGTTCCTCCACAGGCAACTCCCTGAGCATCCCGGTGGCCAGCTCCATGTTCACTGCATGGCGAGTCAGCAGGGCGATGCCCAAACCGGCGATCACGCATTCGCGCTGGGCGTCGGCCGAGGCCACTTCCAGGGTCTGGGTGAAGTGCACGCGCTTGTCCTTGAAGTACTCCTCGCAGGCTTTGCGCGTGCCCGAGCCTTGTTCGCGGATGAGCAGGGTATGAGGCTCCAGGTCCTGCAGGCGCAAGCGGTCGAGCTTGCACAACGGGTGTTCCGGTGGCGCCACCGCGATGATCGGGTTGTTGAGAAACGGCAGGAACTCCAGACCCATGTCCTGCGGCACCATCGACATGATGATCAGGTCGTCGCGGTTGTCGGACAGGCGTCGGATGGCCTGGGCGCGATTGACCACCGTGAGGGTGAGGTTGACCTCCGGGTGTCGTTGCTTGAAGGCGGCGAACAGGTGTGGCACGAAGTACTTCGCACTGGATTCGATCGCCAGTTTCAATTGCCCCTGCAGTGAGCCCTGCATGTCCGACAGCTGCATGTCGAGGTTTTCCAGGCGCCCGAAGATGTCGCGGCTGGCACGTTGCAGTGCCTCGGCGGCTTCGGTGAGGTAGAGCTTTTTGCCGACGTACTCGAACAGCGGCTGGCCGACCAGCTCCTCGAGCTGGCGGATCTGTAGACTTACGGCGGGTTGCGTAAGCGCCATCTCTTCTGCCGCGCGGCTGTACGAGCGCAAATCACACACTTCGTTAAAGATCTGCAGTTGACGCAAAGTCATACGCATCAAGGACTTACGCATTTATCCCCAGGCTCCGGCAAAACCTTGTTACCCCACTATAAGCTTTTGCTAATACAGCCCCTAACAAATATTGATTTTTGTTTATTCACCGGTGGCGCTAGTTTGAAGGTGCGACTGGCCAGCGACGTCTGGTCACGCGCCGACCGGTGTAACCGGATCGTCTGTTCCTACGGCTTTGGGAAGACTCCAGTGATAAAAAAAATCCTGATCGCCAACCGGGGTGAAATCGCAGTTCGGATCGTGCGTGCCTGCGCCGAGATGGGCATTCGCTCTGTCGCGATCTTTTCCGACGCCGACCGTCACGCGTTGCACGTCAAGCGCGCCGACGAGGCCTACAGCATCGGTGCCGAGCCGCTGGCCGGTTACCTGAACCCGCGCAAGCTGGTGAACCTTGCTGTGGAAACCGGCTGTGACGCCCTGCATCCGGGCTACGGTTTTCTATCGGAAAACGCCGAACTTGCGGAAATCTGCGCCGAGCGTGGCATCAAGTTCATCGGTCCTGCTGCCGAGGTCATCCGCCGCATGGGCGACAAGACCGAAGCGCGCCGCACGATGATCCAGGCCGGTGTCCCGGTGACCCCAGGTACCGAAGGCAACGTGGCCGACATTCACGAAGCCCTGAGCGAAGGCGAGCGCATCGGTTATCCGGTGATGCTCAAGGCCACCTCCGGTGGCGGCGGGCGTGGTATTCGCCGCTGCAACAGCCGCGAAGAGCTGGAACAGAACTTCCCGCGGGTGATTTCCGAAGCCACCAAGGCGTTCGGTTCCGCCGAGGTGTTTCTCGAGAAATGCATCGTCAATCCCAAACACATCGAGGCGCAGATTCTCGGTGACAGCTTCGGCAACGTGGTGCATCTGTTCGAGCGCGACTGCTCGATCCAGCGCCGCAACCAGAAGCTCATCGAAATCGCCCCGAGCCCGCAGTTGACGCCGGAACAGCGCGCCTACATCGGCGATCTGGCCGTACGCGCCGCCAAGGCGGTCAACTACGAGAACGCCGGTACCGTGGAGTTCCTGCTCGCCGATGGCGAGGTGTACTTCATGGAGATGAACACCCGAGTGCAGGTGGAACACACCATCACCGAGGAAATCACCGGCATCGATATCGTGCGTGAGCAGATCCGCATCGCCTCGGGCCTGCCACTGTCGGTCAAACAGGAAGACATCCAGCATCGTGGCTACGCGTTGCAGTTCCGGATCAACGCCGAAGACCCGAAGAACAATTTCCTGCCCAGCTTCGGCAAGATCACCCGTTACTACGCCCCCGGCGGTCCGGGCGTACGTACCGACACGGCGATCTATACCGGCTACACCATTCCACCGTTCTACGACTCCATGTGCCTGAAACTGGTGGTCTGGGCGCTGACCTGGGAAGAAGCCATGGACCGTGGTCTGCGAGCCCTGGATGACATGCGCCTGCAGGGGGTCAAGACCACCGCCGCGTATTACCAGGAAATCCTGCGCAATCCGGAATTCCGTAGCGGCCAGTTCAATACCAGCTTCGTGGAAAGCCATCCGGAACTGACCAACTACTCGATCAAGCGCAAACCCGAAGAGCTGGCCCTGGCCATCGCCGCCGCCATCGCCGCCCACGCAGGCCTGTGAGGAATTCAACAATGTCCAAGAAAATCCATGTAACCGACACAATCCTGCGCGACGCCCACCAGTCCTTGCTGGCCACCCGCATGCGCACCGAAGACATGCTGCCGATCTGCGAAAAGCTCGACAAGGTCGGCTACTGGTCGCTCGAAGTCTGGGGCGGCGCGACCTTCGACGCCTGTGTGCGCTTCCTCAAGGAAGATCCGTGGGAGCGCCTGCGCCAACTGCGCGCCGCGCTGCCCAACACGCGCCTGCAAATGCTGCTGCGCGGTCAGAACCTGCTGGGCTACCGCCATTACAGCGATGATGTGGTCAAGGCGTTCGTGGCCAAGGCTGCAGTCAATGGTATCGACGTATTCCGTATTTTCGACGCCATGAACGATGTGCGTAACCTGCGCGTGGCCATCGAAGCGGTGAAGGCCGCCGGCAAGCATGCCCAGGGCACCATCGCCTACACCACCAGCCCCGTGCACACCATCGAGGCCTTCGTGAACCAGGCCAAGCAGATGGAATCCATGGGTTGCGACTCGGTCGCGATCAAGGACATGGCCGGCCTGTTGACGCCGTACGCCACCGGCGAGCTGGTCAAGGCGCTGAAAGCCGAGCAGTCGCTGCCGGTGTTCATCCACTCCCATGACACCGCCGGCCTGGCCGCCATGTGTCAGCTCAAGGCTGTGGAGAACGGCGCCGACCATATCGACACCGCCATCTCCAGCTTCGCCTGGGGCACCAGCCACCCGGGCACCGAGTCGATGGTCGCCGCGCTCAAGGGCAGCGAGTTCGACACCGGGCTGGACCTGGAGCTGCTGCAGGAAATCGGCCTGTACTTCTACGCCGTGCGCAAGAAGTACCACCAGTTCGAGAGCGAGTTCACCGCCGTGGATACCCGCGTGCAGGTCAACCAGGTACCCGGCGGGATGATTTCCAACCTGGCCAACCAGCTCAAGGAGCAGGGCGCCCTCAACCGTATGAACGAAGTGCTGGCGGAGATCCCGCGCGTGCGCGAAGACCTCGGCTTCCCGCCGCTGGTCACCCCGACCTCGCAGATCGTCGGCACCCAGGCGTTCTTCAACGTGCTGGCCGGTGAGCGCTACAAGACCATTACCAACGAAGTGAAGCTGTACCTGCAAGGCGGCTACGGCAAGGCGCCAGGTGTGGTTGACGAGAAGCTGCGCCGCCAGGCGATCGGCAGCGAAGACGTCATCGATGTGCGCCCGGCCGATCTGCTCAAGCCGGAAATGGCCAAGCTGCGCGCCGAAATCGGCAGCCTGGCGCACAGCGAGGAAGACGTGCTGACCTTCGCCATGTTCCCGGACATCGGGCGCAAGTTCCTCGAAGAGCGTGAAGCCGGAACCCTCAAGCCCGAAGCCCTGCTGCCAATCCCGGAAGCCGGTGCTGCAGCCTCCGTGGGCGGTGAGGGTGTACCGACCGAGTTCGTCATCGACGTGCACGGCGAGACCTACCGCGTCGACATCACCGGCGTGGGCGTCAAGGCCGAAGGCAAGCGTCACTTCTACCTGTCCATCGACGGCATGCCGGAAGAAGTGGTGTTCGAGCCGCTCAACGATTTCGTCGGCGGCGGCAGCAGCAAGCGCAAGCAGGCCAGCGCGCCGGGCCACGTCAGCACCACCATGCCGGGCAACATCGTCGATGTGCTGGTCAAGGAGGGCGATGTGGTCAAGGCCGGGCAGGCAGTGCTGATTACCGAAGCCATGAAGATGGAGACCGAGGTGCAGGCGGCCATCGCCGGCAAGGTCGTTGCCATCCACGTAGCCAAGGGCGACCGGGTGACCCCGGGCGAGATCCTGATCGAGATCGAAGGCTGATCGACAGCCTTCGAATACAAGCGGTTTACCTCATGGGGAGCGGTTGCTCCCCTTTTTTTATGTTGGGTTCAAGGCCCGATCGCGGGGCACCCCGCTGGTTCTGAAACTGGCGGGGTACCGGTGGGAGCGGGCTTGCCCCGCGATTGCGTCAGGCCAGGCGACACGCTTCCAGGGTTTTCACCTGACCTTCAGGCCGCTGGTTCTCCACGCTCAACCAGCGCTCGAACCCCGCCGCCACCGCTGGCCACTCCCCGTCGGTGATCGAATACCAGGCGGTGTCGCGGTTCTGGTCCTTCACCACCATGTGCTGGCGGAACACGCCTTCGAAGACAAAACCGAAGCGCAGCGCCGCGCGCTTGGAGCGGGCGTTGGCATCGTTGCATTTCCATTCCAGGCGCCGATTGCCCAGCTCGAAGCCGAGCTTGCTCAACAGGTAGACCGCCTCGGTACCCTTGGGCGTGCGCTGCATGGCCGCGCCAAAGGCGATGTGGCCGATCTCGAAGCGCCCCTGCTCGGGGACGATCGACATGTAGCTGAGGATGCCCTGCACCTGCCCGTTGTGTTTGTCGATGACGCTATAGAACAGCGGATCGCGGCCCGCTGCGTTGCCTTGCAGCCAGCGGTCGAAGTCGGCGCGTTCGGCGAACGGGCCGTAGGGCAGGTAGTTCCACAGCACCGGGTCCGATCCCGGGCCTTGCAGGACTTCCCACAGGTCGTCGCTATGGCGCGCCGGGTCGAGTTTCTCCAGGCGGATGAAGCGGCCATCGAGGGGGGAGGCGTCCGGTGTCGCAGCGGGTTTCCAGTTCAGGGTCATGGTCGGCCTACAGTGCTTTGCGAAATTGAATGAAGCCCGGGCGCTCGGCGACCTGCTCGTACAGACTGATGGCCGTGGCGTTGGTCTCGTGGGTCAGCCAGTGCACCTTGATGCAGCCAGCGGTCTTGGCGGTGGCGTAGACGTGTTCGATCAGCTGGCGGCCGATACCCAGGCCGCGCTGCTCGCCGTCGACGTAGAGGTCTTGCAGGTAGCAGGAGTTCTCGATGCTCCAGTTGGAACGATGATAGATGTAGTTGACCATCCCCACCGCCTTGCCATCGACCCAGGCAAGGGCCGAGTGGGTGGGTTCGCTGGGGTCGAGCAGGCGCTGCCAGGTATTGGCCGTGACCTCGTCGGCGAGGGTGGTCTGGTAGAAGCGCAAGTAGGCCTGCCACAGGGGCAGCCAGGCGGCGTGGTCTTCGAGAGTGACCGGGCGCAAGGTGACGTTGGACATGGTGGTTTCCTTCAAAGCGAACGCATCTGCGTCGCGAGTTGGTTGTCGAGTGGATCGGGGCTGTTGGCCAGGCCTTCGCGCACGCCTTGGACATCTTCGGCGCTGCGGTTCTGGCTGAGCTTGCGGGCGCCCTGGATGCGGGTGATGGGCAGGCGGATGCCGACGATGGCGCGGAGCATGCCGTCGATGTAGTCGGCGGGGGCGTCGGCGACCTTCCAGGGGGTGGCGCGGCCTTGTTCATGCAGGTCGGTCAGGCGGCTGACGATCTCCAGCAGGGGCGCCGGGTCATGGATGACCTCGACCGGCCCGCGGGCATGCACCGCCACATAGTTCCACGTGGGCACCACCTTTGGATTCTCCAGCTTGCTCGGGTAGTAGCCGGGGCTCACGTAGGCATCGGCGCCCTGGAAAACCAGCAGGGCTTCACCGCCTCGCTCCAGGTCCTGCCACTGGCGGTTGGCGCGTGCCAGGTGGCCGTACACCGTACCGAACTCGCCTTCGCGGGTGTCCACCAGCACTGGCAGGTGGGTCGCCAGCAGGCCTTGCTCTGCGTGGCTGATCAGCGTGGCCAGGCGTGTCTGCAACATCTGCTGGTGCAGACGTTGGAGATCGTGTTCCTGATGAGGCTTGGCGTTGTACATGGCGAAGTCCTTGTTTGATGACTTCATCCTAGGCAGGCTATTGGTTCTGTGTAAGAGCCATTTACCGCTGTTTTGACAGGTCCAATGTCATGAGTGAGCGTCCTCTCGTTTTGCCTTTCGACCCCGCCGGCATCGTGCTGGACCGCCGCCGTGGCCTCAGCCAGCAGCTCTACCAGGCATTGCGCGCGCGGGTGCTGGACGGCCGGCTGAGCAGTGGCACGCGGCTGCCGGCCACTCGTGACCTGGCTTCGGTGCTGGCGCTGTCGCGCAACAGCGTGGTGCGTGCCTATGACCAGTTGTACGCCGAAGGCTTCATCGAAAGCCGAGTCGGGGATGGCACCTATGTGAGTCGGCTGCCAAAACTGTCCACACAGTTATCAACAAGGTTATCCCAGGGGTTATCAACAGAGTTATCCACATTTCTACCCGGTTACACTGAGGATTTATCCAGTTCAACGCGCTCCAGCGCACCCTTGGAGCGCTTGAAATCACACCATCTTTCACCGCCCAGAGCCGGGGCTCCGAGGGCTTTTCGGGTCGGTATTCCGGCGTTCGATCTGTTCCCGTTCGACGTCTGGGCCAAGCTGCAAGCGGGTTTCTGGCGTGATCCCGATCCTGCGCTGCTCGGTTACGGCGACCCGGCCGGGGAGCCTGTGCTGCGCGAACTGATTGCGGCCTACATGCGTCGCTCGCGAGGGCTTTCGTGCACCGCTGAACAAATTGTGATCACCAGTGGTGCACAGCAGGCCATCAGCCTTTGTGCACAGCTGCTGCTGCAAACGGGCGAGGAGGTGGCTGTGGAAAACCCGGGCTATCGCGCCGCGGGGCATGCCTTTGCCCTGGCCGGAGCGAAGGTGCGCGGTGTGGCGATAGACGAGGAAGGGCTGGTGTGCGAGCAGCTCGCCCGGTTGCGCGACTGTCGCCTGGCCTACGTGACGCCTGCGCACCAATACCCGACCGGCGTCACCATGAGCCTGGCGCGACGCTTGTCGTTGCTGGCCTGGGCCGAACGCCAGGATGGCTGGATCATCGAGGACGACTACGACGGCGAATACCGCTACAGCGGCGCACCGCTGGCGCCCCTTGCAGCGCTGGACCGCCAGCAGCGGGTGATCTACGTCGGCACCTTCGGCAAGATCGCCTTCCCCGCGTTGCGCCTGGGTTACCTGGTGCTGCCGACGCGACTGGTGCAGGCCTTCAGCCAGGCGCGTGCACTGGCGGTGCGGCATTCCGAAGTCGGGACGCAGTGCGTGATGGCGCAATTCATGGCTCAGGGGCACTTTCAGCGGCATATACGCCGCATGCGTCGGGCGGCGCTGGCGCGGCGCAATGTGCTCAAGGCCGGCTGGCCGCTGGATGTGCCGGGGCTGGGCGCAATGCCGGAAGTGGCGGCGGGACTGCATGTGAAAGTGGATGTGGATAACTTCGCGCGGGAGCAAGCGCTGGTGGCCAGGGCAGAGGCGGTGGGAGTGGAAGTGCACCCGCTGAGTGCTTACTGGCTGGAAGACAGCGAGGTACCTGTGGATAAGCGGGCAGGGCTGGTGCTGGGTTTCGCTGCGGTGCCCGAGGAGGAGATTGCCGGGGCGTTGATGCGATTGCGCAGGGTCTGGCGGTAAGGCGTTAGACCGCGCTGTCTGCTTCGCGGGCAAGCCCGCTCCTACAAAGAATCTGTAGGAGCGGGCTTGCCCGCGAAGCAGGCGGCTCAGGTGCCGGACTTGATCCGCGTCCAGGCCCGGGTCCTTGCCCGTTCGGCTTCTTTGCTCAGCGGCTTGAGGGTATACAGCGTGGTCATCGCCTCAGCCGTCGGGTACAGGTTCGGGTTGTTGCGAATCTGTGGGCTGACCTTTTCGGTCGCGTCCTTGTTCGGGTTGGGGTAGCCGACGAAGTCGCTGATCGGCGCGATCACCTCGGGGCGCAGCAGGTAGTTGATGAAGGTGTGGGCGTCGTCCGGGTTCGCTGCATTTTTCGGAATGGCCAGCATGTCGAACCAGATCGGCGCGCCTTCCTTGGGCAGGCGCATGTCCACCACTACACCATTCTTGGCTTCGCGCGCACGGTTGGCGGCCTGCGAGAAGCTGCCCGAGTAGCCCACTGCCACGCAGATGTCGCCGTTGGCGATATCGGCCATGTATTTCGAGGAATGGAAGTAGGTGACGTGCGGGCGGATCTTCATCAGCAGCGCCTCGGCCTTCTTGTAGTCCTCGGGCTTGTCGCTGTTGGGTGACAGGCCCAGGTACTGCAGGGCCAGCGGCAGGATTTCCGACGGCGAATCAAGCAGCGCCACGCCGCACTGCTTGAGTTTGGCGATGTTCTCTTCCTTGAAGATCAGGTCCCAGCTGTCCACTGGGGCGTTGTCACCCAGCACGGCCTTCACCTTGGCCGGGTTGAAGCCGATCAGGATGGTGCCGTACATGTAGGGCACGGCGAACTTGTTGCCTGGGTCGTTGGCCTCGATCAGCTTCATCAGCGTTGGGTCCAGGTGCTGCCAGTTCGGCAGCTTGCTGCGGTCCAGGGGTTGGAAGACCCCAGCCTCGATCTGCTTGGCGAGGAACACGTTGGAGGGCACTACCACGTCATAGCCGGAGTTGCCGGTCAGCAGCTTGGCTTCCAGTGCTTCGTTGGTGTCGAAGATGTCGTAGATCAGTTTGACCTGGGCATCCTTCTGGAAGTCGACCAAGGTCTGTGGAGTGATGTAGTCGAACCAGTTGTACACCCGCAGGGTGCGTTGTTCGGCATGGACCTGAAGGCCACCAGCCAGCAGGCCGGCAGCAACGAGTGGGGCTAACAGACGCTTGAATGGACGCATGATCAGGCTCCTGGCTGAGCGCGCTGGAACCCTTCCAGCACATTGACCGCATTGATGCCGATTTCCTCGACGGCATAACCACCTTCCATCACGAACAGGGTCGGCTTGCCGAGTTCGGCGATGCGCTTGCCCATCTCCAGGTAGTCCGGGCTGTCGAGCTTGAACTGGGAGATCGGATCGTCCTTGAAGGTGTCTACACCGAGCGAGATCACCAGCACATCGGCGTCGAAGGCGGCAATGCGTTGGCAGGCATCTTCGAGGGCGGCACTCCAGGTGGCCCAGTCGCTACCTGCCGGCAGAGGATAGTTGACGTTGCAGCCCTCGCCCGCGCCCTCGCCGGTTTCGTCGGCATAGCCGAGGAAGAACGGGAACTCGTCGGTCGGGTCGCCGTGGATCGAGGCGAAGAACACGTCGTTACGGTCGTAGAAGATGTCCTGGGTGCCGTTGCCGTGGTGGTAGTCGACATCGAGGATCGCGACCTTGCGCCGGCCCTGGTCGAGGAAGGCCTGGGCAGCGATGGCGGCGTTGTTCAGGTAGCAGTAGCCGCCCATCACTTCGGCGGCAGCGTGGTGCCCTGGCGGACGGCAAAGGGCAAAGGCGGCATGGGCGCCGTTCTGGATCGCGGCCTGCCCGGTCAGTGCGACTTGCGCTGCGCTGTAGGCGGCCTGCCAGGTGCCGGCGGTGATCGGCGCGCCGCCGTCGAAGCTGTAGTAGCCCAGTTCGCCGTGCAGGCCGGTGGGTTTGATCTGGCGCAGGGTGCGTGCTGGCCAGGTGAAGGGCAGCAGGTCGCCCTCCTGGTTCATGGCCGCCCAGCGCGCCCAGGCGCCTTCGAAGAAGTCCAGGTAGGCGGCGCTGTGGATGCGCAGCAGCGGCGCGCGGCCGAAGTCGGTCGGGCCCTGGATCGGGCCAATGTCGCGGTGCTGGACGCGGGCGAGCACATGGTCAGCGCGCGAGGGCATCTCGAAACACGGCATCAGCTTGCCGTCGATCAGCTCGCAGCGGCCGTGGTGCAGGCGATGGTCATCGGAATAGATCGTCAGCATTTGTTGTTCTCCGAAGGTGACTGGCGTGGGTCCATTGTGGTGGGCGGGCCAGGTGGAGAGAACGTTGCAAACGGCCAAAAGGGGATCGATATGGCCACTGGCGATGGCCGGATCGGGTGGTTTGGGGATATTTCCGGCCTATTGCCCCGCGGCTGGACGGGTGCCGACTACCCCCGAAAATGGCTGGGCGCCACGCCACTCCAGCGCTGGAACGCGTGCCGGAAGCTTGCCGTCTCGCTGAATCCCAGGGTTTCGGCGATCCGGTAGATCGGCATCTGGTCTTCGGCGAGCAACTGTTTGGCCCGTTCGAAGCGCAGCTCATCGAGCAGCTGTTGATAACTGCTGCCCAACGCCTGCAAGTGTCGCCGCAAGGTGCGCGACGAGCAGTTCATCTGCCGCGCCAGGTCCTCGAGCCCAGGTGCCGCATCGAGCTGCTGCATCAGCAGCTGGCGAATGCGCCCCAGCCAGGCTTGGCGGCCAGTGAACTCCAGGTTCAGGCGCCTGCAGCGTTCGGCCATGGCTTTGTGGGTGATGGGGTCGGCCAGGGGCAGTGGCATATCGAGCCAGCGCCGTTCGAAGGCAAAGGCGTTGTCTCGCGATTCGAAGCCCGTCGGGCAGGGGAATGCACCGGCGTAGAGCAGATGGTAGGCAGGGCGTGCGTGTTCGAAGCGTGCCGCCAGCAAGGGTAGCGGCCGGCCGAGCAGGTCATCGCAGATGACTTTCAGCGAGACCAGGCAGAATTCGGCATTGAACGCTGCCAGTGCTGGCCCCTCGCGATAATCGCTGGCGCTCAGCCAGACACGCTGGCCATCGTCGACCAGGCGCAACTGGAAGATTGTTCCCAGCAGTGCCGGATAACGCAGCGCCAGACGCAGGGCGTCACCCAAAGTGGCACTCGAGAGCAAGGCGTAACCGAGCATGCCGTAGCACGACACATGCATCCGCCGCCCCAGCTCCAGGCCGATCTCCTCGCGTCGGGCGACCGCATTGGCACACACCTGCAGCTCCTGCTGGGTAGTGATGCGCGCATCGGGATGGCCCAGGTCGGCCGGGCCTATGCCGCTGCCGGCGAGCAGTTGCGAGGCGGTACAGCCCTCTTCCTGGAAGACGTTGAGAATCAACGAAACTGCGTTGAGGGTGGTGAGGTGGCTGTGCAGCATGCTCGGCATCCCGTGGGGGTGAGGGGCATTATCGAGCAAGGAGTGTGCCGGGAACCGTTTGCCGGTGCTGGGTGTAAAAAAAGGGCCCGGAGCGTGCGCTCGGGCCCTTGAAAGGTTGAGAGGTGTCTAGTCCCTCGACCTGGTGAGACAGGTTGCAGCGTTCGGGTTACGCCTTCAGCGGAACCAGACGTGGAGCGATCATGTTTTCCGGACGCAGGATGTCGTTGAGCATCGCTTCGTCCAGCAGCTTCTCTTCGCGCACCAGTTCCAGCACGCCGCGGCCGGTTTCCAGGGCGACGCGGGCGATACGGGTGGCGTTTTCGTAGCCGATGTACGGGTTCAAGGCGGTGACCAGGCCGATCGAGTGCTCGACCAGTTCACGGCAGCGCTGTTCGTTGGCAGTGATACCGACGATGCAGTGTTCGCGCAGCATGTCCATGGCGCGTTGCAGCAGGCGGATCGAGTCGAAGATCTTGTAGGCGATCAGCGGTTCCATCACGTTCAGCTGCAGCTGGCCACCTTCGGCGGCGACGGTCAGGGCCAGGTCGTTGCCCATGATGGCGAAGGCGACTTGGTTGACCGCTTCCGGGATAACCGGGTTGACCTTGCCTGGCATGATCGAGCTGCCTGGCTGGCGCGCCGGCAGGTTGATCTCGTTGATGCCGGTGCGCGGGCCGCTGGACAGCAGGCGCAGGTCGTTGCAGATCTTCGACAGCTTGACCGCGGTGCGCTTGAGCATGCCGGAGAACAGCACGAAGGCGCCCATGTCGGAGGTGGCTTCGATCAGGTCGGCCGCCGGAACCAGCGGCTGGCCGCTGATGGCTGCCAGGCGTTGTACCGCCAGGGCCTGATAGCCCGGGTCGGCGTTGATGCCGGTGCCGATGGCGGTGCCGCCCAGGTTGATTTCGGTGAGCAGTTCCGGCGCCAGCGAACGCAGACGGTTGAGGTCTTCGGTCATGGTGGTGGCGAAGGCACGGAATTCCTGGCCCAGGGTCATCGGCACGGCGTCCTGAAGCTGGGTACGGCCCATCTTCAGTACGTGGCTGAACTCTTCACCTTTGGCAGCGAAAGCCTGGATCAGGCTGTCGAGGCTGGCCAGCAGGGCGTCGTGGCCCAGCAGCAGGCCGAGGCGGATGGCGGTCGGGTAGGCGTCGTTGGTCGACTGCGCCATGTTCACATCGTTGTTCGGGTGCAGGTACTGGTACTCACCCTTCTGGTGACCCATGGCCTCCAGTGCGATGTTGGCGATGACCTCGTTGGCGTTCATGTTGGTAGAAGTACCAGCACCGCCCTGGATCATGTCCACCACGAACTGCTCGTGGAAGTCGCCACGGATCAGGCGGGCACAGGCCTCGCTGATGGCGGCGTGCTTGGCATCGCTCAGGTGCCCCAGCTCACGGTTGGCGTCAGCAGCGGCCTGCTTGACCATCGCCAGGCCGACTACCAGTTTCGGGTAGTGCGACAGCGGAACGCCGGAGAGGTGGAAGTTGTTGGCAGCGCGCAGAGTCTGGATGCCGTAGTAGGCATCGGCAGGGACTTCAAGGGTACCAAGCAGGTCTTTTTCGACGCGGAACGATGCAGCGGAGGACATGACGGATATCATCTCGATTTAAACCCGGCACCTGCCGGAATGCCGCCAATCCTAGGCCTCGGCAGATTTTGCGGCCAATGCTGTTAGACGCTAACCTATGCACAAACGGCATACGGTTTGATGTGACGCCGATTGACAATCGAGCGTGTTCCATTTTGGTGCACGCCTGCGGAGCTTCTCGATGAACCTTGAAAGCAAGTGGCTGGAAGACTTCAGTGCTCTGGCCTCCACACGCAGTTTTTCCCAGGCGGCGGAGCGCCGCTTCGTGACGCAGCCGGCCTTCAGTCGACGCATCCGCAGCCTGGAAGCGGCATTGGGGCTGACCTTGGTGAATCGTTCCCGCACGCCGATAGAGCTGACTGAGGCGGGTCAGCTGTTTCTCGTTACCGCGCGTACCGTTGTCGACCAGTTGAGCGAAGTTCTCCGCCATTTACATCATCTGGAAGGTGGTCAGGGCGAGGTGGTCCAGGTCGCGGCGGCGCACTCGCTGGCGTCCGGCTTCTTCCCGCGCTGGGTGGCCCAGTTGCGCAACGACGGCATGAACATCGCCACCCGTCTGGTGGCCACCAACGTGGGCGATGCAGTGCATGCCTTGAGGGAAGGTGGCTGTGACCTGATGCTGGCCTTTTACGACCCTGACGCCGCCTTGCAGATGGATGCCGAGATCTTCCCGTCGTTGCACATGGGCACCACCGAAATGCTGCCAGTCTGTGCCGTCGGGGCCGATGGCAAGCCGCTGTTCGACCTGGAAGGCGAGGGCAGCGTGCCGCTCCTGGCCTACAGCGCCGGGGCATTCCTCGGACGATCCGTCAGCCTGCTGCTGCGCCAGCGCAACCTGCGCTACACCACGGTGTACGAAACGGCGATGGCCGACAGTCTCAAGAGCATGGCGCTCGAAGGCATGGGTATCGCCTGGGTGCCGCGCCTGTCGATGCGCGGCGAGCTGGAGCGTGGCGAGCTGGCCATCTGCGGCTCCAGCCAGTGGCACGTGCCGCTGGAGATTCGCCTCTACCGCTGCGCCCTGGTGCGCAAGGCGAACGTGCGCCTGCTGTGGCGCAAGCTCGAAGGTGGAGCGCTGGCGGGCGCAGTTGACTCGAAAGTCAGTCAAAGCCCCGAAAAATAAGGCCGACAGTTGGTCGCCAGGGGTGCCTCGAATGCCTAACGTTACGGTATACTGCGCGGCCCCTCGACTGGATCGATCCGGTCATGATCAGCAAACAAGCCACGCCGGTCGTCCCGCGTGGCTTGTTGTTTTTTGACGGCGCCCAAGGGCGCACAAGCGAAGAGGCTCGACGATGAGTGCACTGGTTGGCGTGATCATGGGCTCCAAGTCCGATTGGTCCACCCTTAGCCACACCGCCGATATGCTGGAAAAACTCGGCATTCCCTACGAGGTGAAGGTGGTGTCCGCCCACCGGACCCCGGACCTGCTGTTCCAGTACGCCGAAGAGGCCGAAGGCCGCGGCATCGAGGTGATCATCGCCGGCGCCGGTGGCGCTGCGCACCTGCCGGGCATGTGCGCCGCCAAGACGCACCTGCCGGTGCTGGGCGTACCTGTGCAGTCCTCGATGCTGTCGGGTGTCGATTCACTGCTGTCGATCGTGCAGATGCCAGCCGGCATCCCGGTTGCCACCCTGGCCATCGGCAAGGCTGGCGCGATCAACGCCGCGCTGCTGTCGGCAAGCATCCTGGGTGCCAAGCACCCGCAGTACCACGCGGCGCTCAAGCAGTTCCGCGCGGAGCAGACCGAAACCGTCCTGGACAACCCGGACCCCCGCCAGGCTTGAGGCTGACGACATGAAGATCGGTGTAATCGGTGGCGGCCAACTGGGTCGCATGCTGGCCCTGGCGGGCACTCCGCTGGGCATGAACTTCGCCTTCCTCGATCCGGCACCGGACGCCTGCGCCGTCCCCCTGGGCGAGCACCTGCGTGCCGACTACGGCGACCAGGACCACCTGCGCCAACTGGCCGACGAAGTCGACCTGGTGACCTTCGAGTTCGAGAGCGTCCCCGCGGAAACCGTGGCCTTCCTGTCGCAGTTCGTGCCGGTCTACCCAAGCGCCGAAGCCCTGCGCATCGCGCGCGATCGCCTGTTCGAGAAGAGCATGTTCCGCGACCTGGGCATTCCGACCCCGGCCTTCGCCGACATCCTTTCGCAGGATGACCTCGACGCGGCAGTGGCCAGCATCGGCCTGCCGGCCGTGCTCAAGACCCGCACCCTGGGTTATGACGGCAAGGGCCAGAAGGTCCTGCGCAAGCCAGAGGACGTGGTCGGTACCTTCGCCGAGCTGGGCAGCGTCCCTTGCCTGCTGGAAGGCTTCGTGCCGTTCACCGGCGAAGTCTCGCTGGTTGCCGTGCGAGCCCGCGATGGCGAGACGCGCTTCTATCCGCTGGTGCACAACACTCATGACAGCGGCATCCTGCGCCTGTCGGTGGCAAGCGATGCGCATCCACTGCAGGCGCTGGCTGAGGATTACGTCGGCCGTGTGCTGCTTAAGCTCGACTATGTTGGCGTGATGGCGTTCGAGTTCTTCGAGGTCGACGGTGGCCTCAAGGCCAACGAGATCGCCCCGCGCGTGCACAACTCCGGGCACTGGACCATCGAAGGCGCCGAGTGCAGCCAGTTCGAGAACCACCTGCGGGCCGTCGCCGGCCTGCCGCTGGGCTCGACGGCCAAGGTCGGCGAGAGCGCCATGCTCAACTTCATCGGCGAAGTGCCTGCGGTCGACAAGGTCGTGGCCATCGACGACTGCCACCTGCATCACTATGGCAAGGCGTTCAAGGCGGGGCGCAAGGTCGGTCACGCCACCCTGCGCTGCAAGGACATGGTCACGCTCAAGGCCAAGATCGCCGAAGTAGAGGCGTTGATCGTCGGCTGATCGAACTTCTGCCTGCAGCAGGCCCTCTGAGATGGCAACACGCCAAAGCGCTGTCTAGGCTTTGGCGTGTTCCATCTTCACTGTAGAGGGATTGCCATGGGCATCATCGGAACCATCTTCATCGGCCTGATCGTCGGCTTGCTGGCGCGTTTCCTGAAACCCGGGGACGACAGCATGGGCTGGATCATGACCATTCTGCTCGGCATCGCCGGCTCCCTGGTGGCCACCTATGGCGGGCAGGCCCTGGGTATCTACCAGGCCGGACAGGCGGCGGGCTTCTTCGGTGCCCTGGTTGGCGCCATCGTGCTGCTGGTGATCTACGGATTCATCAAGAAGCGCTGAACACAGGCTAGAATGCGCGGCAATTCACTTGAGTTGCCGAGCATTGCCATGCGTGCGTTATTCCTTCTTCCCTTGTTGCTGGCCAGCACCCTGGCCCATGCCGAGCTGCCCGAAACCGACTGGCTGGAGTTGATGCCCAAGTCGGACCAGAAGGCTCTCGAACAGATGCCCGAGATCGATCACAACTCCCCCGAAGCCATGGGCACCTTCACCGCCAAGGGCGGCCTGAAGCAAAGCCAGGGCCTGCCGGCGGTGATGTATTCGACCAAGACCGTGGCGGCCATGAACGGCAAGCAGATCCGCCTGGGTGGCTATCCTGTGCCGCTGGAGAGCGATGCCAAGGGCAACAGCACCTTGTTCTTCCTCGTGCCTTATCCGGGGGCCTGCATCCACGTGCCGCCGCCTCCGCCGAACCAGCTGGTGCTGGTGCGCTACCCGAAAGGGCTGAAGATCGCCGATATCTACACGCCGCTGTGGGTGACCGGTACGCTGAAGATCGAGAAGGTCAGCAATGACCTGGCTGATGCGGCCTATGCGCTGGACGCGGGGAAGGTGAGGGTGGTCGAAGACGCCGATCTTTGAGCCCGACCCGCTCCTACGGACAGCGCGGTGTCCTGTCGAATCAGAGTGCTTCGCGGCCAATCACCACCCCCAGCACATGGCTGGCTCCAGGCTTGAGTTCCACCACGTCATCCCACACATTCGCCGTCTCTACGCACAGCATCCGCTGCCAGCCGTCGTCGGCCATGTCGGGCAGCTCGCGGGCGCGGTCGGTCCAGGGGTTCCAGATCACTGCACTGCGTGAGCCGGTGGCGTGCAAGGTGATGCGCCGCTTCCATTGCGGGTCGACGATCGCCAGGCGCTCGGGAGCGTTCAGGTAGATGCGGTCGGTCTCGCTGGCAAAGCCCAGCTTGCCTTGCTGGGTGCGCTGCTCCCAGCCCTCCAGAGTCTCGATATAAGGCAGCCCCTCGACGCCTTCCACGTGCACCCGGCGTACATCGCTGACGGCAAAGTAGCTGTGCAGTGCCTGGCTGAGCGTGACGCTGGCATCGCCCAGGTTGCGGCTGCAAAGCGAAACGTGCAGTTGTTCGCCGAGCTCGATCAGCAGGCGCAGCTCGACTTTGTGTGGCCAGTCTGGCAGTTGGCCTTGAGCCTCGGGCAGGTCGAACTCGATACGCAGGTTTTCACCGACTTCCTCGACGCCAAGCAACTGCCAGTCGCGTCCGCGCGCCAGGCCGTGGGCCGGTGCCTCGCTGCCGTGGTACATGGCCTTGACCGAATCGGGATTGCGCTGAAAGTTGCTGAACCATGGCCAGCATACCGGCACACCGGCGCGTACCGACTTGCCCTGGCGGAAGATCGCCTGGTCACTGAGCCACAGCAGGGGTTCGTCACCAATGGGCTGGTAGCTGAGAATCTGCGCGCCCTGCTGGGCGATGAGGAGTTCGGCATGCCGGCTGGTGATGCGCCAGCAGTTGAGTTCGCCGTGTTGCTCGGTGTCGACCTTGAAGGTTGCCATGCGCTCGTCTCGTTGATTGCAGGTGAGGCCGTTGGACCTCGAAGCCTGCAACGAGTTTACCGCGCGCCGGGCTCAGCGACGAGGTACGGAGCGGGTGCGGCCACTGCCGTCGATGGCCACGAAAACGAACACCGCCTCGGTGACTTTGCGCCATTCGCTGGACAGCGGGTCGTCGCTCCAGACCTCGACCATCATCTGGATCGAGCTGCGGCCGATCTCCAGGGTCTGCGTATAGAAGGACAGTTGCGCGCCCACGGCCACCGGCACCAGGAATGCCATGCGATCGATCGCCACGGTGGCCACACGGCCGCCAGCCACGCGGCTGGCCATGGCAGTACCGGCCAGGTCCATCTGGGCGACCAGCCAGCCGCCGAAGATATCGCCGAAGCCATTGGTTTCGCGCGGTAGCGCGGTGATCTGAAGGGCCAGGTCGCCCTGTGGGATAGGATCTTCTTGTTCGAGCTCAATCATGCCGTGGGGCCTCTGACCCGTGACGCTTCGTTGGTTGGCGCGGTGACGGACGCCCTGAAAAACGATTCAGCCAGAAACATACTACGCTGATTTCGCTCCGGTTGGCGGCCAAAGGGAAACTCTGCGAAACCGCCTGCACATAATGACCGGCGTTTTCGCACAACATCCCACATCGTAAACAACCTTTTCCTACGAAGAGCGCAGTATATAGACGGTATCGGCCAGCGACGACCGCACATTGGTGAATATCTGTAGAGTTTTTGTACCTCTATGAGCCATGCGCGGCAATTTGTTATCTTGCCCACTCCCGCGCCACAAGCCGCAGCACAAGCGGCCTGCCTTATAAGAGAACATCCATGACCTCCGTGCCGAGCAGTATCGAGCAGCCCTCGCGGCCGCTGACCCGCAGTGACTACAAGACCCTCTCACTGTCCGCCTTGGGCGGAGCTCTGGAGTTCTACGACTTCATCATCTTCGTGTTCTTCGCCACCGTGGTGGGCAAGCTGTTCTTCCCCGCCGACATGCCCGAATGGCTGCGCCTGATGCAGACCTTCGGCATCTTCGCCGCAGGTTATCTGGCGCGCCCGCTGGGTGGCATCATCATGGCGCACTTTGGTGACCTGCTCGGGCGCAAGAAGATGTTCACCCTGAGCATCTTCATGATGGCCTTGCCCACCCTGATCATGGGCCTGCTGCCGACTTATGCACAGGTCGGCCTGTGGGCGCCGATCCTGCTGCTGTTGATGCGGGTGGTGCAGGGCGCCGCCATCGGTGGCGAGGTGCCGGGCGCCTGGGTGTTCGTCTCCGAGCACGTACCGGAGCGCAATACCGGCTATGCCTGCGGCACCCTGACTGCCGGCCTGACTGCCGGCATCCTGCTGGGGTCGCTGGTGGCAACCCTGATCAACACCGTCTACAGCCCTGAAGAGGTGGCCGACTACGCCTGGCGGATCCCCTTCCTGCTCGGCGGTGTGTTCGGCCTGTTCGCCGTGTATCTGCGTCGTTGGCTGCACGAGACCCCGGTGTTCGCCGAGATGCAGCAGCGCAAGGCGCTGGCCGAAGAGCTGCCGCTGCGTGCGGTACTGCGCGACCACCGTGGCGCGATCATCCTGTCGATGCTGCTGACCTGGTTGCTGTCGGCGGGCATCGTGGTGGTGATCCTGATGACCCCGGCGCTGCTGCAGAGCCTCTATCACGTCAGCCCCACCGATTCGCTCAAGGCCAACAGCCTGGCCATCGTGCTGCTCAGCCTGGGGTGCATCGGTGCCGGCAGCCTGGCCGACCGCTTCGGCGCAGGGCGGGTGTTCGTGATCGGCAGCCTGGCGCTGCTGGCTTCGTCGTGGGCGTTCTACCACAGCCTGCCGACCCGGCCTGACCTGCTGTTCCCGCTGTATGCCCTTACCGGACTGTTCGTCGGTCTGGTTGGCGCGGTGCCTTATGTGATGGTCAAGGCCTTCCCGGCGGTGGTGCGCTTCAGCGGGCTGTCGTTCTCCTACAACGTCGCCTACGCCATTTTCGGCGGCCTGACCCCGATGGTGGTGACCGCCCTGCTCAAATTCAGCCCGATGGCACCGGCCTACTATGTGGCTGGCCTGTGCGCTGTAGGGCTGCTGGTCGGGGTGTACCTGCTGATCAACAAGCGCTGAGTCGGTTTCCTGCGGCACCCGAAAGGCCATCCTCGGCAGCGATGATGGCCTTTCATCCATTTGTCACAATTAGGTCATATCGTGTTCATGCGGCCTGCCGATACTGGGCCCCGTTCCATCCAACACACCCAATATTCCTGCTAGGAGCAAGGCATGAAACTGAAGCGTTTGATGGCGGCCCTGACCTTTGCCGCCGCTGGCGTCGCTGCCGCCAACGCGGTCGCCGCTGTCGACCCTGCTATCCCGACCTACACCAAGACCACTGGCGTATCGGGCAACCTCTCCAGCGTCGGTTCCGACACCCTCGCGAACCTGATGACTCTGTGGGCCGAGGCCTACAAGAAGGAATATCCGAACGTAAACATCCAGATCCAGGCTGCCGGCTCGTCCACCGCGCCACCCGCGCTGACCGAAGGCACCGCCAACCTGGGCCCGATGAGCCGCAAGATGAAGGACGTCGAGCTGCAGGCCTTCGAGCAGAAGTACGGCTACAAGCCGACCGCCATCCCGGTCGCTGTCGACGCCCTGGCCGTGTTCGTGCACAAGGACAACCCGATCAAGGGCCTGACCATGGCTCAGGTCGACGCGATCTTCTCCTCCACCCGCCTGTGCGGTGGCAAGGCCGAGATCAAGACCTGGGGTGACGTCGGTGTGACCGGCGACCTGGCCAACAAGCCAATCCAGCTGTTCGGCCGCAACTCGGTATCGGGCACCTACGGCTACTTCAAGGAAGAAGCCCTGTGCAAAGGCGACTTCAAGCCTAACGTCAACGAACAACCTGGCTCGGCTTCGGTCGTGCAGTCGATCAGCTCCTCGCTGAACGGCATCGGCTACTCGGGTATCGGTTACAAGACCGCCAGCGTCAAGACCGTAGCCCTGGCCAAGAAGGAAGGCGGCGAGTTCATCGAAGATAACGAAGCCAACGCCCTGAACGGTACCTACCCGCTGTCGCGCTTCCTGTACGTGTACGTCAACAAGGCACCGAACAAGCCTCTGGCACCGCTGGAAGCCGAGTTCGTGAAGCTGGTCCTGTCGCAGGCAGGCCAGCAGGTCGTGGTGAAGGATGGCTACATCCCGCTGCCGGCCAAAGTGGTCGAGAAGACCCTGGGTGACCTGGGTCTGTCCCACAAGTAAGACGCGTTGCCCGGAAGGGGTGGGCCAGTGGGTCGGCCCCTTCCATGACTTTCCCCAGTCCGAAGCCAGGTCTCCTGAGCGGCGGGCTTTTTTGCGTCACTACACTGTCATGTTTCTGTCATACGGGACCGCTAGGGTGTGCGCATGAATGATCTGGCCAATTCCACAATGACCCCAAATTCCCCTCCCGTGCGCATTGATTTCAATACGCCCGAGCTGCAACGCAAGCGCCGCATGCGCGCGTTGAAGGACCGCCTGACCCGCTGGTATGTCCTGGTGGGCGGGCTTGCCGTATTGGCAGCCATTACCTTGATCTTCTTCTATCTGGCCTACGTGGTGCTGCCGCTGTTCCAGGGCGCGGAGCTGACCAGCAAGAAAGCCCTTGAACCGACCTGGTTGCAGCAGGATGCCGGCAAGCCGCTGATGATCGCCCTCGAGGAGCAGAACCTCGTGGGCATGCGTGTTTCCGACAAGGGCCAGGCGCTGTTCTTCGATACCAAGACCGGTGCCGAGATCAAGCGCGTCGACCTGCCTCTGCCGGCGGGCACCACGGTCAGTTCGATCGGTACCGACCAGCCGGGCAGTCCGCTGGTGGTACTGGGGTTGTCCAATGGCCAGGCGCTGGTGTTCCACCACACCTACAAGATCACCTATCCGGACAACAAGAAGACCATCAATGCGGGTATCGACTACCCCTATGGTCAGGATCCTTTCGCCCTCGACGAACAGGGTCGTGCGCTGGAGCACGTGAGCGTCAACCTCAATGGCGACACCCTGCTGCTGGCCGGCTCCACCGGCGCGCAACTGCAGGTGATCGAGCTGTCGCGCACCGAAAACATGATGACCGGCGAGACCACCACCGAACAGAACCGCATCGCGCTGCCGCAGATGACCCAGACGGTGAAGAACATCTTCATCGACCCGCGCCAGCAGTGGTTGTACGTGGTCAACGGTCGCGCCACCGCCGATGTCTTCAGCCTGCGGGACAAGAGCCTCAACGGTCGCTACAAGCTGCTCGAAGATGGCAACGCCGAAATCACCGCCAGTGGCCAGTTGGTCGGTGGTATCTCGCTGATCTTCGGCGACTCCAAGGGTGGCCTGAGCCAGTGGTTCATGGCCCGCGACCCGGATGGCGAGTCGCGCTTCAAGCTGATCCGCAGCTTCCAGTTGGGCAAGGCACCGATCGCCCAGATCGACGCCGAGGAGCGTCGCAAGGGCTTCATCGCCCTGGACAACGACGGCAAGCTCGGTGTGTTCCACAGCACCGCGCACCGTACCCTGCTGGTCGAGCCGGTCGCCGATGGCGCCGGTGTGCTGGCGCTGTCGCCACGCGCCAACCGCATCATGATCGAAGAAGGCGGCAAGCTGCTGCCACTGAGTCTGCGCAACCCGCACCCTGAAGTGTCCTTCAGCGCGCTGTGGGGCAAGGTCTGGTACGAGAACTACGACGAGCCGAAGTACGTCTGGCAGTCGACCGCCTCCAACACCGATTTCGAACCCAAGCTGAGCCTGTCGCCGCTGACCTTCGGTACGCTCAAGGCCGCGTTCTACGCGATGATCCTGGCGGCACCCCTGGCCATTGCCGCGGCCATCTACACCGCCTACTTCATGGCTCCGGGCATGCGCCGCAAGGTCAAGCCGGTGATCGAGCTGATGGAAGCGATGCCGACGGTGATCCTCGGCTTCTTCGCCGGCCTGTTCCTGGCGCCGTATCTCGAAGGCCACCTGCCGGGCGTGTTCAGCCTGTTGCTGATCTTGCCGATCGGCATCCTGGTGGCGGGCTTCTCCTGGAGCCGCTTGCCAGAGTCGATCCGCCAGCGCGTCCCGGATGGCTGGGAGGCGGCGATCCTGATCCCGGTGATCCTGGCGATCGGCTGGTTCGCGCTGTCCATGAGCCCGTTCCTGGAGAGCTGGTTCTTCGGCGGCGACATGCGCCTGTGGATCAGCCACGACATGGGCATTACCTACGACCAGCGCAACGCCCTGGTGGTCGGTATCGCCATGGGCTTCGCAGTGATTCCGAATATCTACTCGATCGCCGAAGACGCCGTGTTCAGTGTGCCGCGCAGCCTCACCCTCGGCTCGCTGGCGCTGGGCGCGACGCCTTGGCAGACCCTGACCCGCGTGGTCATCCTCACCGCAAGCCCGGGCATCTTCTCGGCGCTGATGATCGGCATGGGCCGGGCGGTGGGCGAGACCATGATCGTGCTCATGGCCACCGGCAACACCCCGGTGATGGAACTGAACCTGTTCGAGGGCATGCGCACCCTGGCCGCCAACGTGGCCGTGGAAATGCCCGAGTCGGAAGTCGGCGGCAGCCACTATCGTGTGCTGTTCCTCGCCGCCCTCGTGCTGCTGATGTTCACCTTCATCATGAACACCTTGGCCGAGCTGATTCGCCAGCGTCTGCGCAAGAAATACTCGTCGCTTTGATAGAAAGGTAGAGATCCGTGAAAAAGGATTCCCTCAAAGGCTGGTTCAAGAGCGGTGCGCCGGGCGTGTGGATCAGCGGTGGCGCGGTCGCCATGGCGGTGATCATGACCGTCGGCCTGCTCGCCGTGATCGCTGTGCGCGGCCTGGGCCACTTCTGGCCGGCCGACCTGGTCCAGGCCACCTACAAGGTGCCCGGCCAGGCCGATCATGTGATCGTCGGCGAAGTGGTGCAGAAGGAAGAAGTCCCGCGCGAGCGCCTCAAGAGCGCTGGCCTGCCGGTACCTGACCAGGGGCCGGAGTTCATGACCCGCGAGCTGGTCAAGGTTGGAAACCGCGACCTCAACGGCAGCGATTTCACCTGGCTGGTCGGCGAATGGCTGGTGGACCAGAGCAAGCCTGCCGACCTGATTGCCCTGGAGCGCCGCGAGTGGGGCAACTTCTATGGTTACCTGGTCAGCGTCAAGGAAGAAGGTCGTGTGGTCGCCGAAGGCCCGAGCGCCTGGAACGAACTGCAGAGCCGCCTCAAGCGCGCCAGCGACCTGAACGACCAACTGGTGTCGCTCGAGAAGAAAGACATCGGCTCCATCAACCACGGCCTCGAACGCCTGCGCCTGCACAGCCGCAAGCTGGAACTGCAGGGCAAGCTGGATGCGGCCGCCCAGGCCGATATCGAGTCTGAACGCGCAGAGCTGAACAGCCGCTACAAGACCATCGAGGAGCGTCTGACCGGCCTGCACCAGGCCTTCGCCCGCGACAGCCTGGTGGCCCGCGACGCCAACGGCCGCCAGGTGGAGATCAACCTGAGCAAGGTGGTGCATGCCATCCAGCCGAACGGCATGTCGGCGATGACCAAGATGGGCGCCTACTTCAGCAAGGTCTGGGAGTTCCTCAGCGACGACCCGCGTGAAGCCAACACCGAAGGCGGCATCTTCCCGGCCATCTTCGGCACGGTGATGATGACCCTGATCATGGCCGTGATCGTCACCCCCTTTGGCGTGCTGGCGGCGGTCTACCTGCGCGAATACGCCAGGCAAGGCCCGGTTACGCGGCTGATCCGCATCGCGGTGAACAACCTGGCCGGCGTGCCGGCGATCGTCTATGGCGTATTCGGCCTGGGCTTCTTCGTGTACGTGCTGGGTGGCTCGATCGACCGGCTGTTCTTCCCCGAATCGCTACCGGCACCTACGCTGGGCACGCCAGGCTTGTTGTGGGCCTCGCTGACCCTGGCGCTGCTGGCGGTTCCTGTGGTGATCGTCGCCACTGAAGAAGGCCTGGCGCGGATTCCGCGTACCGTGCGCGAGGGCTCGTTGGCCCTGGGTGCGACCAAGGCCGAGACGCTGTGGAAAATCGTACTGCCGATGGCCAGCCCGGCGATGATGACCGGCATGATTCTCGCCGTGGCGCGCGCCGCAGGCGAGGTGGCGCCGCTGATGCTGGTGGGTGTAGTGAAACTGGCGCCATCGCTGCCGGTGGACGGCAACTACCCTTACCTGCACCTCGACCAGAAGATCATGCACCTGGGCTTCCACATCTACGACGTCGGCTTCCAGAGCCCCAACGTCGAGGCCGCGCGTCCGCTGGTCTACGCCACGGCGCTGCTGCTGGTACTGGTGATCGCGACCCTCAACCTCTCGGCGGTGTGGATCCGTAACCACCTGCGCGAGAAGTACAAGGCGCTCGACAGCTGATCCTGATTGCAAGTGAGCCGCCCACGGTATGGGCGGCCCTTTGAAACGAATTGATAGCGTATGGAGTTGACCATGCAGCAAGAATCCCACTCCCACGGCATCGACATGTCGGCCCTGGGCCGCGACAAGCAGAGCCTGCGCCTGGCCGAAGAGACCGTGGCCATCGAAGTCCCGGGCCTGTCGCTGTTCTACGGCGACAAGCAGGCGCTGTTCGATGTACAGATGAACATCCCCAAACAGCGCGTGACCGCCTTCATTGGCCCGTCCGGCTGCGGCAAGTCCACGCTGCTGCGCACCTTCAACCGCATGAACGACCTGGTCGATGGTTGCCGCGTGGAAGGCGCCATCAACCTGTACGGCAACAACATCTACCGCAAGGGCGAAGATGTGGCCGAGTTGCGTCGCCGGGTGGGCATGGTGTTCCAGAAGCCCAACCCGTTCCCCAAGACCATCTACGAGAACGTGGTCTACGGCCTGCGTATCCAGGGTATCAACAAGAAGCGCGTGCTCGACGAAGCGGTCGAGTGGGCGCTCAAGGGCGCAGCGCTGTGGGATGAGGTCAAGGACCGCCTGCACGACTCGGCGCTGGGACTGTCCGGTGGTCAGCAGCAGCGTCTGGTGATCGCCCGTACCATCGCCGTGGAGCCTGAGGTCCTGTTGCTCGACGAGCCTTGCTCGGCACTGGACCCGATTTCCACGCTGAAGGTCGAAGAGCTGATCTACGAGCTGAAGTCCAAGTACACCATCGTCATCGTGACCCACAACATGCAGCAGGCGGCGCGCGTCTCCGACTACACCGCCTTCATGTACATGGGCAAGCTGATCGAATTCGGTGATACCGACACGCTCTTCACCAATCCGGCGAAGAAGCAGACCGAAGACTACATTACCGGGCGTTACGGCTAGCAGCGCGGCGATTCGGCGCCCCGACAAGCCCGCTCCTACAGGATTCAGGGACTAGAGAACGATGATCAACAAAGAAAGCCTTACCCATCACATCTCCCAGCAGTTCAACGCCGAGCTCGAGGAAGTGCGCAGCCACCTGCTGGCGATGGGGGGCCTGGTCGAGAAGCAGGTCAACGATGCCGTGACTGCGCTGATCGAAGCCGATTCGGGCCTGGCCCAGCAGGTGCGTGAGGTCGATGAACAGATCAACCAGATGGAGCGCAACATCGACGAGGAATGCGTACGCATCCTCGCCCGTCGCCAGCCTGCGGCGTCCGACCTGCGTCTGATCATCAGCATCTCCAAGTCGGTAATCGACCTGGAGCGCATCGGTGACGAGTCGACCAAGATCGCCCGTCGCGCCATCCAACTGTGCGAGGAAGGCGAGTCGCCCCGTGGCTACGTCGAAGTGCGTCACATCGGCGACCAGGTGCGCAACATGGTCCGCGATGCACTGGACGCCTTCGCCCGTTTCGACGCCGAGCTGGCACTGTCGGTGGCCCAGTACGACAAGACCATCGACCGCGAATACAAGACCGCGCTGCGCGAGCTGGTCACCTACATGATGGAAGACCCCCGTTCGATCTCGCGGGTATTGAGCGTCATCTGGGCCCTGCGCTCGCTGGAGCGTATCGGCGACCACGCCCGCAATATCTCGGAGCTGGTGATCTACCTGGTGCGTGGCACCGATGTACGCCACATGGGCCTCAAGCGCATGAAGGCCGAGGTCGAGGGCGACAGTTCCGGCGCTGCCGAAAAGGCTAATGTTCCGGGCGAATCGGACGATAAGTAATATTGCTCCCGAGCATCAACGCCCGGCCTCGTCCGGGCGTTTTCGTTTGTGGCAGATACAGCAGGCACCCGCGAACAGTCTTGAAACGTCCCGGCGTGACCAGTGGTTTGGCAAATTGCCATCAGTCGGCGGTATGCTAGTCGGGATTCAAGAGGAGTATCGATGAGTAAAGTCAATGTGCTGGTCGTGGACGATGCGCCGTTCATCCGCGACCTGGTGAGGAAGTGCCTGCGAAATGCCTTCCCGGGCATGGTCATCGAAGACGCGGTCAATGGCCGCAAGGCCATGGCCATGCTGAGCAAGGAACGTTTCGACCTGGTCCTGTGCGACTGGGAGATGCCGGAGATGTCCGGCCTCGAACTGCTGACCTGGTGTCGCCAGCAGGAAGAAATGAAAGCCCTGCAGTTCATCATGGTGACCAGCCGTGGTGACAAGGAAAACGTGATTCAGGCCATTCAGGCTGGCGTCTCCGACTTCGTTGGCAAGCCGTTCACCAACGAACAGTTGCTGACCAAGGTGAAGAAATCCCTGGCCAAGATCGGCAAGCTCGAGGCCCTGGTGGCGGGAGCGCCGGCGCGAGTCAATTCGGCCTTTGCCAACGATTCGCTGAGTGCCCTGACCGGCGGTAAGCCCGAAGCCGTGAGGGTCGCGCCAACGCCTGCGGCGGCTGCCGCTAGCAAACCGCTGATCAGCGCACCGCCACCGCAGAGCGCTGCCGCCGCAGCCCAGTCCGGGCGAGGTCAGGGGCAGCTGCGCCTTTCCAGCGGTACTCAGCCCTGCGTGATCAAGGCCCTCAGCCTCAAGGAAGCGCTGTTGGTGGTGCGCCGCAGTGCTGCTCTGCCGCAGGTGCTCGAAGGTGCGGTGCTCGATCTGGAGCAGGGTGAGAACGCCGAGGTCGCACGGTTGAACGGTTACCTGCATGCCATCGCCGCGCTCGAGCCCAAGCCTGAGAGCGACTGGCTGCAACTGACGTTCAAGTTCGTCGATCAGGATGCACAGAAGCTCGATTACCTGTCGCGATTGATCGCCCGCGGTACTGCGCAGAAGCACTTCACGCCGGGCGGTTGATCCGCTGTTCCACCCTCCGGTGAGAGCGGCAAAAGGCCGCTCTTACCGCGTCAGATTCGAAGCAGTCACCCGACCAACTGTCATACCCCCGGGATAACTCGCTGCTAGGCTCAAGACATAACAACTGTCAAAAAGCCACTATCATGCGCGCCTGCCTGTTGCTGTCCCTGCTCTTGGCTTCGGCACCGGGCATGGCCATGACCCTCTACAGCACCACCGACACCTTCGGCGTGGCGTCCTATTCCTACCAGCCCAGCCCCGGTGCACGGGCAATGGCCTTGCGCGAGCCGATGGTCGAGCGTCTCGACGATCAGGTCCGTCTGCAGCCCGAAACCTTTGCCGGGGGCGTGCGTTTCCTGGCGCGCAATGATCTGTTCGCCCCAGTGGAAGTCGAACTGCGTCTGGAAGGCCTTGGCAACGCCCGCGACGGTAACGCGCCGCGTATCGTGCGACGGGTGCTGGCGCCGCGCTCCACACAGGTGCTGAGCGTGTTGCTGGCGCGTTCCGGCGGCCAACTGAAATACCGCGCCAAGCTGCGTCACGCCCTCGGCGACCCCGCGCAGCGCCCGCAAGCCTACCGCTATCCCTTTCCGTGGCGCGGCGGTCCGTTCCGGCTGAGCCAAGGGCCCAACGGCCGCTTCAGCCATTTTGGCGCGAAGGGCCGCTATGCCATGGACATCGCCATGCCAGAGGGCACGCCGATCATTGCCGCTCGGGGCGGCGTGGTGATCAAGGTGGAGAACCGCCAGAGCGGACGTGGCAACAACCCTTCGGGCAACTTCGTGCGGATCCTGCACGCAGACGGCACCATGGGGGTGTACCTGCACTTGATGCGGGGTTCCGTGGTGGTGAGCGAGGGTCAGCGGGTGGGGCAGGGTGAGATGCTGGGCAAGTCTGGCAACACCGGCAACAGCAGCGGGCCACACCTGCATTTCGTGGTGCAGCGCAACGTGGGGCTGGCGCTGGAGTCGATTCCCTACCGTTTCGACCGTCCGATTGGCGGACTACCGGACTTCACGGCAGGGAATCCATGAACAGCGTCATCAGTCGAGCTTCAGCACCTTGGCCAGGACGATCTTCGGCCCTTTCATCTTCTTGATGATGATGCGCAGGCCTTCGACTTCCAGCACTTCTTCTTCCTCGGGCACGCGCTTGAGCGACTCGTAGACCAGGCCTGCGAGGGTCTCGGCCTCGATGTGGTCAAGGTCGACGCCCAGCAGGCGTTCGACCTTGAACAGCGGCGTGTCGCCCCGCACCAGCAGCTTGCCCGGCTGGTAGGCAAGGATGCCGCGTTCGGCTTTGCGGTGTTCGTCCTGGATATCGCCGACCAGCACTTCCAGCACGTCTTCCATGGTCAGGTAGCCGATCACCTTGCCATCGGCTTCCTCGACCAGCACGAAATGCGCACCGCCCTTGCGGAACTGCTCGAGCAGCTGCGACAGCGGCATGTGTCGCGATACGCGTTCCAACGGCCGCGCCAGGTCTTCCAGGTCGATGCTTTCAGGAAGGTGGTCCAGCTCGGCCAGCTCCAACAGCAGGTCCTTGATGTGCAGCAGGCCGGTGAACTCTTCGCGCTCGGCGTCGTACACCGGGTAGCGGCTGAACTTGTGGCGACGGAACATCGCCAGGATGTTCTTCAGCGGCGCCTTGGCATCGAGCACCACCATGTCTTCACGGGAGTTGGCCCAGTCGACCACCTCCAGCTCACCCATTTCTACCGCCGAGGCCAGCACGCGCATGCCCTGGTCGCTCGGGTCCTGGCCGCGGCTGGAGTGCAGGATCAGCTTGAGCTCTTCACGGCTGTAGTGGTGCTCATGGTGCGGCCCGGGCTCGCCCTGGCCGGCGATGCGCAGGATGGTGTTGGCGCTGGCGTTGAGCAGGTAGATCGCCGGGTACATCAGCCAGTAGAACAGGTACAGCGGCACTGCCGTCCACAGCGACAGCAGCTCGGGCTTGCGGATCGCCCAGGATTTGGGCGCCAGTTCGCCGACCACGATGTGCAGGTACGAGATCACGAAGAAGGCGACGAAGAACGACACGGCCTTGATCAGTTCCGGGCTGTCGACGCCCAGATAGGCCAGCAGCGGTTCGAGCAGGTGGGCGAAGGCCGGCTCTCCGACCCAGCCCAGGCCCAGCGAGGCCAGGGTGATGCCCAATTGGCAGGCCGACAGGTAGGCGTCGAGCTGGTTGTGTACCTTGCGCAGGATGCTGCCGCGCCAGCCGTGCAGCTCGGCGATGGATTCGACGCGGGTTGAGCGCAGCTTGACCATGGCGAACTCGGCGGCAACGAAGAAGCCATTGAGCACTACCAGGAACAGGGCAAAGAGAATCATGCCGAAATCGGCGAATAGAGAAGCGAGGCTGATACCAGGGGAAGGGTCCATGATGGAGTTTTTACGGGGTCCGTCTTTGAAAGAGAGAGAAAAAAAGTGCCAGCTCTCGCTGGCACAGGGGATCCAATGTAGCGGCTGAAGCTGCAAAAGCAAAGGGGATGGTTTTTGCTCGCCGATTCTCAGCTGCGATTTGCCGCCAATTGTGCCGGCGCAAAATGACAGGTGAACGTGCTGCCATGACCCGGCACGCTACTGATTTCCAGCTTGCCGCGATGGCGCATCAGCACATGCTTGACGATCGCCAGGCCCAGCCCGGTGCCGCCTGTGTTTGAGGCACGGCTGGAGTCGACGCGGTAGAAGCGTTCGGTCAGGCGCGGCAGGTGCTTGGCGTCGATGCCCACCCCGGAGTCCTGCACGCTCAGGTGTGCCCCCTGCTCGTCGGCCCACCAGCGGATGCGAATGGTGCCTTCCTCCTGGGTGTACTTCACTGCATTGAACACCAGGTTGGAGAAGGCGCTGCGCAGTTCCGATTCGCTGCCTTTCAGGCGCAGGCCCGGCGCGGCCTCCAGGGAGATGTTCTGGCGCTTGGGCCCGGACAGCGCCTGGGCGTCACCCTTGATCGACTGCAGCAAAGTATCCACCGCCACCGGCTGGTTGTCCGAGGGATAGTCGGTCGCTTCCAGCTTGGCCAGCAGCAGCAGGTCGTTGAGCAGGGTCTGCATGCGCGAGCCTTGCTGGCTCATCTGCTGCAGCGCGCGAGCCCAGCGCGGGTTCACGTCCTCGACGTTGTCCAGCAGCGTCTCGAGATAGCCGGCGATCACCGTCAGCGGCGTGCGCAGTTCGTGGGAGACGTTGGCGACGAAGTCCTTGCGCATCTGTTCGAGCTGGTGGATGCGGGTTACATCGCGCACCAGCATCAGGTGCTCGTTGTTGCCGTAGCGGGTGATGTGCAGTTGCACGCGCAGGCGGTCGTTGATCGGTGAGGGGATTTCCAGCGGTTCGACGTAGTTTTCCGCTTCGAAGTATTCCTTGAAGCGCGGATGACGGACCAGGTTGGTGACCGGTTGTCCGCCATCCTGGGGCGTCTTGAAGCCCAGCAGGGTCTCGGCGGCGCGGTTCCACCACTCCAGGTTGCCATCGCTGTCGAGCATGATCACCGCATCGCGCAGGGCCGCGGTGGACTCCTGGACTCGGTCGATCACCGCTTGCAGGCGCCCGCGGACACGCTGGTCGCGGCGCTGCAGGTGGTAGATGCTGTCGAATACTTCGCCCCACAGCCCGTAGCCGTCCGGCGGCGCCTCGTCGGGCTGGTGGTTGCGCAGCCATTCGTGCAGGCGCAGCAACTGCTTCAGGGTCCAGCCCAGGTAGAGCGCCAGGCCAACCGCCAGGCTCCAGCCGTATTGCCCGCTGATCAGCCCGCCGAGCAGGCAGACGCTGATCAGCAGGAGCAGGTGGCGAATCAGGGTCGCGTGCCAGTTCGGGTTCAATTCACAGTCCTTGTACAGCGGCTTGCAGTGAAGCGTGCGGGCGCGTCAGCTCTTGGTCGAGAAACGGTAGCCGGTGCCGCGGACGGTTTGTACCAGATTTTCGTAGGCTTCACCCAGTGCCTTGCGCAGGCGACGGATGTGCACGTCGACGGTGCGCTCCTCGACATAGACGTTGCCGCCCCAGACCTGGTCGAGCAGCTGGCCACGGGTGTAGGCGCGCTCCTGGTGGGTCATGAAGAACTGCAGCAGGCGGTATTCGGTCGGGCCCATCTCGGCGGGTTTGCCGTCGATGGTAACGCGGTGGCTGATCGGGTCGAGCAGCAGGCCGCCGACTTCGATCGGTGCCTCGCTGTCGCTCGGGCCGGTGCGGCGCAGCACGGCCTTGAGGCGGGCCACCAGCTCGCGGGGCGAGAACGGCTTGGTGATGTAGTCGTCGGCACCGACTTCCAGGCCCTGGATCTTGTTGTCCTCTTCGCCCTTGGCGGTGAGCATGATGATCGGGATGTCCCCGGTCAGCTCGTCGCGCTTGAGACGGCGTGCCAGTTCGATGCCGGAGGTGCCGGGCAGCATCCAGTCCAGCAGGATCAGGTCCGGCTTGCGGTCGACGATGATGGCGTGGGCCTGCTGGGAGTTCTCTGCCTCGAGGCAGTCGTAGCCGGCCATTTCCAATGCAACGGCGATCATCTCGCGAATAGGCGCTTCGTCGTCGACGATCAGAATGTTCCTGCCAACCATGCTCAAAACTCTCCCATCTATGATGTCTTGGCCCGCATTAGATAACGGAATTATTGCAGCTGTGTGACAGGGCGTTGGCCGTTCTGGCGACATTGCATGACTGCGCTAGGCTTCACAGGGCCGCTGCGGCGGTGTTTCTCCTTCTTCCCCCCGACACGATGGTGATTCCAATGACACGACATACGCTGAGCTGGATGGCCCTTTTCGCTGCGCTGGCATTGCCGGGGGTGGCGTCGGCGCACCACGCGATGGAGAAGGACGGCATGTGGGTCGACCATGCCGGCATGACCCTGTACACCTTCGACAAGGATGCCGGAGGCAAGTCGATGTGCAACGGTGATTGCGCAACCAACTGGCCGCCGCTGCTGGTCAAGGCCGAGGATGAAGCGGCCAAGGACAAGTGGACGGTGATCGAGCGCGATGATGGCAAGAAGCAGTGGGCCTATGATGGCAAGCCGCTGTACACCTTCATCAAGGACAAGAAAGCCGGGGACAAGACCGGTGATGGTGTGAAGGACGTCTGGCATATCGCCAAACCCTGACGCGTGTTCGGTCTTTGTGGGAGCGGGCTTGCCCCGCGATTGCGTCAGTGAATTCACCAGTGTAATCGCGCGGCAAGTCGCAGCGGCGAACCGCTGCGCTCCCTTCAGCGCAGCGCGTAGTCCAGCACCACGCCGATGAAGATCAGCAGGCCGGCCCAGTGATTGTGCAGGAACGCCTTGAAGCAGGCATCGCGATCCAGCGTGCGGGTCGACCAGAACTCCCAGGCGAAGCATGCCAATGCGCCCAACAGGCCCAGGTGGAACCAGCCACCCAGTTCGAAGTGGTTGCCGGCCAGCAACAGGCAGCCGAGCGACAGCACCTGCAAGGTCAGGATGATCACCCGATCGGCCTCGCCGAAGAGGATCGCCGTGGATTTCACGCCGATCTTCAGGTCGTCGTCGCGATCGACCATCGCATAGTAGGTATCGAAGGCTACCGTCCACAGCAGGTTGGCGATGTACAGCAGCCAGGCCGCCGCTGGCAATTCACCCCCGGCAGCGGTGAAGGCCATCGGGATGCCCCACGAATAAGCGGCGCCCAGCACCACCTGCGGGTAGTAGGTGTAGCGCTTCATGAACGGGTAGCAGAATGCCAGGGCAACGCCGCCAAACGACAGCCACACGGTGCTGGCGTTGGTGCACAGCACCAGCAGGAAACTGATCCCTGTCAGCACCACGAACAGCATCACCGCTTCGCGCGGCTTTATCCGGCCGCTGGCCAGGGGGCGATCGGCGGTGCGCTTGACGTGGCCGTCGACCTTGCGGTCGGCGAAGTCATTGATCGCGCAGCCCGCCGCGCGCATCAGCGCAACTCCGAGGCCGAAGATCAGCACGTTGGCCAGGGTTGGTGCACCCTTGGCGGCGATCCACACGGCCGCGAGCGTAGGCCACAGCAACAGGTAGATGCCGATGGGACGGTCCAGGCGGCTGAGCTGGACGAAGTGCCAGGCTCTGGGGTGCAGGCGGTTGAGCGACTTGAGCAGCTGCAGGTACATCAGGGCGATACCTCCTTGTCCGCCTGCCACATCGCTGGCAGGAATACCTCGGCGACCAGCAGGTCCAGGCCATCGCGTTCGAAGCGCGAACGGCGGCCCCAGAGGTTGGCGCTGGCAACCTCCGTCGGCAACCACGGCTGTGGGTACGTGCACACCTCGATGGGGTGGCGAATGAACGCCTGGTCGCAGAACAGCAGTTCGCCGAGCGAGCGGCTGCCCAGGGTCTCCAGATCAAGACCGCCGCGCTCCAAGGCTTCGCGGCTGGCGACGCTGCGGGCGAATACCCAAGGCTGGTCATGGCCGCGCAGATAGACTTCACGCACCCAGCCCTGCGCGCCTGGCGCAAGATTCAGGGCGAGGCATTCGTCGTCACGTAGTGGTTGCCAGCCTTCGAACAGCGGCGTCACGCAGAATTGGTCGTGGGAGAGGCGGGTCAGGCGACGGGTCAGGGAGCCTTCGTCGAACAGCCAGTCGAGGGTGCGCTGGTCGAGGTCGCTCGCCAGCTGTGAATACGCCAGCCACGCGACAGCGGCTGCTTGCGGGGATTCGTACGACACGTCGGTATGCTTGTTACATCCAGAGAGGCGGCGAGCTTAGCATGATTGCCGGGTTTGCTTGCATACTGCCGGCCGGGCCAGTACAAAGCCCGTCATGAATTGCGCGGTGAGTGCTTCGCGGGGCAGCCCGCTCCTAAGCAGGGGCGGGTTCAACCGTGAGAGGGCCATCAGCGGCAACACAACGCCTGACCGAGGAACCCTGATGAAGAAGTGGCAATGCATTGTCTGTGGCCTGATCTACGACGAGGCCGAGGGCTGGCCGGACGACGGGATCGCTCCAGGCACCCGCTGGGAAGACGTGCCGGAAGATTGGCTGTGCCCCGATTGTGGTGTAGGCAAGAGCGACTTCGAAATGATCGCCATCGGCTGATCGACGACCCCCTGCAAGAGGAAGCACGACATGACGTCCCCTGTGGTGATCATCGGCACTGGCCTTGCGGGCTATAACCTGGCCCGGGAATTTCGCAAGCTCGACGCTGACACGCCGCTGTTGCTGATCACCGCCGACGACGGTCGCTCCTATTCCAAACCGATGCTCTCCACCGGCTTTGCCAAGCACAAGGACGCCGACGGCCTGTGCATGGCCGAGCCGGGCGCCATGGCCGAGCAGCTCAAGGCCGAGATTCGTACCCATACCCGTATCAGCGGCATCGACCCTGGTCACAAGCGTTTGTGGATCGGCGAGGAGGCGGTGCAATACCGCGACCTGGTGTTGGCCTTGGGTGCGCAGACGGTACAGGTGCCGATCGAGGGCGACGGCACCGAGCTGGTCTTTCCGATCAACGACTTGGAAGACTACGCGCGCTTTCGTGCCGCCGCCGCGGGCAAGCGGCGCGTGTTGCTGCTGGGTGCCGGGCTGATCGGCTGCGAGTTCGCCAACGATCTGACCCTCGGCGGCTACCAGTGCGACGTGGTGGCGCCCTGTGAGCAGGTGATGCCGACCTTGTTGCATCCTGCTGCCGCCAGTGCGGTGCAGGCTGGCCTGGAAGGGCTGGGCGTGCGCTTCCATCTGGGCCCGGTGCTGACCCGCCTGCAGCGCACCGGCGGCGGTCTCGAGGCTCACTTGTCCGACGGCAGCGTGATTGCCTGTGATCTGGTGGTCTCGGCCATCGGCCTGCGACCGCGTACGGACCTTGCCGCCGCTGCCGGGCTGCAGGTGAACCGGGGGGTGGTGGTGGATCGCCAACTGCGGACCTCCCACGCGAACATCTTCGCCCTGGGCGATTGCGCCGAAGTCGATGGCATCAACCTGCTCTACGTCATGCCGCTGATGGCTTGCGCCCGCGCGCTGGCGCAGACGCTCGCCGGCAACCCCACGGGTGTGAACTATGGCCCGATGCCTGTCACGGTAAAGACGCCCGCGTGCCCGCTGGTTGTTTCGCCAGCACCGATGGGCCGAGAGGGAACCTGGCAGGTCGAAGGGCAGGGCAGCGACCTGAAAGCGCTGTGCTACAGCGCCGATGGCCAGTTGCTGGGCTATGCCCTCACGGGGTCGGCGGTGTTGGAAAAGCTGGCGCTGAATCGGCAGCTTCCGCCTCTAATGGCCTGAATGCCGTTCGAACTGTCGTATTTGGCCTGTTCTTGGCGCGACAATGGCCGCTCAGACACTGGCGCGGCCACGGTGAGCGTGCCATTCTCACTTCCGTCTGCCGCAGATTAGAGCCTGCGGCGCCTTGGGCGCTGCTTTCGCAGGTAGCACGGCATAACAACAAAAATCCCGTCAAAGAGGCTTCACTATGCGTAAACCAGAACTCGCCGCCGTCATCGCCGAAAAGGCCGATCTGACCAAGGAAAAGGCCAATCAGGTGCTGAACGCGATTCTCGACAGCATCACTGGCGCGCTCGACAAGGATACCGTCACCCTGGTCGGTTTCGGCACCTTCGAGAAGCGTCACCGCGGCGCGCGCACCGGCAAGAACCCACAGACTGGTCAACCGGTGAAGATCAAGGCCAGCAACACTGTTGCCTTCAAACCTGGCAAGAACCTGCGTGACAGCGTCAACGTTCCCGCCAAGCCAGCCAAGAAAGGCAAGTGATCGATTCCTGACACTCCAGTGTCATCCGAACGGGCGCCCCAGGGCGCCCGTTGTGCTTTCTGGCATGCAGAAACAATGAGGCGAGCTGGCGTAAAAAGTTTAAGAAAGGGATAAACTGCGCGCTTCAGTCATATTTCAATCGAGGCGCGCTGATGAAGTTTCGCTTTCTTCTCTGGGCCATGGGGCTGCTGATGGCCAGGGCCAGCCGTAACAACCCGGCGTTCCAGCAGCAACTGCGCGACAAGGACCTGGTGTTCCAGATGCAGACCTTGGATGGCAAAGTGGCCCGGCATTTCACGGTGAGTGGTGAGCGCATCAGCAGCAAGGGTGGCCTGCACCCTCAACCGGCCTTTGCCATCGCCTTCAAGGATGCCGCGTTCGGCTTTGCCACCTTGCAGGCTGGCAACAAGCAGTTGGCGTTCATGCAGGGGATTCAGGACAAGAACATCCAGATCAAGGGCAACCCGGCATTGGTGATCTGGTTTCAGGGGCTGATGAAATACCTCAAGCCGCGCAAGAAAAAGGCCTGAATCCGCCTGTGTAGGAGCGGGCAAACCCGCTCTTGCCAGTCAGTGTGGGGCCTGGAACTGCGAGGCCAGCTCGCGCAGCAGCGCTTCGGCTTCCAGCACCTTGCTCACTACGTCCTCCGCCTTGTCGCGGGTCAGTCCAAGGCGTTCGAGCAGCGCCTCCGGAATTTCTTCCTGCGGCCCTGAGCCAATGCCCCGGGAACGCAACAGCGACGTGGCCAGACACACGAGGTTCGGGTAGGCCGAATACTCGCCTTCATAGCTTGGGTCGTGCTGGAAGCGCAGCGCCGCGGACAGCTCATCCGGCATGTCCCACAGCTTCATCAGCCAGGCGCCGATCTGCTCGCGGCTGATGCCCAGCAGGTGCTGCTCGACATAGCTGTGGTACAGGTGCGGGTTGACCTCAAGATGACGACAGATCAACGAGAAATGCGGCGGGAACACGTGGGCCAGCAGCAGATAGCCGAAGTTGTGCAGCAGCCCCGCCAGGTAGGTGAGACCGGCTTCGGGGCGTTCGGCGCGCGGCATGGCGCGGGTCAGGCCTTCGATCACTGCGGCCGTGTAGATCGACTGCTGCCAGTAAGGCGTGGCCTGCTGCGGATGGTCTTTCGGCAGGCTCAGGGTCTTGCCCAGGGCCAGGCCCAGCGCAAGATTGATCACCAGGTCGAAGCCCAGCACGCGAACGATGGCATCTTCCACCGAGCGGATCTTGCCGGGTGACGCGTAGTAGGGCGATGCGGCCCAGCTCACCACCTGTGCGGCCAGTGCCGGGTCGGTTTCGACCACGCCGGTGATGTCGTCAACGCTGGCGTTGGGGTCGACGCGCAGTTTGATGATCTTCTGCGCTGTGTCGGCCAGTGGCGGGATCTCGATGGTCTGCTCCAGGCGCTGCTGGATGCGGCGGGCAGTGAAGGCCTGGACCGCGTTGGAGATTTCCTTGGTGTCGTCGTGGGGGCGGTCGAGGTTGCGCTGGATGCTTTCGACTTCAAGACCAAAGCTGCCGGCGCTGGCCTTGCTCAGCATGCGCTTGAAGTTGTCGCGGGCCACTTCCAATAGCAGCCCAGCCTCACCGGACTGGATCAACAGGCTATCGGCGTTGAGCAGCCGCTCGTCGTACAGGCACGGTGAGCTGGTCAGGGCCGGGATTGCCGGCAAGGCCTTGAGCTGGTGCTTGTCGAGCATCTTCTTCAGACGCTCCAGCGGCACGGCCTTGAGTTTGCGACCGGTCAGCTCTTCCAGGCGCTGCAGGTCCAGCAGATGGCTTTGTGGGAACAGCACCATGAGCGCGCCGACCTCATCGTCCAGCAGAACGGCCTGGACGCGCGATTTCGCGGGCAGCCGCGGGTGTTCGGACACCTCGCGATAGGCTACGCCGAGCTTTTCCAGCAGCAGTCGGATGACCGACGGAGCGTGCGGGGTTGCGGTGTCCAAGGCCACTTCAGTCATGGGCTGTTTCCAAAGGTGTCTTTTTAAACGCGAAGTATAACCATCCTGAGCCCCGAGCTGGGGCACGAATGGGACCGGTGTCACACTTGGCCGTATTGTTGGCCGTGACGCAGCCACCGATCCAGTAGCGGGCTGACATGATCGGGCCAGCGTGCCAGCAATGCCTGTGCGGCGTCGCGTACTGCGGGCAGCAGGTCGGCGTCACGCATCAGGTCGGCGACCTTGAATTGCAGCAGGCCGGTCTGTCGGGTGCCGAGCATTTCGCCGGGGCCGCGCAGCTCAAGATCCTTCTCGGCGATGACGAAGCCATCGTTGGTCTCGCGCATGATCCCTAAGCGTTCGCGGCCGATCTGTGACAGTGGCGGGTGATAGAGCAGCACGCAATGGCTGACGGCGCTACCCCGACCGACCCGGCCACGCAGCTGGTGAAGCTGGGCCAGGCCCAGGCGTTCAGGGTTTTCGATGATCATCAGGCTGGCGTTGGGCACGTCCACCCCCACCTCGATCACCGTGGTGGCCACCAGCAATTGCAGGTGGCCGGCCTTGAATTCGGCCATCACCGCGGCTTTTTCCGCAGGCTTCATGCGCCCGTGGATCAGGCCCACACGCAGCTCGCCGAGCGCGCTGCCCAGCTCTTCGAACGTACTTTCGGCGGCCTGGCAGGTCAGCTCCTCGGATTCCTCGATCAGGGTGCACACCCAGTAGGCCTGGCGCCCTTCGGCGCAGGCAGCGCGGACCCGCTCTACCACCTCGAAGCGGCGACTGTCGGCCACCAGCACGGTATTGACTGGCGTTCGGCCGGGCGGCAGCTCATCAAGAATGGAGGTGTCGAGGTCGGCGTAGGCGCTCATGGCGAGCGTACGCGGGATGGGGGTGGCGGTCATGATCAACTGGTGCGGACACAGCGTGCCGTTCACGCCCTTCTTGCGCAGGGCCAGCCGTTGCTGCACGCCGAAACGGTGCTGCTCGTCGATGATCGCCAGGGCCAGGTGGCGAAACTTCACTTCTTCCTGGAACAGCGCATGGGTGCCGACCACCATGGGGGCGCCGCCGGCGATTTGCTCCAGCGCACTGGCGCGGGCCTTGCCTTTGAGCTTGCCAGCCAGCCAGGCGACTTCTATCCCCAAGGGTTCGAGCCAGCGCTTGAAGGTGATGTAGTGCTGTTCGGCGAGGATCTCGGTGGGCGCCATCAGCGCGACCTGGTAACCGGCCTCCAGCGCCTGCAGCGCTGCCAGCGCAGCAACCACGGTCTTGCCGGCACCCACGTCACCTTGCACCAGGCGCATCATCGGCTCTGGCTGGCTGAGGTCATAGGCGATCTCGTTGCCTACCCGCTGCTGGGCACCGGTGGGAGTGAATCCGAGGTTGGCCAGGTACTGTCCGGGCAGGCGACTGGCCTTGGGCAGCACCGGGGCTCGCAGGGCCCGCAGGCTCTCACGCAGACGCTGCTGGGAGAGCTGGTGCGTGAGCAGTTCCTCGAATGCGAGGCGGTGCTGGGCCCAGTGCTGGCCTTCGGCAAGCTCGTCGAGGTCGGCGTCGGCGGGTGGGTTGTGCAAGTAGCGGATAGCGTCGTCCAGTGGCGCCAGGTGATAGTCGCGGGCCAGCTCATCCGGCAGCCAGTCGGGCAGGCTGCGCGGGCCGAGCTTGCTCAGGCTGAGCTGGCAGAGCAGGCGCAGACGCTGCTGGGTGAGGCCTTCGGTGGTCGGGTAGATCGGGGTCAGGGTCTGCTCGACGGGGGGTGGCGGTTCGTCGCCGTTGAGCGCGCGGTATTCCGGATGATAGATCTCAAGGCCAGAGGCTCCGGGGCGTGCCTCACCGTAGCAGCGCAGGTGGGTGCCACGCTTGAGGCCTTCTTTCTGCGCATTGCTGAAGTGATAGAAGCGCAGGCTCAGTACGCCCGTGCCGTCACCCAGGCGTACCACCAGGCTGCGGCGTTTGCCCATGGTCACGTCAGCACCGCTGACCACGCCCTCGATCACGGCGTCCTGACCCGGACGCAGGGCGCCGATCGGTACGACGCGGGTGCGGTCCTGATAGCGCAGTGGCAGGTGGAACAGCAAGTCCTGCAGGCTTTCCAGGCCGACCTTGGCGAGTTTTTCCGCCATGGCCTCGCCGACGCCCTTGAGCTCGGTGACCGGGACCTTCGACAACTCCGTCATGGCATCAGGCCGGCTGTGGCGCAGGCGCCTTGGCGACCGAACAGAGGCGGATCGAATCGGCGAGGATCTCGATTGCCTTTGGCCGCGGGAAGCTGGCGCGCCAGGCGATGGCAACGGTTCGGAACGGCGCAGGCGCTGTCAGTGGACGCACTTCGATGACGCCAGGGGCGTAGTGATGACTGTGCACCGCCGACAACGGCAGGATCGAAACACCCAGGCCCGAGGCGACCATATGACGGATGGTCTCCAGCGAGCTGGATTCGACCGTGGTGTGCTTCGAGGCATCGTTACCCTTGTTCAGGGTCGGGCAGGCTTCGAGTACCTGGTCGCGGAAGCAGTGACCTTCGCCGAGCAGCAGCAGGCTCTTGTCGTTGAGCAGGGCGGTGTCGATGGTCTTCTTGGCGGTCCAGGGGTGGTCGGCCGGCATCAGCGCGCAGAATGGCTCATCGTACAGCGGTAGCGTCAGCACGTCGGCCTCGTTGAACGGCAGCGCGATGATCACCGCGTCCAGTTCGCCGTTGCGCAGTTTCTCGCGCAGCACGTGGGTGAAGTTCTCTTCGATGTACAGCGGCATCTGCGGGGCAACCCGGTGCAGCTGTGGAATCAGGTGCGGGAACAGGTAGGGGCCGACGGTATAGATGGCGCCGACTTTCAGTGGAGCAGTGAGCTGGTTCTTGCCGGCCTGGGCCAGTTCGCGGATGCCTTGGGCCTGCTCGAGCACCTTCTGCGCCTGGGCGACGATGCTTTCGCCGACCGGTGTCAGGCGTACGGCGCTCTTGCTGCGTTCGAAGATCAGCACGCCCAGCTCGTCCTCAAGCTTCTTCACCCCGACCGACAGGGTCGGCTGGCTGACGTGGCAACGCTCGGCGGCATGGCCGAAGTGCTGCTCCTGAGCGAGTGTGACGATGTAGCGGAGTTCAGTGAGGGTCATAACGTGCGTCCATGAAGTTGCGGCCCCAGCATAGCGGGTGCAATCGATAGACGCACGTTATCAGACTTGCGGTTTTGTGACAGATGCAATGTATCAGCGCTTGTCCAACGAGTAGACGAAGGGCGCCACTACCTCGATCGTGCCATTGTTCAACAACTCCGCAGGCGGTTTGGGTACCGTGCCGGCGCGGCGGATCATGTCCATCGTCGCGCGGTCCAGTGCAGCACTGCCTGAGCCTCCTGCCAGTGAATACGACAGCACCTTGCCCTCGGCATCGACCACGAAGCGCAGCCGGTTGATCCCTTGCAGGCCACGGCGACGTGCGTCTTCCGGGTACTTCTTGTACTTCGCCAGGTGACGCAGCAGGTCGCTTTGCCATGTCGGCAGGGCGTTGCTGTTGGAGGCGATACTCGGCTGCGGCGCTGCCGACTTCTGCGGCGGAGCGTTGCTTGGCGCGGTATCGGCCACTTGTTCCTTGGCCGGTGGTTCGTCCTTCGGCGGCTCAGGCTTTTTCTCGGGCTTGGGCGGCTGGGGCTTGGCCTTCGGCTTGGGCGGCTTCGGGATCGCGATCTTCGGTTTCGGAGCCTCCACCAGCTTGGGCAGCGGTGGCTCTTCGACCGGCGCAGGCGGCTGTGGAGCAGCTTTCGGTGGCGGCGGTGGCGCAGGCTCGGGGACCGGTGCCAGCTCGACCATCATCGCTGCCGGCGGCAGCTCGATGGCCTGGGGCACCGACCAGTTGAGCGTCAGCACCACGGCGATCACGTGCACACCGAGCACGGCTGCCAGGCTGGCACCGTAGCGCACCAGGTTGGAGCGCTTGTTCGTCATTTCTTGGCTGCCGTCTCGAGTCCGACCAGACCGACCTTAAGGTAGCCGGCCGCGCGCATGGTGTTCATCACTTCCATCAGGTCGCCGTAGTCAACACCCTTGTCGGCCTGGAAGAAGATGGTGGTTTCCTTGTCGCCCTTGGTCTTGGCGTCGAGCATCGCGCCAAGCTGTTCGGGCAGGGCCACCGCGTCATCGCCGACGTACAGCTTCTTGTCGGCCTTGACGCTGACGAACACCGGTTTCTCGGGCCTCGGTGCAGGTTTTGCGGTCGAGGCTGGCAGGTCGACCTTGATGTCGACCGTCGCCAGTGGTGCGGCAACCATGAAGATGATCAGCAGTACCAGCATCACGTCGATGAACGGCGTGACGTTGATTTCGTGGTTTTCGGCGAGGTCGTCGCCACCTTCGTTGAGATGCAGGCCCATGGCTTACCCCACTTTCACCATGTGCGGGGCGGCGCGCTCGCCAGCCTGATGGTCCAGGTCACGGCTGACCAGCAGCAGGACCTGCGCCGAGGCGTCGGAGACCTGCGCCTTGTAGCCGGCGATGGAACGGGCGAAGACGTTATAGATGACCACGGCCGGAATCGCGGCGACCAGGCCCAGGGCGGTGGCCAGCAGGGCTTCGGCGATGCCTGGGGCAACGACGGCGAGGTTGGTGGTCTGGGTCTTGGCGATGCCGATGAAGCTGTTCATGATGCCCCACACGGTGCCGAACAGGCCGACGAATGGCGCGGTGGAGCCGATGGTGGCCAGCACGCCGGTGCCGCTGCTCATGTTGCGACCGCTGGCGGCGACCAGGCGCTCCAGGCGGAAGCTGACGCGTTCCTTGATGCCTTCCTTCTCGCGGGTGTTGGCCGACAGGCGCATTTCCTCGAGGGCGTCGTGGATCAGGGTATGAGCCAGGGTGCCCTCCTTGTCGGCGACGCTGCTGGCTTCTTTCAGGCTGGCAGATTTCTTCAGCAGGGCGATTTCACCGCGCAGGCGGCGCTTGGCGCCCATCAGCTCGAAGCCCTTGGCGATCCAGATGGTCCAGGTGATGATGGAGGCGATGGCCAGGCCGATCATTACCGCCTTCACGACGATATCGGCGTTCTTGTACATGCCCCATGGGGACAGGTCGTGAGCCATGCCCAGCGAGGTGTCTTCGACCAGTGCTTCGACGTTCTCGTTTGCTGGTGCCTGGGCCTCGGCGGGCTCAGCGGCGTTCGCGGGGGCTTGGCCAGTGGCGGCCGGGTCAGCCGGAGCGACTGCAGCAGGAGGGGTGGCGCCGTTGGCGGCAGGCTCTTCAGCCATGGCGGCCGGGGCCAGCACCAGGCTGAACAGCAGCGCGGCGATGGCGCGCCAGGCGCGCGATGTGGTTGGCGAAGCGGAAGGTTGAGTACGAGTCATGCTGGCCGGACCTGATGAAGAAAAATGAGGTGGTGTTCTCCATGGCCTCGAGGCGGGCCGAGAACTGATCAGGGCGCCATTATTGCAAGTAATTCTTGTTAACAAAAGTAATAGAGTAACTTTTTTTACGCTTTGGATAGCCGCTGATCGTCTAATACGGCTAGCCTGGGCCTTTCGTTCTGGAGTGAAGTGATGTCGGATCTGTCCGCGATGATCGTAGGTTGTGGTGATGTAGGCAGCCGCCTGGCCCGGCAACTGCTCGCCCGCGGCTGGCAGGTACATGGGCTGCGTCGCACGGTGGGGCAACTGCCTGCAGGCGTTCTGCCGGTGGCGGCCGATCTGTCCGACCCCAGCATTCCTGCAGGTTGGCCCGAGCGTTCCCCGGATTATCTGGTGTATTGCGTGGCGGCCAGCCAGCACGATGAAGCCGGTTATCGAGCCGCCTACGTGGAGGGTTTGCGCCACGTGCTGACTTGGTTGACGGACAAGGGGCAGCACCCGCGCCGCTTGCTGTTCGTGTCCAGCAGCAGCGTCTATGCGCAGCAGGGCGGCGAGTGGGTCGAGGAAGGTGCGGCCACCGAGCCCGAGGGATATTCGGGGCGGATCATGCTGGAGGCCGAGCGCTTGGCGCTCGAGAGCGGGATTCCCGCCAGCCTGGTGCGCCTGACGGGGATCTATGGCCCCGGCCGCGAGTGGCTGCTTAGCCAGGTGCGCCAGGGATATCGGGTGGCCGAGAAGCCGCCGCTGTACGGAAATCGCATTCATGCCGAGGACGCGGCCGGTTTGCTGGCGTTCCTGCTGCAGGCAGACGCGGACGGGGTGGCGCTGGAGGACTGCTACATCGGTGTCGACGACGATCCGGCCCCGCTGGCCGAGGTGGTGGCCTGGCTGCGCCAGTACATGGGCGTTACCGAGTGGTCGGACGAGCAGCGCGTGCGCCGCACCGGCAGCAAGCGCTGCAGCAACGCGCGGGCACGGGCGCTGGGCTGGGTGCCGCAGTATGCGAGCTACAAGGAAGGGTACGCGGCGATCCTGAAAGGCTGAAGCCAAGCCTCGACCACCGGTGTCGAGGCTGGCCGGGTACCCGTAGGAGCGGGCTTGCCCGCGAATCGGATACCGCGCTGCATGGCACCGGCTTCGCCGGTGATCGCGGGACAAGCCCGCTCCCACAGGGATTGGGCTGGTCTTTAAATTTTGGACGAGACAATTGCTCCTGCAAGTAGTGGATCAGTCGCGCTCAAGCACCCACTGCCGCGCGCCAGCCGCGAGTTCTGGCATTTCGTCGGGCTGCGCACGGTTGACTGCACGGAAGATCTCCAGCTTGTCGTCATCACGCTTGAACACCCAGGGGGCGCCGCGTTGGTCGCGCTCCAGCCAGAGGCTGTCGTTGTCGCCGCCCATGGTCGCGCAATCGCCGGCCAGGCAAAGGGCGTAACGGTCCAGATCGGGCAAGCCGGTCACGCCGCCGTCGTCGGCGAAGCGGACCTTGGCGCCCTGGCCTGGGCCTTCGACGATTTTCCATTCGCCACCCAGGTACGCCTTGTACAGCGCCTTCTCGAAGCTGCCACCCAGCGGTGCGTCGGCGGGTGCCGGGGGCTTGCTGCGCACGAAAGTCTGCTTAGCGCCGGAGGTGTCGGTCGTTTGCAATTCGTCGCCATCAAGGCTCAATTGCTCGCTCTGGCCGCCTTCGAAATTGGCTTGCCATTGCTTGTCCGCCGCAACGAGGCTGCCCTCAGCGGCTTCGAAGCCATTGCTGTACCGGGCTTGCTGGCTGGCGACGTCAATCTTCCATTCGAACACCGGACCATGGCTGGACAGCGCCTTGCGCAAGCTGTCGCCCTTGACGGCGGCGTCGATGGCATCCTGGTTGATCCAGGTACCGTTGAAATCTTCAGGTTTGTGGCTGGCGCAGCCGCCCAGAAGCAGGGCTGCCAGCGCGAGAGGCAGGGCATGACGCATGGTGGGAACCTTCAGGAAGGAAAGGCGGCAGGCCGGGCGCCCGCCGCCTGGGGCATCACTCGATGACGAGGATGGCGTCCATCTCGACTTGCGAGCCCTTTGGCAGGGCAGCCACGCCAATCGCGGCACGGGCTGGGTAGGGCTGCTCGAAGTAGCGACCCATGACCTCGTTGACCTTGGCGAAGTGGCTCAGGTCGGTGAGGAAGATGTTCAGCTTGACGATATCCTTGAACGAACCGCCAGCGGCCTCGGCAACAGCCTTGAGGTTTTCGAAGACCTGCACGGTCTGTGCCTCGAAGCCTTCAACCAGCTCCATGGTCTTGGGATCCAGAGGAATCTGGCCCGACATGTAGACGGTGTTGCCAGCCTTGATCGCCTGGGAGTAGGTGCCGATGGCGGCAGGGGCCTTGTCGCTGTTGATGACGGTCTTGGTCATGTTGACTCCTTGCGGTTGACGGACTACGCACGCGTTCGGGTGATGCGGACCACGCCGGTCAGGGTGCGCAGCTTCTTGATCACGCGAGCCAGGTGCACGCGGTCGCGCACGCTGACCACCAGTTGGACCACGCTGACGCGACCGTCGCGCTCATCCATGCTGATCTTCTCGATGTTGCCGTCGGCGGCGTTGACGCTGCTGGCCAGCAGGGCGATCAGGCCGCGCTGGTGTTCCAGTTCGACGCGCAGTTCGACATTGAACTCGCCGGTGACGTCCTTGGCCCAGGAGAGCTGCAGGCACTTCTCCGGGTTGTGTCGGATTTCACTGATGTTGCGGCAGTCTTCCAGGTGCACGACCATGCCCTTGCCCGCCGACAGGTGGCCGACGATGGGGTCCCCCGGGATCGGCGTACAGCACTTGGCGTAGCTGAGCACCAGGCCTTCTGTGCCGCGGATCGCCAGCGGGCCCTCTGGCGATGGCAACTGCTCGCCTTCGGCGGACAGCAGGCGGCGGGCGACCACGTAGGCCATGCGGTTGCCCAGGCCGATGTCTTCGAGCAGGTCTTCGACGAGCTCCAGGCGGTATTCGGTGAGGATGGCCTGGACGCGCTCGGCGGCGATCTTGTCCAGGCTGCTGTCGAAGCCCGTCAGCACTTTGTTCAGCAGGCGTTCGCCGAGGCTGATGGATTCGGAGCGGCGCTGCTGTTTGAGCGCATGGCGAATGTGCGTGCGTGCCTTGCCGGTAACCACGAAATTGAGCCAGGCCGGGTTTGGGCGTGCGCCCGGTGCACTGACGATCTCGACCGTCGAGCCACTTTGCAACGGCTCGGAGAGCGGTGCCAGGCGACGGTTGATGCGGCAGGCGATGCAGCTGTTGCCGACGTCGGTGTGCACCGCGTAGGCGAAGTCGACGGCAGTGGAGCCTTTGGGCAGCTCCATGATCCGGCCTTTGGGCGTGAAGACATAGACCTCGTCCGGGAACAGGTCGATCTTCACACTCTCGATGAACTCCAGCGAGTTGCCGGCCCGCTGCTGCAGCTCGAGGATGCCCTTGACCCATTGACGGGCGCGGGCGTGGCTGCCCTTGGGCTGTTCTTCCTCGTTCGACTTGTACAGCCAGTGCGCGGCGATGCCGTTGTTGGCCATCTCTTCCATTTCGCGGGTGCGGATCTGGATTTCGATGGGCACACCGTGCATGCCGAACAGCGTGGTGTGCAGCGACTGGTAGCCGTTGGCCTTGGGAATCGCGATGTAGTCCTTGAAGCGCCCCGGCAGCGGCTTGTACAGGTTGTGCACGGCACCCAGCACGCGGTAGCAGGTGTCGACCTTGTCGACGATGATGCGGAAGGCGTACACGTCCATGATCTCGTTGAAGGCGCGGCGCTTGCCGCGCATCTTCTTGTAGATGCCATAGAGGTGTTTCTGCCGGCCGCTGACCTCGCCCTCGATGCCGTCCGCCGCCAGGCAGTTGGCCAGCGAGGTCTCGATCTTGGCGACGATTTCCTTGCGGTTGCCGCGCGCGCTCTTCACCGCCCGGTGAATGAGCGAGGAGCGCATGGGGTGCATGGCCTTGAAACCAAGATCCTCGAACTCCACGCGCACGGTGTGCATGCCCAGCCGATTGGCGATGGGGGCGTAGATCTCGAGGGTTTCCTTGGCGATGCGCCGGCGCTTTTCACCGGACAGCACTTCCAGGGTGCGCATGTTGTGCAGGCGATCGGCCAGCTTGACCAGGATCACGCGGATATCGCGGGCCATGGCCATGGCCATTTTCTGGAAGTTCTCGGCTTGCGCCTCGGCCTTGGTCTCGAAATTCATCTGGGTCAGCTTACTGACCCCGTCGACCAGCTCGGCGACGGTTTCGCCGAACTGCTGGCTGAGGGCTTCCTTGGCGATGCCGGTATCTTCGATCACGTCGTGCAGCATGGCGGCCATCAGGCTCTGATGGTCCATGTGCATGTCGGCGAGAATGCTGGCGACTGCCAGCGGATGGGTCACGTAGGGCTCGCCACTGCGGCGGCGTTGCCCGTCGTGTGCCTGTTCGGCATAGAAATAGGCCCGGCGAACAAGATTGACCTGTTCGGGGCCCAGATAGGTCGACAGCCGCTCGGCGAGGGCTTCTATACCCGGCATGGTTTCACCTCTTGCAGAGGAAGAGGATCGTGTGCCGCGCGACGTCGACCGGGCATGAATCAGACGGCCTCGTTGTTCTCGTCCTCGAACGCAGCGAACACCGGATCCTCGGTGACGATCTCTTCGGCGGCGATGAATTCATTGGTCACGATGCCTTCGGCAATTTCGCGCAGGGCGACGACGGTTGGCTTGTCGTTTTCCCACGCCACGCGTGGCTCCTTGCCGCCGGTGGCCAGTTGGCGGGCGCGCTTGGTCGAGAGCATGACCAGCTCGAAGCGGTTATCCACGTGTTCCAGGCAGTCTTCAACAGTTACGCGGGCCATGGTCTTCCTCAGTAGCAGATGCGATTAGCGTGCAGCCCAGAATGGGCAGGCGGACTCGATAGTTTAAAAAATCACCAGCCAATAGGGAAGGGCTGTTTTGTCTGGTGATCCGTGTCACCTGCTCGTGGGGGCGGGCTTGCCCGCGAAAGGGCCGTAACAGACAGCCTCTCGCTTGAACCTGACGATAACGCTTCCCGTCCCGCGAACACAACAGCTTCAGCGCATCGCGTCGCGCAAGCGTGGGGTCAGCTCCTCGAACAAGGTCTGTACCGAACGCAGCGCTCGACAATCGGGGCGGGTCAGCAGCCACAGTTGGGTGTCACAACCTGGCAGCGCGCCGCTCAAGGCCTCGACGCCGGGCAGGGTGTCGACCATGTAGTCGGCCAGCGCCGCCACCCCCATGCCGGTGCTGACCAACTGAGCAATGGTCGACATGCCACTGCACTGGTACCGCGGGATCAGGTCGGGGTGCTGCTGGTTGCGCCAGACTACCGTGGGGTGGTCCTGCATGGCGTCGTCAGGGGCGATCCACGGCACGCTGTTTGGCGACTCGGCCAGGCGCTCGCGAAACTCCGGGCGTCCGCAGATTACGTAGGAGGTCGAGCCCAGGCAGCGTCCGACCAGATGCTCCGGGGGTGTGTTGGTCAGGCGCAGGGCGATGTCGGCGTCGCGTCGGCTCAGGTTGGCGAAGGTGTTGGAGGTGCCCATTTCCAGCGACAGCGCGGGGTAGTTGGGCATGAATTCGGCCAGTGCGGGCAGCAACAGGCTGTGCAGCACGGCTTCGGTGCAGGTCAGGCGTACCGTACCGCTGACCACCTGCTCGCCGCTGGTCAGAGCGATGCGCGCGGCGTCCAGCGCCTGCTCGGCCCGTTCAGCCTGTTCGGCCAGGGCCTGTGCGGTGTCGGTTGGCAGGTAGCCCTTGCGGCTCTTGACGAACAGGGCGGTGCCCAGCGCCGACTCCAGTCGCCGGATCGAGCGAAACACCGTCGAAACATCGACCTTGAGCAGCTCGGCGGCCTTGGCCAGTGAGCGACCACGTTCCAGCGCCAGGACCAAGGCGAGGTCCGCGTGATTGATCTGATATTGCATTTGTGCACGCTCTGCTTGCCGATTTGCCAATGTCTGTTGCACTGGAGCCCACTTTATAGTGGAACGGCCCCCGGGAATCAATGCACCGGGCGAGCCACAGAATTTCCCCACGATGGGGCAGTGAAAAGAACAACAGCAGCAACCATCGTCGCCCTCGAGGCGCCAGCCATATCCCCACATCGCCGCTCCGAATCAAAGGATGTACAGCCATGACGTCGGTCTCCCCGTGCGCCCGTTCTTCCCGCGAGATGAATGAATTCCTGGAAGCCCACCCGGACACACAGTACGTCGACCTGTTGATCTCCGACATGAACGGCGTGGTGCGTGGCAAGCGCATCGAGCGGGCCAGCCTGCACAAGGTGTACGAGAAGGGCATCAACCTGCCGGCTTCACTGTTCGCCCTGGATATCAACGGCTCGACCGTCGAAAGCACGGGCCTCGGCCTGGATATCGGCGATGCCGACCGCATCTGCTATCCGATCCCAGGCTCGCTCTCCAACGAGCCCTGGCAGAAGCGGCCGACGGCGCAGTTGCTGATGACCATGCACGAAATCGAAGGCGAGCCGTTCTTCGCCGACCCGCGTGAAGTGCTGCGCCAGGTGGTGAGCAAGTTCGATGCGCTTGGCCTGGATATTTGCGCAGCGTTCGAGCTGGAGTTCTACCTGATCGACCAGGACAATCTGAACGGTCGGCCGCAGCCGCCACGCTCGCCGATCTCGGGCAAGCGCCCGCAGTCCACCCAGGTCTACCTGATCGACGACCTGGACGAGTACGCCGACTGCCTGCAGGACATGCTCGAGGCCGCCAAGGAGCAGGGTCTGCCGGCGGATGCGATCGTCAAGGAAAGTGCCCCGGCGCAGTTCGAGGTCAACCTGCATCACGTCGCCGATCCGCTCAAGGCTTGCGACTACGCGATCCTGCTCAAGCGCCTGATCAAGAACATCGCCTACGACCACGAGATGGACTCGACCTTCATGGCCAAGCCCTACCCGGGCCAGGCGGGCAACGGCCTGCACGTGCACATCTCGCTGCTGGACAAGAAAACCGGCAAGAACATCTTCGCCAACGACGATGCGCTGCAGAGCGAAACCCTGCGTCACGCCATTGGCGGTGTGCTGGAAACCATGCCGGCGTCGATGGCCTTCCTGTGTCCGAACATCAACTCTTACCGCCGCTTTGGTGCTCAGTTCTATGTGCCGAACGCCCCGAGTTGGGGCCTGGACAACCGCACCGTCGCCCTGCGCGTGCCCACCGACAGCAGCGATAACTTGCGTATCGAGCACCGCGTCGCAGGTGCCGATGCCAACCCTTACCTGATGCTTGCCGCGATTCTCGCTGGTATCCACCACGGCCTGACCAACAAGGTCGAACCCGGCGCGCCGATCGAGGGCAATTCGTACGAGCAGCTTGAGCAGAGCCTGCCGAACAACCTGCGTGATGCCTTGCGAGCGCTGGATGACAGCGAGGTCCTCAACCAATACATCAGCCCGGAATACATCGACATCTTCGTGGCCTGCAAGGAAAGCGAGCTGGCGGAGTTCGAAGTGTCGATCTCCGACCTCGAATACAACTGGTACCTGCACACGGTGTAAGCCCATGAGCGCAATCGCGGTTCCCTTGATCGGTGTCAGCGCCTGCCGCCAGCAGGTTGGGAAGAACTCGTCGCACACGGTGGGCGACAAGTATGTCGAGGCGGCAGGTTTTGCCGGGCTGCCTGTGATCCTGCCGGCGCGCGACACGGCCAGCGACCCGCAAGCGCTGCTGGCGCGTCTGAATGGCATTCTTTTTACCGGCTCGCCTTCAAATGTCGAGCCGCATCATTACAATGGCGCCCCCAGCGTGGACGGTACCCGGCACGACGTTGCGCGTGACCGCCTGACCCTGCCGTTGCTGCAGGCCGCCATAGCCGCCGGCGTGCCGGTGTTGTGCATCTGCCGTGGATTCCAGGAACTCAACGTGGCCTTGGGCGGAACGCTGCACCAGCGGGTGCAGGAACTGCCCGGCTACCTGGACCACCGCGAACCTGAGGACGCACCCCTGGAGGTGCAATACGGGCCTCGACACACGGTCGGCATTGCGCCGGGCGGGCTGTTCGAGCGCTTGGGCCTGGCGGAGCAGTTCGAGGTCAACTCGCTGCACAGCCAGGGCATCGACCGTCTGGCCCCGGGCCTGCGTGTCGAGGCACGGGCCCCGGATGGCCTGATTGAAGCGGTGTCGATGAGTGATGCGTCGGGCTTCGTGCTTGGCGTGCAATGGCACCCGGAGTGGCGTTTCGCCGAAAACCCGGTCTCCCTACGTCTGTTTCAGGCGTTTCGTGAGGCCTGCATTGCCCATGCTGCTCGGGAGGGCTCGCGCCAGAAGGCATTCTGACGTTACCCGAAGGTCTCGGATGACCCATCCCCTGCAGCAAGCTTTCAATGAGTGAAAGCGGGCCTTGTTCGCAAGGCCTGTGAAAACAATACCAATAGCAACGGCAAATAACTCATGAGCGAATACACAGAAGCCGGCCGCCCTCCCGATGTGGCGGCCGACGCGGGCAGCAACACCCAGCGCGCCAGCAAAGGCCTGGCCAAAGGTCGCCTGGGCCTGCTGGCCAGCGTGGTGCTGGGCATCTCCACCATTGCCCCGGTCTACACCCTGACCGGCGCCCTCGGCCCGACCGTGCGTGAGGTCGGCGCCCATCTTCCAGCGGTCTTCATCGTCGGCTTCCTGCCGATGCTGCTGGTTGCCCTCGGCTACCGTGAGCTGAACGCCGCGGAGCCCGACAGCGGCACCTCTTTCACCTGGTCGGCACGTGCCTTCGGTCCCATGATCGGCTGGATCGGTGGCTGGGGGCTGGTCGTCGCCACCACCATCGTGCTGTCGAACCTGGCCGGTGTGGCGGTCGATTTCTTCTACCTGTTCATTGGGCAGATCACCGGGCATCACGAGTATGCCGCGCTAGCGGACAACCTGTTGATCAACGTCACTACCTGTTGTGCGTTCATCGCCCTGGCGGTGTGGATCTGCTGTCGCGGCATGGGCACCACCATGACCGTGCAGTACGGCCTGGTTGCCCTGCAATTGCTGGTGTTGGTGGGCTTTGGTTTTGCTGCGTTCGGCGAGACTACCGCGCCACCGCCGCTGGCGTTCGATTTCGCCTGGTTCAATCCCTTCGGGGTCGAATCGTTCTCGGCCTTCGCGGCCGGGCTGTCGCTGTCGATCTTCATCTTCTGGGGCTGGGACGTGTGTCTCACCGTCAGCGAAGAGTCCATCGGCAGCGACGAAGTGCCAGGCAAGGCTGCCACCTGGACGGTGCTGCTGATCCTCGGCCTGTACCTGTTCACCGCCATTGCCACCCTTCAGTTCGCCGGCATCAGCGACACTGGCCTGGGCCTGGGCAATCCGCGCATCCAGGAGAACGTCTTCGCCCACCTGGCAGGTCCGGTGATGGGGCCGCTGGCGATCCTGATGTCGATTGCGGTGCTGGCCAGCACGGCGGCATCGCTGCAGTCGACCTTCGTGTCGCCGGCGCGCACCCTGCTCGCCATGGGCTACTACGGTGCGGTGCCGCAGCGCTTCGCCAGTGTCTGCCCGCGCTCGCAGACGCCGCGTTACGCGACCATCTGTGCGGGCGTGGCTGCGGCCTTGTTCTACGTGACCATGCGTACCCTGAGCGAGAACGTGCTGGCAGACACCATCACCGCGCTGGGGATGATGATCTGCTTCTACTATTCGCTGACCGCGTTCGCCTGTGTCTGGTACTTCCGCGACAGCCTGTTCGACAGCCTGCGCCACTTCTTCATGCGCGGCCTGTGCCCGCTGGTGGGTGGGGTGATCCTGTCGGTGATCTTCGTGCGTACCGCGATCGACAGCGCCTCGCCCGACTTTGGCAGCGGCTCGCATGTCGGTGGGCTGGGGCTGGTGTTCGTGATCGCGGCGATCATCTCGGTGCTGGGGATCGTGCTGATGATGCTGTCGCGGCTGCGTGCACCGGCGTATTTCCTCGGGGCGACCTTGCAGCAGCAGGCGAAGTTGCAGTTGCAGGAATAAGGCGCAAGGGAGCTGCTGCGCAGCCCAATCGCGGGGCAAGTCGTTGCGACTTGCCCCGCGCTGGTTTCAGCGCGTGGTTCAGCCGACCAACTGCTTCAACAGCTCGCCATGGCGCTGCTGCTGCTTCTTGAGCAGCAACCGGTTCGAACGGAACACCGACTTCAGGTCTTCGAGCGCGTCTTCGAAGTCATCGTTGACGATGACGTAGTCGAATTCGTTGTAATGCACCATCTCGCTGACCGCTTCCTTCATGCGCCCGGCGATGATTTCTTCACTGTCCTGGCCGCGTCCGTCCAGGCGCTGGCGCAGGGCTTCCTGGCTCGGTGGCAGGATGAAGATCGACAAGGCCTCGGGCATCAGCTTGCGCACTTGCTGCGCACCCTGCCAGTCGATTTCAAGGATCAGGTCGAAGCCTTGGTCGAGGGTTTCCTGCAGCGCGCTGCGGGAGGTGCCGTAGAAGTTGCCGAACACCTCGGCGTGCTCGAGGAAGTCGCCTTGGGCAATCAATGCCTTGAACTCCTCGTGAACCACGAAGTGATAGTTCACCCCGTGGGTCTCGCCTGGGCGCATGGCACGGGTGGTGTGGGAGACAGAGACGCGGATCTGCTGGTCTTGCTGGGTCAGAGCAGTGACCAGGCTGGTCTTGCCAGCGCCGGAAGGCGCCGAAACGATGTAGAGGGTGCCGCTGCTGTGCTTCATGGTGGGGTGGCCTTACTCGATGTTCTGTACTTGTTCACGCATCTGTTCGATCAGCACCTTCAGATTGACCGCCGCTTGCGTGCTGCGCGGGTCGAAGGCCTTTGAGCCGAGCGTGTTCGCCTCGCGATTGAGTTCCTGCATCAGGAAGTCCAGGCGTCGTCCGGCGGCGCCGCCCGACTTGAGCACGCGGCGCACCTCGGTGACATGGGTGCTGAGACGGTCGAGCTCCTCGGCGACGTCGCTCTTTTGTGCCAGCAGCACCATCTCCTGCTCCAGGCGCTGTGGGTCGAGCTCGGCCTGCAGGTCGCTGAACCGGTCGACGATGCGCTGGCGCTGGGCGGCCAGCATTTGTGGCACCAGGGCGCGCAGGGTGGCGACTTCGGTGGTCATGGCGTCCAGGCGCTCGTTGATCAGTCGGGCCAGCTCCTGGCCCTCGCGCAGGCGGCCGGCCTTGAGCTCGGCGAGCGCCTCGTCGAACAGTGCCATCGCCTCGGTGTTCAGCGCCTGTGGGTCGGCGGCATCGGCTACCAGCACGCCGGGCCAGGCCAACACTTCGAGGGGATTGAGCGGGGCTGGCTGATTGATCAGCCCGGCCACGGTCTCGGCGGCGGCGACCAGTTGCGCGGCGCGCTCGCGATCGACCTGCAACGGCTTGCCGGTGCTGTCTTCGGACAGGCGCAAGGTGCATTCGACCTTGCCGCGCGACAGCCCCTGGCGCAGGCCTTCGCGTACCGCGCCCTCAAGATCGCGCAGGGCTTCGGGCAGGCGCAGGTGCGGTTCGAGATAGCGGTGGTTGACCGAGCGCAGCTCCCAGGCCAGGGTGCCCTGGCTGCCGGCGCGCTCGACGCGGGCAAAGGCGGTCATGCTGTGCACCATGGGGAGTACCTCGCGAATTCGGTTTGTACGGGGAAGCCTTTCGGCTGCAAGGCGCAGGATTGTAGCGCAGTGCGGCGGTGGCGCCCAATCGGACCATGCTACAGGGCGTCGCAGGCATAGGTGGAAAAAGTCGACGGGTTGCGAGGCCGCGACAATAGGCATGTCCTCGCAGGACGCACGGCTCTATAATGGCCGCCTGATTCGAATTCCAGTACAGGTATCCCAGATGAAACGTCCAAGTGGTCGCGCTGCCGATCAGCTTCGCTCGATCCGCATCACCCGCAACTACACCAAGCACGCCGAGGGGTCGGTACTGGTCGAGTTCGGTGACACCAAGGTCATCTGCACGGTCAGCGTCGAGAACGGTGTACCACGCTTCCTCAAAGGCCAGGGGCAGGGCTGGTTGACGGCCGAGTACGGCATGCTGCCGCGCTCCACTGGCGAGCGTAACCAGCGTGAGGCCAGTCGTGGCAAGCAGGGCGGCCGCACCCTCGAGATCCAGCGCCTGATCGGCCGTTCGTTGCGCGCAGCCCTGGACATGAGCAAGCTGGGCGACATCACGCTGTACGTCGACTGCGATGTGATCCAGGCCGACGGCGGCACCCGCACCGCTTCGATCACCGGCGCAATGGTGGCCCTGTGCGACGCCCTGGCGGTGATCAAGAAGCGTGGCGGTCTCAAGGGTGGCAACCCGCTCAAGCACATGATCGCCGCGGTGTCGGTGGGCATGTACCAGGGCGAGGCAGTGCTGGACCTCGACTACCTCGAAGACTCGGCTGCCGAAACCGACCTCAACGTGGTCATGACCAGCGCCGGTGGCTTCATCGAAGTGCAGGGCACTGCCGAAGGCGCGCCGTTCCAGCCTGAAGACTTCAACGCCATGCTGGCGCTGGCGCAGAAGGGCATGACCGAGATCTTCGACCTGCAGAAGGCTGCATTGGCCGACTGAAGCTGCGCCAAGGAGGCGATGGACCCATGAGTGAGACGAATCTGCCGATCGAAACGCCGAGCGCCGAAGTTCGGCAATGGGCGATGTTCTGCCACTTCAGCGCCTTGCTCGGGCTGGTGATGCCGCTCGGGCATCTGCTCGGGCCACTGGTGATGTGGATCTGGAAGCGTGAGGTCGATCCGTTCGTCGATGCCCAGGGCAAGGAAGCGCTGAACTTCCAGATCAGCGTCACCATTGCCGGATTCATCTGCTTCCTGCTGATGTTCGTGGTGATCGGCATCGTACTGTTCGCCATCCTGGCGGTGGCAGTGCTGATTCTGATCATCCTGGCAGGGGTTCGGGCCAATGAAGGCAAGCCGTACCGCTACCCGCTGATCTGGCGGCCGATCAAGTAGCCCTGTGCGCTCACGGTAGCTGCAAACCGCCAGCTGCCTTGTGCAGGGCGCGCAGGTGTTCTCCTATCTGCTTCACGTTGGCCTCGATGGCCGCAATTTCCTTCGCGCGGGCTGGCTCCAGCAGCGCTCTGACTTCCTTGTCCAAATCGGTACTCAGGCGTAGCAACTGCGCCTGCCGTTCACTACTGACCTTTTCCAGATGCACCCGCTCCTGGGGTTGCGGCAAGCCGTAGCCATCTGCTTCGAGCAGCTCGGCCGGTCGGCTGAGGAACCCACTGTTGGCAAGCATCTGCTGCAGCGTGGCATTGGCTTTGTCGATGCTGCCGTCCTTGAGCGCGGCGGCATTGAGGTAGCGTTGCTTGACTTCGTCCTGGGCCAGCAGCAACTGGCGGCGCAGGCTGGCCTGTTCGAGCAGCAGCAAGGCCGCACTGGTGCGCAAGTCGGCCTGGGCGAACCAGGGGCGGCGTTGCTCGGCATCCTGGGCCAACCAGTCTTCCACGGCGCTCTGTTTGATCGGCAACTGCTTCTTCAACACTTCGAACATGGCCTGGTAGCGGTCGCGATAAGAGTCGAAGCGATAGCCCAGGCGCAGCGCTTCGCGCGGATCGTCGAGTACGCTGGTGTCGGCCAGACCCCTTCCCTTGAGGACTTCGAGCAAGCCGTTGGGCATGATCGCGTCGAGATCGCTGAAGCGCTGGTCGGCGGTGCCGCTGCGCATCAGCTTGAGGGTTTCCACCGCGCAATTGTTGGACAGGAAATAGTAATTGCCGTCGTAGCTCCAGTGCATTTCGGCAGCCTGGCGCACCAGGTCCTCGATCTGCTGGCGATCGAGCTTGAGCGGCACGGAGGCCAGGCTGCGCAGTTCGGTCTTGGTGTACTCGTCGATCACCTGGCCCAACGGCAGGACGAACAGGCGCGACGGATAGGCGCCGGTCAGGCCGTCCCAGCTGGACAACTGCACATCATTGACGAACGCGCGGTACGACAACACCAGATGACGGTCCAGGTCCAGGCGGCAGTCCGGCCCGCGTGGGCGGCCCGGTGCACAGATCACCAGGCGCAGCATGCTGTGTCCCCAGCGGCTGACCCAGTTCTGGTTGGCCTCGGCAAGCAGGTAGTCGACTTCGTAGACGCGCTCCGGGTCGATTTCGCCCAGCGGCTCGCGGGCGAAGTCACTGCCGGCGTTAAGGAACGGCAGGCCCTTGGCGCAGGTGTCCTGCTGGGGTGCCCAGCCGAAATGATCGTGCAGGTACTGGTTCAGGGCCGGGCGCCGGCAGCCATAGCTCGGGTCGAGGAGGAAGTACTCCATGTTGACCGCGACAAACTCCTTGGGGCTGCTCAGCTCATAGCTGTCCGGGGTGCGTACCAGTTGACCGTTGTGCTGTTCACGCTCACCACGGCGGCCGACGTACTGCGGCCAGCCGGCAAGGTCGAGCAGACGCGGATCGTCACTCAGGGTGAAGCGGCGAGCAGTTTGGCCACGGCATTGCTGGGGCAGGCCGATCTGGCCGAGGGTGCCCTGCTGGCGGTTGCAGCGGGCGATCAGCGAGCGCTCGGCACTGGGCCACAGGCGCGCGCGATCATAAATGTGGGTGAGCTCGTGCAGCACGGTGGCCAGCAGTTCTTCCCGCACCGTCCCGTGGGGGCGATGAGTTTTTTCCGTGGCGGCACTGCCATCGGCTAGCGCTGGCAGCAGGCGGCTGTTGAGATCTAGGGTCGAGACTGGCGAGGCCTGGCCGTAGGCATCGGCAGGCATCTTGTCGGTCCAGCCGACCTGGATACGGCGATCCAGGCGCTGTTTGAAGGAGGGGGGCAGCTTCGACAGTGCCTCATCCAACAGCTGCTGGGAGGCCTGCTGCTGTCGAGCGTCCAGGCCGACAGTCTGCAGCTCGAGCTGCAGGTCGGCCAGGGCGGGCGTGCCGAGCAGCGTCAGGGCGCAGCCGAGCAGCCAGGCACGCACGCGCTTCACAGCGACAGGATGGCTTCGGCCAGTACCTGGTCGCTGGCGTCGCGCGCTTCAGGCACACGCTCGCGCAGGGTGTCGAATGCAGCTTCGAGCTGGGCGCCACGGATATCGCCATTGCTGGCGACGAAGCTGGCGGCGTCGTCGCGGGCCTCGCGCACGACCTTGGAGTCGCGGATCGAGGTGGTGGTGTCGGATGTGAAATCGATCGAACGGCCAAAGGCGCGAACGATGATATTGCTGGTGGCCACCAGGGTTTGCGCCTGGGCCAGGTCGGCCAGCAGCAACATGCCGAGGGTAGCGGCGATCAGCGGTTTACGCATGGAGCATCTCCGAAAAATACAGGGAGTCAGGTGTGATCATTGGACGAGAATTGCTTCTGCCAGTTCAAGGTCGCCGACGGACTGACGCGAATAGATTTGGCGCAGTTCCGTCAGTGCGGCTTGCAGCCGCGCGCCACGAATCCGGCCGTCACTGGCGACGAATGCGGCCGCATCATCATGGGCCATGCCGACGATCTTGCGGTCGAACGGCGCAGTGGTCACCTGGCTGGTGACATAGCCGGTCATGACCGGAAACTGGGTCGTGACATCCATGGCATGGGCGCTTCCCATACTGGCAATGGCGAGCAGCAAGGGCACAAGGTAACGCATGGGCTTGGACAACGCTCTGTCGGCAGGGTGAATGCTGTTCCCGCAGGCGACGGGGGCGCCGTGGCCTGCGGGTACGATGGTTGGCGTCAGAGGGCCAGGATGGCCTGCGCCAGTTGCGTGTCGCTGGCTTGCAGTGCAGGCATCTGCTGGCGGATATGGATGAAGGCACTTTCCAGCTTCGCGCCGCGGATATCCCCTTGGCTGCCAACGAAGCTGGCAGCGTCGTCACGGGCGGCCTGGACGATCTTGTCGTCACGGAACGAAGAGGAGACGTCGGAAGTGGCGTCGGTGGACGCGGCCACTGCGCCAACCACGGCATCGGTGGTGACGACGAAGCTGGTGGCGTGGGCGGTGCCCGCCAAGCTCAGCAGCATGGCAGCGCCAAACAGGTATTTACGGGACATGGGGGACTCCTGCGGGGGGTAGTTCTGATTATTCGGACGCTCGCACTGCTCGTCACGGTACTTTAGATAATAGGCAGCGCGTTTGACCAAGCTAACAGGCCGTTGTCGCAAGCGTATCACGTGGCTCTGTTTCCAGATGTGAAGGACGAGATCAGATGGAACTGTTACGGTCTTTTTTTAATTATCAGAAATTGTACTGCTTCTGTGTTGAGCTGCTCAACTGCGCGGGTTTGAAACAAAAAAACCCGTCGCAGTTCCCTGCGACGGGTTTTGAGAATTCGCGGTGCCGGCGTGGTGCCGGCAAGCCGGAGCTTAGCGCCAGAAAGGCTTGCTCAGCTCTTGGTAGCGCTGGGACTCGCTGATACCGGCGTCGGCCAGCAGGCGGGCATCCAGGCGAGCCAATTGACGGCGGCTGGCGATGCGACGCTGCCACAGCAGCAGGGTCGACAGGGCGCGCAGAGGAGCCGAGGCTTTGGATTCAACGTTGTTTTCGAAAACCAGACCGGAACTGAGGGTACGTTCCATGATGTGTCATCCTTCCGCTTGTGGCGGGATTAGGTAGTGATTTAACTGATGCCAATGATCCTCCTCTGTCGTCCATAACAGTAGATACAGTTCACCAGTATTGCGATGGGCCAGTTAACTGTTAAACGCTACTGTTGCACTCCGAATTGGCATAACTGTACTGGTCTGCACTGTTTTCGTGCATTTTCGCTGTGTTTTAAAATATAGGCGGGATTGAGGCGGGGATTTTAGCGGTACAGTAGTACAGTTTTATATGCCTAACTGTCTAACTGTTTTATCAAGACAGACATGATCGGGGGCTTGTTCCGCGAACACCGGCGCAGCCGGTGCCATGCATCGCAGTGTTCCTTTCGCGGGCAAGCCCGCTCCCACAGAGGCCTGAGCTGCTTTTGTAGGAGCGGGCTTGTCCCGCGATGGGCTCAGAAGACCGATACAGCTGGCCGATCAGCCAGCCAGCATCCGCCCGCTTTCTTCCAGGTTTTCGTGCCAGCTCAGCGCTTCGCGCAGGATATGCGGGGTGTGCCCGCCTCGCTGGCAGGCGCGGTCGAAGTAGTCGTTCAGTGCGGCGCGGTAGTCCGGATGCACGCAGTTGTCGATGATCGCCCGGGCACGTTCGCGCGGTGCAAGGCCGCGCAGGTCGGCCAGGCCCTGTTCGGTAACCAGGATGTCCACATCATGCTCGGTGTGATCGACATGGCTGACCATCGGCACCACGCTGGAAATTGCACCACCCTTGGCAATCGACTTGGTCACGAATACCGCGAGGTGGGCGTTGCGGGCGAAGTCGCCGGAGCCACCGATACCGTTCATCATCCGCGTGCCGCACACGTGGGTGGAGTTGACGTTGCCGTAGATGTCGAACTCCAGCGCGGTGTTGATCCCGATGATGCCCAGGCGACGCACCACTTCAGGGTGGTTGGAAATCTCCTGGGGGCGCAGCACCAGTTTGTCCTTGTAACGCTCGAGGTTGCCGAACACGTCGGCATTGCGGCGGGTCGAGAGGGTGATCGAGCTGCCCGAGGCGAAGCGCAGCTTGCCGGCATCGATCAGGTCGAACGTCGAGTCCTGCAGCACTTCGGAGTACATGGTCAGGTCTTCGAACGGCGATTCGATCAGCCCGCACATCACGGCATTGGCGATGCTGCCGATGCCGGCCTGCAGCGGGCCAAGGCTGTTGCTCATGCGTCCGGCATCAACTTCCTGCTTGAGGAAGTCGATCAGGTGGTCGGCGATGGCCTGGGTCTCGTGATCCGGTGGCAGGACGGTGGAGGGCGAGTCTGGTTGGTCGCTGATGACGATGCCGACGATCTTCGCTGGATCGATCGGGATCGCGGTGCTGCCGATGCGGTCATCGACCTTCACCAGTGGAATCGGCGTGCGGGTCGGGCGGTAGGTCGGGATATAGATGTCGTGCAGCCCTTCGAGGTTGGGGTTGTGCGACAGGTTGATCTCGACGATGACCTGCTTGGCGAAGATCGCGAAGCTGGCCGAGTTGCCCACCGAGGTGGTTGGCACGATGTGGCCCTGTTCCGTGATCGCAACTGCTTCGATGACTGCGATGTCCGGCAAGGTCAGCTGTTTGTTACGCAACTGCTCGACGGTTTCCGACAGGTGCTGGTCGATGAACATCACCTGCCCGTCATTGATGGCCTTGCGCAGGGTGCTGTCCACCTGAAAGGGCATGCGCCGGGCGAGTACACCGGCCTCGGTCAGTTGCTTGTCCAGGTCGTTGCCCAGGCTGGCGCCGGTCATCAGGCTGATCTTCAGTGGCGACTGCTTGGCACGTTCGGCCAGGGCGTGTGGCACTGCCTTGGCTTCGCCGGCGCGGGTGAAGCCGCTCATGCCGACGGTCATGCCGTCCTCGATCAGGCCAGCGGCGTCGGCCGCACTCATTACCTTGCTGTGCAGGGAGGACAAGCGGATACGATCACGGTACATGGATTGTTATCTCGGGCTACTTGGGCTACTGCAGCGCAGTCTAGAGATTTAGCCCGATGCCGTCCCGCGACCATGGTCGTATGAGGAGCCTGGAAATAGAGCCATTGATCTGGATCAGCAAAACGACAAGGCCCCAGGAAGAATCTTCCCGGGGCCTTCTAAAACAGTGTCGTCCAGCTCGGAAAAGGATTACTCCACGGCCTTGACCATGTCCTCGATGACTTTCTTGGCGTCACCGAACACCATCATGGTCTTGTCCAGATAGAACAGTTCATTGTCCAGGCCCGCATAACCGCTGGCCATGGAGCGCTTGTTGACGATGATGGTCTTGGCCTTGAAGGCTTCGAGGATCGGCATGCCGGCAATCGGCGACTTGGGATCGTTCTTCGCTGCGGGGTTGACCACATCGTTGGCGCCCAGCACCAGCACAACGTCGGCCTGGCCGAACTCGGCGTTGATGTCCTCCATTTCGAACACCTGATCGTACGGGACCTCTGCTTCGGCCAGCAGTACGTTCATGTGCCCGGGCATGCGCCCCGCCACCGGGTGAATCGCATACTTCACGGTTACACCGTTGTGGGTCAGCTTCTCGGTCAGCTCTTTCAGGGCGTGCTGGGCGCGGGCCACCGCGAGGCCGTAGCCGGGAACGATGATCACGCTGTCGGCGTTGCTCAGCAGGAAGGTTGCATCGTCGGCCGAACCGGATTTCACCGGGCGTTGTTCTTTCGTGCCGGCCGCCGCGCCGCTATCGGTGTCGCCACCGAAGCCGCCGAGGATGACGTTGAAGAACGAGCGGTTCATCGCCTTGCACATGATGTACGAGAGGATTGCACCGCTGGAGCCGACCAGGGAGCCGGCGATGATCAGCATCGAGTTGTTCAGCGAGAAGCCAATGCCTGCCGCGGCCCAGCCCGAGTAGCTGTTGAGCATCGACACCACCACCGGCATGTCGGCACCGCCGATCGGGATGATGATCAGCACACCCATGACGAAGGCGAGGACCAGCATCAGGGTGAAGGCGCTGTAGTGTCCGGTGAAGGTGAACAGCAAGCCCAGGGCGAGGGTGGTGATGCCAAGGATCAGGTTCAGCTTGTGCTGGCCGGCGAACTGTACGGGTGCGCCCTGGAACAGGCGAAACTTGTACTTGCCCGACAGCTTGCCGAAGGCGATCACGGAGCCGGAGAAGGTGATTGCACCAATGGCTGCGCCGAGGAACAGCTCCAGGCGATTGCCGGTGGGGATAGGGTCGCTGATGCTGGCGACGATGCCCAGTGATTGGGGCTCGAGCACCGCGGCGATGGCGATGAACACCGCGGCCAGGCCGATCATGCTGTGCATGAAAGCGACCAGCTCTGGCATCTTGGTCATCTCGACGCGCTTGGCCATGATCGACCCGGCGCTGCCGCCGATCAGCAGGCCGACGAGGACATAGCCGATACCCGCGGTGGCGCCGCCGCTACCGACCGAGAGTGCAGCGAGCTTATAGATGAGGCCGATGGTGGTGAGCATGGCGATGCCCATGCCGATCATGCCGAACAGGTTGCCGCGCCGGGAGGTGGTCGGGTGCGACAGGCCTTTGAGAGCCTGGATGAAGCAGACCGAGGCGACCAGGTAGAGAAGGGTGACCAGATTCATGCTCATGCTTACTTCTGCCCCTCGTTCTTGGTTTTCTTCTTGAACATTTCCAGCATGCGGCGGGTGACCAGGAAGCCCCCGAACACATTGACCGCGGCCAGGGCCACGGCAAGGGTGCCCATCAGCTTGCCGGCCGGGGTGACCGTCAGCGCTGCGGCGAGCATCGCGCCGACGATGACGATCGCGGAAATCGCGTTGGTCACCGCCATCAGCGGGGTGTGCAGCGCCGGGGTAACGTTCCAGACCACGTGGTAGCCAACGTAGATGGCCAGCACAAAGATGATCAGGTTGTAGATTCCGTGGGAAATCAGCATGTCTTCCATTGTCGTGCTCCTCAGCCGTTCTTGCGCACGACCTGGCCGTCGCGGCACATCAGGCACGCGGCGACGATGTCGTCTTCCAGGTTGATCACCAGCGCGCCGTCCTTGTCGAACAGCAGCTTCATGAAGTCCAGCAGGTTGCGTGCGTACAGCGCAGAGGCGTCGGCAGCCAGCTGGGCGGGCAGGTTGGTCGGGCCGACGATGGTCACGCCGTGTGCCAGCACTACCTGATCGGCCACCGTGAGCGGGCAGTTGCCGCCTTGGGCCGCCGCGAGGTCGATGACGACCGAGCCGGGTTTCATCTGCGCCACGGTCTCGGCGCTGAGCAGCGTCGGTGCCTTGCGGCCGGGGATCAGTGCGGTGGTGATGACGATGTCGGCCTGCTTCGCGCGTTCGTGCACCGCCTGGGCCTGGCGTTGCATCCAGCTGGCCGGCATCGGGCGGGCGTAACCGCCTACGCCTTCGGCGCACTCGCGTTCTTCGTCGGTCTCATAGGGGACGTCGATGAACTTGGCGCCAAGGGATTCGATCTGTTCTTTCACTGCGGGCCGTACGTCCGACGCCTCAATCACTGCCCCGAGGCGCTTGGCCGTGGCGATGGCCTGCAGCCCGGCGACACCGGCACCGAGAATCAGCACGCGAGCGGCTTTCACGGTGCCCGCAGCGGTCATCAGCATGGGCATGAAGCGCGGATAGTGATGCGCCGCAAGCAGCACGGCCTTGTAGCCGGCGATGTTGGCCTGCGATGACAACACGTCCAGGCTTTGCGCGCGCGAGGTGCGCGGAGCGGCTTCAAGGGCGAAGGCGGTGATGCCGTGTTCGGCCATCCTGGCGATGAGCTCGCTGTTGAAGGGGTTGAGCATGCCCACCAGGATACTGCCGGGATTGATCCGGGCCAGTTCCTGGTCGCTGGGCGCCACCACCTTGAGCACCAACTGCGCGCCCAAGGCATCGCCAGCGTCACCCAAGGAAGCACCTGCGGCCTCATAGGCGCTGTCCGGGATGCTGGCTTTGAGCCCGGCGCCCCGTTCGACAGTGACCTGATGGCCCTGGCCGACCAGTTTCTTGATGGTTTCCGGGGTCGCGGCAACCCTCGCCTCACCCGTCTGCGTCTCTAGAGGAACACCAATGTGCACGACTTTGTCTCCTGCGGTGACCTTGTCATTGTTGATTCCAGCGCACTTCGGGTGGTGCTGCTGGAGCGGTCGTTGAGCAATGCATACCGCCGGTTCCGGGGCGGGCGAGGCATTTTGCAGACGAACCGCAGGTGCTTCAACCGGTTCTGGAGCGAAACGAAGTTAAAACTACAAGTCACCCTGTGACCACTTGTCGCAACCGTCCGCATCCAGGCCGTCAAGAACGCGCTATTGGGAGCTTAGGAGAAAAAATCGAAAATTTTTGGCGGTTTTCGTCCGTAGTTTGCTGGATGTCGTAAAAACAGCGGCAAACCCTCGCGGTTACTAGGGTTGATACGGTTTTTTTCGCTAATGGAACAGTTTATGGATTTGCGACAAATCCATATATCTGTAGGTGTTTAAAATAATTGACTACGAAGTCAGCTTTTGGGTTTCATGCGCTTGCGGCGTAGTCGCGCGCCTGAATCACCAGCCAGTCGCGGAATGCGCGCAGCGAAGCTGACTCCACCTTGCGCTCGGGAATCATCAGATAGTAGGCCTTGTCGCTCGACAGGGCATGCTTGTTTGCGACCACCAGTCGGCCCTCCGCCAGCTCGCGCTGGATGAGGAACGGCGGGATCAAGGCTACGCCCATTTCGTGCATTGCCGCCTGGCCCAGCATGGAAAACAGCTCGTAGCGCGGGCCGTTCATGTCGCGTTCCACGCTCATGCCCAGGCTGTCGAACCACTGCCGCCAGGCGTAGGGGCGGGTGGTCTGCTGCAGCAATGGCAGCTCGGCGATGTATCTGGCGTCTAGTGCGTCTCGTCCGTCGAGCCATTGCGGGCTGCACACCGGCACCGGATTTTCACCCATCAGGCGATGTGACTGGGTGCCAGACCAGTCGGCGTCGCCGAAGTAGATGGCGGCATCGAAGGTGGTGTCGGCGAACAGGAAAGGCCGCGTGCGGTTGGTGAGGTTGACCGTTACCTCCGGGTGGCGTTGCTGGAAGTCCTTCAGACGGGGGAGCAGCCACTGGGTGCCGAAGGTCGGCACTACGGCCAGTTCGATGACGTTGGCGCCCTGCTGACGCATCACCGACAGGGTATCCCGTTCCACCGCGTCCAATTGCGCCGAGACCTGGCGGCTGTACGACAGGCCAGCCTCGGTCAGCTTCACCCCCCGGCGCGAGCGTCGGAAAAGCTCCACATTGAGAAAGCCCTCCAGGCCACCGATTTGCCGACAGACGGCACCTTGGGTCAGCGCCAGTTCCTGGGCGGCCTTGGTAAAGCTCTCGTGGCGGGCGGCCGCCTCGAAGCAGACCAGGGCGGTGGTGCTGGGGATCTTGCGCCGCATGTACGTCATTCTCACTTATAAGAGGCGTTGGATAGGGATTTCGCTTATTACGGAGTGAGAAAATAGCACTAATAGGTGCGCAATCCTCGTTTGTCCGCCGACAGGTTCCGGCCTAGGATCAAGGCAACAAGAAATTTCGTCACATACCTTTCGAGGACTCTGCCCATGGCCGGTAAAGCAAGCTTCAACTGGATCGATCCGCTGCTGCTGGATCAGCAGCTCACTGAAGAGGAGCGCATGGTGCGTGACAGCGCTTATCAGTTCGCCCAGGACAAGCTTGCTCCGCGGGTGATCGAGGCGTTCCGTCACGAACAGACCGATCCGGCGATCTTCCGTGAGATGGGCGAGGTCGGCCTGCTGGGGGCGACCATTCCGGCGGAGTATGGTGGCAGTGGTCTCAACTATGTGTGCTATGGGTTGATCGCCCGTGAAGTGGAGCGGATCGACTCGGGCTACCGCTCGATGATGAGTGTGCAGTCTTCGCTGGTCATGGTGCCGATCAACGAGTTCGGCAGTGAGGCGCAGAAGCAGAAGTACCTGCCCAAGCTGGCCAGTGGGGAATGGATCGGTTGCTTCGGTTTGACCGAACCCAATCACGGCTCCGACCCTGGCGCGATGATCACCCGTGCTCGCAAGGTCGAGGGTGGCTACAGCCTGACGGGCAGCAAAATGTGGATCACCAACAGCCCGATCGCCGATGTGTTCGTGGTCTGGGCGAAGGACGATGCCGGCGATATTCGTGGCTTCATTCTGGAAAAGGGATGGAAGGGTCTGAGCGCTCCAGCCATTCATGGCAAGGTTGGCCTGCGTGCGTCGATCACCGGTGAGATCGTCATGGACGGCGTGTTCGTGCCGGAAGAGAACATCTTCCCTGAGGTCCGTGGTTTGAAAGGCCCGTTCACCTGTTTGAACTCGGCGCGCTATGGCATTTCCTGGGGCGCGCTGGGGGCGGCTGAGGCTTGCTGGCACACTGCACGCCAGTACACCCTGGACCGCAAGCAGTTCGGTCGCCCTCTGGCCGCCAATCAACTGATCCAGAAGAAACTCGCTGACATGCAGACCGAGATCACCTTGGGGCTGCAAGGCTGCCTGCGGCTGGGGCGGATGAAGGACGAGGGCACTGCGGCGGTGGAGATCACCTCGATCATGAAGCGCAACTCCTGCGGCAAGGCGCTGGATATCGCCCGTCTGGCGCGCGACATGCTCGGCGGCAACGGGATCTCCGACGAGTTCGGGGTGGCGCGTCACCTGGTCAACCTCGAGGTGGTCAACACCTATGAAGGGACGCATGACATCCATGCGTTGATTCTCGGCCGCGCACAGACCGGCATCCAGGCGTTCTATTAATAGAGGGGCGCGGCCATGGGAGCACTGTCACATCTGCGGGTGCTGGACCTGTCGCGTGTGTTGGCCGGGCCGTGGTCCGGCCAGATTCTCGCCGACCTCGGGGCTGACGTGATCAAGGTCGAGCGCCCGGATAGCGGCGATGACACCCGGGCGTGGGGTCCGCCCTTCCTGCGGGACGCCCGAGGCGAGAACACCAGCGAGGCGGCCTACTATCTGTCGGCCAACCGGAACAAGCGTTCGGTGACTATCGACTTCACCCAGCCCGAAGGTCAGCGCCTGGTGCGTGAACTGGCGGCAAAGTCGGATATCGTCATCGAGAACTTCAAGGTGGGCGGGCTGGCGAGCTATGGGCTGGACTACGAACGCCTGAAGGCGGTCAATCCAAGGCTTATCTATTGTTCGATCACTGGTTTTGGTCAGACTGGGCCCTATGCCAAGCGCGCGGGCTACGATTTCATGATCCAGGGGCTGGGCGGATTGATGAGTCTGACCGGACGGCCTGAGGGTGAGCAGGGTGCCGGGCCCATGAAGGTGGGAGTGGCGCTGACTGACATTCTCACCGGGCTTTATTCTACGGTGGCGATCCTTGCAGCGCTGGCGCATCGCGATCAGTCGGGGGAGGGCCAGCATATCGATATGGCTCTGCTGGATGTGCAGGTGGCGTGCCTTGCCAACCAGGCAATGAACTACCTGACCACGGGCACACCGCCCAAGCGCCTGGGTAATGCGCATCCCAACATCGTGCCTTACCAGGACTTCCCGACGGCCGATGGTGACTTCATCCTTACGGTGGGTAACGACGGGCAGTTCCGCAAGTTCGCGGAAGTGGCCGGTCAGCCGCAGTGGGCAGATGATCCGCGCTTTGCCACCAACAAGCAGCGGGTTGCGCATCGGGCGGAGCTTATTCCTCTGATTCGACAGGCGACGGTGTTCAAGACCACTGCCGAGTGGGTGGCGGAGCTGGAAAGGGCTGGAGTGCCGTGCGGGCCGATCAACGACCTGGCGCAGATGTTCCAGGATCCGCAGGTCGTGGCGCGCGGCTTGAAGGTGGATGTTCCTCATCCGCTGGCGGGCAGTGTGCCTCAGGTGGCGAGCCCGATCAGGTTGTCGGAGACGCCCGTGGAGTATCGTCGGGCCCCACCTTTGCTCGGGGAGCATACCGAGGCGGTGCTGAGGGATGTCTTGGGATTGGATGCAGCGGCTGTTCAGGTGCTGCGTTCTGCAGGGGTGCTGTGACAGCGTCTCAGCTATATAGAGAAGCGGGGAGGCCGGCAGGCCTCCCCGCTGTGTTTTCAGCGATCTGAAAGATTCTTGAAATAAAAGGTTGACGCCCTCTCATATCCCCTTATAATGCGCCCCACTTCCGCAGCAAACGGAACGCAAAACTTCTTGCTAATCAACGAGTTAAGCGAGTTCGGTGAGGTGTGAAGTGCTTCGATCACCTGATCGG